>DVLE01000032.1 GCA_018715645.1 Candidatus Merdisoma merdipullorum
AGGGAGCAGATAGGAAATATATAAACTTGAAAAAACGAACTCTCAGTTGTATGATTGAGAAAATGAGTCTGGAACCATTTCACTTTGGGAACAATCTTTTTCATGTCAACTGACAATTCGTTTACTTCATCCAAGATCAGGAAAGACGTTGACAAACAGCCGGATTAAGGGTATACTATCGGAGACAGTCCCCCAAAAGGACTTATCCAGTTGTCATAAGATTTCCGCGCAGCCGGGGAATTAGCGGCGCCCTGTACCTGCAATCCGCTACAGCAGGGGTGATATTCTGCCTCGGACTTTATGGACAATGTGCAGCCCTTTGTAAGCAGCACTGACGCTTGGGTCTTGCGCAACAGGAATCTGCGAACCGAGTCAGGTCAGGAATGAAGCAGCTCTAAGCAGAACCTTCTGTGTGCCGCGAGGCAGCCTGAGCCGAGCCGGCTGCAGAGGTAACGGCATTGTTCAGGGTTCAAAGCAGAATGCGCGGATTTAAATAAATAAATAAAAAAAATAAAATTTAGAACTCAGAAAAAATCGTGATAAAGGGATCTTCGCACATGCGAAGGTCCCTTTTGGCTGACTAACTTCCGGTTATCTTTCAGCCGTTATCCCGCAGCCGTTCACTGACTGCGCGGCCGGCTTTGGTGGCAGCCAGTCCGCCCTCTGCAGTCTCGCGCAGGGAGGCGTTCATCTTCTCGCCGACTTCCTTCATGGCGTCAAAGACCTGATCGGCAGGGACTGCGCTGGTGATTCCGGCCAGCGCCATATCAGCCGCGGCCATGGCATTGACGGCTCCGATGACGTTGCGCTTGATACAGGGAACTTCTACCAGACCGGCCACAGGATCGCAGACGAGGCCCAGCAGATTCTTCATGGCGATAGCGGCGGCATTGGCAGCCTGTTCCGGGGAACCGTTTTTCAGACATACCAGCGCGCCGGCGGCCATGGACGAGGCGGAGCCGATCTCGGCCTGGCAGCCGCCTGTGGCGCCTGCGATGCTGGCTCTTGCGGCAATCACCTGGCCGATGCCAGCCGCGACAAATAAGGCTTCTGTCATTTTGGCGTCGGAAAAGCTTTCCTTTTCAGCCTCCGTGACCAGGACCGCAGGAAGAACGCCGCAGGCGCCGGCCGTGGGCGCCGCTACAATTCGTTTCATGCAGGCGTTGGATTCGCCAAGGCGCAGGGCTCTCATGATTACGCTTCCCATGGTATCTCCGCAGAGCGTATTTCCTTCCTTCAGATAATCCTCCATTTGACCGGCCGCGCCTCCGGCCAGGCCGCTGTGAGAACGTAAGGTACGGTCATAATCCTGTTCGGAGGAACGCATGGCGTTCCAGAGGTTCATCATCTGGGAACAGGTTTCCTCCCGTGTCACGCCCCTGTCGTTCATATCTTCCAGGATCACGGCTTCGGCCATGGAGAGATTCTTTTCTCCGCAGCATTTCAGCCATTCTTCCATCGATGTAAAAGCCATATCAGTCCTCCTTGTTGAGATATGTTACTTTGATTACGCCTTCCAGATGGGAAAGCCAGGATACAGATTCCTCCGGGATTGGCTGATCGGTTTCCAGGACCATTACGGCATAGCCTCCGCGCTTGTCCCGGTAGAGCTGCATTGTGGCGATATTTACGGATTTGTGGGAGAGCATGGAAGTAACCTCCGCCACATGGCCCGGCTGATCCAGATTGTGGACAATCAACGTATGGCTTTCTCCGGAGAAATTTACATCGATTCCGTCCAGCCTGTTTACCATGATACGTCCTCCGCCCAGAGAGGATGCCTGAAGCTCCAGTTCCCGTCCGTCCGGCGCCGTCACATGAAGCAGAGCCGTATTTGGATGGGCGTCTTTTAGCTGGATTTCCCGAAAATGAACCTCCATACCGCGTTCCTGCGCCAGATGAAGGCTGTCGGGAATCCGAATATCATCGGGCTGCATACCCAGAAGTCCGGCTGCGAGAGCCCGGTCTGTACCGTGTCCCCGCCCGGTGGCGGCAAACGAACCCGCCAGTGCAATGTCAGCCTTTTTCGGCTCGCTGCCCAGGAGTCTCCGCGTAATCAGACCGATTCGCACAGCCCCCGCTGTATGTGAGCTGGAAGGTCCGACCATGACCGGTCCCAGAATGTCAAATAAATTCATGTCCACACCTCGCTTTACTCTCCTAAGAATACGGAAATTTTCAGAATCCGTCAAGGGCGGTCCGGGTTGGATTCTAACAAAAACAGAGGTGTCCTGCGGAGGATTTTGCGTAATTCCTTTTTTCAGTGAAAAATTTATCTTTTTGAGAAAATTTCCTCTTGCAAAATACCCCATAGGGGTATATAATGAAGCCACATCAGGAGAAAGCTAGAAGTGAAAGAACAGAAGACAGAGAAAGGGTACGCTGGTGTAGGCTTTATGAATTTTGCAGCAAAGCTCAATACCCGTATCAACTTGGGTAGTATGCTTAGAAACGAGGTGCAGGTATGGAAGAACAGAAAGAGTGCTGCTGCTCTCACAAGACAAAGGATCGCACGGAAAAAGAATATAAAGATTTGCTGAATCGTCTGAGCCGGATCGAAGGCCAGGTGAGAGGGATTCGGAAAATGGTGGAGAGCGACTGCTATTGTACGGATATATTGATTCAGGTGTCGGCGGTCAATGCCGCGCTGAACAGCTTCAACAAGGTTCTCCTTGCGAATCACATACGAACCTGTGTGGCGGACGACATCCGGGAAGGCAAGGATGAGACGATAGATGAGCTGGTGGCGGTGCTGCAAAAACTGATGCGCTAGAGACAGGGTGTGAGGAGGAGAGATTATGGAACAATACAATGTAACCGGTATGAGCTGCGCGGCCTGCAGCGCGAGAGTAGAAAAGGCCGTTTCCAAAGTGCCTGGCGTCACCTCCTGCTCCGTGAGCCTTTTGACGAACTCTATGGGCGTCGAAGGTACGGCGGATGAGGCGGCGGTGATCGCTGCCGTGGAGGCGGCGGGCTACGGAGCTTCTGTGAAAGGAGCGGCCAAAAGCAGCGGAAGCGGCGCGGCGGCAGCCTCTGCCGGAGCGGAGGATGACTTTCTGAAGGATACGGAGACGCCGAAGATCCGCAGAAGACTGATTGCATCTCTCTGCTTTCTGATACCACTGATGTATATGTCTATGGGCCATATGATGTGGAACTGGCCTTTGCCCGGATTTTTGGAAGGAAATCATGTGGCTGTGGGAATCGCCCAGCTTTTGCTGACGGGCATCGTCATGGTCATCAACCAGAAGTTTTTTATCAGCGGTTTTAAAGGACTGATTCACGGAGCCCCGAACATGGATACGCTGGTGGCTCTGGGAGCCGGGGCGTCCTTTGTCTACAGCACATACGCGCTCTTTGCCATGACGGCGGCGCAGATGAACGGGGACATGGAGGGCGTGATGTCCTATATGCACGAGTTTTACTTTGAGTCGGCGGCTATGATTCTGACGCTGATTACAGTAGGAAAGATGCTGGAGGCCCGTTCCAAAGGCAAGACTACGGATGCGCTGAAGGGGCTCATGAAGCTGGCGCCCAAGACGGCTGTCATTGTCCGGGATGGAAACGAGGTCGAGGTCTCCATCGATCAGGTCAGAAAGGGAGACATTTTTGTGGTGCGTCCCGGAGAAAATATACCCGTGGACGGAATTGTTCTTGAAGGAAGCAGCGCGGTCAATGAATCGGCGCTGACCGGGGAGAGCATCCCCGTGGATAAGAAACCTGGAGACGCCGTATCTGCGGCGACGCTGAATCATTCCGGCTTTATCCGCTGTGAAGCCACCAGGGTGGGCGAGGATACGACGCTCTCCCAGATTATCCAGATGGTCAGCGACGCGGCGGCCACCAAGGCTCCGATTGCCAAGGTGGCGGACCGGGTATCCGGCGTCTTTGTTCCTGCGGTAATCGGAATTGCGGTAGTCACGCTGTTCGTGTGGCTGCTGGCTGGCCAGACCATAGGCTTTGCGCTGGCGCGGGCGATCTCAGTGCTGGTGATAAGCTGTCCCTGCGCTCTCGGACTTGCGACTCCTGTGGCGATCATGGTAGGAAATGGCATGGGAGCGAAGAACGGCATCATGTTCAAGACGGCGGTTTCCCTGGAGGAGACCGGAAAAATGCAGATCGTTGCCCTGGATAAGACGGGAACCATTACCAGCGGCGAGCCTAAGACGACCGATATTCTTCCCGTGGAAGGCAGTACGGAGGAAGAACTTCTGACACTTGCCTATGCGTTAGAGAAAAAGAGCGAACATCCGCTGGCGGGAGCGATTCTGGAGACAGGCAGCGCCCGTCAGGTAAGGGCGGATTTGGAGGTTTCTGATTTCCAGGCTGTGCCGGGCGGGGGACTGACAGGCCAGCTTTCAGGCAGCCGCCTTACCGGAGGCAATCTGAAATACATCAGCCAGACTGCGGAGGTATCCGACGCTGTGCGGCGTCAGGCGGAAGACCTGGCTGAGGAGGGGAAGACGCCCCTGTTCTTCGCGAAAGATGGAAAGCTTCTCGGCATTATCGCCGTAGCGGACGTCATCAAGGAGGACAGTCCCCAGGCAGTCCGCGAGCTTCAGAATATGGGAATTCATGTGGTTATGCTGACCGGAGACAATGAGAGAACCGCACGAGCCATTGGAAAACAGGCAGGCGTGGACGAGGTGATCGCAGGCGTGCTGCCGGAAGGCAAGGAAAGCGTGATACGCGCCCTGAAGAAAAAGGGCAAGGTAGCCATGGTGGGCGACGGCATCAACGACGCTCCGGCCCTCACAAGGGCGGATATGGGAATCGCTATCGGAGCGGGAACCGACATTGCCATCGACGCGGCGGACGTGGTACTGATGAAAAGCCGTTTGAGCGATGTGCCGGCGGCTATCCGCCTGAGCCGCGCTACCCTTCGGAATATTCATGAAAATCTGTTCTGGGCCTTCTTCTATAATGTCATCGGCATTCCGCTGGCGGCAGGCGTCTGGATACCGATTTTCGGCTGGCAGCTTAACCCCATGTTTGGTGCGGCGGCAATGAGCCTTTCCAGCTTCTGCGTAGTCACAAACGCCCTGCGTCTTAACTGGTTTAAGGTGCATGACGCGAGTAAAGATAAAAAAATCAAACAAAATGTAAAAAAGGAGGAGACAATCATGGAAAAAACGATTAAAATTAAAGGTATGATGTGCGGACACTGCGAGGCAGCCGTAAAGAAGGCTCTGGAGGAGCTTCCCCAGGTAGACGAGGCTCTGGTAAGCCATGAGAAGGGTACAGCGGTTGTAACGCTGAATGCCGAGGTGGCCGACGACGTGCTGAAGAAAGCGGTAGAGGATAAGGACTACAAGGTTACCGATATTCAGTAAGTCAGACGCGGCGCCGCAGAAGGGCAGACCTTTTTGCGGGAGGGCGTGTAAAAACAGGATAAGACAGCGCAAAGAGGCGGTTTTAGGCGGATGTCCTGAGGGCTATCCGTCTGAAGCCGTTTTTCTGCACAGGGCGGTGGTTTCTGGAAGAGTGTGAAGTTTCGCTTTGATCCGCTGACTGCCGAATAAAACACAAAATTGTATCAGAAGGAGGCTGGATGGGATGCATGAACGGGCAAGTACGGGGATCAAAGGCTTCGATCAGATGATCGATATGCTTCGCATGGGAGACAACGTGGTGTGGCAGGTAGATTCCGTAGAGGATTATCGCTATATGGCGGAACCATATATTGCGCAGGCCAAAAGCGATCACCGAAAGATTATCTACATTCGGTTTGCGTCTCATGCCCCGGTTTTACGCGGCACGGAAGGAATCAGCGTCTGCAGGGTGGATTCCGGACAGGGCTTTGAAGCCTTTGCCTCCCAGATCAGGGAGATCATCACAGAGGCGGGGCCGGACGCTTTTTATGTTTTTGACAGCCTGACCTTCCTTTTGGATGCCTGGCATTCGGATCTCATGATCGGTAATTTCTTTCAGGTCACCTGCCCCTATCTCTTTGAGCTGAACACGATCGCTTATTTTGCTCTGATTCGGGACGCTCATACCTACGATACGATCGCGCGTATCCGGGAGACGACACAGGTCCTTCTGGAACTCTATCATATTGAAGGCAATTATTATGTTCATCCGCTGAAGGTATGGCAGAGGTATTCGCCCACGATGTTTCTTCCGCATCTGCTGAAAGAGCAGGAAGCGGTTTCGATCACGGCTTCAGCCGAGACTGCGGAGCTGTTTTCCAATCTGACCTACCGGGAGACAAAGCGGGATTACTGGGAGGAGATTGTAAAAAGCTGCGCGGACGCCAGGAAGGGTCCCGAAGATCTCAGGGAGGAGAAAAAGCGCCTGCTTTTGGAGCTGCTGGTGGGAAAAAGCTCCCGGATCTATGACCTTTGCGTGAAATATTTTACGCTGGAGGACGTAGTCCGCGTAGCCTACAGGGAGATCGGAAGCGGCTGCATAGGAGGGAAGAGCGTGGGAATGCTGCTGGCCCGCCAGATGCTTATGAAGGAGCCATCCGACGCGGAGCGGTTCCGGCCGCTTTTAGAGCCGAACGATTCCTATTACCTGGGCGCCGACGTTTTTTATACCTATATCGTTCAGAATGGCTGCTGGGGACTTCGGACCAGACAAAAGACGAAGGAAGGGTACTTCCTTTACGCGCCGGAACTGAAGGAAAAGATTTTGGCGGGCAGCTTTCCGGAGCTGATTCGTGATCACTTTGTGCGAATGCTGGAATACTACGGGCAGTCTCCGATCATTGTCCGTTCCAGTTCTCTGCTTGAGGATAATTTCGGAAATGCTTTTGCGGGAAAATATGAAAGCGTATTCTGTCCGAACCAAGGCTCTCCGGAGGAAAGGCTGAGGGCCTTTGAAGAAGCGGTGAAGACGGTATATGCCAGTATGATGAATGAGGACGCCCTTCAGTACCGTATCAGCCGCGGACTGGCTCAGAAGGACGAGCAGATGGCGGTCCTGGTACAGAGGGTGTCCGGAGATTATTTCGGGGACTATTTCTTTCCTCATCTGGCTGGAATGGGGAATTCCTCAAATCTCTATGTGTGGGATAAGGACATCGATATGAATGCAGGAATGCTTCGGCTGGTGTTCGGCCTTGGAACGAGGGCTGTAGACCGGATAATCGGCGACTACGCACGGATTATAACCCTGGATGAGCCTTTGCGCACGCCGCCGATACAGGCAGGTGATGAGCGGAAATTCTCCCAGCATTATGTAGATGTGCTGAATCTAAGAAAAAACTGTTTTGCAAGTATTGATTTGGATGAAGCTCTGGCTTTGGACATCAAGACGGACCGGAGCTTGTTCGCTCAGATGGATTATGACGAATACCAAAGGCTACGGGAGCTGGGCTACCGGAACCGGAAGCCTCCCTATTCTCTGAATTTCAGAAAACTTTTGAAAGATACGCCGTTTGCGGAAATGATGCGCGATGTGCTGGCGCTTCTTGCGCAGAAATACGAATATCCTGTGGATATTGAATTTACGGTTAACTTTCGGCGCGACGGAAGCTTCCGCTTCAACCTGCTTCAGTGCCGTCCGCTGCAGACAAAGGGACTGGGAAAAAGTGTGGAGCTTCCGAAGTTTGGCGGAAAAGGTGACTGCGTATTTTATACAAAGGGAAATTTCATGGGCGGCAACGTACGGCTTCCTGTCGATTATGTAATCTATGTGGATGCGAAGGGCTATGCGGGAAAGAGCGAACAGGAGAAATACACGATTGCCCGTCTGATTGGCGAACTGAACCGGAAGCTGGGCGATGAAAATCTGATGCTTATAGGTCCTGGCCGGTTTGGGACTACGACGCCTTCGCTGGGAGTTCCGGTTCACTTTACAGAGCTGAACCGAGTGCAGGTAATGTGCGAGTATTCCTCCTCCGACCTGGGGCTGATGCCAGAACTGTCCTATGGCAGTCATTTTTTCCAGGACCTTGTGGAGACAGGCATCTTTTATGTGGCTTTGTTCACAGAAAAAGAAGAAGGCGCAAGCTTTTGCCCGGAACGCTTTCTGAAACATGAAAATATGCTGACGCGATTTCTGACGCACGGAAGCGAGCATCAGGATACGTTGTATCTGTGCCGTACGCCGGGCATGGAGGTTTATTCCGATATAGTCAGTCAGGTCGCTGTCTGCAGATAGGAGAAACGATGAAACTTTTACTGACGGCAATCAATGCAAAATATATTCATTCCAATCTTGCTATTTACAGTCTGCGCGCTTATGCAGGCGCCCTGTCTTCTCATATCGAGCTGGCGGAATTTACGATCAATCACAGAACAGAGGACATCCTCAGGGAGATTTATCTCAGAAAGCCGGATGTGCTGTTATTTTCCTGCTATATCTGGAATATCGTATATGTGAGAGAGCTGGCGGAGAATCTGAAAAAGCTTATGCCGGAGGTCCCGGTCTGGCTGGGCGGACCGGAGGTCTCTTATGACGCGGAAGCCTTTCTGCGGGGAAATCCGCCAGTGGATGGAATCCTGTGCGGGGAAGGGGAGGAGGTGTTCCGCAGGCTGGCTGAGTGTTATGTAAAGGGACAGGCTGATATGGGGAGTCTGTCCCGGATTCCCGGACTGGCCTTTAGAGATGAAGAGGGTGTGGTACATACCAATCCGCCGGCACCGCTGATGAATCTTGACAGTCTGCCCTTTCCCTATGCAGATCTGACAGACTTTGCGCACAGGATTATCTATTATGAGTCCAGCCGCGGCTGTCCGTTTTCCTGCAGCTATTGCCTTTCTTCGGTGGAAAAGAGAGTGCGCTTCCGAAATACGGAAACGGTCTGCCGGGAGCTGCAGTTCTTTCTCGACAGAAATGTGCCGCAGGTGAAGTTTGTGGATCGGACCTTTAACAGCAGGAAGGACCATGCGATGACGATCTGGCGGTATCTCCTGGATCATGACAATGGGCTTACGAACTTCCATTTTGAAATCGAGGCAGAGCTTTTGGACGAGGAGGAGCTGGAGCTTCTTGGAAAGCTGCGTCCGGGACTGGTGCAGATTGAGATAGGCGTTCAGTCGGCCAATCAGAAAACTCTTCAGGCTGTCCGGCGAAGGACAGATCTGGAAAAGCTCCGGGGAATTACAGAACGAATCTGGAAGGGAAGAAATATTCACCAGCATTTAGATCTGATCGCCGGACTGCCGTTTGAGGACTATGAGAGCTTCGGCCGTTCCTTTAACGTGGTCTTTTCCATGAAGCCGGAGCAGCTTCAGCTGGGCTTTCTGAAGGTCCTTAAGGGCTCTCCGATGCACAGGGACGCGAGAGGGTACGGAATTGTCTGGAACAGCCGTCCGCCCTACGAGGTGCTTTTCACGCCCTGGCTTTCCTTTGGAGATATTTTACGGCTGAAGATGATTGAAGAAATGGTGGAAATCTATTATAATAGTCATCAATTCGGAAGGACGATGGAACGCTTGATTCCCTGCTTTTCTTCTCCCTTTGAATTTTTTGAGGAACTGGCGGATGATTACCAGGCGAGGCAGGGGGATAGGAAAGCTTCCAGACAGCAGAGGTTTGAGCTATTGCTGGACTTTATCAGAAAGAAACTTCCGAAGGAGGAGAACAGGTACAGAGAGCTTCTGACCGTGGACTATTATCTGAGAGAGAGGGCGAAAGCGCGTCCTGCCTTCGCTCCCGACCAGAAGCCGTATCAGGAGAAGCTGGGCAGGATTCGCAGGAGCGTTCCGAAGCAGGCCCATGTGGAGGCGCTGATTACCGCGGAAGGAGCGTCCGACGGAAATCCGGCGTACCTGGTATTTGATTACGAAACGAGGGATCCGCTGACCGGGGACGCTTATCTCTGGCGCTGGACAGAAGAAGAACAGAGGTGAAACGGTGTGATTGACAGCTATATAGCCCTGGATTTGGAGACAACAGGTTTAAGTCCGGTGGAGGATAGGATTCTTGAGATCGGGGCCGTAAAGGTAGAAGGCGGAGAGATCCGGGAGAGATATGAAGCGCTTTTGAATCCGGGTATCCGGATCAGTCCAAGGATTCAGGAGCTGACAGGAATTACGGATGAGATGGCGGCTGCCGGAAAGGATACCCGGATGGCTGTGGCGGAGCTTGTGGAGTTCTGCAGCGGTCTGCCCCTTCTGGGACACAATATCCTGTTTGACTATAGCTTCGTGAAGCGAAATGCCGTGAATTTCGGACTGAAATTTGAAAAAGAGGGCATAGATACGCTGAAAATCGCAAGGATGCTTTTGCCGGATGTGGAACATAAGAGCCTGACTTCCCTTTGCTGTCATTACGGTATCGTTCATGAACGGGCGCACAGGGCTGTGGACGATGCCTGCGCCGCCATGGAGCTGTATCAGAGGCTTCAAAGGGAGTTTCCGGACAGTCCGGAGGAGCTTTTTGCTCCGCGGCCGCTGATATACAAGGCAAAAAAACAGGGGCCTGTCACACCGGCTCAAAAAGGATACTTGAATGATCTGATAAAATATCATAAAATAACGGTAGACGTGTCCATGGACACTCTTACGAAAAACGAAGCTTCAAGGCTGATTGATAAAATTATTTCCACATACGGGAGGATTCTAAGATGAATTGGTACGATAAAAAATCAAGAAAAGTAATATCTACAATTATCATTGTGCTTTTGGTAGTCGCTATGGTAGTGCCGATGCTGGCCTACGCCCTGACCTGAGAGAAATTGAGAGACATGAAAGGCAGCAGGAAAAGAGGAGATATTTTATGAAAAAAAAGACATGGTTTGCGGGACTTCTTTTTTGTCTGACACTGACTGCGGGCGGAATGCAGGCCTTTGCGGCAGACACTGCTTCCGGCAGCGTGATTCATTCAGGGGTATATATCGATGGGATTGATGTGTCAGGGATGACTGTGGCTGAGGCGCAGGCGGAGATCGAAGCCTACGCGGAGGAGCTGGGACAGGAGACGCTGACGCTGAATATCGGTGAGAATCAGCTTCAGCCTACCTTAAGCGAGCTGGGACTTTCCTGTACGAATATGGATGTGATCGAGGAAGCTGCTCAGCTTGGAAAGACGGGAAATATCATCAGGCGATACAAGGAGCGCAAGGATCTGGAGCATGAGAACAAGCAGTATCAGCTCACCTGGACGCTGGACGAAAGCCTGGTTTCTGAATATGTAAACAACGAATGTACGCAGTTTGATCAGGAGGCTGTCGACGCTACGCTTGAGAAGAACGGCGATTCCTTTGAGTACGTGGCGGGAACGACGGGACTTTTGCTGGACGTGGATGGCTCCGTGGACGCAATTATGAATTATGTGGAAAGCGAATGGGATTATACAGATGGCGGAGTGCCGCTTCCTGTAGAGATTGACGAGCCACGCGGTTCGGAGGAGGAGCTTTCCAAGGTTCAGGATATGCTGGGAACTTATACGACGAGCTACTCCACATCCGGCTCCAACCGCTCTGCGAATATTGCCAGAGGAGCCGAGCTGATCAATGGTACGGTTCTGTATCCGGGAGATACCTTCTCCGCTTATGAGGCGGTCAGCCCGTTTACTACGGCGAACGGGTATTATATGGCCGGCTCCTATCTGAACGGCGAGACTGTGGACAGCATGGGAGGAGGCATCTGCCAGGTATCTACGACGCTTTATAACGCGGTGATTCGTGCAGAACTGGAAATCGTGGAGCGTTCCGGACATTCTATGCCTGTGTCCTATGTGGATCCGGCGGCCGACGCAGCCATTGCGGGAACCTATAAGGATTTGAAATTTACAAATGATACGGATTCCCCTATCTATATCGAGGCGTATACTTCAAATAAAAAAATAACCTTTACGATCTACGGCGAGGAGACAAGGGCGTCCAACCGTACGCTTGCGTTTACAAGCACAACCATAAGCACAACGCCTGCGCCGACGCAGATCGTAGCGGATGCAGGACAGCCGATTGGTTATATTGTTACTTCAAACGGCCGGACAGGAGTGGTGGCAGAGCTTTATAAGCATGTTTATATCGACGGCGTGGAGCAGGAAGTGACGAAGGTAAACAAGACGACCTATCAGATGTTCCCGCGGACTATTACGGTAGGAATCGCGGGAGACCCCAATCTTTCCAACGAGCTTCAGGCGGCTATAGCCACTCAGGATGAGGCGCTTGTGAACGCGACGCTTGCTTCCTGCATTGAGAGGATGCAGTAGTAGACAGATACAGGATGGGAGCGTAGAAAAATGAAGGTCGGAAAGGTTTCGGAGACCGTTTTAAAGAGAAGTATATTTAAACAGATACACACGAAGCGGGACGAGGTGCTTTTAGGAGCCGGAGTGGGCGAGGACTGCGCGGCCATGAAGCTCTCTCCCGGAGAGATTTTTGTGATTTCCACGGATCCGATTACAGGAACGGTAAAGGACGTAGGAATGCTGGCCATTCAGATTACGGCGAACGACCTGGCCAGCAGCGGAGCGGAGCCTGTGGGCGTGATGCTGACCGTACTGCTGCCGGAGGAGATCACCGAGGAAGACATCCGGGAGATGATGCGTCAGATAGAGGAAGCCTGCGCCCGTTTCCACATTCAGGTCATGGGCGGTCACACTGAGGTCACGAGAGCCGTCACGCAGCCCGTGATCAGCGTCACAGGCGTGGGCAAGGTCCGGGAGGACCGTCTTGTCTCCACCGCGGGAGCGAAGCCCGGCCAGGATATTCTCGTGACCAAGTGGATTGGGATTGAAGGAACTTCGATCATCGCAAAGGAAAAAGAGGAGGAGCTGCTTGGGCGTTTCTCCGCAGCCTTTGTGGATACGGCAAAGGGCTTTGACAGGTATCTGTCGGTTCTGCCTGAATCAGCCATTGCTGTGGAGCACGGCGTAAGCGCCATGCACGACGTGACGGAGGGAGGCATCTACGGAGCGCTCTGGGAGGTGGCGGAAGCGTCGGGAATCGGCCTGGAGATCGATCTGAAAGCGATCCCCATTCGTCAGGAGACGGTAGAAATCTGTGAATATTTTGAACTGAATCCGTATTACCTGATTTCCAGCGGGTGTATGCTGATGGCAGCGGACCGGGGACATGATTTGGCGCGGAAGCTTGAGGCGTCCGGGATCCCGGCGGCGGTCATTGGAAAGGCCACGGATGGGAAGGCGCGCCGTGTCTGGAACGGCGGCGAGGAGAGCTTCCTGGAGCGGCCAAAGCCAGACGAGTTGTATAAAATTTATGGTAATTAATGGGAGGGAATAGCTGTGAGAGAGAAGATACTTACGTTTATCGAGAAGAACAGCCGCGTGAATCTGAAGGATCTGGCGGTGATGCTGGGCGTTGAGGAAGCGATGGTGGCAAATGAGATCGCCGACATGGAAAAGGAAGGAATCATCTGCGGATACCATACGCTGATTGACTGGGATAAAACCAGCGCGGAAAAGCTGACGGCTCTGATCGAGGTAAAGGTGACGCCTCAGAGGGGACTGGGCTTTGATAAGGTAGCGGAGCGTATCTACAATTATCCGGAGGTGGACAGCGTATATCTGATTTCCGGCGGTTTTGATTTTATGGTCATGATTGAAGGTAAGACTATGCGCGATGTGGCGCAGTTTGTTTCCGATAAGCTCTCCCCGATCGAGTCGGTGCTGAGTACTGCCACTCATTTCATATTGAAAAAATACAAGGACCATGGTTCCATTATGGTACATACTACGGAAGACGAAAGGATGCTGGTGACGCCGTGAGAAATCCCTTATCAGATAAAATAGTTTCCATTCCGCCGTCCGGCATCCGGAAGTTTTTTGATATTGTAAGCGAGATGCCTGACGCGATCTCCCTGGGCGTGGGAGAGCCTGATTTTGATACGCCCTGGCATATCCGTGAGGAGGGTATCTACTCCCTGGAAAGAGGGCGGACCTTTTATACCTCCAATTCAGGGCTGAAAGAGCTGCGTGAGGAGATTGTGCGCTATCTGGAGCGCCGTGTACACGTAAGCTATGATCCTCTCCACGAAGTGCTGATCACCGTGGGCGGCAGCGAAGGCATTGACATGGCTTTTCGCGCGATGCTGAATCCGGGAGACGAGGTGCTGATTCCGCAGCCGAGTTATGTATCTTACGAGCCCTGCGCGATACTGGCGGATGGGGTTCCGGTCATTATTGAGCTCAAGGAGGAAAACGAGTTCCGGCTTACAAAGGAAGATTTGCTGGCAGCCATCACCGAAAAGACGAAGATTCTTGTGCTTCCGTTCCCGAATAATCCGACGGGGGCCATCATGGAAAAGAAGGATCTGGAAGAAATTGCGGAGGTCTGTGTGGCGAAGGATATTTTCGTGCTTTCCGATGAGATCTATTCTGAGCTGAGCTATAAGGAGGAACATGTATCCATCGCAAGCCTGCCGGGAATGCGGGAACGTACGATTTTGATCAACGGCTTTTCCAAAGCTTTTGCCATGACGGGCTGGCGTCTGGGCTACGCCTGCGGGCCGGCGGACATCATCGCCCAGATGACGAAGATTCATCAGTATGCGATCATGTGCGCTCCTACGACCAGCCAGTATGCGGCCGTGGAGGCCCTTCGGAACGGCGATGAGGATGTGGCCGCGATGCGGGAATCTTACGATCAGAGACGCCGCTTCCTGATGAATGCGTTTGAGGAAATGGGATTATCCTGCTTTGAACCCTACGGAGCCTTTTATGCTTTCCCAAGCATAAAGGAATTTGGTATGAGTTCTGATGAGTTTGCCACCCGTTTTCTGGAGGAGGAGAAGGTGGCTGTCGTTCCGGGAACCGCTTTTGGAGCCTGCGGCGAAGGTTTCTTGCGTATTTCCTACGCCTATTCCCTGGAACAGCTCAAGGAGGCTCTTGGCCGCCTGAGTCATTTTGTGGCGCGGCTGCGCGCGGAAAAGGAAGCGAAATAATGGCTTTTAATATTGTGCTTCTGGAGCCGGAGATCCCGGCGAATACCGGGAATATCGGCCGCACCTGCGTGGCTACAGGCGCGAGGCTGCATTTGATAGAGCCTCTTGGCTTCCGGCTGGGAGAGAAGGAACTGAAGCGGGCGGGAATGGATTATTGGTCCCAGCTTGATGTGACGACTTATATTGATTATGAGGATTTTTTGCGCCGGAATCCCGGCGCAGCTCCCTGGATGGCTACGACGAAGGCGCCCAGGGTATATACGGAGGCCGCGTTTGAACCGGACTGCTATATTATGTTTGGGAAAGAAAGCGCGGGGATTCCGGAGGAATTGCTTCTGAAAAATCAGGAAAGGGCGATCCGGATCCCGATGATAGGGGATACGCGTTCCTTGAATCTGTCCAATTCTGTGGCGATTGTGCTATATGAAGCTTTGCGGCAGAATCATTTTCCCGGCATGAAGCTGGAAGGGCATCTGACGAGATACGACTGGGCATAGGGGAGAAAGAATGAGAAAGGTACGGCGCTCGAAAATCATATACAGATGTGCGGCCCTGGCTCTGGCATGGACGCTTGGGTTTACTTCCCATGCCGCGGAGACTCCGGACGAGAGTGACGTACAGGAGATTCAGCAGGAGATCGACAATCAACAGCAGGAAATAGATAAAACTCAGCAGGAGATCGATGAGACAGAGGAAAAGCAGCAGAAGCTTGAGCAAGCCAAGGCGGAGATGGAAAATTATTTGGCTGATCTGAATCGTCAGTATGCTTCTCTGGAAGAAGAGATCGAGGATCTGAATCAGCAGATTACGGACAAACAGGCGGAGATTGAGCAGGCGCAGGCGGATCTGGAGGAGGCGAAAGCCATCGAGGACCAGCAGTACGCCGACATGAAGGCCCGCATCCAGTATATGTACGAGCATCCCCAGAATTCATTCCTGGAAATTCTCCTGACGTCGGGCAGCTTCGCGGACGCGCTGAACCAGGCAGGGTATGCGGCCAGCATCACAGAGTATGACAGAAACATGCTGGAGCAATATGTGGCGCAGAAGGAAGCTATTGAGGATCAGGAGGCTCAGCTTCAGGGAGAGAAGGAAGCTCTCGACGAACTTCAGGCCTCTGTGACGGCGAAGCAGAACGAGGTTTCAGCCCTTGCCAGCAGCACCTCCGGACAGATCAGCCAGCATGTTACTCAGATTGCCGAGGCGCAGGCGGATCTGGATGGCAAAAACAATACTCTGGAGAACCAGAAAGCGGTTCTTGAACAGCTGATCGCGGAGAAGGAGGCTATCGAGGCCCAGATCGAGGCCGCGAAAGCTGCGGAGATTCAGGCGTCCCTGGGAGATGTGACAGGTGTGCGTACTACGGAGACAGAATATGTGCAGTACGGCGCATACAATGCCAGTGAGGAGGAGGTCACGGCTCTTGCCGTCCTGATTTATTGTGAAGCGGGCAATCAGGGCGCGGAAGGCCAGCTCGCGGTGGGAGCCGCCGTCATGAACCGTGTCCGGGATCCGCGTTTTGCGCAGGGTGATATTATCAGTGTGATCCGGGCCTCCGGCCAGTTCTCGCCGGTGACCTCTGGTCGTTTTGATCTGATTCTGGAGCAGAGTCTGGATTCTGTTACCGAATCCTGCTATACGGCGGCCCGCCGTGCCATTGCCGGAGAATCAAACATCGGAAACCGGGTATTTTTCCGTACCTACGCGAACTATCCGTCCTTAAGCGGTCTGGTAATCGGAGCGCATATTTTCTCGTATACCTGGAATTTTTCTGAGTAAAAGAGGAGGGAAGCCTTGGGTGATCTGGAATAGGGATTACGCATAATACACAAAAACACTATCCAAATTTTGTATGATTTCACCATTGCTTCTTTAATGGATATTTGTTAAAATCTTATCAGTAGACATGTTACTGGTAATGCAGGCAAGATCGAAAGAAGATACGATAACAACGAGACGTTGGTTATGTTCTTTTTTCGATCTTTTTTTGTTGCTTTTTCGGCCGGATTGCAGCAAAAGTTTTAGTGATTTGAGAAGGAGAAAGAATTATGGCAAAGGATTATGCAGGTATCGCGAAGTCGATACTGAAACACATTGGCGGCGAAAAGAACGTCGCACATTTGGAGCATTGCTCTACCCGTCTTCGTTTTTCCGTGGCGGATCCGACAAAGGTGGATAAGGATGGATTGAAGGCGATTGCCGGAGTTATGGGGGTGATTTTCAATGGAAATCAGTGCCAGGTGGTTATCGGCAACGATGTGATCGAGGCATATGACGAACTGATGAAGCTTGGAAGCTTTACAGGAGAGGGAGCCGTCCCGGTTACGGCAGAGAAGCGTTCCATCGGAGCCGCAGTACTGGACTTTCTGGTGGGCGTGTTCCAGCCGTTGGTTCCTGCCATTGCCGGAGCAGGTATTCTGAAGGCTCTGCTGTCCCTGCTTACGCTGATTGGCGTAATGGAGACCACGGACGCCTGGTATACGGTACTTTACAATGGCGCGGATGCAGCCCTTTACTTCCTGCCTCTCATGGTAGCCGTTACGATGTCCACAAAGCTGAAGTGTAATCGTCTGGTAGCGTTGGGTGCTGTGGGCGCTCTGATTTTGCCTGGTATGACTACGGCTATCACCGAAGGACTTACACTTTTTGGCTTTACGGTTCAGAATATCGCTTATTCCTATCAGGTATTTCCGGCAATTCTGACAGTGGCGCTTCTGTACTTTGTGGAGAAATGGGTGACAAAGATTTCTCCGAAGCCGATCCGGGTATTCTTTGTTCCGATGATTTGCTTTTTGATTGTAGTACCTGTGTCTCTGCTAATTCTTGGACCTCTCGGTTATAATATCGGACAGGTGTTGACGACAGTGATTCTGTTCCTGTATGATAAGCTTGGCTGGCTGGCCGTAGGACTTCTGGCTGCCCTCCTGCCGCTGATGGTTTCCATGGGTATGCACAAGGCGCTGCTTCCCTATGCGGTTTCCTCTATCAGTGAAATGGGCGAGGAGCTTCTGTATATGCCTGCTTCTTTGGCACATAATATTTCCGAGGGCGGCGCATGCTTTGCAGTGGCCCTGAAAACAAAGGATACAGAGCTTCGTTCCACCGCGATCTCCGCAGGCATTTCCGCCATTTTCGGAATCACGGAGCCGGCTCTCTACGGTGTAACCCTTCAGCATAAGCGTGTGCTCTACGGCGTTATGGCAGGAAGCTTTCTCAGTGGTACGATTATCGGCTTGACAGGTCTGAAGGCTTTCGTGGCTATGGGACCGGGACTTGCCGGAATGGCGATGTTTGTGGATGTGAACAACAGCATGAATATTGTCTGGGGCTTCGTAGGCTTTGCGGCGGCAGTGGTATTCTCCTTTGTGGCTACGATGATTCTGTTTAAAGATGGAGAAATCGTTGAGGCGAAGGCCCCGGAGGCTGCAGAAGGAGAAGAAGCTGTAACAAGTCCTCTGGATGGAAAGCTGATTGATTTGAGTGAAGTAAAAGACGAGGTATTCTCCGCAGGAATTTTGGGAGAAGGTATGGCGATTATTCCTGAGAAGGGAGAGCTGTATGCTCCGGCAGACGCAGTGGTGGATACGGTATTTGATTCAAAGCACGCGATTTCTTTGGTAAGCGACGGCGGCGCGGAGATTTTGCTTCATGTGGGAATCGATACAGTGAAGCTGGAAGGAAAATATTTTGAGCCTCAGGTAAGCAAGGGCGACAAAGTAAAGGCAGGACAGCTTCTGATGAAATTTGACTTAAATGCCATTAAAAAAGAAGGCTATGATGTAGTGACGCCTGTGATTGTCACAAATGCAAGCGACTATAGATTAACGAAGGCTACAGGCGGAGCAGTGAAGGCGGGAAGTCCGATCATCCGTCTGGCGAATAAGGAGGAACAGGCATGAGTTTTCCGGAAGGATTTCTGTGGGGAGGCGCGGTAGCGGCGAACCAGGTAGAAGGCGCGTGGAACGTGGGCGGCAAAGGTTGGAGCGTGGCGGATGTAGCCACGTATAAACCCAATACAGACGTAAAGAATTATAAGGCCCATGTGAGTATTTCCAGCGAAGCGATTAAAAAAGCTATGGAGGATCCAGACGACACGTATTATCCTAAGCGCAGAGGAATCGATTTCTATCATCGCTACAAAGAAGATTTGGCGCTTTTTGCAGAGATGGGCTTTAAGACATTTCGTTTGTCGATTGCCTGGACGCGCATTTTCCCTACCGGTGAGGAACTGGAACCGAACGAGGAGGGACTGGCTTTTTACGAAGACGTATTCAAAGAGATGAAACGCCTGAATATCGAACCGCTGGTTACGCTTTCGCATTATGAAATGCCTTTGCATTTAAGCCTGAAATACAACGGCTGGACCGACCGACGCGTCATAGACTGCTTTGTCCGTTTTGCAAAGGTCTGCTTCGAGCGGTTCGGGAAATATGTGAAATACTGGCTGAATTTCAACGAGGTGGACAGTATTATCCGTCATTCCTTTACGACGGCGGGGATTATTCCTGATCTCTGCGGGGAAAAAGGAGAGTTGGCCTGCTGTTATCAGGCGCTTCATCATCAGTTTGTGGCTGCAGCTATGGCGGCGAAACTCCTTCATGAACTGGTTCCCGGAGCGCAGATGGGCTGTATGCTGACGAAACTGATGACGTTTCCGCGTACCTGCGCGCCGGAGGATGTGGCGGCCACGCAGTACAAGAATCTGGAAAATATGTTCTATTCCGATGTCATGGTATTTGGAGAATACCCCCGTATGACGCTTCGTGATCTGGAAAAGAGAGGATTCTCTATTCAGATGGAGCCGGGTGATCTGGAAGTCATCAAAGAGGGGACCGTAGATTTTGTGTCCTTCAGCTATTATATGAGTATGACGGAATCTGTAGATCCGAATGCAGAGCGTACGCCGGGAAATACGGTGCTTGGTGTGAAGAATCCATATCTTCCGACCAGCGACTGGGGCTGGCAGGTAGATCCGGTGGGACTTCGGATTTCTCTCATTGAACTCTATGACCGGTACAGAAAGCCGCTGTTTGTGGTGGAGAACGGTATCGGGGCAAAGGATACGGTGGAGGGAGATGGCTCCATTCACGATCCGTATCGTATTGAATATTTCCGCAGTCATTTCCGCGAAATGGAGAAGGCTATTGATGCCGGAGTGGAGCTGATGGGCTATACGAGCTGGGCGCCGATCGATCTGATTTCCGCTTCTACGAACCAGATGAGCAAGCGGTACGGGTTTATCTATGTGGATCAGGATGATATGGGGAACGGAACGCTGAATCGCACGCGTAAGGATAGTTTTTACTGGTATCAGAAAGTGATTGCTACCAACGGAGCGGACATGGATTAGTTCGGCGGAGTAAGAGGGAGTGAGCGGCTTGCCATATATAAAAAAGATATTGAACTATAGTGTTCTCCTGGTGTCCGATGAGTCCGGCGAAGAATTTATCGTTGTTCAGAAGGGGATCGGATTTGGAAAAAAGGTTGGAGACGAGGTGGAAATCTTAAGCGATGGCCGGGTATTTGTGCCGGTGTCAAAGCCGGATCGCTTCCAGCTTTTGGGACTTCTGGCGGAAATTCCGGCTTCCTATCTGGAACTTACCCAGCAGATAGTGGCTTATGCGGAGGAAAAGCTGCACACTTCCCTGAACGAGCATATTTATCTGGCGTTGACAGATCATCTGCATTTTGCTGTGGAACGGTTTAAGGGCGGCCTGATCATTACCAACAGAGTGTTCTGGGAGCTGAAGACCTTTTATCCGAAGGAGTATCAGATTGGCCTCCACGCGCTGGATTTGGTTGAGGAAAAGCTGGGGATTCGTCTTCCCGTGGAGGAGGCGGCCAATGTGGCCTTCCATATCGTCAATGCGCAGAGGGAGATGGAAGTCCAGTATGACGCCATGAAGGCGGCAAAGCTGATCGGGCAGGTAATGATGACTGTTACCTATATAATGAAATGTCAGCCGGATAAAGAGAGCATTCATTATTCCAGATTCATCAGCCATATGCAGTATTTTGCGGAAAGGTTTTTTACCGATAAAATGCTGGATTCGGAGGATGATCTGCTGTACAGTCAGATGGAAGTCTATCCGAGATCTCTGAGCTGCGCCGAGAAGATTCGTACCCTGCTTGTGCGGGAATATAACAAGGCTATTCCCAACGAGGAGGTCGCTTATCTAACGATACATATTCACAGGCTGGCTTCGAGAGAGCAGAAGTAGAGCCAAAATTTCTGGCAGGGAATGAAAAGCGAAAAAAACAGCTTGACAAACCCTGCCAGTCATGATAAATTATTACCGTTGCGATACATACGAACTGAATATGTGAGAGCATCTGCCCAGATAGCTCAGTTGGTAGA
>DVLE01000033.1 GCA_018715645.1 Candidatus Merdisoma merdipullorum
TACATATTGTCAAAAACTTTTATATGCGCGTCGATATAATCATAGACATAAACGGCCTTTTTCCCTTCATAGTCCCGGTTCAATCTGCCCGCGTACTGTTCCAGCCTGCCCTCTGAAGAGACCGGCGCTGCAAGCATCAATACATCCAGTCTCGGAAAGTTAAACCCCTCGCCTACCTTCTGCCCCGTTGCGATCAGGATCAGTGACTCGTTCTGGGGCAGCCCTCCGAGTCTTTTTATGATTTCCGCATTTTCTCTATGCGAATTGTCTCCATACAGTAAATATACATGATCCGCCGCTCCCTGCAGCATCTCATAAAGCAATTTTGCATGCTCCTTCTGTCTGGTTAAAATCAACGGCGTATGCCCTGCGGAAACGCTGAAGCGCACGTCATCTGCAATCATTTCATTGCGTATGCTGTTCCTGCTGATTATCTCATACGCTTTATTGATGTCTCTGCTGCTGTCCGCTATATTTGCTGTCCTGGTATAGCGCGGCACGAAATAATGACCGATCCCCTGCTCCTTCGCCCTTTCGAATGCCGTAAACTTATGCCGCAGAGGCCCGAGCATCATGTAAATGATTTTGTCAAGGCTGTCTCCCCTCTTAGGGGTAGCGGAAACTCCGTAAACATATTTTGCATTTATCTTCTGCAGAAGTTCCATCGATGTGCGGGAGGCCGCGTGATGACATTCATCCAAAATAACCATTCCATAGGAATTAAGCCTCTCATTAAATTTTCCTTTGGCATACATGGAGCCAACCATGGCAACATCAACAATCCCTGTCAGTGCGTTTTTGCTGCCATGCAAAAATCCAATGGGACTCTCTCTTTTTTTCTTTCTTCCCGTCTTTGTCTCATAAACAGGCGGTTCTTCATCAATCTTCAAAAATTTATGCAGCTCATTTATCCACTGTGAAAGCAGCTCTCTGTTCTGCAGCAGAATCAGTGTGTTGACCTTCCTCTCTGCAATCAGGTAACTGCAGACCACGGTCTTTCCAAAGGCAGTCGCCGCGCTTAATACCCCATCCGAATATGCCAGCAGCGCCTGCGCAGCCAGACTTTGCCTTAATCTTAAATCCCCATTAAACGCAGCGCGAATAGGGCGCCCTTTTTCTCTCTGATCCGATACCTCCACTGCAATTCCCGCTTTATCACACGCCTCCATTATCTGTTCTCTTAATCCCCGCGGAACCCGAATGTACCCATCCACATCTTTCCCCAGGTAAATGGAGCTGAAATTATAGTAATTGGAATATCCCAGCCGTTTATTTTTATAAAATTCCGGGTTGTCAAACGCCGCCATGCTCCGAATTTGATTTTGAAGCCGCGGCGTAATATTTAACGCATCTACATATACCCCATCACTAAGCACCATATGAAGCTTTCCCACAACATCCGCCTTGACAAAATTTTGTCTCCGCCTCCACGGTCTCGGCCTGTCGATTTCCTTCGTCCCCGGGATTTCCTTCTGCCATTTCGTTATAAGCGCTTCCATTTCTTCCGAAGACAATTTCTTGGTCTTGTGAAATAAAATATCCCACTGGTCCGGATAAGCATTCCAGTTTTCATCCACAAATGCGCTGTTGCCTGCCTTCAGGGCCTGTCCCTGGAGCGGAAGAGCAATCAAATTGCCTATGCTGCCTGCCGCATCCTGCGAGGGGTACATCCGGTCATAGTAATGAAATGACTTTAGATTGATTGAATTCGAGCCTCTGTCCAAAAGCAGACAGCCAAAATTCCTGGCTGTGGAAGCCGGAATGGCCTTTTTAAAGAATATCCACAGGTGGGCTCCTCTGCCGGAACGCGACCGTTCTGTCAGCGCATGAATGCCATTATCTTGGCAGATTCTCCGCAGCGCATCCACCTCTTCCTGCCACCTGTTATCTGTGTTGGCAAAATCCGCTGCCTCCGCCCCTTTTTCATGATTATCAAAATCAAACACTAAGAATCTGCAGGTTCCATCCTGCAAAAGCGGGTAAACGCCAATCACATCGGAACCGTCCTCCTTATATCCAAGCAAATGCGCCACTATTTTTCCCGCGTCAAGTCTCGTCCATTTTTGATTTTTACATTCGCTGCAGACAGCCTTTTCGCCCCGCATCTTCGGACACAAATCCGCTTTCCATCGATTATCGCATTGGGGAAAATAGGCTCCCGACCTGCTCCTTTTCGCAAAAACATCTTCCCGCCCCCAGAACATAGAGTAAAATCTTTTTGCCATGTCTTCCGTGATATAGCCGGGATGAAGGATTCTCCCTCCCTGATCCGGATCGTATTTTTCCATATTGCTGTCCGAACCTTCAAAGGGGTTCTCATCATCAAATGGAATATTGGCCTTCTTCAATTTTTCCTTTAATATAAAGTTCTCCTTTTGGAGACTGCGCACCAGTCCGCGCAGGCAATCCAAATCATAGGCCTCAATGTTCATATGCTTCTTCCCCTGTGTATGCCTGATGGTTTTATAGTAGCGTGTTTTGCGGTATTTATCAATTCTTTTTCCTTTGAACATGGCAAGATACGAATCTTTATGGTCACCGTCACCTATCAGCGGCTTAATGTGATGCATTTGCTTCATCCCCCCTGTGTACTGGCTGCGGCATATACTTTCTCCTCCTCGACGGATCCCTGATGTTTTCGCCGTTTTCCGGTCAGTCGGGCGAAGCTTTTTAGCCTGCACATCCGTCTGGGTGTTCAGACCCCATAACTCAATGATCTGGGACAGCACCTCCTGAAAAAGACATAAAAAATGCCCGGATCGCTCCGAGTCTCCCTAAAATCTGTTTATGCAAACACGTTTCGCAATGTGCAGCAAAGAAGCATTGTTTATCAACCTCCGGTGAGAGCCGGAGGCTTTCTTTTAATAAAAAGCTCCGTATCTTTCTTGCTCAAATTTTATCTACAACCTGACTATCATTAGAAACTGGCCAAGACCTTTTCACTCCTATATGATGCTGTCTATGTAAAGACCTGACTCCTGCAAAATCTGAAATGATTTTACCATGTACGCATAAGCTGTCGGATTTGTATTTCGTATCCCACTAACTTTCTTGATACCTTTCATCTTCAGCTGGACATCCCGGTATTCATCAGGTTCCTCAATACGAACATATTCCTGTTGTCCGGTCAGCAGGCTGGCCGCAAGATACATGACTTCACTTGCATAGATTCCGGCATTTTCTCCGTTAAGTCTCCCTACGAAAATATGGCCTTGGATACTACTGATACCCGCCTTAAAGTTTGCATAATCTTTCGGGCGGATCCCGCCTCTTCCCATAATGCAGATGCAGCTCTCTATCGTATCCTTCAAGCAATCATCTGGCTCCTTATCCATCTCCCCCGGTATTCCAATTCAATATGCGAAACTGTATTGTACACTGAGGATACTGTTTGATAGTCATCCATTTCCTGAATCAGCGTCCAGCAGTCAAACATCTGCTTGATAATCTCCAGTTCTTTATCTTTTCCAAAAGGAATTCCTGTTGTATGCGGCGCAAAAGCCGTCAGCTTATCGCCAAGAATACAGTTTTTATCAGGAAGCTGAACCAGGAGATCATCCCCTTCATGAAGTAAAAGTCTGCTGCGGATCGGTCGTTCCGTAACCCTGAGATATGGATTATCCTCAAAAACCACATCCCGAAGAATATGGATTTCCTTTTCCGTTCTCAGAGACAGAAAATGGAATCTGAAGTGACGCTTCTCAATATCATTCATGCCTCTCCGCTTGCGCTCCTCAACGCTTAAGAAAGGAAAGATCGTCCCGGCTTTTTTAATGTAGTCATCTACATCCGTACCTTTGTCGACAATAATATCTATGTCCGTACTGAGCCGTCTTGGATGGTCAAGCAAAACAAGGAGTGATGTTCCTCCCTTAAAAATGAATGGCATACCAACACTTCGGATCGCCTCAAGCAATCCAACCGCAAATATAGTCCGTTCCAAGATAGAAGGATCTGCCCCCGTCTGCTCCCTTAACCTGGCGATATGTTCTTTTGTATAATTCTCACGTAGCAACATTCCCTATGGTATTCCCTTCGAGGTATTGTTTCATCTCTTTTCTCTATTGCGCCTTCTTGCATATCTTAGAAGCCTGATCTTATCCAGATAGTACCGACTCTGCGCCTGCTCGATAACATCCGGAAACTCAGCCTTACTAAATGTTGTAGAAATCAGCTTATCTGCAATCATGTCCACCAACATTTTTTCAAGCATTATCTTGTGAGGCTCATCTGTTCTTAATGGAGCTTCCGAAATGATATCAGCAACAACGATTTCATCTCTCGACCAGTATAAATCAAACTCGTTTTTCCCTGGCTTATACATGACATTCTGATATCCTTTTTCCTGCAGAAATCGGAAAACATAGATGCTGCTTTCCTTTTCAGCCTGGATAAAAACTGTGTTTTGAGCGATTAAATGATTCAAAAAATCATTCATCAAAACCGTTTCAAAAACGGTAAAGGTCACATACGGATACGTCTCTTTAATTTGATTCATCACCTCTAATGCCAGATCAGAATACGGTGGATAATATTGCTTCTTCGTTCAGTGATATGTGCTGTCAGCCAAATCCGGTTTCAGTATTTTTAATTCATCTGTAAGTTCTTTATGAGAATATATCTCTCCACATTTCAGGACATTTTTAATGTGTTCATACCACGGCATGACATCATCTCCTTTGAATATTATCACGCATATCGGCAAATTGTAAATGCTCCATAATCTGTGGACTGACTTATAACTGATTTTATGCAATGATGATCTTATCAAATTCACTTGGAAAAGTCCAAAAACTTTGAGTGGAGTTTTTTAAGTTTTTATAAGGAGATCTCAAGAGTATGAATGAAGTAATGCAGATCCGCGCAGCCAGCTGGGCCGCAATGATCAAACAGCGTAACGACAGTGGCCTGACCATTAGAGAATGGTGTGCCGCTAATTCTTGAAAGAGGTGATGTTCCGTGCTGTCTGGGATAACTAGTTTTCAGGCCATCTATATCTACTGTGGAAAATGTGATCTCCGCAAAGGGATTGATGGTTTAGCGACATTAGTAAAAAACAGTTCCGTTTGGACCCATTTCAAAAGAACGTCCTGTTTCTTTTCTGCGGCTGCCGCACGGACCGTTTTAAAGGTTTGGTATGGGAAGGGGATGGGTTCTGCCTGCTCTATAAAAGGATTGAAGCCGGGCGCCTCCGGTGGCTGAGAAGCCAGGAAGAAGCCGCCAGGATCTCGCAGGAAGAACTTCATCTTCTCTTGACTGGGATAACAATACTGGAACGTTCTTTCATCCGAAACTGTAATTGTACAGAAGTTTGCTGATCTGCTATGTAGAACCGATTGTTTCTGTTATACTATCCCTTAGCGAACGGAAAATTGGAAGAACTTTCTTATGTTGAACAGCTGCTTCCGTGGTCAGAGACATTGCCGGAGTGTTGCCACCAGAAAAAACATCCATCAACGGATTAGGTTTGTTCCTATCTGCCGCCTACAAAAGGCGGCAATAATTTTAGCTGGTATTGACTATGGCGCATTTACGGGTATGAGACACAATGGTACCGCAAGGACTAAATCTCGACTAAAGTTAAATTTCAAAATTCGTATTTAGTCAAGAAAGATCCCGGAAATACAGGCTTTCCGGGATCCTCGTTGACTTCATGATCATTTTCTTTGACTAATTCCTTGACTAAAAACCGACTTTCTTGACTAAATCTACTATACAAGAAACCATTCTGCACGGACTGCACTGCCACGAACATCGATGATTCCTTCCTTCTTCATTTTCTGAAGAAGATTTGAAAGCTTCTTATACTGCTTCTCTTCTGTAAGAACATCCGGAAATGCATGTTTCACCGCTTCATAAATATCAGCCTTCTTTAGAGGCCCGTTTTTCAATGCAGAAATAATAAGCTCTTTCAATATTTTCTCATCTAAGCCCTTATTTCTAACATAACCCGCCTTATCTCCAA
>DVLE01000034.1 GCA_018715645.1 Candidatus Merdisoma merdipullorum
TTAATGTTATAATATCCATGAGTATTGGTACTCCTTTCGGTTTTGTTTTTTTCGTCGAAATCATTATACCTCAAGGAGCCAATACTCTTTTTATTTATTTTTTATCAACTGACTATTTCTTTACTCCAACCTGATCTTGTAATCTTCTCCCGGCGCCGCCTTCTGTCTGCGCAGCTCTTTGAAAAATTCTGTCAGCATACTGCCGCATTCCTCTCCAAGCACGCCTCTCTCTACCCGTACCTGATGATTGAATTGCGGCATTTCCAAAAGATTCAGCACCGAGCCCGCGCAGCCTGCCTTGGGATTCATAGCGCCGATTACCACTCGTCCCACACGGGCCTGCACGATTGCCCCGGCACACATCTGGCATGGTTCCAGAGTGACGTACATCGTACAGTCCTCAAGCCTCCAGTCCCCTGTCTTTTTGCTCGCTTTCCGTATCGCATTCAGTTCTGCATGAGAAAGCGTATTTTTATCTGTATTTCTCCGATTGTAGCCTCTTGCTATAATCTTATCATTCTGCACGATCACACAGCCGATCGGCACCTCCATAAGCGCCCACGCCTTCTTGGCCTGACGCATAGCTTCTTTCATATATTTTTCATCTGCAGTCATTTTTCTTCCTTTACCTCTTCTGTTCCGAAAGGCGGGCTTTCACCCCCCGTCTCCGCCGCCCGCAATAGTCATTACAGCATACGGCACCAATATCCCATTTCTTCTCCCCTGGTTCCGGCCCCTTTCATCATCCTGAATTCCTCAAAGCCGAACATGGAGGCAAGCATCTGCTCCTTTTCGTTATAGATGCCCGGAACACCTATGTAATAACTTACGTCCGTATCCGACTGCCTCCGGATCAGCAGCAAATGATGATGCTGGTAAAAGCCGTGAAGCAGAAAACTGTTATTCCCAAGCCCCCACTTGTCCCTCGGAATCCGCGACAGATCTCTGCTTCCGAGACGGATACCAGTCATAATCGCTCCATTTCCGTCCTGGTATCGGGATACCGGAAAATGTGCCGTCAAATACTCCCATTGTCTCTTTCTCGGATCCTCCGGCTGTATCTGACTTCTTTCTTCCGTTTCGCCCTTCATCTGCGCAGCCTGCACCGGGAACGCTTCTGCCGGAATACTCTGCGATGGAGAGTCCTCGGATGCAGTCTCCGGAAAAGACTCCCTCACCGCTCCCTCCAACGTAAAAGTTTCCGCCGGACTCTCTGTTTCGTTCCGTTCCACTTTTCCTGTATCTTCCTCCACGCTCCTCTGCCTGGCATACCTCTCAAGGGGGTGAAACCGCTCCACGTCTACCGGATAGTCGTCCCACTCCGCGGCCAAAACACGGTTCTCTCCCTCTATATAAATTCCCCGGCTCTCATCCAGGCTGAAGCCCCCCATCAGGCTGTCCGTTCTTGTCACGCCGTTCCATTCCAGCGCGCCGTTCCGGCTCTCCAGCTCTCCCAGATACTGTCCTTCCAGCCATTCTTTCTTTTGTGCAAACACATACACCCGATAGGGCTTTTGCCTGTGTGTGTAAAATCCTTTTACGTGCACCCAGATCTTGCACTCGCCGCCTCTGGCATTCACCTTTACGAAACCTGTGTTCTCTCCCTTTTCTCCCTGATTATAACCGTAGATATAGGAGACAAACCGTTTATAGTCAGACAAAGAATCCCTCCCTTTCTCTTATTTGCTAAGATATTCTATGCCTGACTTGTCTGCTTCATTCCAACGTCTTTTCCATTTGTTCTTCCAGCCGGTTCGCCAGTTCCGCAAACTGCGAAAGTTCAAGAGCCTCTCCGCGAATCCCTGCCGGAAGTCCCATCTCTTCCAGCACTGTGGTTGTCTGCTCCTTGGGAATGCGAAGTTCCGGCGCGTTGCCCAGCCCATTGACCAGAGTTTTTCTTCTCTGGTTAAAGGATGCACGGATAATGCGGAACATCAGCGTTTCATTTCTCACCTCCACAGGAGGCTTTTCATGCCGTGTCAGACGAATCACCGCAGAGCCCACCCTTGGGCGGGGCATAAAGCAATTCGGCGGCACATTCGCCACAAGCTCCGGCCGCGCGTAATACTGCACTGCCAGCGACAGCGCCCCATAGTCTTTGGAGCCAGGTCCCGTCTTCATGCGGTCCGCGACCTCCTTCTGCACCATGATTGTGATGCTGTCCACCGGGACCTGATTTTCAAAAAGCCCCATGATAATCGGCGTCGTAATATAGTAAGGAAGATTCGCCACTACCTTTATCGGCTTTCCTCCATTTTTCTCCTGCGCCAGTTTCCGCAGATCCACCTTCAGCACATCCTCATGAATCACCGTCACATTCTCATAACCGCTCAGCGTATCCTCAAGTATCGGAATCAACGCATCGTCTATCTCGATTGCCGCCACCTCTCTGGCAGCAGCCGCCAGATACTGCGTCAAAGTCCCGATGCCCGGACCGATTTCCACCACGAAATCCTGTTCCGTAATATCCGCGGACCGGATAATTTTTCCCAGCACATGCTCATCTATCAGAAAGTTCTGCCCGTATCGTTTCTGAAAGACAAATTTATACTTATTCAAAATTTCTATCGTGTTCTTGGAATTCCCAAGGTTCGGAATCGGTTTGCTCATCTCTCTGGTCCTTTCTGCTTCTTCCGCATCGGTGTACAAAAGTGCCATACGCTTTAGTCCTGCAAAATCGCCTGTTTTTTGCGGAAATACAATTTTTTTGCATTCTCATTTGTGATACGGATCACCTCGTCCGTATCCACTCCTTTAAGTTCTGCTATCGCCGCGGCCACATAAGGCAGATTCAGAGAAGAATTTCTCTTTCCCCGGTTCGGTTCC
This sequence comes from Candidatus Merdisoma merdipullorum, assembly GCA_018715645.1. Lineage (GTDB taxonomy): Bacteria > Bacillota > Clostridia > Lachnospirales > Lachnospiraceae > Laedolimicola > Laedolimicola merdipullorum. The sequence continues at coordinate 2,827 of DVLE01000034.1, forward strand.
GGCGCCAGATACGGGCAATCCGTTTCCAGCAAAATCCTTTCGACAGGCACAAGCTTCACAACTTCCTTCAGTTTTTTGGCATTCTTAAAGGTTACAACCCCGCCAATCCCGATATAATACCCCATCTCAAGATATTCCTGAGCTGTCTCAGGCGAATAGGAAAAACAGTGAATCACGCCCCGAAGCTCTGGCGTATGAGCTTTCTTAATCTCCTCCAGCGTATCGGCGCATGCCTCCCGGCTGTGTACAATGATCGGAAGCTCCAGCTCCTTTGCCAAAGCAAGCTGTCTCTGAAACCAGTATTTCTGAAGCTCATGGTCCTCCTTATCCCAATAATAATCGAGGCCAATCTCTCCCACAGCCACCGTCTTCGGGCTGGCGCACTGCTCCTTCAGCCAGGCGAAGCTTTCCTCGTCCAGCCCGCCTACTTCATCCGGATGAACGCCTACTGCTGCGTAGACAAACGGATACCTTTGCGCAAGCGCAAGAGTGGTTTTCACCGAATCCAGACTGGCGCTCACATTCACGATATATTCAATTCCCTGTTCCTGGCATTTCCCAAGAAGCTCGTCACGATCCAAGTCAAAGGCTTCGTCATCGTAATGTGCATGGCTTTCAAAAATCATCTCTTATCTCACTTCCAATAACAGTGTACGTACTCAAAGAACCGCATATCCCAAATCCTGCCGCTCTTTTGTCCTTTCCCTATTATACAGAACCCGTGTTCAAAAATCCAGTACTGTCTCATCCCTCCACCACATACCTGACATCCGCAAAGCCTACCGTGTCTCCCGGACGCAGACGGGCCTTCTCATTTACTTCAAGGCGCCCTCCATTCAGAAAGGTTCCGTTGGTCGAGTTGAGATCTGTAAGATAATAACAATCTTCCTCTTTCGTAATCCGCCCGTGAATTCTGGAAATACCGCGCGCCTTCACCCAGCCATCTACGGCATCCTTCTTCTTTCCAATCAGGAAATTTTCCTTCGTAATCCTCAGATCCGGATGAGCCGCGCTTTCACTGCGAAGAAAAAGCCCCGGTTCCCGAAGCCCCGAAAGAAACGAGGTTCCTCCTTCTTTGTCTGTGCTCCATTCCGGGAAAACATTCTCAATGCTTTTTCCTCCTCCACTCTCGCGGATACAGGTATCTTCCAATACGGACTTCTCCCCGCTGCCATCATACCGAATGAGCTTCCTTTCCGCCGGCTCCGGCTGCCTTTTGAACTCCTGGCAGTCTGCAAACCCAATATTTCCTCCCTCTTCCTTCCATGTTTCCAAAAATTTTTTAAGAGAAGGATTTTCCTCTCCCGCCAGTCTGTAAAATTCATAACCCAGGGTGACGGCTCCGGAATCCTGCCGGTCAAGCCGGTCCAAAAGATATTCCGCAAGCTCCAAAAGGGCCCCGCCCATCTCCTGCTTTTCAAACGGAAAAAAGCAGAAAAACGGCTCCCACTCATCCGGGTCCAGATAGATGTAATCCGGCGTCAGCAAAATATGCTCCACATCCAGCAGATACTCTCCGCAGGAGCAGGCAGCCTGGCAGATACCTTCCAACAACTTTAAAAGTTCTGTCTGCGTAAGCCTCTTTCGTTCCAGTACCAGACGCAGACTCTGTCTGGATGTGATCTCATAATATAAAGACGCGTTCTTGTCCAGGCAGCTCATCCTGCATTCCAGAAATCCGGGAACTTTATTTTTCAGAAGCATTCCCACCTGATAGCTTTCCTGATACTCCTCCTGTTCCAGTACCAGATAATTATGATCCAGTTCTCTCCTGTACGCCACATTCATACTCCACCGCTCCTATTCTCCAATCAATTTTTTCAGACGCAGACTGTTTCTGATATAATTCACAGGATTCAGTCTCTTTGCGCTTCCTTCTTCCCTTGCCTCCAGACCGCCCAGAAGGGTGGTGCTTCCCGCATAGCTGACTGTCACCGTGCTGCCCGTCACTTCCGCCGACGCCTCCGTCAGATGCAGCAGCAAAAGTTTCTCCTGCGCCAATCCGGCCGCCTGTCCCTCAAGCCATGCCTCCAGATGTTCTTCCGTCTCATATTTAGCGGCCGCTCCCTTGCCTGCCAGCTCCGACGCGCAGGAAACCAGCACGCTTCTGTCGTGCAGATAGAGACAGAGGCAAAAAAACATAAAGATAATGAAGATCAGCAGCGGCAGCAAGAGCGAAGCTTCCACTGTAAAGCTCCCTTCTTTCCAGTTTCTGTTTTTTCCTGCTTCCTTAAGTTCCGCTTTTATTTCCATATCATTCTCCCAAGATGCGCCAGACACAAAAAAGGTATAAAGGGAAACCGCTGCTTCCAACAGGCTTTCCCAAGCAGCAGTCCTGTTCCGAGAACCAGAGCGCACAAAAGAAGTCCTGCTGTCAAAAGCCGCAGATTTTCCGTTCCGCCTAAAAATATGCCTGTCACGCAGAGCACCAGACCGTCTCCCAAGCCTATGGCTCCTTTCGTGACTGCGGAGGCCGCCAGAACAAAAAGTCCTACTCCCAGTCCTCCAAGCAGCTCGCTTTCCGTCTGATAGCCCAGCAGCAGATTCGCTGCCAGTCCGGCAGCCGCAAAAACACCGAGACTTGGCAGACTTACCTCCTGCCGTCTTAGATCCTGGCAGGCGTTCCAGAGAAGCAGCGCCGCCGTGCAATACTCATTCCACATGATTTCATTCTCCACACACTGAGCAGGGCGGCAACCCTCCCGTCTCTGAAATCCGCAGCGTCCGGATTCCCCTGACCAAAGAAGAACAATTCAGGCTCTGATGATACCTGTTTCCACTCTCTGTCAGAAACACAAGCTCCGTTTCTCCCTCCCAGCACCGTTCACAAGGATAATACTTCGCTCCATCCGTATTTCGCAGTTCCGGCACCTCAGCAAGGATCTCCTGCCTGACCGACAGTTTCAGGTGACGACAGCCCAATTCCCTGTGATACACCGTCCCATAGTCCGTCACATATACGATCTCCTCGCCCGTAGTTTCCTTAGTTCCGCTCCTGCCCTGGAAACCGGTCCACCCCCTGATCGTACGCATCTGCGTCACCTGGATTGGGTGAAACCAGGATAAGCCAGGCGGGAGTACAACCTGATAAGTCGCGCGCAAGGTCAGCATAGAGGTTTCTTCTTCCCAGACAGTTCCCAAAAAAGAAACTCCTCCCACGCCTCCCTTTATGATTTCCGCAGCCGCAAGATTTTCCAGGCTGGCATCTACCTCCCGCCGTCCATAAACGGTGGCCAATGCCGAGGGCGCCAGATTCCCGGCATCTTCTGAAAAGTACGCGATCTGTGCCAGCTCTCTCCCCGCATCGGTGAGCGCCCTTCCAATCTCCGTGCGAAGCTGGACCAGAAAAAACAGATACAGAAAAGCCGTCAGCGCGAAAACAAAGAGGGGAAAGACAAGCGCCGCCTCCACGGTCATGCTTCCTCTTTTTTTGAAAGAGGCGCACCGTGATGTTTTTTCGCAGCAAGGGTTGGAAAGAGAGTTGTCAGATTTTTTAAGAAGGGCAGCCAGGCTGCCTGCCGCCTGGAGAGCTATGAATTTGATTAGACACACCCCCGTACGAAAAAACATCACGGTACACCCCTTTCATTACGCCATTCCGGGTTATTCATTCCAGTACTTTCCTAATTTCTACCACTCATAGCCTATCCACCGTTCGGAGGTAAGCTCCATACCATTCGTACATACCGCCCGCATCCAGAACGCGTCCACACACTGGTCCGTGTAAAACCACTGTCCGCCTGATTTTTCCCGGATAACACCCTCGACGGCGTCCAGGCTTCTCATTATTTTTTTCTCCCGTCCAGTGAGGGTGAGAAGGACTCCAAGATAATCCTGGTACATAAGTCCGTGCGCGTCCTCCTGCTCATCAAAATCTGACAAAGAACCCAGAGCAAGCGCTCTGGACAGAGACAGCTTCCATGTAGAACTATCCTTATAAAAAGCGGTCCGCTTTCCGTTCAGCAGCATCCGCACATCCAGGACGCTTTCCGCAAAGGCCCAGGCCAAAAGCAGCACCTGCTTCAAAGCTTCCACCAGTCCAGGGATCAGCGTCGCCCCTACAAGCGCGGTAGCAAGAGCCGTACATTCTGCCACTTTTGCCGTATCTGACAGCAGATATACATAATTCATTCCTTCCCGGATTGCCAGGAGACGTCCGCAGACAGCCTCCAGATTCGCAATGTCCGTATCCTTTCCGGCTATAAGATATTCAAGCTGGTAGTCAAGCCAGGCTCCGCTCTCCTTATCCTCCGCCAGGAATTCCGCCGCGTCGGAAAAATGCTCCAAAAGATATGCAAGAAAAAATACGTCATTTCCCACACCCGGAGAATTTCTTCCGCGGGCTCCTGCTCCTGTTAAAAGTGTTCGCGAGGAGGGCGCTGCGCTCAAATCCGCCTGCTTGCCTGAAATTTTGTCCGGATCCTTCACTACAAGATGCAGAATACTCCCCTGCTTGAGTCTGTTTGTATTTGAAACAGGATCCGGCGTTCCCTTTTCCTCCTCTTTTTCCCGCCTTCTTTTCAGCTCGTCCAGGTTCTGGCTTTCTCTCGCGTCCGCCTCCCCATAATCCGCCTCATTCTCAGCGGCCTGCCTTCCGTATTCTTCATATTCTTTCAGCTTTTGCAAAAGCGACGCCCCCGTCTTCTGCTTCATATAGGCCACCGCCTGCTCATAATAAGCCGTCCCTCTGCCATCCGTCATTCGCGCATAATCCCAGGTATCAAGCCCTTTCGTCTCGCCCGCCGACAGATTCTCGTTCAAAAATTCTGTCAGACGCTGTTCCAGGTAGGCGGTTTCTTCCGCGCCCCCTCCGTAACTCAAATCCAGATAAAAAAGTCCGTAATTCTCCAGAAGTTCTCTGTGGTACTCAGAAAGTACGGAATATTCCGCCAGTTCCAGCGTCTCCTGCATTTCACTCCGCAGCATCGCATATCGGGCCGATTGAAACGCCGCCTGAAAGAAGAACAGCAGAACAGAAAGCATCAAGCTCACAAAGACTGTAATCTCACCGCGTTTCCATATCCCGGCTTTCATAATATTCTCAGACAAGCCTGCTCTGGCTTGTAATCTTATCAAAGATTTCGTTGACCAGAGAAGTGAGCTGATTTTTAAAGATGATCACAAGGGCAATTAACACCACGAGAATTAAGATCATCTCTACCGTTCCAATTCCATCTTCTTCTTTCCACAAACGTCTCCACCAATATTTCATATCAATCCATCCTTTCCCATTTTCTATACGTTACACTTCTTACATCTGCATGGACATGGCCGCAGGAACCAGAATCAGCAGCATAACCACGGCCAGCATCATCACCATGGGAAACAGCAGCCTGGTCGATGTTTCCTCTCCCTGGCTCAGCGCGCACTCTTTTCTCTGCTCGAATGCCTCCGTCACCTCCGCATTCAGAATCTGGCTCAGCCCCTTGCTTCCCTTTCTGAGATTCTGTTCCAAAAGAGCCGATAGCTTCAGATAACAGGGAAGACGGCAGCGCACGCCAAAATTTTCATAAGCTTTTGTCTCCGCTACGCCGTTCTGCATCTCATGGCAGGCCAAAGCCATTTCTTCGTAGGCATAGCGAAGGCCTTCCTGTCCGCTTTCTCTTTTTTTCTGATAATCCCGGACAATCATTTCCCAGGCATTCCTCACTGCCGTTCCCGCCCCCATCAGCAGGACCAACTTACTCACAATCCTGGCGTAATCCCTCTGCATCTGCCTGTCGCGCGCTCTGACCTCCTGACCAAGCTCCCGATCCTTCGCCGCATAGACTGCAGCCGCGCTCAGAAGCGTAAGCAGCAGAGCCGCAAGGGGCGTAGACGAAACTTTCTCCTCCCAGCTTACCGTCTGTCCGTCGATTTTTTCGGGCAAGCTCTGTAATTCTTCCTGGCTGCTCTCCTCCTGAGACACAGCGATTGCCTCCTCGATGGTCTGCTGCCGTCTTTCTTCCTCTGTAAGAAGGGGAGGGTATGTTCTGACTGCCGCCTGGTAGACAGCCTCCTCGCCTTCGCAGTGAAGCCTCGCCGTCAGTACAGTCAGACTTCCCTCTGTCTTCAGATTTTCCAGACGAAGGCTTCCGTCCAGATTCAGACTTTCATAATTGTCGAACTCCCATTCCACTGTGATCGGCGTTCCTTCGATCTCCTGAATCAGATTCAGATCGCTTCTTACTTCTTCCAGAGAAGGGTTCTCTCCTATTATCAGCCCCTCCATCTGCGTCTTTGTCTGTTCCAGAAGCTCTCTGCTTTCCGCCTCTGTCAGCCGCCGGGGTACGATCTCTACAGATACAGCTTCCTCCGTTCCTTCCTCCGTACTCATCGTAAGTTCACGGATATATGCCTTTTCCTTCCGTTGAAGAAAGTAACCTCCTGTCAGCACAGCGTCATTTCCGGCCGTCAGAATCAAGACCAGACTCACCGCCAGTCCCCCTGCCAGTATCTTCAGCATCAGACCTGTCTTTTCCGCATAATACCGCTCCACACGCTCTCTGATATTTCTGTCTGTGCAAAGAAGCCGCAGATGCTCCTCCACCTCTGCCCTGCCCGGATATTTCCCCTGCAGTCTGTGTGCGATCCGTCCGGTTATCGGAAAAGGCTTTCTTTTCTCAGACTTCTTCTCTCCGCCATCTTCCTTTTTTCCTGTCTTTTTCACTTCTCATCTCCCCTCCTTCCCGTTCGGCTATATCCTGCTATCTCCTGTACCGACAGAGCTGTCGTTCACTCTATTCCCTGCCGCCCTAAACCTCTATTTCCAGCATCTTGCTTCCCATATATCTTGCAGTCAGATAGAGTCCCAGACAGGCGGTCATCACGGCAATTCCCGCCGCATTCCCATATACCGGATCCAAAAAGCCAGGACAGCCCAGTCGGAGATAGAGTACCATTGCAAATGGAATCACATTCATGATTTTCTGTTCATACTTCCGGGAAGCCAGGGCCGACGCCACCTGGCGCTCCGTATCCACGGTCTGAGCAATCGTGCGCGCAGTATCCTTCATAATTGCAATCAAATCTCCGCCGTTCCTTTTTCCCACCGCAAAGATCTCCGCAAATACCTGCGCTTCCTCAAGTCCGCTCCGAAACGCAAAATCCCGTACCGCCTCCTCGATGGTCTGATTCGCGTCCAGCTTTCTCTGCATAGCCGCCAGCTCCTGGACCATATCTGCGCGTTCAGGATAGATGAGCCGCAGATCCTTTCCAGCCTCGCGTATGGCGTTTTCTGCAGAATATCCTGCTGCCAGCGCCGCAGCCATTCCCTGTACCGCATCCTTAAACTGAAGCTGAAGCTCCTTTCTGCGCTTTCCGGCAAGTTCTTCCTTCTTTTCTCTGAAATACCAGAAAAGTACCAACGGATACGCCGCAAATGCCAGGGGCGAATTGTAAAAGCAAAGCGCCATGATTCCCGTGATCACCGCCGCCTCCGCTCCATAACGGAGCTTCTCCTTCCGATCAAACCGATAGGTTCTGTAATCCACCTCACCATCCTCCTATCCCGGCAGCCCTCATCTTTTCACTGTGAATCAGCCTGTCCTTCTTTTGAAGACTTCCCATAACGCGACGGCCCTCCCTGTCCTGTTCTCCTTCTTCCTGAAATTCAAACAGAGAATGCAGGCAGATCTCTCCCTCACGTATTCCGTCGGTCTCCACGATCTCCAGCACCCGACGGCTCCCGTCACGAAGCCTGCCAAGATGCACGATCAGATCCACGCCGGATGCAATCTGGCGCCGGATCGCCATAAGCGGCAGATCCATTCCCATAAGCACCATTGTCTCCAGACGGCTCAGCATATCCCGCGGACTGTTGGCATGTCCCGTACTCAGGGAACCATCGTGACCTGTATTCATGGCCTGCAGCATATCGAGCGCTTCCGCCCCCCGCACCTCCCCGACAATGATTCTGTCCGGCCGCATCCGCAGGGCGGTCTTTATCAGATCCCGAATGGTAATCTCTCGCTCGCCCTCAAGGTTTGCATTGCGCGTCTCCAGTGTGACCAGATTCTCCACCCGATCAAGCTGAAGCTCTGCATTGTCCTCTATTGTAATAATCCGGGCGCTCTCCGGGATAAACTCTGAAAGAGCATTGAGAAACGTAGTCTTTCCTGAACCGGTTCCTCCGCTCACGAAAATATTGTATCCACCCTTCACCGCCGCCTTTAAGAATTCCACGGCCTCCGGCGTAAGCGCTCCCCATTCCACAAGCTGAGCGATCCGGAGAGGTTCCTCCGGAAAGCGGCGAATCGTGATGACCGGCCCGTTCAAAGCCACAGGATCAAGCACGATATTAACCCGCGAGCCGTCCGCAAGTCTGGCGTCCGCAATCGGACTGGCTTTGGAAACGCTCCGGTTGCAGAAACTTACAATCTGCTGCACTACATCCTCCAACTGGGAACGGGAGGAAAAGCTTCTGTCCCAGCGGAACAGTCTTCCTCTTTTCTCCACGAAAATGTCCTCCGGCCCGTTTACCATGATCTCTGTCACGTCCGGATCCTCAATAAGCTCCTGCAGAATATCCAGACGCCTCATCGCGTTAAACAGCTCTCTCTGCAGCCGGAGCTTTTCTTCCAGAAGAAGATAACCTTCCCGGCTCTCCCGCAGAATTTCCTTGTCTATCAGCTCCAAGACTTCCTCATCTTTCAGTTCACGGGATAGATCAAGCCTTTCCTGGACACGTTCCCGAAGCTTCCGACGCAGTTTCTCCCAGTCCGCCCTCATATCCCGATCCACCTCCTGCTTTCCGCCTTTGCCAGAAATTCTATTTCTCCACCGCCGGACATGGAAAGCTTCTGTGTCCGTTCCATGATATGTTCCAGATCCAAAAGGCTTAAAGTGTCCTCATACTGCGCCACCTTTGCCCGCGCGGTCTCATCTTCCTCGGTAAGCATATAGATCAGATCGCAGTCATCCAGGATTTCAAACAGGCCATTCACCATGCCGCTCAAATCCAGAATCACTACCTCATATCTGCTCTCTCTTTCCAGAGCATCCAGCAGCGCCTTCCAATCCTGCTTTCCGATGTGCCGAAGTTCTACCGGGGAACGCAGAGGCGGGATATAATCCAACCCTCCAATCTGCTGAATCACTCCCTCCAGCTTACAGGCAAACGCCTTCTTTCCCTGTTTCAAAAAATACATCAATTCTGAGAGCGTCCAGCCATCACCATAGGGATACAAGGCTGAAAAGCCGGAATATTCTTCCATATTCAGGTAAAGCGTTCTCCTCCGCTTCGCGATCTCCTTTCCCAAAGCCAACGCAAAGCTTGTCTTTCCGGTGCGTCCGATGGGAGAATAGAGTCCTATTCTTTTTATCCGTTCCGCTCTCAGCGCCAGTCCCAAGGTTTCCTGCGCCTGCTCCGCATAAAGATCCATGGCCAGCCGCAGAACCTGACTGCAGGACTGAAATTTATAGATCGCCGGATATGTCCCCTCCTCCTGGTATTCCTTTTCCGACAAAAGAATCACCTTTCCCAAATTTTCGTCTCCGGGAAGCTGACCCTGACATTCCTCCGAAAGCAGGAGGATGTCAATCGGATGCTCCTTTGTATATGTCGTGAGTTCTCCGTAGTCAGTAAAGCCGTGTACCGCAAACAGGGGATCCTTTTTGGAGTTTGCAAACTCCGCAAACCGTCTCGCATAATCCCGTTCCTTACTGCACACTGCTATCTGCTTTCCCTTCACAGAACGCCTCCTGCATACAACAGCAGTACGGTCAGCAAACTTACGGAAAGCTCAAGGCAAAGAAAGCTTCCGGCAAGAAGCAGAACACTCCTTCTTCCGAACCTACGCACTACAGAATTCAATAAGCAGCGCCTCCCTTCACTTCATCTTCAAATCAGGAATCATGGTTTGAATCAAACCTCAGATACAGGCTGCGCCAGCGACGGCTTCAGCCAAATTAAGAAATTTCTTGAACGATCGTAGGTAAAGTATACCTTTTATTTCCATATTTGTCTATTGTAAAAATCTCACAAAATTGCGAAGGCCGCAATCCCGTAAAGCAGGCCCAGCCCGCTGATTCCAAGGCTTCCGACTGTCAAAAGGGTAAGCGCATTCAATCCCACAAATACAGAAATATTCTGCGAGATGAAAATCGCGTTGATAATCTGGATTCCGATTGCCCCGAAAACCATGCGAAGCAGAAAATTTAATACCTTCATGGATATTGTCCCGCGTTTTTTTACTATTTATATGGGGTGTCTATCCAAAATATTCTATTTTTTAGTATAAATCCCATTCCGCCAGCCTATACTCATACTGTAACACATAACAGGCGTTCCGCAGGAACATCGGTAAACAGAAAGCGGGGGTTACAGTATGGGATTGTTTAAAAAAGAGCAAACTCAGGCTCCGGACGGGGAATCCTTTACCCGGCGGCAGCTTCTGGAGGACCTTTATCTGACAAAAAATGCACTGGACACCGCCTATGCAAATTTTGAGGCGGTCGTAGATCCAGATCTCATCGACTGCTATACTTATGAAATCTATTCCGTACAGAAACGCTATAAATTCCTTCTGGAGCAGGCCAAGCAGATGGATCTGCAGACCTTTTTCTGAAAAGTAATCTCAAATGTCCAGACCGCATATTAATAATACGCAGTATGGAATGAAGAGTAGGATTTTCTGCTTGCAGAAACAACCAAACTCCAAAAACGAAAGAGCGTCTCAACCACTATGTTGAGACGCCCCTCCCTTATTCTGAAAGTGCATTCAATTCCTCTATTTCTTCCTGAGTAAGAGCCGTATTCCCCACTGTCTCGCCAGAAACCTCTACGTCAGTTCCGCCTCCACCAGTACCTACAGGAGCCGTATTCGCCTGTTCTTCCGTCTGCATACGATAGAAATGCCAGGTTTCCGGTTCTGCGCCATAATCTGCATCAGTAATAAGCTGGCGAGACTCCTCGGCATCTTCACCAGATTCGTCCTCGCTGTTTTCTTCATCCTTTACGGTTCCACCGATACACAAACATAAGCCATCATACTCATCCGGCACCAAAGCTGTAAAAGTCAATTCCCAACCATTATCTGTCATCTGAAAATCCGAAAAGGCTGTGATAGAATATTCTGTTTCACCGATTTTCACAATAAACGCCGTATCTGCTAAATCCTTCGTCATTTCCGCAGACACATTATGATCTCCCTCAAACTCGATAATTTCCCCTGTATAGTAATCGCAAATGTACGCCTGAAAGTTTACTCCACGATTAGGCACATTACTATAAATAATGAAAGTTCCCTGCTGATAGGTATAGCCCTCCACCTCTGCATAAGCATCCGATGATTTAAAAGTACTTACGTTTGTAAGAACAGTTTGAAAATTTTCTTTCTCTTGAACAACTTCATCTGCGCTGATATAGGTATACAGAGTAAAGGGTGTTTCTGGAACTATATCAAAAATGACCCCATTTTCTTCCATGAAAGGTGTCATTTCCTCTGACAGAACCGGTTCAATAACTTCCTGAGATGTTTCTGTATCCACACTGGAATCTACAGACGTATCCTCCTCTTGTATGGGTTCTTCTGCTATCTCGCTTTCTTCTGCATTTCCAGCCTCTGATTCAGCAGAGGCTGGATTTGTTTCTTCTTTCCCACAACCGCTGAATGTTAAAACAGACATGATAAAAGCTGCAGTCATAATCAGTATCTTTTTATTACTCATTTTTTCCCTCCTTAATAAGTTGTGCTTTTATATTAGCACACCTTCTCCAGGCTTTCAACCCTTTGAGAAAATATTTTCAGCCCCTACAGGGCTGAAAATATTTATATAATACATAGTAGGAGGAAATATCGTATGATCCAGGGTTTGCCGGAACGTTTAAAAGTTTTGCGTATCCAAAGCGGTTATTCACAAAAGAAGGCGGCTGAAATCGCTGGCATCTCCGCATCTATTCTTTCTGGATATGAAAGCGGGGAAAAGACGCCCAGCTTACAAAAAATTCTCATACTTGCAAATCTATATCATGTATCGGTTGATTATCTTCTCGGTGTAGACAAAACAGACACACATCATCTGATCGACGTGTCGCACCTAGATGATGAACAAATCATGGCATTGCGTAAGATTATATCTTCTATGAAATAAAGAACCAGAAATTACAAAGAATCCCACCATAAACAAGTGGGATTCTTATATGATTTGATAAAATTCAAAATACAAATATACTACAACTGACTGACAAAACACAAAAATTAGTTAGCGCAGCAAAAACCAACCTATCTCGCTTCTAGCAGATCTCTGCTCCCGCAGGCATATCCTTGTCCGGCGTCATCAGCGCCAGATTTCCTTGTGCATCCTCTGCGCAGAGCAGCATTCCCTCAGAGAGAACTCCAGCCAGCTTGGCAGGCTTCAGGTTTACCACAACCATGACCTTTTTGCCGACCATCTCCTCCGGCGTATAATGCGCCTTGATTCCAGAGACTATCTGCTTTACCTGGCTGCCGATACGTACCTGGGAACACAGAAGCTTCTTAGACTTTTTCACAGCCTCGCAGGCAATGATCTCACCTACCTGAAACTGCAGCTTCGCAAAATCATCATAGGTAATCTCCGGCTTCGCCTCAATATCAATCACTGCCGTCTCCAGGTCGTCTGCTTTTTCCCCGTTTGAGCCTGCATCTGCCGCCGCTCCAGCTTCCCCTCTCTTTGCCTCTACTTTATCAAGCACCTCTTTCATATCAAGACGGGCAAAAAGGATCTCCGGCTTTTCCGTCACCTTCGTGCCGGACTGGTACAGACCGAACATATTCATGACTTCAAGGGAGCGTTTTTTCGCTCCAAGCTGCGTCAGAATCCTCTCTGATGTCTCCGGCATAAACGGCTCAAGCAGGCTGGCTCCGATGCTGATGCTCTCCACCAGATTGTAAAGCACCGTAGCCAGACGATCCTTCTTGCTCTCATCCTTTGCCAGCGCCCAGGGCATTGTCTCGTCAATGTATTTGTTGCAGCGTTTAAACAGCGCAAAAATCTCTGTGATTGCATCCGCCACGCGAAGTTCGTCCATTTTTTCAGAGGCCTTCTGTGCGGCAGACACAGCCGTCTCGCGAAGCTCTCTGTCCACAGGCTCGATTACGCCGATATTGTTTACAACGCCTCCAAAGTATTTATTGGACATAGAAATGGTTCGGTTTACCAGATTGCCCAGGGTATTTGCCAGCTCAGAATTGATGCGCTCTACCATAAGCTCCCAGGTAATCACGCCATCATTGTCGAAGGGCATCTCATGCAGCACAAAGAAACGCACCGCATCTACGCCAAACATCTCCACCAAATCGTCTGCATACAGCACATTTCCCTTAGACTTGCTCATCTTGCCATCGCCCTGCAAAAGCCACGGATGACCGAATACCTGCTTCGGCAGCGGAAGGTCGAGAGCCATCAGGAAAATCGGCCAATAAATCGTATGGAAACGAATAATGTCCTTTCCAATCAGATGCAGATCCGCCGGCCAGTTCTTCTTGAATAAATCGCTGGACTCCCCATCACATTCATAACCGATTCCGGTAATGTAGTTGGTCAGAGCGTCCAGCCATACATAAACCACATGCTTTGGATCAAAGTCTACCGGAATCCCCCACTTAAAGGAAGTACGGGATACACAGAGATCCTGCAGTCCCGGAAGCAGGAAGTTATTCATCATCTCATTTTTCCTGGATACCGGCTGAATAAATTCCGGATGCTTATTGATATGATCAATCAGGCGATCCGCATATTTGCTCATGCGGAAGAAATACGCTTCCTCCTTCGCAGGCTGCACCTCACGGCCGCAGTCGGGACACTTGCCGTCCACAAGCTGCGACGGCGTCCAGAAGGACTCGCAGGGAGTGCAGTAAAGTCCCTCATAGGAACCCTTATAAATATCTCCCTGATCATAAAGCTTTTTAAAAATCTTCTGAACCTGCTTCTCATGATAATCGTCAGTTGTACGGATAAATTTGTCATAAGAAGTGTTCATCAGATCCCAGATACGCTTGATCTCGCCTGCTACGTTGTCTACAAATTCTTTTGGAGTAATGCCTGCCTCCTGAGCCTTCAGTTCGATCTTCTGACCATGCTCGTCTGTTCCTGTCTGGAAAAATACATCATAACCCTGCATCCTGCGGAAACGTGCAATGGCGTCCGCCAGCACGATCTCATAGGTGTTGCCGATATGGGGCTTGCCGGAGGTGTAGGCAATCGCCGTCGTCATGTAAAATTTCTTTTTCTCCATCTCATTTCCCTCTCTTTTCAGTTCAAACCTCAACCGCTGCTGCATAAAAAAATTTCGCTTGTGAAATTCTCCGCGGCGCGAGCGGGCTGCAAAGCAGCAATTTGCTTTCACACATTAACGTAACACGGTCTTTCCTGTGAAACAAAAAACCCGTCTTCCTTATCTCTAAAGAAGACGGGATATTCCCGTGTTACCACTTCTGTTCGCCTGCCCCTCGCGGAAACCGGCCTCTGCGGGTACGGGAGCGTTTGGCTCCTTATACCCTTCCGCTGTAACAGGCGGGCCTGTCACGTCTTATCGCAATTCCTTGCGTTCATCCGTGCCGCTCAGAAACCATCTTCAGCCGCTTTGCCTTCATCCCTCTCAGCATCCGGGAACTCTCTGTAAAAAGCGCATTCAGCTTACTCTTTTCTTCATAGCGTTTGCAGTAAATATGCGGTTTTCATATAAATGAGGGTAACACGCGGGGGTAGCTTTGTCAAGCCGTTTTCTTTCTTGACTTTCACCCTGCCTGAGCCTTTGTATATGTCCCCTCCAATCACAGCAATGCACCATTGTTTGCAGTTTAGAACCCGCAAGCCATTACGGCTTCTGCTCCTCCTGCCTGTATTTCTCAAAATACTCTTTTGCCTGTTTGGGCGTTAACGAAAATCTGTGTTCCAGCTTGGAAAGGATTCTCTCCTCCGGCACTCTTTCTTCCAGATTATCCAGGATAAAAACGCGGATCCCTTGCTGTAATCCCAGTTCGATCGCTTCTTTTCTGAGATACTCTCTCTCCGCTTTCTCATCATACTCTGTCAACAGCATCTTACGCACCTCCATTTTACTTTTACTCAGAATATCAGCTAATATTCCTCGTTTCATGCAGGCTTCGATTCCCTGTTCGACTGCGTCCTCCAGCCTCATTCCCACTCTCAGGTTACGCCGGATTTCCTCTACAAACTCGGAATATTCTTTAAGCCTGCGGCAGCGTTCCATAATTGCCTGATTGTGTCCGTAATTAATATTAAGTACAACAGCTCTGCATTCCAGACTGGGAAGCCCATTCTTCTGTCCCTGAAAGGAGTCTGACAGCAGCAGCTGTGTTTGATCAGGTTCCTCTTTTGTACCATTGTAGAATACCACATACCTTGGAAACGGCAGCGGCAGTCTTCTCCCGATTCCGGTCAGACGATAACCGTTTTCTTCCAGATAACGCTGGTATAGCTCTGCGAAATAAAACAATCCCCGCAGCGGCATATTCTCGTTCCATGTGCTTTGATGTTCATACAGATTCATAGAAGAACACAGCAGAAACGAAAGATCGTTTTTCATACCCAGATAAAGCACATCCTCCAGCGTATTGATTTCCAGTTCCTCTGTATTCTGATAATCTGTCCCATTTATCGCATTGTAAAGCTCCAGCAAATCCTTTTTATCACGAAAGACAAAGCGAAACAGCCTGTCCTTGTATTTGCGGTTTATCCTCTGTCCTGCTCTGAATTTGTACCGCTTGCTTTTCACTCAGTTGGTTTCCCCTTTCATTATACGTATTTCATGTACCGTCTGCAAGATCAGAAAACGGCAGTCATAGGCATCACCCCTTCATTGATTGCTGCGCACATTGCGCGATATTGTACTACTAATTAGGAAACAGGAAAACAGAACTGCTTTCCTTCTGAAAAGATACCCTTGTCAATCAGGGTAAAGCTTAAAGAAAATATGTGATAAGAATACCATAGTCACCGGCAGTATGCAAGGCGCCTCTCTTGAAAATCCGGATTAACAAATATGAGTACTCCGTTCCTTTTTCTAATCTTTTAAGATATAATAAAAATGATTAGCCATTTATTTTTGCTTGAAGGACAGCAGAATGGAGATTAGAATGTTCAATTTTTTTATCTTTAAATCAAATCCCTTCAAAGGAGAACAGTCAGCTTCCAGTCCTTCCGCGCCTGCTGCTGAACGCCGGCATTCAATTCGGCGTCGCCGGTCTTGGAATTACGATTGTCTGCCTTCTGCGGAGAGAACGGTTCACTTCCTCCGGGCTGCGAAAAGAGCGTACAGGGAAGGCGATTCTGGAAACGATTCTTGTCTTCCTTCCCAATCTCTGCTGCCTCTTTCTTTCGGGACAGTTTGAAGGCTGGCAGCCTTTCAGTATCCTGATAACAGATGACGTTCTCGCCGAGGGTTTTCCTGTTTCTGTCCTGGGTATGGCGATTATCGCTGTGGTATGGGGATTTTTTGAGGGCTTCAATTATGCCGTCATCTGTGAGAAAATTGACAGAAGGTATCCTTCTAAGAATCCCCGGCTGGATACGGGCGCTATCATCTGCGCTCTCGTCTGCCTCCTTTTTCATCCGTTCAGCACTTCCTTCTGGGGAATCGCAGAGCTTCTCACCACCTTCCTTGCCATTTACGGGATGCTGATCGTAAAGAAGAATACGGACAACGCCTGGGGCTGTGTCTTTGCGTTTTGTTTTATTTGGAATGCTTTCTAGGCATATTCGTAAACAAAATAATTTTTTTACTGTTTTTTTATAATTTTTTTATATTTTCACATCAAAAAATCTGATTTTTCTCTTGACATAGGGTGCTATAATAAGACTGTAACAAGTAAACGAACACTTAACAATACCTGTTTGTTCTGCAAAGTGGAAGGCTGCTAAGCGATTCAGATTTTTGGAGGAAAAGATAAATGAATACTTTAAAAGCTGAAAAAAGAGACATGACAACAAAAGCCAAGAAAC
>DVLE01000035.1 GCA_018715645.1 Candidatus Merdisoma merdipullorum
TATTTGGGGGCTAAAAGTGGGAAACTTCAGCATTTTTTTAAAGTTTACCCTCGGATACCCAAAATTCTGGTATTGGGGTATATCATATTCGCCGGATGCTTCATGTTTCCGATTCGCAGTGAACCATTTCCTCTGGACTTTCAGGGAGTGTATTTGCTGGCGGCGAGCTATGGCGTGATTGCCTTAGCTTTTGCCGGGATTTGGGGACCGGACAGGGAACAGATGGTTTACATAGTGACCTTTGTACTCACTTCAATCGGAATGGTCTGCCGGTATTTGTTGGAGTTTGGTGAGGTATCAAATACTTATAATTTTACGCTGTTTAATATCATCAGTTACCTGTTAATTATTCCAATAGGGACAACAATCGCATATCGGTTAATGGCAGGGAGGCTAAAGCGGCGATAATCTTCTATTTATTGCAGAGCGGAAAGAAGCC
This sequence comes from Candidatus Merdisoma merdipullorum, assembly GCA_018715645.1. Taxonomy (GTDB): domain Bacteria; phylum Bacillota; class Clostridia; order Lachnospirales; family Lachnospiraceae; genus Laedolimicola; species Laedolimicola merdipullorum. Next base: position 440 of record DVLE01000035.1, read on the forward strand.
GGAAATGAGACTTGAAGGGAGCAGAAGTCTATGGACAAAGAAAAAATCAGAAAACTGAATTTACTTTTATATGGCATTGCAATTCCCATAAGCATTTTTGCGTTATACACATTTATTTTTGTTTTTGATAACGGCATAGGATGGAAAGTCGTTTTAATTATTATAGGATTAGGCTGGCTTATATCTGCGGTTTCAGGATTTATAAAAAATTTAAAGAAATAGATGGTGCTCCGTTTGGCGGACAGCACAGCGATCTCCAGTCTGACGAGATGAATACATAGGATAGATAGGCCTTTTTAAAAAAGTTCTTGAAAAGCATTTTAATTGGGGTTACCATTTCTATAGGCATCGATGTACTTTGCCCTCCGTGTACAAGGCGCGTGTCCCTTAGTCCACGGAGGGTATGGATTGGAGAACTGATTTTGAAGTTTTATGTCAGCATTGCGCAGGAAAAAATACCGCCCGCTGCAGTTATTTATATGCGCAGAACAGGGGCATACGGCGCAGAAAATTATGCGCTGATGGACACCTTTAAAAAGTGGATAAAAGCAAATAACTTATATGATGAAGATACGGTAATCTATGCTATGGCTTTGGATAATCCTGAAACGGAAGAACCTTGCCGCTGCCGTTATGATGTCTGCATCAATCGGCCGCAAAACCAGAACGATGCATCCGATCAAGTGGAATGCAGAGAATTAGAAGGGGGAAAATATTTGGTTTTTCTAATACCCCATACAATAGATGCAGTGCGGACCGCATGGCAGATGTGTTTTTCTGAATTGGAGCTGCTGGGGTATTTGCCGGATGAGAGCAGACCCATCATGGAACGCTACAAGAAACGACTCGTAGACCAGCAGTATTGCGAACTGTGCATGCCGGTTCTATGATTTTCCGGTAAAAGTCTGGGTCAAAAACAGCAGAGAGCTGCCGATAAATATTCCGCATGACACGGCAGCCGGACAGGAGGAACATGTCTCGGCTTATTTCGTATAACAGGGAAGTGAAAAGCGTTTTTGAACTTCTTGGAAGCAAAGAAAATGATATCACAAGCAGCATGGCCTGGGCGCTCGCAAAGTGCCCGGAATTTTTAAAGCGGGTTGCTGCCGCAGTGGTTCCGGCTGCGTTTGACCCGGAAGATGTATGGATCCTGAACCAGCAGTACACGGGCGATACCGGTATTACGGACATCGAGATCACGGATGAGAAAAATTTCCACATGATTATTGAGGCCAAACGGGGCTGGGTGCTCCCCGGAGCGGATCAGCTCAAAAAATATTCCCTGAGGAAGAGCTTTGTAAACTCCCAGGCGGTTCACAAAGCCATTGTGACCCTTTCGGAATGCACGGAGCTTTACGCCGGCTTATACCTGCCGTTAAAACATGCGAACGGGGTTCCGGTCAGACATATTTCCTGGAAGAAGATTTATGAGCTGGCCGAGCAGGCAAAAGCCGATTCAAACCACGAACAGAAACACCTGCTTTCCGAATTTACAACGTACATAAGGGGGATCATGACAATGCAGAAACTGGACAGCAACATGGTCTACGTGGTGTCGCTGAGCACGCAGAATCCGGATAATTGCCCGATCAGCTGGATTGATATCGTGCAGCGGCATGGAAAATACTTCAGCCCCATAGGCGTAAAGGGCTGGCCCAAAGAGCCGCCGAACTATATTGCATTTCGGTATTACGGAAAACTGCAGTCCATCCATCACATTGAAGGCTATACGGTGTCGCGCAATATGCACAGCGAGATTCCGGAAATGCCGGACAGGGAATGGGACGGCGACTGCTTTATCTACCGATTAGGGCCGGCCATTGTTCCGGCAAAAACAGTGAAAACAGGCAATCTCTACCGCAACGGGAGGGTGTGGGCTATGCTGGATCTGCTTTTGACCTGTGATTCTGTCAGCGAAGCCAGGGATCAGACGCAGGCGAGGCTGCGGTGAGGAGATGCTTTTCTGTGCCATCAGAAAAACATGAAATTACAGAAGGCGCACTACATCGTCAGCACGGAAGGTACGGCGGATCATGCCTTTTTTGAACGGACAGCGGATTACCCGCAGCGTACCGGGGGCAGATTACCCGCAGTGTACGGGGGGCTTTCCGGCATAATTTTCCGGATGGAGCCTGCGGTCGCGCAGCTCTGCGATAGCAGTGTAGAGAACATCCGTGGAGGAGTTGATGCCGGTCTCGCAGGAATCCTGGATTACCCCGATGATGAATCCGATGCCGACCACCTGCATGGAAATATCATCCGGGATTCCAAACAGGCTGCAGGCCAAGGGAATCAAAAGCAGGGAACCTCCCGCAACGCCGGAGGATCCGGCGGCGCTGATGGCCGCGACAACACACATGATCAGGGCGCTTCCCGCAGAGACCTGGACTCCCAGCGTGTGGGCGGCAGCCAGCGCCATGGTGGAAATGGTAATGGCGGCACCGGCCATATTAATCGTCGCTCCAAGCGGGATGGAGATGGAGTAGGTATCCCTGTCCAGACCGAGCTTTTCGCAGAGCGCCATGTTCACGGGAATGTTGGCGGCAGAACTTCTGGTGAAGAAGGCGGTGATGAAGCTCTCCTTCAGGCAGATGAAAATCAGCTTGTAAGGATTCCTGCGGATAAAGAGGAATACGATCACCGGATTGACTATAAACACAACAGCCGCCATGGTTCCCAGCAATACCAGCAGAAGGCGTCCGTATCCGAGAAGGACGGAAAGGCCCTGCTGTGAGATCGTGGTAAAAATCAGCCCCATGATGCCGAAGGGGGCGCAGCTGATGACCCACTGTACGGCCATGGTGATGGCGTCCGATATATTTTCCAGGACATTTTTGGTTTCCGGCGCCGCGCTCTTTAAGGCAATGCCGAAGATGATCGCCCATGCCAGGATTCCGATGTAGTTGGCGTTGATGATGGCGTTTAAGGGATTGTCCACCAGGTTCATCAACAGATTTGTCATAACCTCTGTCATGCCGCCCGGCGCGGCTGCATCAGAAGCGCTTACCTGCTGGGAAAGGGCCAGGGAGGTGGGAAAGAGGAAGCTGGCGGCCACCGCGCAGGCAGCTGCGGCTACGTTGCCCGCCATATAGAGGATGACAATCATTTTCATATTGGTTTTCTGGCCTTTTTCCATATGGCAGAGGGAGCTCATAACAAGAAAAAAGACCAATACGGGAGCAATCCCCCTCAGCGCGCCGATGAACAGATCGCCGAGAATGGAGATCCCGGACGCCTGCGGAACCGCAAGGCCGAGAAGAATGCCGGTGATCAATCCGCAGATAATGCGCTTGACCAAACTGATGTTGTTCCATTTTTGATAAATATTTTTTACTGTTTGCATGTCTTAAAAAATTTGTATCCTCTCTTTCAGGCAGTATGTCGGTTTATGTTAGCAAATTTACGCAGAAAAGTCAAGACGTTCTGCCGAGGTACCGCCTGCCTATGCCGCGCCTATGCCGCACATGCCGTCCGGACGGTTTCGGTGGAAAAGAAAAGAAAAAACTGGTATACTATATTCTGCGGGCAGTCCTGTTCCATAAAATGGATAGGGAGATGTATTGCCGCGCGGTAAAAGGCGGCTGGCCCGGATCAGGGAAGGAGCATCAGAGATGGGAAGAGGATGGTTTGATTTCAGGAGCGGAGCCCAGCGGGAGAGGGATTACCGGGATTTTAATGAGCGGGTATTTTCCGGGGGTCTTCCCCATAAAAGAAGAGTGAAGGAAAGACTTAAAGAGGCCCTGAATAAAAAGGATGCAACCTATGAATTTGTGTACTATGTTGCGCTTAAGGATCTGCTGGTCCGCAGGCCCCAGACCACTTTTGAAGAGGGAATGAGCCAGGTCTGCAGCGAGATCCGGGTGATGAAACTGGACGCTGCCGCGAAAGAGGCAATCCGTACGGTTCTGGAGGAGGATATGGCAGGAAAATTTCTGCAGACGGAATAAGCCGGGGAGCGTATGGGCTGCTGTATGCAAACGGAATAGGAGATCGGATATGCGGCGGAGCCGATGTTGTCCGGCAGCTCATGCGCCGCAATCTCATTGATATTTATCATATTTCCGTGATCCCAACGGTTTTAGGAAAAGGCATACGGCTCTTTCCCGATTGCGGACAGGAAATAAAGCTGCGCCTTGCTGATGTTAAAAGCAGCAATGGAATCATGGAATTGGTTTATCAGAAAAGGGACAATTTTGAATAAATAAAAAAGGTATTTTTGCCGGTCAGTTCCCGCAATGGACGGGAGCTGGCCGGCTTTTTCAGCCTGTTTCCGGAGACCCCATAACCGTGTATGCCAGAGCAGCCGCAAAATCAACGACTTATATGTAAAGTACACTTGACATTTTAAGAAAAAGCGGTATAATAAAAATATGTAAAGTATACTTTACGTGGGGAGAAATGCAAAGGCTCGCTCGTGAGACATACGCAAAGCTGCGCGGCAAAAGCAGGAACAAGGAGGGAACATTGAAAAACAGGCTGGAAGAGATAAGGAAGCAGAGAGGGATCCGGCAGGAAGAGCTGGCAGAGGCCATGAAGGTCTCCCGGCAGACCATAAGCTCTCTTGAGAACGGCAGGTATAATCCTTCCGTCATTCTTGCCATAAAGCTGGCGAGATATTTTGAAATGAAGGTTGAAGATATTTTTCTGTATGAGGAGGAGCAGGATGAAGGATAATAAACTTTTTAAGATTTCAATTGCGGAAATTGCGGTGGGAGCGGTTTTGGAACTACTGGCGCTCGCGAAAGTCATGGGCGACAGCGATATATTGGCAGGAATGGGATCAGGAATCCTTGCAGTCGGCGCAGTGCAGATGTTTCGGGCGTTTCGCATCCAGTCGAATCCCGAATACAGAAAGCGGATGGAAACTGCGGCCAAAGATGAACGGTATGCGTTTATTTCCATGAAGGCCAAGGAGGCGGCGTTCGGCATTTATCTGATCATCACAGCAGTGCTGTGCATCGGATGGATGCTGCTGGGAAACCAGGAGCGGGGGACGCTCGCCGGCATGTCGATCTGCCTGCTTGTGCTGCTCTACGCGGTGATGTTTCGG
>DVLE01000036.1 GCA_018715645.1 Candidatus Merdisoma merdipullorum
TATTACGATAAACTGACCTGAAAAGGCAGAAAAAAGGGGGCAAGAAGTATGCATATTACAGATGTACGCGTACGGAAGGTATCAAAAGAAGGTAAAATGAAAGCCGTCGTATCCATCACCATTGACGATGAATTTGTTGTTCATGACATCAAAGTGATCGAAGGCGAGAAAGGGCTGTTTATCGCAATGCCCAGCAGAAAAGCTTCTGACGGAGAATACCGGGATATTGCACATCCGATTAATTCCGGTACCCGTGATCACATCCAGTCAATCATTCTGGATAAGTATGAAGCAGCTTTGCTGGAATCGGAAGAAGAGGCTTAAGCTTTTAGGGGTAAAATAAATAAGTATTGGGGTTAGGCGCCGTCCGGGGGGACGGCGTCATTTCTGTCTTGCAAAATACGGGAAACTCTTGTAGTATAAATGAAAGGAACATAAGACCTTCAGTCACATACCCCCTGGTCTGCTGACTGGAGGCTAAAGCTGTGCGCTCCTGTGAACTGAGGGCGTACATTTTACAGAAAAGGAGACTGACATGTACTTGATAGCGGGGCTGGGAAATCCCACAAAGCAGTATGAACATACACGCCATAATGTTGGCTTTGACATGATCTCATATCTGGCGGATCAGTATCATATAAGTATGAATACAAAGAAGTTTCAGGGGATCTGCGGGAGTGGATATATAGAGGGACAGAAGGTGCTTCTTCTGATGCCGCAGACTTATATGAATCTGAGCGGAAGGAGCGTCGGCGAGGCGGCCGCTTTCTATAAGCTTGATCCGGCTTCGGAGGTTATTATTATTTATGATGACATTGCTCTGGAACCAGGAAATATCCGTGTAAGGAAAAGGGGAAGCGCCGGAGGGCATAATGGAATCAAAGACATTATTGCCTGTCTGGGTACCCAGGAATTTCAGCGTATCCGTATAGGCGTCGGGGAGAAGCCTAAGGATTATGATCTTGCTGCCTACGTGCTGGGGCGTTTCCTGGAGGAGGACAGAAAGAAGATCAGGGAGGCGTTCGTCCATGCGTCGGACGCCGTGAGTCTAATGGTAAGAGGCGAGACGGACGAGGCCATGAACCTGTACAACAGAAAGCAGAAACAGGCGGACGAGTCCGTGAGAACTCATGAGAAAGAACAGAAGCAGGCGGAATGATTGTATGAGAGCTTTTCTGGAACCGTTTCAACAACTGGGGATTTATGAGGAGATCGCAGGCAGACTGAAAAAGAACCGGGGCGTTCTCCTGGTATCGGGCTGCGTGGACTCCCAGAAGGTTCATGCGGCGAGCAGTCTGTGGCAGGGATTTTCCCACAGAGTGATTTTAACCTACAGCGAACAGAAGGCAAAGGAAATCTATGAGGACTGCCGGTATTTTGACCGGGAGACCGTGCTGTATCAGGCGAAGGATTTCCTCTTTTTTCATGCGGATATTCAGGGAAATCTGCTGGTGCAGCAGAGAGTGCGGGCGCTTCAGGCCCTTCTCACAAAAAAGGAGGTCACCATCGTCACGACCTTCGACGGCCTGATGGATCGTCTGCGTCCGCTGGAGCGCGTAAGGGAGGAAATCCTGACGATTGGCCAGGACAGCATTGTGGAGATAGAAGCCCTCTCAAAAAGGCTTGTACGCCTGGGCTATGAGAGGACGGGACAGGTGGAGGCTCCGGGACAGTTCGCGGTCCGGGGCGGCATCGTGGACATTTATGCGCTGACAGAGGACGCTCCCTGGCGTATCGAGTTCTGGGACGACGAGGTGGATTCTATCCGCAGCTTCGATGTAGAGAGCCAGCGTTCCATGGAAAATGTAAGCGAGATCGTGATCTATCCGGCGGCGGAGCCTGTGCCGGGAGAGAAGGAGAAGGCGGTCAGCTTTCTTGACTATTTCGATACGGAGCAGACGGTATTTTTCCTCGACGAACCTGCCAGACTGCTGGAAAAGGGGCGGACTGTGGAAAAAGAATTCCGTGAGAGCATGGCGAACCGGGCGGAGCGCGGAGAGGCGCTTCCGGAGGAGGCGAGGCTCTTGTACGGAACCGAGGAGATCACAGCCCGTCTGAACCGGAAGAACTGCGTGGCCCTGAGCCTCATGGAGCAGAAGGCGGCCGAGTGGGAGATTCGGGAAAGATACCAGGTGGAGGCACGTTCCATCAATCCTTACAACAGCAGCTTTGAGACGCTGGTGAAGGATCTGAAGCGATGGAAGCGGGAAAAATATGCGGTGATTCTCATGTGCGCCTCCGGCACCAGGGCAAAGCGGCTGGCAGCCGATCTGCAGGAACAGGAGCTGAACAGCTTCTACTGCGAGGATCCGGAGCGTGTCGTGCAGCCGTCGGAGATTATGGTGGTGCATGGGAGCCTGCACAGGGGATATGAATATCCGCTGATCCGCTTTGCTGTCCTTTCAGAGACGGATATTTTTGGTCGGGAGAAGAAAAAGCGGAAAAAACAGAAGGTCTACGAGGGACAGAAGATCCAGAGCTTTTCGGAGCTGAAGCCCGGCGATTATGTGGTTCATGAGAACCACGGCCTGGGAATCTACCGCGGTATCGAAAAGGTAGAGGTAGACAAGGTCATGAAGGATTACATCAAGATCGAGTACGCCAAAGGAGGCAATCTCTATATTCTGGCGACGCAGCTTGAGATGATCCAGAAATACGCCGGTTCCGACGCCAAAAAGCCGAAGCTCAACAGGCTTGGCGGCAGCGAATGGACGAGAACCAAGTCCAGGGTGCGGGGAGCCGTTCAGGAGGTGGCGAAGGATCTGGTGGAGCTGTACGCGGCGCGCCAGCAGAAGGCGGGCTATGTGTATGGACCGGATACGGTCTGGCAGACGGAGTTCGAGGAGCTGTTCCCCTTTGAGGAGACGGAAGATCAGCAGCTTGCCATAGAAGCGACAAAAAAAGACATGGAAAGCACAAAGATCATGGACCGCCTTATCTGCGGGGACGTGGGCTACGGCAAGACGGAGATCGCGATCCGGGCCGCGTTCAAGGCCGTTCAGGAAAACAAACAGGTGGTCTATCTGGTTCCTACGACCATCCTGGCTCAGCAGCATTACAATACCTTTGTGCAGCGTATGAAGGATTTCCCGGTACGCATCGATCTGCTTTCCCGCTTCCGCACTCCTGCGGAGCAGAAAAAGACCATAGCCGATCTGAAAAAGGGCTTTGTGGATATTGTGATCGGGACGCACAGGGTGCTTTCCTCGGATGTGGAGTTCAAAGATCTGGGTCTTCTGATCATTGACGAGGAGCAGCGTTTCGGCGTGGCACATAAGGAAAAGATCAAAAAGCTCAAGGAGAACGTGGATGTGCTGACGCTGACGGCGACGCCGATTCCCCGTACCCTCCATATGAGCCTGATCGGGATCCGGGATATGAGCGTCCTGGAGGAAGCGCCCCAGGACCGCCTTCCGATACAGACCTACGTGATGGAGTATGACAGCGAGATGGTGAGAGCCGCCATCAGCCGGGAGCTTGGACGCGGCGGCCAGGTCTATTATGTCTATAACCGGGTGAATAATATCGCAGAGGTGACGGCGCAGATCGCTGCCCTGGTCCCTGAGGCCAATGTGGCCTTCGCGCATGGACAGATGAAAGAACACGAGCTGGAGAAGATCATGTTTGATTTCATTGCCGGGGACATCGACGTGCTGGTGTCTACGACGATCATTGAGACGGGACTGGACATCTCCAATGTCAACACCATGATTATCCACGACGCGGATAATATGGGACTGTCTCAGCTATACCAGCTCCGGGGACGCGTAGGGCGTTCCAGCCGGACCGCGTATGCCTTTCTGATGTACCGCAAAGACAAGATGCTCAAAGAGGTAGCCGAGAAAAGGCTGGGCGCTATCCGGGAGTTTACGGAGCTTGGCAGCGGCTTCAAGATCGCCATGCGGGATCTGGAGATCCGGGGAGCGGGCAATCTGCTGGGCGAGCAGCAGCACGGCCATATGCAGGCCGTGGGCTATGATCTCTACTGCAAGATGCTGAACGAAGCCGTGAAAAAGGAAAAAGGAACGGCTGCGGAGGAAGAAGAATTTCAGACCGTGGTGGACATGGAACTGGATGCCTTTATTCCTGATACCTATATACGGAGCGAGAGCCAGAAGCTGGATATTTACAAACGAATCGCCGGGATCGAGTCTGCGGAGGAGTGCGAGGATATGCAGGATGAGCTTCTCGACAGGTTCGGCGATCTGCCAAAGCCTGTGCAGAATCTGCTGGCGGTAGCGGATCTGAAAATCAAGGCGCATCATGTCTATGTAAAGGAGATTGTGGAGCGGCCGGAGGAGATTCGCATGACGCTCTATGAGAAGGCAAGGCTGAATCCGGCGGCCTTTCCGGAATTTATCTCTGGTTTTGGCGGAAAAATGAAATTTGCGACCGGGGAGAAGCCTGCGCTCTATTACCGCAGGCAGAGGAACAGCCGCGGGGAAGAAACGGATACCATGAAGCTTCTGGGAGAAATCCTGGAAAGGATGCGGGTTTTGCTGGAGGGATAAGGGATGAAAGAGAAGGACAAAAGAACGGATGCGGCGAGACGTACACTGCTGGTGAGCGCCGTCCTGCTCTGCGCGGCCATACTGGCGGGGCTTCTGCTGTCGGGCTGCGCGGGGTCGCAGGCAGAAAACGAAGGGGCAGGAACACAGACGGAGGGCGGCGCGGGGGCTGCTCAGGAGGAGAGAACTCCGGTGGCGTATCTTGGCGGGAATCCGCTCTATCTCGACGAGGCGGTGTTTTATACAAGAATGCTCCAGGAGCAGTGGGAATACGCCTACTATGAAAGCTTCGGAGAAGAAATGTGGCAGCAGGAGGCCACGGAGGACGGGCAGACCTTTGCGGACGCCCTGAAAAGCAATGTGCTGGAGCTTCTGACGGAGATCGAACTGCTCTGCAGCCATGCGGAGGAGTACGGGGCGGAGCTCACAGAGGGAGAAAAAGCGGAGATCGCCGGACGGGCGGGAAATTTTATGGCAAGCAACACGCCGGAGGTTCTGGAGGCGGCGGGGGCGACGGCCGAAAGCGTGAAGCTCTACCTGACGCGCAATGAGCTGGCCGCCCGGACGGCGCAGCAGATCAAGGATACTTACGAGCCTGTGATTGACGAGGAGGCGGCGAAGGTAGGGAAGCTGACCTACTGTCTGTTTTCCTCCATGGGAACTTATGACGAGGAAGGCAATCATACGCCGTTTACAGAGGAGGAGCTCTCCAGAATACGGCAGGATGCGGAAGACTTCGCGGTCAGAGCGCAGGAGCTTGGGGACATTTCCGCTGCGGGCGAAGAGATTTCTCATACGCTGATAGACGTCTATTTCAATGACAGCACAAACGGAGGAGCCCATGAAAAAGTGGCGGAGGCTGCCCGCGCCCTGCCTGTAGGACAGGTGTCAGAGGTGATCGAGACGGAGGACGGCTGGTACGTTGTACAGCATATCTCCGATTATGATGAGAGCGCCACTCAGGAGAACCTGGAGGCAATGGAAGAACAGGCCAGAGAGGAATACCTTCTTGAACTTGAAGCGCAGTGGGAGCAGGAGGGGCCGCTGGAAGTGGATACCGAGGTCTGGGACACGGTGGTTGTAGATAAAATGCTGACGGCGCCGTGACAAAAAATGTGAAAAGTTTATGGCCGGGGAAAGAAAGCCTTGCCCGGTGAAGGAAAAGCGTCTATAATAGACAAGAGCGTCGGTTGGCAAGAGCGTAAAGGCCGTGACAGCCGGAGCTGAATGTTTTACGGATAAGGAAGGATTTACAGAGATGATGAAAAGAAATTTGGCGGTCTTTGCTTCGGCGCTGATGCTGGCGGCTGCGGTGAGCGGCTGCGGAAAAAGCGTAACGCTGGACGGGACCGAGACGGCGGCGACGCTGGATGATACGACGAATATGACGCTGGGAGAGTTTAATCTGATGCTCCGCTACCAGGAGGCTGAGATGGAGACTTATTATGCGGCGATGCTTGGAACCTCAAATGTATATGCGCAGGATCTGTCCGGTACGGGTACCATCTACGGAGAAACGGCTAAGGAAACCCTGCTTGCGGATTTTGAGGAGCTGTACGTGCTGGAAGCGGAGGCTCCAAACTATGGCGTGGAGCTGACAGACGAGGAAAAGACGGCTATCACGGAGGCGGCGGCGCAGTTCGCCGAGGACAATTCAGAGGAAGTAAGAAACGTACTGGGCGCGGATCAGGCGACGGTGGAAAGAGTTCTGACGCTTCTGACGATTCAGGACAAGATGTATGACGCGCTGACAGCCGATGTGGATACGGAGGTGTCCGACGAGGAAGCGGCACAGAAAAGGATTGCCTATGTCTATATGTCCGCAGCGGGAACAGAGACCGACGAAGACGGCAATGTCATTGATCTGACAGACGAGGAGAAAGAAGCGATTAAGGCGGAGCTCCAGGCGATTCTTGATTCCGCCGCGGAAAGCGGAGATCTGAGCGCCGCTGTGGAAGAAGCGAACGAAAGCCGCGAGGAGGACGATCAGCTCACAGTCAGCGAGATTACCTATGGCGCGGACAGCACAGTTCCCGTAGAGGAAGTACGTGCGGCCGCCGATGAGCTGGAGGGCGGTGAGGTGTCCTCCATTGTGGAAATGGAGACAGGATATTATGGAATCCAGATGATCAGCACCTTTGATGAGGAGGCGACGCAGGAGGAGAAGGATTCCATTGTTCAGGAGCGCCGGGACGCTTTGTATGAAGAACAGTGTACAGCGCTGACAGAGAATCATACGTTTACGGCGGTCGACAGCGCCCTTGATAAGCTGACCTTTGAAAGACCGTACACACTGACCACGGAATAAAGATTATGCCACTGTAAATGCTGCTGTGAAGGAAGTAAACAGTAATAGAGCAGCGCCAAAAAATCAAGTTGCTTTTTGCCAATAGCTGTGCTATTGTAGTCTTGCAGGTGTCGGATATGCTTTTGCATATCCGGTGAAAAGGGAAACAGGTGAAAGTCCTGTACGAACTCGTCACTGTAAGCGGGGAGTGCGGTGCCATTTACGCCACTGAGAGATTGGGAAGGCGGCACGGCATGAGGAGCCGTAAGTCAGGAGACCTGCCTGCAGAAGCAGCGGGAAAGATCCCGGACCACGAGTAACTGGTCGCAGCTTGATGTAGGATAGTCGTTGGCGCGCGCACCCTGACTGGGTAAAATTTACAACGAAATATCTATCCAGGAAGTAAAAACGTCATTATTGCGTCCTCTTACCGAAGCCATCGGGAGAGGGCGTTTTTTTGCGCGGCGGCGGAAAGGCGGAAGACTTTCCGGCGCTGCGGCAAAAAACCGCTCCCGAAGGAAAGTACAGGCACGCGGGCCTGAAACGAAGGAAACCGCGGCGACAATCTCGAAAAGAGAAGAAGGAGGAACAACATGAGAAAGAAACTGTTAACCGTATTGCTTGGCGCAGCCATGATCGCGTCTCTTTTGACGGGCTGCGGCAGCCAGACAGAGGAGACCACAGAGCCGGCAGCCGTGGAGGAGACGGCGGAAGAAGCTGAGAAGACAGAGACAGAGGAGACCGTAGAGGAGACAGAGGCAGATCCCGACCAGGCGGCGGCTGATGAGGTGGCGGCGCTGATAGACGCTATCTACGTACAGCAGAGAACTGACGAGACGGACGCCCAGTGCGCGGCTGCGAAGGAAGCATGGGATGCTCTGACGGACGCCCAGAAAGAGCTGGTCGAAGGAGAAAATGCGGATCCGGATTATTTTGGCCGGGATACCGGCGACGCGTCCCTGGACGATCCGCGCAATCAGGATGAGATCGGAGAAAATGAGCTGCTGGTTGTGAGCTTTGGAACATCCTTCAATGACAGCCGTGTGGCTGACATCAAGTCGATTGAGGACGCCCTGCAGGAAGCGTATCCGGACTGGTCTGTGAGAAGGGCGTTTACGGCACAGATTATTATCAATCATGTTCAGGCGCGTGATGGCGAGTACATTGACAATATGGATCAGGCTCTGGAGCGCGCGGTGTCCAATGGCGTCAAGAATCTGGTGATTCAGCCCACCCATCTGATGCACGGCGCGGAGTATGACGAGCTGATGGAGGCAGTAGAGACATACCAGGAACAGTTTGAATCCGTAGCGATTGCGGAGCCGCTTTTGGGCGAGGTAGGCTCGGATGCTTCTGTAATCAACGAGGACAAGGCTGCGGTTGCAGAGGCTGTGACTGCGGCAGCGGTAACCGGCGCAGGCTATGAGAGCGCGGCGGCAGCGGCAGAAGATGGGACGGCATTTGTGTTCCTGGGACATGGAACCTCCCACACGGCCAACGTATCCTACAGCCAGATGCAGACGCAGATGGCGGAGCTGGGTTATGACAACGTATTTATCGGAACCGTTGAGGGCGAGCCGGAGGGAACGGACTGTGAGTCGATCATCAGCGCGGCAGCCGAAGCCGGTTACACAAAAGTGGTTCTTCGTCCGCTGATGGTAGTGGCGGGAGACCATGCGAACAATGATATGGCAGGAGAGGATGCGGATTCCTGGATGAGTATGTTCACAGCCTCCGGCAATTTTGAGAGTGTGAACGCGCAGGTGGAGGGACTTGGAAGAATCGAAGCGATTCAGGACCTCTATGTGGCTCATACAGGCGCCGTGATAAATGAGTAGGAGAGCTGAAATGAAAAGAAAGATCATTACGGCTCTGTGCGCAGTGATCCTTGGCAGCACGCTGATAAGCGGCTGCCAGGGCCCAGGCGCCGCACAAAGCCAGACAACAGAGACAGAAGAAACGGCCGAGAGCGAAGAACAGAAGGAAAACGAAGCGCAGGAAGTGCCGCTGGAAGATGGGGTATACAGTGCGGATTTTGATACGGACAGCAGTATGTTTCATGTGAGCGAGGCCTGTGAAGGCAAGGGAACGCTGACCGTAGAGAATGGGGAAATGGTGATTCACATCTCTCTGGCTTCAAAGAATATTTTGAATCTCTATCCGGGACTTGCAGAAGACGCGCAGAAGGAAGGGGCGGAACTTCTTGAGCCGACGATAGATTCCGTGACTTACAGCGACGGAATCACGGAGGAGGTCTATGGCTTTGACGTGCCTGTTCCGGCGCTGGATGAAGAATTTGATCTGGCGCTGGTGGGAACGAAGGGGACCTGGTACGATCATAAAGTAAGCGTCTCCAATCCGGAGCCGCTTCCATCCGAACAGGCACAGGAAGCTTCGGAGTAGAGCGGCAGGATGCCGGAGAGACGATTACAGACTGGAGAAAGCGAATCATGAATACAGAACATTTGTCATGGACGGGGGAAGATGGTGAATATACGATTGAGGTGACGCTGACAGGCGGCAGCGGCCGCGCGTCAGTCGTCTCTCCGGCGGAGCTGACTGTCGAAAATGGACAGCCGTATGCTCTGATCGAGTGGAACAGTTCCAACTATGATTACATGAAGGTGGAGGGAGAAACGTATCTCCCGGTAAGTGAAGAAGGAAACTCCGCGTTTGAGATCCCGGTCACGGTCTTTGACGAGCCGATGACAGTGATTGGAGACACCACGGCGATGAGCGTTCCCCATGAGATCGAGTATACGCTTGTCTTTGATTCCTCAACCATATCGCCGGCCGGAACCCAGGATGATATTTACAGCAGCCCGCTGTTTTATGTCGGAGCGCTGCTCGTGGTATTTGCGGCGGTCCGGGTACTTTGGGGTACATATAAGAGAAAGGGAGCGGCAAAATGAGACAAGGGAAGAAAAGGATCCGTTTTCTGGCCGCTGTTCTCCTGGCTTGTCTCTCCCTTTCCGCCTGCGCTCCGGCGAAGGCAAATCAGGAAAAAGACCGGAACATCAGCGGAGAGCTTACCTACGAGAGCAGCATGGAGCTGCTTTACGCGGAAAAATTTTCGGTGGATTATTATACGGAGGGATTCTCCCTTATCACTATCAACGGCAGCGACCGGTATCTCCTGATTCCGGAGGGGGAGAGCTGTCCGGCGGATTTGGCGGAGGATGTGGTTCCGCTGTATCAGCCTTTGGACCGCATCTATCTGGTGGCTTCCGCCGTTATGGATATGTTTATTTCCATGGACGCCCTGGACACAGTCCGGTTTACCGGAACAAAAGCGGAGTCCTGGTATCTGGACGAGGCAAAGAAGGCGGTGGAGAGCGGAGAGATTCTATATGCCGGAAATTATTCTGCTCCTGATTATGAACAGATTTTGGCGGAGGGCTGCGATCTGGCAATTGAAAACACGATGGTATACCATACGCCGGAAGTCAAGGAACAGCTTGAAAAATTCGGGATTCCTGTAATGGTGGACTATTCCAGCTACGAGACGGAGCCTCTGGGACGGACTGAATGGGTGAAGCTGTACGGTCTGATAGCCGGACGGGAGGAGGAAGCCGCGGCAGCTTTTGACGCGCAGCAGGAAGCCTTTGCTGCGATAGGAGACGCGGAGAATACGGGAAAGACGGTGGCCTTTTTCTATATTACCAGCAACGGGAAGGTCAATGTGAGGAATACTTCCGATTATCTGCCGAAAATGATTGAACTGGCCGGAGGAAACTATGTTTTTTCTGATTTGAACGAGGAGGAGGGTTCGGCTTCCTCTACCGTGACCATGCAGATGGAAGAATTTTATGCGGCGGCGCGGGAGGCGGATTATATCATTTACAACAGTACGATTGACGGAGAGCTGACCTCGGTGGAAGATCTGCTGGGAAAAAGTGAGCTTTTGGAGAATTTTAAAGCTGTCCGGGAGGAAAATGTCTACTGCACGACACGCAATCTGTATCAGTCGTCCATGGAGCTTGGAACGCTGATTGCGGATATACATGGAATGCTGACCGGAGAGGAGGAAGGCCTGACTTATCTATACAGGCTTAAGTAGGATATGAAGCGAAGCAGATATTTTCTGGCGTTTTTCTTTTTGGCGGCGGCGGTGCTTCTTCTGCTGATTGCCAATATCTGTATCGGAAGCGTCAACATTCCTTTGAACGAGGTGGTCAGCATTCTGCGGGGAGGCGGGGAAGCGCAGGTGTCCTCGGATATTGTGCTTCAGATCCGGCTTCCGAGGGCGCTGGCCGCCGCGATTTTAGGAGGCGGTCTGGCGCTTTCCGGCTATCTTCTTCAGACTTTTTTTCACAATCCGATTGCCGGTCCCTTTACTCTGGGAATCTCATCGGGGGCCAAGCTGGTTGTGGCCCTTGTCATGGTATTTTTCCTGGAACATGCCCTTCGGGTGAGTTCTCTGGTTCTGATTTTGGCGGCCTTTATAGGCGCCATGATCGCCATGAGCTTTGTGCTTCTGATGTCGAGGGTGCTGGACCAGATGGCCACGTTGATTGTGAGCGGCGTTATGATCGGCTATATTTGTACGGCGATTACGGATTTTGTAGTTACTTTTGCGGATGATTCCGATATTGTCAATCTGCACAACTGGTCCCAGGGAAGCTTTTCCGGAATAAGCTGGGACAATGTGGCGGTCATGGCAGTCGTGATCTTTCTTGCCTCTGTCTGTGTGTTCCTGATGTCGAAACCTATCAGCGCCTATCAGCTCGGAGAAGCCTACGCACAGAATATGGGGCTGAATATCCGGCTGTTCCGCATCCTTCTGGTTTTGCTGTCCAGCGTGCTTTCCGCCTGCGTGACGGCATTTGCGGGACCTGTGTCCTTTGTGGGAACTGCGGTTCCCCAGCTTGTCAAAAACCTGTTCCGTACAGCGAAGCCGATCCTGATGATTCCGGCCAGCTTTCTGGGAGGAGCGGTGTTCTGCCTGTTCTGTGATCTGCTGGCGCGCACGCTGTTCGCGCCCACGGAACTGAGCATCAGCACTGTGACGGCCGCTTTTGGCGCTCCGGTCGTAATCATGATCATGATACGGAGAAAAAAGGAGGAGGCGTGAGGGCTATGGAAGAATTTTATTTCCGTACCAGAGGAATGACGGTGGGGTATCGCGGGACGCCGCTGATCAAAAATATCGACATCCGTCTGAAGCAGGGAGAAATCCTTACGCTGATTGGTCCGAACGGGGCGGGAAAGACCACGATCCTCAAAAGTATTATCCGGCAGCTCTCCCTTCTTGGCGGAGCCGTGTATCTGGACGGCTCCGATATGGGCGCATTGAGCGGAAATGAACTGGCCCGCAGACTTTCCGTGGTTCTGACCCAGAGGATTCATCCGGAACTTATGAGCTGCGAGGATGTGGTTGCCACAGGAAGGTATCCCTATACGGGAAAATTCGGCGTGCTGACGGGAGAGGACCGGCGGATTGTACAGGAGACCATGGAACTGGTCCACATCCGGGAGCTGGCGGACCGTGACTTTGGAAAGATCAGCGATGGGCAGAAACAGCGTGTAATGCTGGCGCGGGCTCTCTGTCAGCAGCCGGAGATTCTTGTGCTGGATGAGCCCACTTCTTTTCTGGACATCCGCTACAAGCTGGAATTTTTGTCGGTGATTCAGCGGATGTCGCGGGAACGAAAGCTTACGATCATCATGTCGCTGCATGAGCTGGATCTGGCGGAGCGAATCTCTGACCGGATTGCCTGTGTCCGGGGAGACTGCATTGACCGTTTCGGTACGCCGGAGGAAATTTTCACGGACGGTTATATCCAGAAGCTGTATGGCATGAGGCTGGGTTCCTACGATGAACTGACAGGGAGCCTGGAACTGGAGAAGAATCCGTGCCGGCCTGAGGTTTTCGTCATCGGCGGCTGCGGTACGGGAACGCCGGTCTACCGTAAGCTCCAGAGAGGAGGCGTCCCCTTTGCCACGGGCGTTCTATGGGAAAATGATCTGGACTATCCGGCGGCGAAGGCCCTGGCTGCCTCTTTGGTGACAGAGAAGCCGTTCAGGCCTTTTTCGGCGGACAGCCTGGAGGAGGCCAAAAGGCTGATTCGGGAGTGCGGCCGGACTGTCTGCACGCTGGAACCGGAAGCGGTGGGAGAGCTGGCGTCAGGGCTTACAGAGCTTAAAGAGTATGCGCGAAAACTTGGACGGCTTTCGTAAAGCGGTCTGCCGGACTGGAAAGATTTACACGCTCTTTATGTCAACTTTTTTCCCTGAAAAGGTTGAAAACACGGGGAAAGAATGTTATACTACTGTGGAAAATGACAGTGAAATACCCGCGGAATGTGGATAAGTTCAAATAGCAGCACAGAAGACATAAATGAGGAGTGGAAAGATGAGAGGGAAACGATTGGGGGCAATGCTGCTCTCGGTAATTCTGACGGCATCTCTGCTTGGCGGATGCGGTTCTAGCAGCCAGGTGACGGAGGACATGATTCCGGCAGTGACGGATCTTAGAGCTGACGAAGGAGCGGAGGCCAGCGTGATAGGACTTGCCATGAACAAGTCTTATGTGGCGGAGCTTACCCGGCTGGACGGCGACAACACCCAGGCGGCCGTTGTGGAAGAAAAGGAGATTCCTGTAGTGCTGAAGGCTACTTCAGTGGACAAGGATCTGAAGGTTAAGATTGTCAATCAGAAAAATGACAAGGTCATTACAGGAACGGCCTTTGAGGTGTCTGTAACGGACTCGGCCAGTAAGACCAAGAGTTATACGGACAGCGATAAGGACGGCATCATTTACATTGAATCCATGGAACCCGGAAAGTGTACGATTTCCATGAAAGCATCGGGCGGATACTCTGCTGCCTCCGATATTACGGCAGAGGTTAAGGCCAACATCGAGTATACTGTTGTGGACATCTCGGACGAGATTAAGAGCGAGAGCGAGATCAACGTGGCCCAGGAGGATTCCAATACCACAGGCAACAGCGACGCGGGAACGGCTCAGATTCTGACAGACACCGTGGAGTATGTGGAGTCTTCAAAGACGGAGATTACCGAGGAAGTCAAGACACAGAAGGTGGACGCTTGGGGACAGCTTATGTACACCGAGCTTGCGAAGGATAAATATGGAAATGATATGTATACCAAGATCATCTCCGAGCCGGCCGCGGATCATAAGGATGACAACGGCGACAACAAGTGCGACCGCTGCGGCGCGGATCTGACGCCTGCGCATACGCACAGCTATACCGCGACGGTGACAGAGCCGACCTGCGGAGCGGAAGGCTATACGACTTATACCTGCTCCTGCGGCAATTCCTATAAAGATAACGTGGTTCCTGCTACGGGAGAACACGTAGATGCCAATAACGACGGTAAGTGTGACGTGTGCGGCGCTGATGTTCCGAAGAATAACGAAGGCGGAGATACCGGAAACGGAGGCAATACCGGCGGCGGAAGCGAGACCGGAAACGGCGGAGAAGGCGGTACGGGAAGCGGAAGCGACAATGGAACGGGAACATCCGACGGCATTACACAGACACCTCCTGACGGACAGACACCGGGCGCGGGCGATCCGGCGGCACAGTCGGACGATGCGGGAACACCGGACGGCACAGGCGCAGCTCCTTCTGCAAGCGTACATACGGTCGGCCTGAAGCTTCTGGCGGCATCCTCCTCGGAGGTCATTGTTTATGACAAGACGAGCGCGCCGATTTATAATACGGGCAGCGAGCCGGTCTATGAGATTACCCAGAAGGTAACCGGATATAAATATACAGGCTGGCAGACTCTTGATGGCGCGACCTATTATTTTGACAAGAACGGCAACAAGGTAACCGGCACCCAGGTAATCCAGGGAATCCAGTACACCTTCAGCGACGAGGGCGTGCGCTCCGGAACCATCGGTATCGATGTGTCCAAGTATCAGAGCAGTATCAACTGGCAGAAGGTAAAGAATGCGGGAATCAACTTTGTAATTATCCGCTGCGGATACCGTGGCTACGGCTCCGGCGTGCTTGTTCAGGATCCGATGTTCGCTTCCCATATCACGGGCGCGAAGGCTGCGGGCCTGCGTGTAGGCATTTACTTCTTCAGCCAGGCGATTACGGAGGCTGAGGCGGTAGAGGAGGCCAGTATGGCAGTGAAGCTGGCGAACCAGTATGGCATTAATATGCCGATTGCTATCGACAGCGAGTACGCCAACGGCGGCAGAGGACGCGCGGATGGGCTTTCCAAATCCGACAGAACGAGAATCACGGTTGCTTTCTGCAACACTGTGGCCAATGCGGGATATAAGCCCATGGTATACGCAAGTAAGAACTGGTTTTCCGAGCATCTGGATGTATCCCAGTTCCCCAGCAGCTACCGTATCTGGGTGGCGCATTACGCGACGACCTGCGGTTACACGGGACGTTATGACATCTGGCAGAATACCTCCAAGGGTTCTGTGGACGGCGTAAGAGGCAATGTGGACATGAATATCAGCTCTATTTAAATATGTTTTGAACATAAATATGTATTGAAAAAGGCGTTTCACCAGAAATGGTGAAACGCCTTTTTTGCGGTATAGAAAATTTTTCCGGGATTTACGGACACTTTTAACTTCTCTGATATGCGTAAGTCTTTCTGGCCACGCCAAGTTCTTCGTTGGCCGGAATCACATGGATGGTTACCGGGGAATCGCTGCGGGAGATGACAGTGTTGCCATGGCAGTCGGTATTCTTTTCCGGATCCAGCAGGATACCCATATGAGCAAGCTGTGTGCAGACCTTTGCCCGGATGGTGACGCCGTGTTCTCCGATGCCGCCCGTGAATACAAGGTGATCGAGGCCGCCAAGCTCGGCGTAGTAGGAGCCGATATAGCGGATGATGCCGTTGCAGAATACGTCGATAGCGAGCAAAGCCCGCTCATTTCCTGCCTTAGCGGCAGCTTCCACGTCCCGGAGATCGTTGCTGACGCCGGAGATACCAAGAAGACCGCCGTGTTTGGTCAGTCCTTCCAGAACTTCATCCAGGCTCATGCCTTCCTTCTGAAGGAAGGGAACGATAAATGGATCGATGTCGCCGCAGCGGTTGGACTGAATGACGCCCACCTGCAGAGAGAGGCCGAAGCTGGTATCTACGCTCTTTCCATCGTCGATGGCACAGAGAGAACCGCTGCCGCCCAGATGACAGGAGATGGCTTTTCCTGTGCTGCCGTACATCTCTGTCAGGGTTTCGGCTACATAGCTGTGGGAAGCCCCGTGATAGCCAAGCCGCTCGATTCCGTATTTCTCATACCATTCGTAGGGAATGCCATATATTTTCCGTTCCATCGGGATCGTCTGATGGAAGGCGGTCTCAAAAGCGCCTACCAGCATGGCGTCGGGCGTCAGCTTCTGGAACTGACGGATAACTTCCAGATAGGGCTTGTTGTGAGCCGGAGCTACGACCATATAATCCTCCATGCCCTGAAGGACGTCAGGCGTCAGCTCATGGATTCCATAATGACCTTTGGAGAGAACTGTCTTGAAGCCCACGCGTTCAAGTTCCGCCAGATTAGAGAGAACTCCGTGTTTTTTGTCCAAAAGATCGGAAAGAAAGAGCTGGATTCCTTCCGTGTAGGTAGGAATCGAAAGATTTTCCCGGAAAATCCGGAAACCGTCCGGTTTGGAAAAATGATAAATCGCCGTGTCTGTTCCTACGCGCTCCACCTTGCCTTCGGCGAGAACCGTCTCAGCCGGCATATCGAACAGCTTGAATTTCAATGATGTGCTGCCTGCATTGCATACTAATAATTTCATGTAAATCCTCCAATACACCTGTTATTAGTTTCCAGTATAGCAAAACTGACATAGACTGGCAAGAGTGCGTCAGTCTATGACCTCGATCTCGACATTAGGAAGCAGCTCCTGAATATCGCTTTCTTCTGCCAGCAGCGTTCCCTCCTGGCGGACCGATCCGGCGGCTGCCGCCATGGCGTAGCGCAGCATATCTTCAGCTCCCAGATGCTTGCGCAGGGCGAAACACATACCGGCGACCATGGAGTCTCCGGCTCCTGTAAGTCCTCTGGCCTCTATGGGCAAGGCTTTGGCCCGGTAGGCGTGTTCGCTGTCCAGAAGAAGAGCTCCGTCGGCTCCCATGGAAATACAGAGATAAGGAATCCCGCCATCCACGATCTGACGGGCGATTTCCAGAGGCCCTTTGCCTGCCTTAAATTGCTCCTTGAAAGCCTGTTCAAACTCCAGGCTGTTGGGCTTGATCAGGAAGGGTTTTTCCTGAATACCAAGCAGAAACGGCTCTCCGGCGGTATCCAGCACTGTCTTCACATCCTTCCTGTGGGCCATACGGATAAGGCGCTGGTAGATGTCTGCAGGTACGCCCGGCGGAACGCTGCCGCTTAAGACCAGGATATGCGTATGTTCAAGCCTGGCGTCGATCTCGTCGATCAGCCTGTCGACTGCGGAAGAAGGAACGAGGGGACCGGCTTCGTTGATCTCCGTCATGACATGGGTGGATTGATCAAAAAGCTTGATATTTGTGCGGATAGAGCCATCGGCGTAGACGAACTGATGCTTGAGACCGCGGCTGTCCATTGTCCGGTCCAGAATACTTCCGTTGTTCCGGAAATTAAAACCCATGCAAACGGTATCTTCGCCCAGATTGTTCAGCACGGTGCTTACGTTCAGGCCCTTACCAGACAGGTCAATCCGGGTATTTTTCACACGGTTGTAGGCCCCTGTTTCCAGCCTGTCCAGATAGATTGTCTTGTCAATACAGGGGTTTAAAGTTACAGATAATACCATCAGAAAATCCTTTCTTTCAATCATGAAATCGAAATGTATAGCTACATTATAGGCAGGGAAAAATGGAATGTCAAAAAGAAAATAGAAGCTTGACAGTATATACCGCTCGGTATACAATGATAGCAGAACGGGACGCAGTAAGAGACAGAAAGAAGGATGCCTGTGGATAACCGGGAAGTGATTCTTGAGACGGCGCTTGATTTATTCTATGCCAGAGGCTACGACGCGGTGGGAGTTCAGGAGATCGCGGAGAAGTCCGGCGTCACGAAGCCGACGCTTTATTACTATTTTAAAAGTAAATACGGACTTTTGGAGCAGCTTTTGGAGAGCAGGGGAAAGCCGTTTCTGGAGGAGCTTCATCGTTCCTGCGCTTACCATGGAGAACTGAAGGATACGCTGTGCGCAGTGGCGGAGACTGTGGCCGGTTTCGCCCGCAGGGAACCGAAGTTTTCCCTTTTGTTCATTGCATTGTACTATTCGGCGCGGGAAAACGAAGCATACCAGGCGGTGCGGCCCGTGGTCCTTGGCTTGCAGAAGGATGTGGAACAGATCTTTGAGGCTGCGGCCAATGATCTGGGGAATATGCATGGCCGTCAGCGGCAGTTTTCTCTGGGCTTTATCGGCCTTGTGATTTTCTGGCTTTTGATGAAGCATGAGACTGGAGAAGGACGGGGCATTCAGATTTCCAGACAGGAAATAGAAGCCTTGGTGCATCAGTTTATGCACGGCATCTATTCCTGAAAACAGAAACCGGAGGAGGAAAAAAACATGTCAAAATGGTATGAGGAAGCCATTTTCTATCATATTTACCCGCTGGGGCTTCTGGGGGCGCCGGAAACCCACAGGGGAGAGGAGGATGTTCACAGACTGAGAGAGCTGGACGCCTGGATCGCCCATATGAAAGATATGGGCTTTACCGCCGTGTATATCGGTCCCCTGTTTGAATCCACCAGTCATGGGTACGATACGAAGGATTACAGGAAGGTGGACAGCCGCCTGGGAGATAACGAGGATTTCCGGCGTTTTGTAAGCCTTTGCCATGACGGCGGAATCCGCGTGGTAGTGGATGGCGTGTTCAACCATACGGGAAGGGAGTTTTTTGCTTTCCAGGATCTGCAGAAGAACCGGGAGCAGTCTCCTTACCGTTACTGGTACCAGGATGTAAGCTTTGAGGGAAATACTCCGATGAACGATGGCTTCTGGTACCGGGCCTGGCGTAACTGCTATGAGCTGGCGAACCTGAATCTGTGGAATCCGGATGTAAAGAACTATCTGCTGGATGTGGTGAGGTTCTGGATAGACGAATTTGATATTGACGGCATCCGTCTGGACTGTGCCGACTGCCTGCAGTTTGATTTTATGAAAGAGCTGCGCAAAGCCACGGAGGAAAAGAAAGAGGACTTCTGGCTGATGGGCGAGGTGATTCACGGAGATTACGCCCGCTGGGTAAACCAGGAGACGCTTCACTCGGTTACCAATTACGAGCTGTGGAAGGGGCTGTATTCCGGCCACAACGACCACAATTATTTTGAGATCGCGCATACGATACGCCGGCAGTTCGACGCAAACGGGGGAATCTACAAGGGCTGCCGCCTGTACACCTTTGTGGACAATCACGATGTGGATAGGATCGTAAATAAGTTGAATGAGAAGGGCTTTCTTCGCTCTGTTTATACGCTTCTTTATACGCTTCCCGGCATTCCCTCAGTATATTATGGAAGCGAGTGGGGTGTGGAAGGGAAGAAAGAATGGGGTGGCGATAAGGCTTTGCGCCCCAGTCTTGACCTGGAGAAACTTAAAGAAAAGCCGCCGGTGCCGGAGCTTTCGGAGCTGGTGAAGACTCTTGGAAGGATTCACAGAGAGGAGAAGGCCCTGACGGACGGCGTATACCGGGAGCTGCTGCTTACGAACCGGCAGTATGCGTTCGCCAGGATTCTGGGAGAAGAGGCGGTGATTGTGGCTGTCAATAACGATGAAACAGGAGTGCGGCTTGAGATTCCCTGTCCAATCGCCGTGGAGAAAGCTCTGGAGGCATTTACGCAGAAGGAGCAGAAACTGGAAAACGGGAAGCTGATATGGGAAATGCCTGCTTATGGAAGCGCAGTATTTATAGTAAAACAGGGGTGATATGATGGAAGAAAAGAAAAGTACAGGAAAAACGAAGGATTCCCGAAAGGGAAAGGAGGCGTCGGGCGGCAGGAAAGGAGTACCAGCTTGTTTTGTGACAGAGCTCGACCAGTATCTGTTCGGCCAGGGGAACCATTATGATATTTTCCGTAAGCTTGGCGCGCATCCAGCTTCCTTTCGTGGGAAAGAAGGCGTATATTTCGCTGTCTGGGCGCCCCATGCCTGGAAGGTGCATGTGACCGGAGAGTTTAATGACTGGGATATAGAGAGCCATGAGATGAAGCGTCTGGAACCTCTGGGAATCTGGGAACTCTTTGTTCCGGGCGTGAAGCTTGGCGCTCTGTACAAATATCTGATTGAGACGGAGGACCACCGCCAGCTTTATAAGGCAGATCCCTTTGCGGCATCGGCGGAGATGCGTCCAGGCACGGCTTCAAGAGTGGCTGACATCAGCGGCTATAAGTGGACGGACGGGGAATGGATGGCGAAGCGCCGGGAGAAAAAGATGACGGAGGAGCCCATGTCCATCTATGAGGTACATCCTGGTTCCTGGAAAAAGCATCCTCACGGACCGGATGAGGACGGCTTTTACAGCTATCGGGAATTCGCGCACAGTCTGGCGGACTATGTGCATGAGATGGGCTATACCCATGTGGAGCTTATGGGAATCGCGGAGCATCCCTTCGACGGTTCCTGGGGCTACCAGGTCACAGGCTACTATGCGCCTACCTCCCGTTATGGGACGCCCCAGGACTTCATGTATCTGATCAATTATCTGCACAAAAAGAAGATAGGCGTTATTCTGGACTGGGTGCCGGCTCATTTTCCGCGGGACGCTCACGGACTGGCGGATTTTGACGGGCAGCCCCTTTATGAGTATCCGGATCCCAGAAAAGGCGAGCATCCCGACTGGGGGACGAAGATCTTTAATTATGAAAAGAATGAAGTGAAGAATTTCCTGATTGCCAACGCGCTTTACTGGGTGGAGCAGTTCCATGTGGACGGCCTGCGGGTGGACGCGGTGGCTTCGATGCTGTACCTGGACTATGGGAAGCAGTCGGGGCAGTGGGTTCCAAACAAATACGGCGGAAACGAGAATCTGGAAGCCATAGAATTTTTCAAGCATCTGAATTCAGTCCTCCTTGGACGCAATCCGGGCGCGATGATGATCGCTGAGGAGTCGACGGCCTGGCCGAAAGTGACGGACAAGCCGGAGAATAATGGACTGGGCTTTTCCTTCAAGTGGAATATGGGCTGGATGAATGATTTCCTGGAATATATGAAGCTGGATCCCTATTTCCGCAAGGGGGCGCATCATTTGATGACCTTTGCGATGACCTACGCGTACAGCGAAAACTATATCCTGGTACTCTCCCACGACGAGGTCGTGCATCTGAAATGCTCTATGTATAATAAGATGCCGGGCTACCCGGACGACAAATTTGCGAATCTGAAGGCGGCTTACTCGTTTATGATCGGACATCCGGGCAAAAAGCTGCTCTTTATGGGCCAGGAATTCGCCCAGCTTCAGGAGTGGAGCGAGGCCAGGGAGCTTGACTGGTATCTCCTTGGAGAGGAGAGGCACAGGCAGATTCAGGCCTATGTGAAAGCTTTGCTTCATCTTTATAAGAGCCGGCCGGCGCTCTACGAGCAGGATACGCAGCCGGAGGGCTTCCGCTGGATCAATCCCAACGACGCGGACCGGAGCATCTTTTCCTTTATGCGCTTTGCGAAAAATGGAAGGAGGAGTCTGTTGTTTGTCTGCAACTTTACGCCTATGGCACGTCCTGATTACCGGGTAGGCGTACCCAGAAGGAAGCAGTACAAGCTGGTTCTGGACAGCGACGCGGCGATCTACGGCGGCAGCGGCCAGGAAAAGCCGCTGATCTATAAGGCGGTGAAGGGCGAGTGCGATGGCCAGCCCTATTCTATCTCCTATCCGCTGGCGCCCTATGGCGTGGCTGTGTTTGAATTTTAGTTGTTGTATAGAAAAAGAGACAGAGACGGTTTATTCCGTCTCTGTCTCTGCGGCGTTCTGTGTGCTTTCTTCAGCTGCCGCCTTGTCGAGCGCACGGCTTACTGCGTCCAGAAGCACCTGAGAGGTGTACTGATTCTCTGAGGAATATGTAAGGTTTTCCAGAGACTGTGTGGAGCAGATCTGTTCGGCAAGGTCCTCCAGGGCGGGTTCCATCAGGGGGTACATGGTCTCCATGGCTTCGCTGACGTTCACAAGCTGGATAGATTCGATTTCGTTTTCACTGACGGTCACAGCCACGTCCACGGCCGCGCCGTTCAGCATGATGGAGGAGGTGTAGACGCCCGGTACATACAGAGCGGAAGCTTCGGCCGTGCCGGAAGTCTCATCCTTGGGAGAAAACATATACACCAGCAGCAGGATAAGAAGGATGCCAAGGGCTACGAAGATTCCTGTGTAGATTAACTCTTTCATGCGGAGGACGACGATTTTTGTTTTTGAGCTCAAGGAAAGCCCCTCCTGTATGTTTCGATTATTATAAGGTATGAATCCGGAAAGGCAAATATGACAGCATACTACCCTTGTCGATCAAGGGTAACGCCGGGTAAAGCCTTCGCCAAGAACCTCGCGCACATCGGTTACGATCACAAAGGCGTCAGGGTCGCAGTCTTTCGCCAGTTCTTTAAGGCGGACGATTTCCTTTCTGGCCACGACGCAGAACAGCATATTCTTATTTTGGCCGGAGTACATGCCTGTGGCGGAGATTCCCGTCACGCCACGGTCCAGCTCCTCCATCACAAGAGAAGCCAGTTCCCCAGGTTTTTCTGTGATGATAAAGGCAGCCTTTGAGAATTTCAGACCGTCGATGATGCCGTCGGAGATCTTGGAAGTCAGGTAGATGGCGATAATGGCATAGAGGGCCATTTGGATTCCGTAGAGAAAGGCGCCCAGCAGGACGATAGCTGTGTCAATGATCCACATAATAGAAGAAATGCTGTAATGACGCAGAAAATGCTGGATAAGGGCTGCGATGAGATCCGTTCCCCCGGTGGTGGCCCTGGCCGCGAAGACAAGGCCGATGCCTGCTCCCATGAAAATGCCTCCGTAAAGGGAAGAAAGCAGAAGATCTCCTTTAGCCAGAGGAATCACGGGAAGGACCGAGAGCCAGAAGGAGAGCAGAACCGTGGCAAATACCGTGCGGATAAGATAGCGCGCGCCCTTCAGACGCATGGCGATGAGAAAGACCGGAATGTTTAAGGCGAGGTTTGTCACGGACAGGGGAACGCCTCCTGGCAAAAACCCTTCTGTAAATTGTTTGATGATGATCGCGACGCCAGAGAATCCGCCGGTGATCAGGCTTGCAGGCTCCAGTACGGAAGCGATGGAAAAGGCCATGAGAGCTGTTCCGGACAGAATAAACAGTCCGTCTTTGATATTGGTTTTCAGTCTTGAATCGAGCATGTGGACCTCCTTATGATACCTTTGACGCTATCACAGGGAAATGAAAATTGCAAGGCCCTTTCCGGGGGGATTTCGCGGGGATTGGCAAAGATTTCCCGGAACGGGGTGAAGAATCGTGCTTTGTGAACAATGTATAGGAAAAAATTAGGCAAAAATACTGGAAATATTGAGGAAGTGCATAAAAAAATTTGCATTTCCTCTTTCCTTTTTTATAGTTTTGCATTAATATATAACTTAGGTATTTTTTCGTTGCCGGAAAAATAGGGGATTTTATTGTAAATATTGCTGGAAATGCAGTTGAAAATATTCCGGCGTGACTGTCAGCGATATGCACAAAAACTATATAATCAGAAGGAGCGGAGAAAGTTATGATTTCAAACCAGATACTGCAGAATACGATCGACGGACTCAAAGGGATAACCAGGATAGATCTCTGTATCATAGATACGGAAGGAAAGGTGCTTGCTTCCACGTTCCCTGAGGCGGATTCCTATACGGGTTCCGTCCTTGCGTTTATCGATTCTCCGGCTGACAGCCAGGTGATTCAGGGTTTCCAGTTTTTCAAGATTTTCGATGAAAATCAGCTGGAGTACATTCTGCTGCTTAACGGCGGCAGTGAGGACGCCTATATGATAGGAAAGCTGGTCGTATTCCAGATTCAGAATCTTCTGGTAGCCTATAAAGAACGCTTTGATAAAGATAATTTTATCAAGAACCTTTTGCTGGACAATCTTCTGCTGGTAGACATCTACAACCGGGCCAAGAAGCTTCATATCCAGACGGAGGTACGGCGGGCCGTCTTTATTATAGAGACCGGAAGGGAGAAGGATACGGGCTCGCTGGAGAGCGTGCGCGCTCTGTTCGGTCCAAAGTCTCACGACTTTATCACGGCCGTGGATGAGAAAAATATCATTGTTGTGAAAGAACTGGGAGAAAATGAGGGATACCCGGAGCTGAACAAGACCGCGAAGGTGATTCGGGATCTTCTGAACAGTGAGAGCGATCAGCAGGTTCACATCGCTTACGGTACCATAGTCGGAGAGATCAAGGAAGTGTCCCGTTCCTATAAGGAAGCGCGCATGGCTCTGGACGTAGGAAAGATCTTTTTCGATGAAAAGGATATTGTGGCGTACAGTACGCTGGGAATCGGGCGTCTCATTTATCAGCTTCCGATTCCGCTGTGCAAGATGTTTATCCGTGAGATCTTCGACGGAAAGTCTCCGGATGATTTTGATGAGGAGACGCTGACTACCATCAACAAGTTCTTTGAGAACAGCCTGAACGTATCCGAAACGTCGAGGCAGCTTTACATCCACAGAAATACGCTGGTGTACAGGCTTGACAAGCTGCAGAAAAGCACTGGACTCGATCTGCGGGTTTTTGAGGATGCGATTACCTTTAAGATTGCTCTTATGGTAGTGAAGTATATGAAGTATATGGAATCCATGGATTATTAAACCGACGCCCCGGACGCAGGCCGGGAGACGAATGATTTGAGGAGAAAACTTATGATTGATTTGGAAAATGTGACAAAGTCATATGCCACAGGCGTGCAGGCATTGAACGGCGTTACCTTGCATATAGACAAGGGTGAATTTGTATTTATTGTGGGAGACAGCGGTTCGGGAAAATCCACGCTGATCAAGCTGCTTTTAAAGGAGCTTGATCCGACCTCCGGCTCCATCAAGGTAAATGGGATCAATCTGAACAGAATGAAGCCCAGAGCGATCCCCAAGTACAGGAGAAAGCTGGGCGTGGTGTTTCAGGATTTCCGCCTTCTCAAAGACAGAAATGTCTACGAAAATATCGCCTTTGCCCAGAGAGTAATTATTACGCCTACTAAGCAGATCCGGAAAAATGTTCCGGCTATGCTGTCTTTGGTGGGCCTGGCTGAGAAATATAAGTCCTATCCCAAGCAGCTTTCCGGAGGGGAGCAGCAGAGGGTGGCTCTGGCCAGAGCTCTTGTGAATCGCCCCAATATTCTTTTGGCGGACGAGCCTACCGGGAACCTGGATCCGAAAAATTCCAAAGAGATTATGAGACTTTTGGAAACCATCAATGAACGCGGGACGACTGTCGTGGTGGTAACCCATAATCAGGAGATCGTGGATCAGATGAAGAAACGCGTGGTTGTAATGCACAGAGGCGTCATTATCAGTGACGAGCGTAAAGCTGGGTACACACAGCATGCGGATTAGTTCGATAGTTTACTGCATTAAGCAGGGATTGAAAAACATCTGGAGAAACAAGATGTTCTCCCTGACTTCCATAGCCACGATGGCGGCCTGTATTTTCCTGTTTGGAATTTTCTTCTGTGTCGTAGAGAATTTCCAGCACATGGTGCGGGAGATGGAGAAGTCGGTGGCTGTCACAGTATTTTTTGACGAAGGGCTTTCTCAGGAACAGATCGATGCGCTCGGTGAGCAGATAGACGCCAGAGAAGAAGTGGCCGACGTGGTTTTTGTCACTGCGGATGAGGCCTGGGACGAGTATAAAGAAATATACTTCGCAGAGGCGCCTGAGCTGGCAGAAGGCTTTGAGAATGACAATCCTCTTGCCAATGAGGCGCATTATGAGATTTATCTGACGGATGTGGAGAGTCAGGATGAGCTGGTGACCTGGCTGGAATCCGTAGAGGGGATCCGCAGGATCAATGAATCGGCTCAGGTAGCGGATATTCTGACGAATTTCAATCTGCTGGTGGGTTATATTTCTATCGCGGTGATTCTGCTGCTGCTTTGCGTGTCTGTGTTCCTTATCAGCAATACAGTCACCATAGGCATCGCGGTCAGAAAAGAGGAAATCGCGATAATGAAGCTGATAGGAGCCACAAACAGCTTTGTGAAGGCGCCTTTTGTGGTGGAGGGTATCATTATCGGCCTGATAGGAGCCGCGATTCCCTTGAGCCTTTTGTATGTTTTGTATACGAGGCTGATCACGTTTATGGGAGATAAGTTCAATATCCTGACAGGAATGCTTCAGTTCCTTCCTGTAAATGATATGTTTCGGATTCTTCTTCCGGTGGGAGTGGCGCTTGGCGTAGGAATCGGATTTTTCGGAAGCTTCTTTACGATCCGGAAGCACCTGAAGGTATAGGAAATAATCTATGAAAAGAAGGCGTTTATATGGCGCGTGCTTTGCGGCGGCGCTTATGATTTGCGGTATTTTCACATCAGAGAAACTATCGTCGGTATGGGCTTCCGGGACCGGGACTGTAGATACCAGCGGGCAGGAGACAGAGGAGCAGAAGACGGTAGATACAGGCAGCCAGGAGAAAACAGGTCAGATGTCGGCGGATACCAGCGATCTGGAAAACCAGAGACAGGAGACCCAGGATAAAATAGACGATATTAAGGATGACCTGCAGTCTGTAGAGGATAAGATCAAGGATCTGGAAAACAGCAAGAGCAGCCTGCAAAGCTATATTTCCCAGCTTGACAGGGAAGCGAATGATCTGGAGACACAGATCCAGGAGCTGAATGCGGATATAGAGGAAAAGCAGGCGGAGGTGGAGGCTGCTCAGGCGGAGCTTGAGGAAGCGCAGGCCACAGCCGACAGGCAGTATGAGGATATGAAAAAGCGGATTCAGTACCTTTATGAGACGGGTACGCCTTCTTTTCTGGAGCTTTTGCTTACTTCAGACAGTATGGCGGATTTCCTGAACCGTTCCACTTACGCTACTCAGGTAACCCAGTATGATCGTAAAATGCTGGAACAGTATATTGCGCAGAAAGAAGCGGTAGAGGAAAAGAAAGCGAAGCTTGAGCAGGAAGAGGAAGAATTGAATCTGATGGCAGATACGGCCAAGGAGCAGAAGAGCGCCGTGGAAGCTCTGATCGAGGCGAAGAATGCGGAGATTGCCAGTTATCAGGCCCAGATCAACAGTGAAAACAGCAATGCGGAAGCTTACGAGGCGGATCTGGCGGAGCAGGAACGGCTCTTAGATCAGATCGAGCAGCAGATAGCCGCGGCAGCAGCGGCGGCGGCTCAGGAAGGAGACGGTGACGGCGGAGCATCCGGCTTTATCTGGCCCTGTCCCAGCAGCCATAGGATTACCAGCTATTTTGGTCCGAGAGAGCAGCCTATAGCGGGCGCTTCCACGAATCATAAGGGGATTGACATAGGAGCAGGCTACGGTTCCGCGATCGTCGCCTCGGCAGGCGGACGTGTGACTACGGCTACTTACAGCAGTTCGGCGGGAAATTATGTGGTGATTTCCCATGGAAATGGGCTGTCTACAGTATATATGCACTGTTCCGCCCTGTATGTGTCGGCGGGCCAGATGGTTTCTCAGGGAGAGACGATAGCGGCTGTGGGTTCCACAGGATATTCCACAGGAAATCATCTGCATTTCGGAGTTATCAAGAATGGAACTTATGTGAATCCTTTGGGCTATGTGAGCTGAGACAGCATGAAACAAAAGAAAAAGGCGTATATTGAAAGCAAAGGAAGGGGGCTGTTGTAGAATCATTTTACGACAGCTCCATTTACCGGGAAGTTGAGGAATGCAGCCAATGAAGGACAAAAAGCAGTTTGTAAAAGGATTAGCAGTGGGGTTTGTGGTAACCCTGGCTCTGGTGGAAATACTCCTGTTTGGCCAAAATGTTCTGTCGGACATTGATGACAGGAACCGGGAGGAGAGCGGGACGCTGAATCTGACCAGCTCCTCCGTGGAGGGGAAGCTGGATGAGATCCAGACATTGATGGAGACCTACTATCTGGAGGACATCGATACGGAGCAGGTGGAGGATTTTCTCTACAAAGGAGCCGTGGCAGGACTCGGAGATATTTATGCGGCTTACTACACGGAGGAGGAGTATCAGAGCATGATCGATTCTACCAATGGAAGTTATTATGGGATCGGCGTGGAGATCTCCCAGAACATGACCACGGGAATCATTACCATCAGCCGTGTCTTTGAAGGCTCTCCCGCGGAGGAAGCCGGACTCCTTCCCGGCGATGTGATTTACATGATAGGCGATACCGAGGTTACCGGAGAGGATTTGAACAAGGTAGTCTCGCTGATTAAGGGCGAAGAATTCACGACGACGACGGTTACGGTGGCCAGAGAGGGAGAGAAGGATTATCTGGAAGTCGAAGTGGAGAGGAGGACCATTGAAGTTCCTACTGTGGAATCGGAAATGCTGGATGGGAATATCGGCTATATCGCAATCACCTCCTTTGACGACGTGACGACGGAGCAGTTCCTGACAGCCCTCGATACGCTGGAAAGTCAGGGAATGGAAAAGCTGATTGTCGATCTGCGGAACAACGGAGGAGGACTTGTTTCCAGTGTCTGCGCGATTCTGGATCGCCTGCTTCCCGAAGGCCTGATCGTCTACACGGAGGATAAGTACGGAAACCGTGAGGAGGAGTACTCTGACGCTGAGAATTACTTTGACAAGCCGCTGGCCGTCCTGGTGAATGGGAACAGCGCCAGCGCGTCCGAGATCTTCGCGGGAGCCATCAAAGACTACGGCATCGGCACGTTGGTGGGAACTACCACGTACGGTAAAGGCATCGTGCAGAAGATCTATCCTTTAAGCGACGGCACGGCCGTGAAGCTGACCGTATCCAAGTACTACACGCCGAACGGCAACAACATCCACGGCATCGGAATCGAACCGGATGTAATCGTGGAGCTTGACGAATCCCTGGAAAATCAGGTGACGGTATCGAAGGAAGAAGATAATCAGCTCCAGGCGGCGATAGAGGCGCTGGAAGGGAATTAAAATTTGAAAGGGAAAAGGGACGTTCATCCGGCTTCCATATCCGGTGTTCGTCCCTTTCTGAACGCCTGTCTGCTTTCGGACGGACTGAAAATCAGTCCGCCGGAATCAGACAGTCATTCATAAAGAGGCCGGACACCTGGATAATGGAAGCCGGATGAACTGTTCCTGGAAAGGTGTACGGATGCAAAGAGGGGATGATGCCTGCTGCCTGTCAGGGCTATTTTTTGAGAATATTTATTGTTGTTCTACGGTGCAATTCCGCAAACCTCCGCTTTATATCTGTAGGATTTCTCTCGGTCCTACGGAGAAATTTCTTGAAATCCCTTTTGCATCCGTAGGATTTTCTGTATTTCTACGGTGCAATCCCGCAAACCTCCGCTTTATAATCCGTAGGATTTCTCTTGGCCTTACGGAGAAATTCCTTGAAATCCTTTTTTATATCCGTAGAACCCCTCAGTATTCTACGGAGAAATTGCGCAATCCCTCTCTTTGCATCCGTACAATTCGCCTTTCAAAGAACAATTCATCAATCCTTCCATTATCCAAGCGTTCAGGAAAGGACGAGCGCTGGATATGGAAGCTAGATGAACGGGTATTTGAGGAGACAGCGGTACCCTCGGTTTATTTGTTGTTTCTTGAATTATAGAATTT
Source organism: Candidatus Merdisoma merdipullorum (assembly GCA_018715645.1). GTDB lineage: Bacteria > Bacillota > Clostridia > Lachnospirales > Lachnospiraceae > Laedolimicola > Laedolimicola merdipullorum. Next base: position 29,493 of record DVLE01000036.1, read on the forward strand.
CTCAAATTTTTTTGCTTTTTCTTTATTTTTTGACAGAAATCTCATGTTTCCCCAGAATTATTATGTATTTCATCAAAGTAGCGGGCTAGTTGGTAAAGAAGCTCCTTTTCCTTCTGACTGTATTGATAGAGGGGAAGTGTTTCTCCTGTATCAAGTCCCAGAAGATAGTCGGATGTGGTATGCAGAATAGAACAGAGACTTAAGATTTTTTCGGTAGAAGGAATGGAAATGGCCATTTCCCAGGCATTGACGCTGGAACGTGTTACGTGTAGTCTGCGTGCCAGTTCTGTTTGGGTTAGATTATTTTTTTCACGTAGTTCTTTGATGCGTTCGGCAATTTGTATAACCATATAAATACCTCCATTACACTAGTTTAGATAATTACAAGTAAAATATAATTATCATTAATGATTATTTAAAATTGACAAACGAAAAAGACTGTGATACCTTAAATAAGAAAGCTAAAACCGTAGAAAATAGGCGGTATGGCAATAAAAAGATAGAAATGAGGGGGAAAATGAAGAAGAGATGGTTTGCTGTGTTTTGCCTATGTCTTATTCTTGTGGCTGAAGGCTGCGCGGCGAATGGTGAACATGCGGAACAGGAAGCACAGCAGGAGGAAGCGGCAGAACAGGAAGTAAAACAGGAAACAGAACAGGAGAATGAAACAGAGAAAGAGGAAAGATTCGAGATAACTGTTGTGGATGATGCCTCCTTAAACAGAAAATACACGACAAACGAATCGAATCTGTATTTCACCTCTCAGGAGGTTGATGCTGATCTGACTGAATATTCTGCGGCAGAGGAGGCTGTAGAAAGCTATTTTCCATTGCGAGCTGCCGTACTATATGGGGAAATAGAGAGTAATTTTGAATACTATTATGGCGAAGCAGGGGAAGGCGAGGTGCCGTACTTTGGACCATTAGATTTAAATTGCTCTATGAATATTGAGACAGGGAGAACGGACAGCCGGGTTTTGAGCTTTTGCTATGGAGGACAATTTTTCAGAGGGGAAGGAACTTTATTTAACAATACTTATTATGAAGGCGTGGTCTTTGACACGGAGACGGGAAAACGTCTGGCGCTGGAGGATGTGACTGAGGATGCGGATGCTTTTGCCAGATTTGCAAAGGCATATGTAACTTTGTACATATACCATGATAAAGGCATCCTGGAGACATACAGCGACATCTCAAATATGCCGACGATTGTGCTGGAAATTGAAAAGAATAACTGGTATTTCAATGAAGAAGGAATGGTCATAATCTGCAATCCTGACGAAAAAGATATTTATACAGTTATAGAAACAAACATTACGATTCCGTACGGAAGCTTGCTGGATTATTTGAAGCCGCAATATATCCCTGAGGGAGTGGAGAGGCAGGAGCCGTTAAAGACGGAACCGGTGGACTTTATGGAGCTGTTCAGGCAGAGTTCAGACCTCTATGAGGTCGCTATGGCCAGCGGTCTTGAAGTGACGGAGGTCTTTGGGGAGCCTGTCTCCTATATGGCATTTGATTCCAAAATTCGAATTACAGGTCTGGCATCGGCGCCTCAAGTATACGGAGTGACTATTGAGGACTATATAGAAGGCGTCAGCATCGGCGGCTGTACCATAGGGATGAGCGCAGAGGAATGTATAGAACGGTATATGGACATGGGGTTTGACGCGCCGGTAGATTGCGGTTACAGAGGAAGACTGAATTTGTTTAAGGAGGAAGATCTGGCCGTGGTGACTTTGTATGTTATCAGCGACATTGTGGTTGCGATGGACTACGGTATTTTCCAGGGAGCGGATGAGTGGTATCCGGAAATGTATTAACAGAGATTGAAAATGCAAATGAGCATTCTATAAGACATAAGAGAAAAGAGGAATGGAAGAATGAAGATATGTGGAAGCTGCGGCGCAGAGGCGCAGGATGACAGCTTGTTTTGTGAACGCTGCGGAGCCAGGCTGGATCAGGCTGTTCGGGAGGAAACGGAGGAAGTTAATTTCTGCTTTAACTGCGGAGAGAAACTGGAAGGGGATATGGAGTTCTGTCCGAATTGCGGAATGAATCTGCGTACTGGAGAGGGCGGTGAAGTGAAAATCAGAAAAAAGGGAAATCCCTCAGATATATTGAAGGGATTACGCCTGCCCGGAGGAAGAAGGCCGAAGAAGGTTGCGGCTGCAGCTGTCATTTGTCTTGCGGCATTTTTTGTGGTGAGACTGGCGGGAACTGTATTTGCTTCGCCGGCAAAAAGATTTGTATCCTATCAGGAGAAAACCCTGCAGACCAGGATTGTGGACGGACTTGCCAGAGCTGCCGAGACATTCAATCTTTATACGCATCTCTCTACGGACATAACGCTGACTGCTTCTTCCGGCAAGCAGGAGGTAGACAGATACCTGGAGGACAGCGCTATAGAGCTGAAGGTAGCTCTGGGAGAGGATTCAGCGCTTGTAAACGGCGGACTGACTTTGTTGGGAAGCCAGGTGATGACTGCGGCTCTTACCTATGACAAAGGCGTGGCCGGGTTTTATATTCCTGAACTAAGCGATACATATTATACGGTCGATTTGGCCGGTCTGGATGGATATTTTGTGTCATCAATAGGAGAATTGAAAAACAAAGAGATTCCTGTAAATGCATTAAGAAAACTGGCGAACAAGTATATTGGACTGATTCTGGATACTGCAGACGAGGACAATGTTACGCTGTCTGAGGAAAAAACCTTTCGACAGGAGGAGCTGCGCGAGGATGTCAAGGGAAAGACGTATATTTTTGAGCCTTCAGCGGAGGACATTGAAGGACTTATGCTGAAATTGGCAGATACGATAGAAAATGATCGGGATTTGAGAGAATTTATTCTGGACCTGCAAAAGGATAATATTTATCTGTATATGGAAGACTTTGAAAATACTCTGGAAGAAACGATTCAGAGCATTTGTGAAAATTTGCGGGCAGAAGCAGAATATATCGGCGAAAGTCTGGAAGGTTTTCAATGGACGATAGGAGTAGCGGGCAATAAAGTTCTTTTGCAGAGTATTGAGAGCAGAGATGAAGCAATTCGGATTGGCTACGAAACAGATGGTAGCCAGACGGTGCTCTATGCATACAGCTACGGGGACAAATGGCTTCTTGACATTCAGAAGGAAGGGAAAAGAGGAGAAGAAAGCGGCAGCGTGAGTTTATATCTGGATGATTCGGAAATGGCGGAGCTGGAATTTGAAGATATGGATACGGACAAAAAATCAATTTTACAGCTTCCTTATGGAAAATATGAACTGAAAGCGCAGCCATATGGATATATAAATATTTCTCTGGAAGCAGAAGTTGGGGAAGGAGAGAATAGGGGCACAGATCACACAATTGCACTTGGCGGCTTGACTTCCGGCTGGGAATGGGAATACCTGAACGGATTGGAAATTACGTTGAATACTTCAGATAAGGCATCTACTGCTTCCGCTCCCAGAGCAAAGCAGGAAGATATTACAGATTACTCGGAACTTGAGCTTATGGACCTGATCGGAGATTTTGAGAGAATGGTATATGACATTTTAAGCGACAGCGGTCTCTCTTTTCTTGGATACTTATGGTAATGGAGAAGCCGCTTTGCATACTGGACGGCGTAAAAAAGCAGTATGAAAAGCAGGGTGTCGTGTTGGGACCGGCTTCGTTTGAGGTACGCGAGGGAGAGATCTTGGGCCTTAGGGGCGCGAACGGAGCCGGAAAGAGTACTCTGTTAAAGATAATTGCCGGCATAATCAAGCCGGATTCTGGAAAATGCAGCCGGCAGTCTGAATGCAGGAATGCAGTAGGATATGTGCCGCAGGAGATTGCCTTGTATGAAAGTCTGACCGGGCAAGCGAATCTGGAATTCTGGGGAGAAGTCTACGGTTTGCCCAGGACTGTCATAAAAAGGCGGAGCAGGTGGCTGTTGGAACAGACAGAACTCACATCCAAAAGCAAAACGATTGTTTCGTCTTATTCCGGTGGTATGCGCCGCCGCCTGCATCTGGCGACAGCTCTTATGATTACGCCGAAATTGCTGCTGCTGGATGAACCAACCGTGGGAGCAGACGTTCATTCTGCCGATTTGATTTTATCCCTTCTCATACATTTGAAAAGGCTGGGCTGTACCGTGGTGTGGGTTACACATCAGACGGGCGAACTGGAGAAAATCAGCGACCGCATTCTCACAGTGGAGAATGGATGTGTCACCAGAGAGGAGATGTGCAGGTGAATGGGCTGAGAGCGGCGCTGAAAAAAGACATGCGCCTGTTTATGAGCGGGAGTGGTTTTGCGGCGTTCCTGCTCCCTGCGCTGCTGTTTCTTGTGCTTTGCGTATCTGAAGGAGAATTGCTGCGTCCGCCATACATAGAAGCATTTGCAGTCGGTATTAGGGATGAGGATAATACGCCGATGTCCCGTTCTCTGATTCAGCAGATAGAAGAAGTTGAGTTGTTTTCTGAAGTTATTCGTCTGGAACCAGGGGAAAGTGATGAGCATTGCCTGAATCGCGGCTGTGCAGCCGTAGTCACGATTCCAAAAGATTTTTTTTATACCATGTATTATATGGAGAACGGCAAAGTTTCTGTTCTCCTAAATGAGGAAACGCCTCTCGAATCAGCTTTGTTTCAGTCGGTTTTCACATCTGTGATGAATATCATCGCGGCAGATCAGACTTCGGCAAAAGCTGTTTATGAATTTTGCTACGGAGAGCTTTCTGCAGATCAGGAAAAGCGGCTCTGGGAAGAAACGTCAAACCAGCTTATTTTGGATGCGTTAGGGAGACAGGGAGTGTTTGCGAACTCCATGGAAACCGAAGAAGCGCAGCAGGATGTTCAGAGGGGATTACTGGTATGTGCGCTGAGCGTGCTCTGCATATTCTTTTCTCTTACGGCTGTAAAAACACTGCCGGAAGAATTTTCTTTGGGAATATTGCCTCGTTATATGGCGGCGGGCGGAAGTCTGTGGGCGTTTGTGCTGTCGAAGTTTTGCGTGGCAATACTTTCAGCAGCGCCCTCCGTGATTTTATTGCTTTTGATATTTCAACCGCAAAACCCTGGCATATTCTATATCCTCTCGGTAATCTATTTTGCCGAGGCCTTTGGGTGTCTGCTTCTTCTGTCAGCTTTTTTTCGGGAGGCAGCGGCCATACAGAGAGCGGGAAATCTTTTGCTGCTTCTGTGGCTGATTATGGGCGGAGCTTTATACGCCAGAGAATTTTTCCCGGTTTCTGTTCAGAATGCGGCTGTCTTTACTTTGCCGTATTATATCCGCCAGGGACTTGAGATGCTTGACATGGGAAGGACATATCCGGAGATTTTGTTCCGAATGTTTCCGTCGCTGACAGCAAGCGTTGCCATGGGCTGTCTGGGGGTTTTCTTATTGCCCCACGGCAGTCTGAAAAAGAAAGCTGCATCTGCGGGTGAGAAAGAAAATTTGAGTGAGAGCTTGGCGATAAAAAGCAATGATAAGGAACAAAGAAGAACGAGACAGAGAAAATCCTTTATACAGAAAACGGGGAAGCTGGCGCTGTTTAAACTGACGGCTATGGCTGGAGGGAGAAAAGGGCTTGTGGCTTTGACTGTTGTAGTGTCTTTTTGCGGGCTGCTGGCGTCGTATGTCCTGAAAGGGGAAGGAGCGACAAGCCTTCGGCTGTATGTAGCCATGGAAGAAGAAAGCTCTCTGACAATACAGCTTACACAGTATATAGAGGATTATCCGGGGATTACCTTGATAAGCGGCTCTGAACGGGAAGGACGCCGGTGCCTGGAAAGCGGGCGGGCAGAGGGCATGCTGGTGATTGGCGCGTCATATGAGAAAGCGTTATATGGGCAGGAACAACTACCGTTATATTATGAGAGCCGGTCTTCCGCCGTTTCTGAACAGGCGGCGAGAGAAATTATAGCGGGCCAAGTGATTCTTCAGAAGGCGAGGGTTCGAGGCTTTCAAAATGCGGAACAAATATTGGGACGTTCACTGAGCGCCATAGAAAGGGAAGAACTCCTAAGGGGGATGGAAACTCAGTGGGAAGAACTTCCGCCTCTTTATGAGATACGGACTATGCAAGGCGAGACTGCAAGAACGGTACAAAACTCTCTGGCGCCGAATCAAATGGGATTTGCAGCTCTTGCGGTACTTCTGACTTTGCTCACATGGGGAGTCTGGACAGGAAGAAGGGATGCCCGGCGTATAGAACAGAGAATGAAAGTAGTTTTGGGAGGAGCTTTTTTATCCTATTGCAGCGATATTCTTGCTCTATGGGCGGCAGGGATGCTTGCGGGTTTGTGTGCTCTGCTCCCGGCAGGGGAGGGAGAACCGGAAAGTATAGCGATACTTGCAGTTTATACTTTTTGTACGGCTGGAGCAGCTTTGGCTCTGGCCCGCCATACCGTTTTAAACGGAAGAATGGATGCGTTTGCTCCTTTTATAGCGCTTGCTACCTGCATGGCAGGAGGATGTTTCGGAGATTTGAGCCGGTTTTCTCCTCTTATGGAAAAAATTTCTTTTTTTACACCGCAGGGCTTGGCTTTGCGGGCTGCGGGCGGGCAGGGGACGGCCCTGGTATATTTGTTTCTCATGGGAACCACACTGCTCCTAATCGGAGCGCCGGGCAGAAAAAATAAAAATAACAAATGAAAAGGGGAAAAGGGTATGGATTTAATTGGTGAAATTGGTGTGAAGCTTGCACAGACAGGACAAAAGACAAAGAAGATGGCGAACAATCTTGTGGATACGGCAAAGCTGAATACACAGGCGGCTGAGCTGAGCAAAGAGCTCAAAGAGGCGTATTTCCAGCTTGGAAAGCAATATTACGAAATGCATGGAGAGGAGCCGGAGGAAAGACTGAAACCCTTGTGCGTACAGGTAAAAGGTATTTTAACTATGTCAGAGAAAGTTAGGCAGGAGCTGAATCTTATCAGAAATGTACTGGTATGCCCTTCCTGTGGTCACGAAAATATAGCAGACGCAAAATTCTGCGCACAGTGCAGCGCGCAGCTCCCGCAGATGCCCAAACGCGTTGAACAGTCAGGAATAGTTTTCTGCCCTAATTGCGGTAATAAACTTTCACAGGGTAAACATTTCTGTCCAAAGTGTGGAACAAAGCTTGATTGAACGCCGGGAGATGCTGTAAGGAGGCGTAGGGATGTTTTGTACGAAATGCGGGAAACAGATTGAGGATAGCGCTGTTTTTTGTCGCCACTGCGGAAATCCAGTAAAAAGAAAATTGCAGTCTCAGAAGGAGCCGGAAGGAAGCTGCACAGAGGATACGGCAGAAGAAACCGAACCGGAGGAATCTTCGGAAGAAGAACCGGTTAATTTTAGAAGAAAGCTTATGTGGCCGCTTCTTTTTACGGGAATGCTGCTGGTGGCTATAGTTTTGGGAGTGATTGTCTTTCAGCTGGCAAGGGCAGAGCTTCAATATCGGGATTTGATTGGACAGGCTGAAAGCTATGTCGAAGAAGAAGATTACGAGGGAGCGGAAGAAGCGTATCTGAAAGCATTAGAATTGAAGAAGAACCGCAGTGAAGCGGTTCTTGGTATGGCAAGGGTTTATATTCTTCAGCAGAAGCTTCAGCAGGCAGAGGAAGCTCTTGCGAATTCAGGAATGCAGGAAAGCGGGGAATACCAAAGACTTTTGGAGATTGCTGGTTTTGAACTTTCTCTTGAGGGCATAGACACGGCACATTTTCCGATAGTGCGTATGAACTTGAATTGCAATGGAAACCGAGAGCTTACCTCGGAAAATATAACGATTTTGGAGGATGGACAAGAATTTGCTGTTACGGACTACCAGCAGCAGGGAAATGCGATAAGCCTGCAGTATGAGACCGCGGATTCGGGATATGAGTCTGAACGGAGAAATATTAGACTTTCCGTGCGGATTGATGAATTTGTCTTTGAGTACACATGGGATTATGATACCCCTGTATTTTTGCCGGCTGATGTTCAGGTTGTTTCCACGGATGTCAGCGAATATCCAAAAGTAAAAGTATATCTGCGTGTGGATGACGCCCAAAGCCAAGATACCGTTGAAGCCCTTGGCGCAGATGCCTTTGTTGTTCGGGAGCGTCTGGAGGGAGGGGAGTACCTGGCACGGGAGGTCCATTCTGCTGAGATTTTAGAGGGCAATCAGGGATTAAATATTGTCTTGGCTGCGGATAAGAGTAACAGTATCTACGAAAGTGACATGGAAAAGATAAAGCAGGTCATGGGAGATTTTGTTCTGAGCCTGCATTATGAGGTCGGCGATAAAGCGGAGATATTGGCCTTTGATTCAATTGTACAGCAAATGTGCAGATATACCGATGACACCAGTCTGCTCATCAATGGAATCCATAATATGTCTCCAGATGGGTTAACGGCTCTTTATGATGCGATTTATACGGGCATCAACCATGCAGGCCTACAGGGAGGAGCCCGGTGCGTGATTGCTTTTACAGACGGAATGGACAATATGAGCAGCCATACCCCGGATCAGGTAATCGAATATGCTCTTACAAATCAGGTTCCTGTATATATCATCGGTGTGGGAGATTCTGTAGCGGAAAGTACTCTGAGATATACTGCGGAAAGTACGGGAGGACGGTATTGGTATATTGATGAGCTATATGATCTGGAAGAAATTTTCAATGAGATCTATACAGAACAGAAAAAGTTGTATGTGGTGGAATATGAAAGCGACAGCAGCATAGATGCTTATCAATGGAGGCAACTGGATATTAGACTTTCCGGGAATGGCTATAAGGGTGAAACAGAATTTGAATTTGAACCGGTACATTCATTGGGAGATGTCGAGCATACTTCTCGGTATGAGATATTTAGAGAGGATTTGACATGGGAGCAGGCGGCGCAGCGATGCCAGGACATGGGAGGACATTTGGCTACAGTTACTTCGGAGGATGAGGAGAATATTTTAATACAAATGGCAGAAGATGCGGGGATTGACTTTGTCTGGCTGGGAGGATATACATCCTATGATGAGAATGGACAGGTATTTGGTCATTGGGTGACAGGCGAAGAATTTTCTTATGAGGCCTGGTGCCAGGATGAACCTTCAAGAATAGACAAGGATGGCACGGAAGAATGGTATATTATGCTTTGGAATATACCAGCTTTGGGCGGCTGGACATGGAATGATCAGAGAAACGATCCTGCTTCAGCGATGGAGGCTATGAGAGAAAATATGGGATATATCTGTGAGTTTGATTCCTAACATATCCAGGAGGCCGCCGGGAGATTCCCGGCGGCCTCCTGGCTTGTCCTGACTTTTCAGGCCTGTCAGAAAACGGAAAGATTCTCCTGCCTGAAGTGTAAAAAGCATGGAAGTTGAATTTTTTGAAACATAATAAAGTTCATAAAGTTCATAAAAACAAGAAGAACTATGCAAAACGCCGGATTTTAGTTGACATAATCGAAAAAATAGTGGATTTTAATGGTAAAAACTCACGAAAATGAATAAACACGAATAAAACGAACATAAAACGAGCAAAACAATCATAAAAATACTTGCAAGTGAAAAGTGGATTCTGTAGAATAAAACCATAAGGAAATGCAGAAAAAGTAACTGTAAATCATCATACAAAGAAAGGAAGATCAACTATGTCCAAGATTGATGAGATCACAAGAGACTCATGGATCATGAGTACTTTCCCGGAGTGGGGAACCTGGCTTGTGGAAGACATTGAGAACGAGGTCGTAGCTCCCGGAAATGTGGCGATGTGGTGGCTGGGCTGTACCGGTATCTGGTTCAAGACGCCGGGCGGAGCGAACATTACCATTGACCTGTGGTGCGGAAACGGCAAGAGAACTCATGGCGATGGGAAGATGAAGCCGGGCCATCAGATGGCGAATATGTGCGGAGGCCGCCTGATGCAGCCGAATCTTCGCAATGTTCCCTTCGTAATCGATCCGTTTGCGTTTAAGCAGGTGGACGCAGTTCTGGCGACACATTATCACCAGGATCATATGTCCGCTGAGTGGGCGGCCCATGTGATTAAGAGCGGCATGACCACTACGGATGAGAATGGAAAGGAGATTCCCGTTCCGTTCATCGGACCGAAGAAATCCGTAGAGACCTGGATGAAATGGGGCGTTCCGGCAGACCGCTGCATCACAGTGAAGCCTGGCGACACGATTAAGATCAAGGATATTGAGATCGTGGCTCTGGACAGCTTCGACCGTACCTGTATCGTGACAACCGACGATACCAGCGAGAACAGAGAAGAACTCACAGGCGTATGCCCGACCGATATGGACGACAAGGCAGTGAACTACCTGGTTAAGACGCCGGGCGGAAATATTTATCATTCCGGCGATTCTCACTTCTCCATTTACTTTGCGAAGCACGGAAAAGATTATGACATCGACGTGGCGTTCGGTTCCTTCGGAGAGAATCCGATCGGTATGCAGGATAAGATGACTTCCATCGATGTGCTGCGTATGGCTGAGAATCTGCAGTGCAAGGTTGTGGTTCCGATTCACTGGGATGTATGGACCAACTTCCAGGCGGACTGCGAGGAGATCAAGCTTCTGTATGATTTCAAAAAGGATCGCAACGAATACAAGTTCCATCCGTTCTTCTGGCAGGTAGGCGGAAAGTACACGTATCCGCAGGACAAGGATAAGATTTACTATCACCACAGAAGAGGTTTTGAGGATTGCTTCGAGCATCCGCAGAATATCCCGTTCCGTTCCTGCCTGTAATCATTCAATCAATCCTGTGTGCCTGGAAATGCCGGGCAGACAGAGATAAGGAGAAGAAAATTCATGTTAAGAGAATTTGTAGAAAAGAAGCACTATCTGTTTGCTGAAGAAGCAAAGGATTGGGAAGAAGCGATCCTTATGAGCTGCAAGTCCCTGGAAGCTGACGGCACGGTAGACGCCAATTACGGTCACGACATCGTGGAGTGCGTACGCAAGTACGGTCCCTATATCGTGATTATGCCCAAGGTGGCTATGCCTCATTCCCAGGAGGGAGCGGTAGGAGTTAATAAGACGGCTATCGGCTTTATGAAGCTGGAGAAGCCGGTAAGTTTTGACCCGGAGGATCCGGAAAAGGATGCGCAGCTGTTCTTCACGCTGGCTTCCTGCAATCCGGATCAGCATCTGAACAACATGATGCGTCTCTCCGAAATGCTGATGAACGAGGATTTGGTAGCGGAGCTTCTGGAGGCCAAGGGGCCTGAGGATTTGCTTAGAATCCAGGAAAAGTATTTGGATGGAAAAGAAAACTGATAATCTCTGCTAGAGGGAAAATCTGGAGGAAAAGTGTATGAATATTTTAATGAACGCATGGTCGTATTTTGCTACGAATATTTTGCAGCAGCCCGCATGGATGATCGGTCTGATTGTACTTATCGGCTATATCCTGCTAAAGAAACCCTGGTACGACGTACTGGGCGGCACACTGAAGGCGATTATCGGATATATGATTCTGGCCGTAGGTTCCAGCGGACTGGTAAATAACTTCCGTCCTGTACTGGTGGGGCTTAACGAACGTTTTAATCTGGATGCTATGGTAATCGATCCGTATTTTGGACAGAATGCAGTGACAGTAGGTGTGGCGGAGAGGTTCGGAAAGTCTTTTTCCCCGGTTATGCAGTTGCTGCTGATTGCTTTTGTTATAAACATTGTCTTGGTTCGCTTTAGGAAGGTTACAAAGCTTCGTTCTTTATTCACCACAGGACATGTACAGGTGCAGCAGGCATCCACCGCTTACTGGCTGATCCTGTTTGCTCTGCCGGGGCTGGTGAATAATGACATCGCTCTTCTGATTGTTATGGCCGTTGTCCTTGGTCTGTATTGGGCCGTAGGTTCCAATCTTACTATCAAGCCGACTCAGGAGCTGACGGACGGCGCAGGCTTCTGTCTTGGGCATCAGCAGATCATGGGCGTGGCCCTGTTCTCCTGGATTGCTGGAAAATGGCATGAGCGTGACATTAAAAAAGGCAAGAAGGCTTCCAAAAAGATCGAGGATATTGAGCTTCCTGGCTTCATGTCTATATTCAACGAGAATATGGTGTGTACCGCTATACTGATGACTATTTTCTTTGGTGCTATTCTGCTGCTGCTGGGACGTGATTATCTGATAGCTCTTGGCGAAGAAGAAGGTGGCATGGCAGCGGATGAGAGTTTTCTGTTCTATATATTGAATACTTGTTTGAATTTCGCTGTATATCTGGCAATCCTTCAGCTTGGCGTACGTACCTTCGTAACAGAGCTGACCAACTCCTTCCAGGGTATCGCGAACAAGCTGCTGCCCGGCTCTATTCCGGCTGTTGACTGTGCGGTATCTTACGGATTCGGTTCTCCGAACGCGGTTCCCATCGGCTTCCTTGCAGGAGCGGTTGGACAGTTCCTGGCTATCGGCGCTCTGATTCTCTTAAAGAGCCCGGTACTTGTAATCGCTGGATTCGTGCCTGTTTTCTTTGACAACGCGACCATCGCGGTGTATGCTAATAATAAGGGCGGTTTGAAGGCTGCGATTGTTCTTCCGTTTATCTCCGGTCTGTGCCAGGTATTCGGTTCTGCGTTCATCGCAAGCTGGGTAGGCATGGCTGCATACGGCGGATACCTTGGTATGTGGGACTGGGCTGTTGTATGGCCGGTATTCACAGTAGTGATGAAGTACTTAAGCTACGCTGGTCTGGCAATTGTTATCATCGCGCTGCTTATTATCCCGCAGCTCCAGTACAGAAAGGACAAGGAAGGCTACTTCCTGATGACCGAGGACTGGGAGGCTTACAAGGAGCTTAAGTCAAAGAAGGCTGAGTAAAAACCGTTCAAATCTATAAGCATTAAATAAGTATTGGAGGAAAGAAAAATGGTAAACATTTTGGTATGCTGCGCAAATGGCGCAGGAACAAGCCTTATGATGAAAATGACGGCTGAGAAGGTTATCAAGTCCCTGAATGTTAAGGTAGGAAAGCTGCATCACTGCTCTCTGTCTGAAGGAAAGAGCGCCGCTACCCAGTTTGACGTGGTTTTCTGTCCGCTGAACTTTATTTCGATGTTCAAGGATGCGGAAGCAAAGGGCGTGCATGTCATCGGTCTGAAGAACGTAATGTCTCAGGCTGAGATGGAAGAAAAGCTGAAAGCGTCTGGAGTGCCGTTGAACTAAACGGCGGATTAGGGAGGGTTCTTCCTTGGGGCCGGAGAGCCCCAGGGAGGGACCTTCGCTTTTTCTATGGGTCTGAATTTTATACTGCAAGCCTGATTTATGCTCTGCGGGAAAGCAGAGGGTAATGGGAAAGGATGGGGAGACATGAAAGCAAGCCGCTCGATTGTAAACAGCCGGCGGGAGAAGATTCTGGAGACTGTGCGCAGTGAGGGAGATGTGGCGGTCATTAAGCTTGCTGAACAATTTCAGGTGTCGCCGCTGACGATTCGCAGAGACCTGCAGTATCTGGAGGAACATAAGCTTCTGGAACGCTTTTACGGAGGAGCCAGGACCGGAGTCGCAGAAGGGAGCCGGCAGAACAGCCGGGAACTGAGAAAGGAAAAGATTGCCCGTTATGCGGCCGGTCTGGTGGAGGACGGAGACAGCATTCTGATTAATACAAGTTCCACAGCTATTGCAATGGTGAAGTACATCAGAAGCAAGAATGTGACAATCATTACAAATAATGGGAACATTATCAACGAGAAAAACCCTTCCCAGGCTACGATTATTTTGCTTGGCGGAGAGCTGCGATACAGGAAGGGGGCAATGGTCGGGGATTTTGCGAAAAACAATCTGACGCAGGTGACGGCGAAAAAGAGTTTTATCGGCTGTACGGGCATCAGCCCTGACACGGGAATGACTACGGAAATGGTAAGCGAGGTGAATCTGAATCAGATGATGTTTCAGAGGATCACAGGGGCTTCCTATATTCTGGCAGACAGTTCCAAGTTTGGAGAAAGGATGGGCAGCGTATCCTGTCCTCCTGAAAAGATCGAAAATATTATCACAGATTCGGACGCGCCGGCAGAGCTTGTGCGGCAGTTCCGGGAAATTGGGACCTGGGTGTATCAGGTAGATTAGGAGATTATCAATGAAGGTAAATAAGATAAAGACACATGAATTGGAAAAATGCTACGCGATTTGTCCTCTGACCTACAACGGGAAGGAGCATATCCTGATCGCGGCGGAGAAAGTGAATAAATGCCTTTTGTTTGATCCGGATGGTAATCTGGAGGAGACCGTATGGGAGGAGCCGGGCGGAACCATGAGCATGGTACAGGTGCCAGGCAGCAACGGAGAGTTTCTGGCAACCCATAAATTTTATTCCCCCAATGACTCCAAGGAAGCGAAGATCGTCCTGGTATCCCCGAAGGGCAAGAACGACTGGCAGGTAAAAACACTGGTGGAGCTTCCCTTTGTGCATCGCTTTGACATTCTGACCAGCGGCGGTGTGAATTATCTCATTGCCTGCGCCCTGAAGTCAGATCATGAGTATAAGGACGACTGGAGATTTCCGGGCAAGATCTGGGTAGGCGTGCTGCCGGATGACTTAAGCGGCGTCGATGAAGAACACCAGATAGAACTGACGGTGCTTAAAGACGGGCTTTTGAAGAATCATGGCTACTGCCGTGTGGAGGAAAACGGACAGGTATGGGCTGCCGTGGCAGCCGACAACGGTATCTTCAAAGTGGTTCCTCCGGCTGAAAAAGGCGGGGAATGGAGCGTGGAGACGCTGACAGAGGACGCGGCCAGCGATATGACCTTCGCAGATTTTGACGGCGACGGTGAGCTGGAAATGCTTGTGATGACACCCTTCCATGGCGAGATCATCAAGATTTATAAGAAAATAGACGGCGTATATACCTGCGTCAAGACCTTTGACAAGCCCTTTGAATTTGCTCATGGCATCTGGGGAGCCGACATTCTTGGAAAGGGAGCCGCTATCATCGGACACCGCAAGGGAGAGCGCGATCTTCTGGCCTGCACCTACGACGGCAGCGACTATGTGATGGAGGTTCTTGATCACGACGTAGGACCGGCCAATGTGCGTGTATACGACAAGCCGGGCAAGGTGGGCCTGGTGTCCACAAACCGGGAGATCGATCAGATTGCCTTTTATGAGATCGACAGCCTGTAAACTGAGATAATTGTAAACTGGGATAATTTCCGGAACATACAAGGCGCGGGCGCTCCGGCATGGTTCGGAGCGCCGCTCAAAAAGAAAATGAGGAAATAACAATGAAAGCATATACCATTGGATTATATGAAAAGGCTATGCCGAATACCTTGAGCTGGAAGGAAAAGCTGGAGGCAGCAAAGGAAGCAGGCTATGATTTTGTGGAGATCAGCATCGACGAGACCGACGACAAGCTGGCGCGTCTGGACTGGACGAAAGAGGAGCGCCTTGAGCTTGTAAAGACCATGTATGAGGTCGGAATCCCTGTTCGGAGTATGTGCCTTTCGGGACATCGTAAATATCCGCTGGGAAGCAGCGATCCGGCTACCGAGGCCCGCGGCATGGAGATCATGGAGAAGGCTATTCAGCTTGCGGACGATCTGGGCGTACGCATTATCCAGCTTGCAGGCTATGACGTATACTATGACGAGTCCACGCCGGAGACGGTGGCCCGTTTTGGGAAAAATCTGAAAAAAGCGGTCCGCATGGCGGCAAGAGCCGGAGTACTCATGGGCTTTGAGACCATGGAGACAGAGTTTATGAACACCTGCGGGAAGTCCATGAAATACGTGGACGCCGTAGGATCCACCTACCTGAACGTATATCCGGACTGCGGAAACATCAATAACGCGGCTCTGACCTATGGCACAGATGTGCTGGCGGATCTTCGGACCTGCGCGGGCCATGTGGTGGCCATGCACTTGAAGGAGACGGTACCTGGAAAATTCCGCGACATGATGTACGGAGAGGGACAGGTAGACTTCCCGGCTATGATTGACACGGCTTGGGAGATCGGCGTCCGCCGCTTTGTGACGGAGTTCTGGTATCTGGGCAAGGAGGACTGGAAGGCGGATCTGCACTTTGCCTGCAGCGCCATGAGAAAGCTGCTGGATCAAAAGACGGACGATTGACGGTAGCGGAAAAAAACGGTAAAATAAGGATAGAAGGAGAAATACGTCAAATGTTAGAAGAACTGAAAAAACAAGTATATGAAGCCAACATGGAGCTTCCCAAAAGAGGTCTTATCACCTACACCTGGGGCAATGTCAGCGGCATTGACCGTGAGAGCGGTCTGTTCGTAATCAAGCCCAGCGGTGTGGATTATGAGCTGCTGAAGCCGGAAGACATGGTAGTCATCGACCTGAATGGAAATAAGGTAGAGGGAGACTACAATCCTTCCTCCGATACCCCGACGCATCTGGAGCTTTACAAAGCGTTCCCGAACGTAGGCGGCATCGTGCATACCCATTCTCCGTGGGCTACTTCCTGGGCGCAGGCCGGACGCAGCATTCCCTGCTATGGAACCACTCATGCAGATTATTTCTACGGAGAGATTCCCTGCGCGAGAAGTCTGACCGCAGAGGAGATCAACGGAGAGTATGAGAAGAACACGGGACTTGTTATCATTGAGACTTTCCAGGGCAAGGATCCGATGCATATTCCCGGCGTGCTCTGCACAAATCACGGACCGTTTACCTGGGGTACGGATGCGGCGAACGCTGTACATAACGCGGTAGTTCTTGAAGAAGTGGCGAAGATGGCTTACCGTACCGAGGCGCTTCGTCCTGGCGTAGAGCCGGCTCCGCAGGTGATTCAGGATAAGCATTTCCTGAGAAAGCACGGAGCGAACGCTTATTACGGGCAGATCAAGAGATAAAGTAGAGCAATAAATGACCCCTGCGGTTTTTGGTATCTGTGATACCGGAAAATCGCAGGGGTTTTTGCAATCATATTGTTGCTAATTAAGAGTATTTTACCAGGAGACAGAAAAGGCCCCCCACCCAGGATACACGGCTGACGCTCCCAGTTCCTCCTCGATGCGGAGAAGCTGGTTATACTTTTCCACGCGTTCGCTGCGGCTTGGAGCGCCTGTCTTGATCTGACAGGTGTTGAGAGCCACGGCCAGGTCTGCGATGGTGGTGTCGCCTGTCTCGCCGGAGCGGTGAGAGGAGATAGCGGTGTATCCTGCCTTGTGGGCCATCTTGATCGCTTCCAGGGTTTCGGATACGGAGCCGATCTGGTTGAGCTTGATCAGAATGGAATTGCCGCAGCCAAGCCCGATGCCTTTTGCCAGACGTTCCGTGTTCGTCACGAACAGATCGTCGCCTACGAGCTGAACCTTGTCTCCCAGCTCCTTCGTGAGAAGCTGCCAGCCTTCCCAGTCTTCCTCATCCAGAGGGTCTTCAATGGAGATAATGGGATACTTTTCTGCAAGCTGTTTCCAGTGGGCGATAAGTGTCTCGGAGGTGAAATGCGTTCCGGCCTTTGGAAGCACATACTCGCCCTTCTTTTCGCCCTTCCATTCGCTGGATGCGGCGTCCATGGCCAGCATAAAGTCTTTGCCCGGCTCGTAACCGGCCTTTTCCACGGCCTTCAGAATATAGGAAATGGCCTCCTCGTCGCTTGCGAGATTGGGCGCGAAGCCGCCCTCGTCCCCTACGGAGGTAGCCAGGCTTTCTGATTTCAGGATGGCCGCCAGCGCGTGAAAGACCTCCGTACACCAGCGAAGCCCTTCCCGGAAGCTGGGGGCGCCTACGGGCATAATCATAAACTCCTGCACGTCCACGGTATTGGACGCGTGCGCGCCGCCGTTCAGAATGTTCATCATCGGAACCGGAAGGCGATTGCCGGAGATGCCGCCCAGAAAGCGGTAAAGCGGGATGTCAAGAGAAGCAGAGGCCGCCCGCGCCGCTGCGATGGAGACGGCCAGAATCGCGTTCGCGCCAAGTCTGGACTTGTCCTTGGTTCCATCTGCTTCTGTCATCGCTTTGTCTACAGCGTAAATGTCAGAGGCGTCCATGCCGGTGAGAATCTCGCTGACGATGGTATTGATGTTTCCGACAGCCTTCCTGACCCCCTTGCCAAGATACCGGTCTTTTTCACCGTCGCGGAGTTCCAGGGCTTCAAATTCCCCGGTGGACGCGCCGCTGGGAACCGCTCCGCGGCCTACGGCTCCGCCGGCCAGGGTGACCTCGGCTTCTACGGTGGGATTTCCTCTGGAATCCAGAATTTCTCTCCCGGTAACCTTTTCGATCTGTAAGTAATCCATTGTGATAAGCTCCTTCTGCTCGATTGAAAATAGGTTGTGAATGGTAACGAAAATAGTATTGACAAAGATCCTTAAATATACACGCCTCTGGATTTTTCGTGCCGGACCTGATATACTGGCATCAATGAAGCGAGAGCGGATAAACCGGAAGGGAGAACAAGATGCGGACCAGAGAGAGGGAAAACGAGAGACAGGAAAGCGAACAGAAGAAAGATAAAGGGTTAAAGCGGGAGCCCCGGCTGATTCTGTTTTCTGTGATTCCAGGTCTGCTGGGAGGAGTTCTCCTGGAGCTGGGGCGTATTCTGGAGAGCGGGGGGAGCGTGGCCCAGGCCGGCATGGGGAGTCTGCTGCGCTCCCTCGTCTGGGGCGCGGTTCTTTCAGCCCTTCTCCATGTCCTGCTTTCCCGGACATGTCTGAAAGAAATCTGCGCGGACGGAGGAAAGGAGATTCCCGTCTTCCGGAAAAAATGGTTTCTGATTACCTGGCTCTTTCTGTTTGTATGCTGGATCCCGGCCTTTCTGGCTTACTATCCAACGCTGTGGACCTACGACGCGAATATGCAGATACCGGCGCTTCGGGGAATGGCGCCGACTACCCACCATCCGCTTTTGCATACGCTTTTTCTGGAGACGATCGTACAGATAGGGAGCAGGCCCGGAAATTATGAGACAGGAATGGCGCTGCTTTCGCTGATACAGATGCTTTTGCTGTCCGGAATGTTCGCCTATGGCATCGAGAAGGCGCGGGGGTGGTCCTGCGGCCGCCTGTGCCGCGGACTGATGCTCTGCTTTTTTGCCTTTTTCCCGGTTCATCCGATACTGTCGGTCAGTATGACGAAGGATGTGCTGTTTTCGGGCCTCTGGCTGATCTGCCTTCTGCTGCTTTACGATATGCTGGATGGGCCGGAGAAGTTTTTCCATTCGGTGAAAAAGCAAGTCGTCTTTCTGATCTTCGTCTGTCTGATGCTGTCCTTCCGCTCCAATGCCATCTACGCCTTTGCGGCGGCTGCCCTTCTGGGCGTTCTTGTGTTCCACAGGAAGTACAGGAAGCGGCTGGCGGTCCTCTGCCTGGCGGGGATTTGCCTGTACGGAGGCTTTCAGTCGGTTTTGTATTATGCCATGGGAGCAGAGGACGGAGAACCGCAGGAGGCTTACTGTGTGCCGATGCAGTGCCTGGTCGGCACGGCCTTACGCCATCCGGAACTGATTCCGGAGGACGAGACGGGGCAGCTTCTCATGGGGGTTGTTCCGAGAGATTTGTTTTCGGAGAATCTGGCCGATAATTTTGATCCCCACCTGGCCGATCCGGTCAAAGAGAGATGGAGAAGAATGGATCCGGAGGACTTTGAGGCCGGGGAACTGATAAAGACCTGGATAAGCTATGGACTGAAATATCCGCTGGACTATATAGACATTTGGGGCAATCTGACGCTGGGAGCCTGGTATCCCTTTGATACCACCCATGCTGATATTTATGAGGGAGAGCGTCAGGGATACCTGCTGACAGATTTTCAGAAAAATTCTGCGATGAATATGGAACGTCCGGCCAGCAAGTGGCCGTGGATGGAGAGCCTTTATGAAAAGATAGCCACGGAGAATGTCCACCAGAAGATACCGGTCATTTCTCTGCTCTTTGCGCCGGCTGCTTATAGCTGGATCATGGTTTTTGGCATTCTGCAGGCTGTCTTCAGAAAGAGATATGGGGAGCTTCTTCCCCTGGGAATGCTGTTCTTTTACTGGGGAACGATCATGCTGGGGCCGGCTGCTCTGGTGCGCTACCTCTATCCGCTGATCGTGAGCGTTCCGTTTATGCTGGGACGAATACGGCGTGTACGGACGTGTCCGTCTCAAGCTGAAGCTGAATAGAAGCGCTGTCCGCCGTGCCTTCCACAATGGCGCCGCCGCTTATCTCCCAGCCGGCAAAGACAAAGCCGTCAGGAGCCTGTGCGGTCAGGGTTACGGGATAATCGGTGTAGTACTGGCCCTGCCAGCTTCCGGCTGTCAGATCGGGATTCAGCGTGTTCAGAGTTACGGCGCCCTGCAGCTCTTCCTGCTCTGGGCTTTGAGAGTTTTCTCCGGAAAAATCCGCAGAGAGAGTGAGGGAGACAAGGTCGCCCGTCAGCGAGAAATGCCCGGCCAGATAAGGGACGATATACTCATAGCGGTTTTCAAAGAAAAACCGCAGATCCTCTACCTGTTCAGAAAAGGTTTTGTTCTGAGGGCTGGTGTTCCAGCGCTCCCAGCTTAAGTCCGCCCAGGAAGCGTACTCTTCCTCGATCTCGTCGAGAAGGGGAAGGACGCGGTCTGCGCGGAAATTCTCGTTTGCCATGTCCAGAAAAGTCAGAACGAACTGACGACGGAAATCTTCGTTTTCCATCAGGGCGGTCATAGGGGCGTCGTCAAGAAAGCCGCTGGAAGCGTAGACTGCGTGGTCGGTGAAGGAATCCATAGTATAAGCTTCTCCGTCTTCCAGAGCGGTACCCACAGCCAGAGAATCGTCCAGATCGTAGAGCATCCAGCGCCATTTGCCGTCGTTATATTCCAGATAATCAGGAAGAGTGCTCTGCCAGGTGTAGACATTGTTTTCCAGAGGCTTGGTATCCGTATTTGCGATGTAGATATTCGTACACATCCAGTCGATAAAGCTCTGCATATCCATCATTTCCAGGAGTTTTTCATAGGCTTCCGGACTGGAGAAATCCGCCTGATCCAGATATTCCCGAAGCTCGCGGTAGCGGGTGATTTCTTCCGGATCGCCATCGGCTACATATCTTGTATCCTTGATCAGCAGGGAGTCTTCCGTGGGAACATCATAGTGACCCTCCAGATATTCGGCGCTGTACCGCTCCATCAGATAATACATTCCCCAGTACTCTCCGTTCAGAAAGACCTGACAGGGGATGTACCGCTGTACCGCCGCATCCCGATCCTCCGCCAGAGAGAAGAAAAATACCTTCTTTAAGGTCTGGCTGTTATTCAGAATCAGGCTTGGGTAGGAAATGCCGGTGTCAAACAGAGTCGGGTCAAAGGCTTCTTTTTCATACCGGTTTCTGGAATACAGCGTGAAGCTTTTCTGAGGAAAATTTCTGGATGCGTTGCCGCGGATCCGGATACCGCATTCCTGATCGAGCAGAAGATCTCCATAGGCTGAAAAGAGTTCCACATGGGCCGGGCGTTCTGAACTCATGCCCTCCAGATAATAATTGGTGTAATCCATAAGCTCGCTCCAGGGAAGCTCAGGATAGATCAATCCATCCGCCAGAGCGCTGTCATAAAGAGAACCCAGCACATAGATGCCGTTTTCTGAGGAGAACAGCGCTTCCGGATCTGCCGTAAGGGAAAGGACGGCGGCGTTTTCATAGCCCTCCTTTTCATTGAAATCAACAAAATAAGTGGAGGTCACGGTGTTGCTGCGGTTTCCTTCTTCGTCAAAAGCTGCGGCGCGCACGACGACGGCTTTGTCCACAGGTTCGTCCGGAACCTCATAGAGCTGATCCGCGGAGGCAATGTCTTCCCGTGCGGAGTAGACATTGGGAGAGGAGCTTGGGTCGGTGAGAGTCAGGGGGCCCGTGTAAACGGCAGAATCCTTTTTCGGCTCGCTCCCGTCCAGTGTATAGCGGATAGTAAGTCCGCTGGATGCGGAAAGGACGACTTCCACACTGTCCTCATAGAAGCCGCCTGGAGTCAAAAAGACAGGATCGTCGAGAATACGCGGGGAATCTTCGTTCGACACTGCGGGAGAGGGACGCAATGCGGCATAGGTATCTTTGCCATCCTCGACGGCTGCGTATACGGCTCCGGAGGCCAGGGAGGAGGGAATATAGACGGAATCGATGGTATGTGTCGTAACAGTGCCGTCTTCCGTCTCGTTGACCCATGTCAGCAACAGGGTTTCTTCTTCTGTCAGTCCGAAGGACACAGAAGGCGTGCCTTCAGAAACGGCGTCGCCTTCGCCCAGGGCGTAGACGATAAGGTAGCCGCCGGGTTCAACCTCCACAGAGGGCAGAGCTGACAAAAGCGGTTCGGAAGGGTCGTCGGAAAGATAGAGTCCGTCCAGGGAAACATATTCTTCTGTGGGGTTATAAAGTTCGATGTAGTCTTCGTAGACGGCCGTATCTCCTTCCAGCGTTTTCAGGCCTGTAACGCATACCTCATTGATGCGCAGGGAGAGGACGGGATCTGTATAAAGACCATTGTCGTATTTCCAGAAGAAAAAGAACAGAAAGACGAAAAAAAGAGCGGCAGTAAAAAGGCGGATCAGCATCATGCTGCGCCGTCTGGCAGAAAAAGCTTTCATTGGCTCTCCTCCCCGTCAAGCAGAAGCACCTGACCTTCCTGTAACGCGTACCAACAGGCGCCGCCCCGCGAGAGAGAAGCCTTTCCCGCCGTTCCTTCTGTGATGGAGGAGGCAAAGGAGTCCAGAAAATTCTGCGGCACGAGAAGCTCCAAAGCGACCGCGTCTGTATAGGAGGAGGACAGAACCGGGATTTGATTCTGGCCAATCAGATATTGGATTTTTCCGAGATCGCTGTAATCCGTTCCGATCTCAAGGCGCACGCCCTTTTGCCGCTCAAGAATGACGGATGCCTTCAGAGCTTCCCGGACAGCGCCGGAATAAGCCCGTACAAGCCCGCCGGTTCCCAGAAGCGTGCCTCCGAAATATCTCGTTACGACGACTGCCGTATCGTGAATGTTTTCGCCAAGAAGTACATCCAGCATGGGGCGTCCTGCGGTTCCGGCCGGTTCTCCATCATCGCTGCAGCGCGTGAGCTGATGCTGGCTGCCGATGGTAAAGGCTGTGCAGTTATGTCTGGCGTCCCAGTATTTTTTTTTCGTCTGTTCTATGAAGCTTTGCGCTTCTTCTTCTGATTTGACAGGGGCAACGGTGGCGATGAAACGGGATTTCTTTTCCGTCAGCTCCCCCGTTCCTCCCTGCCAGGTAAAGCGGTATGATTCAGCCATTTGTGATTCCTTTCAGGAAGCCTGGGTTTCCTCTTTTGTCATAATGTCATCTACGATTTCCAGCAGGCACACCGGAGTCACCGCGTTTTTGATAAGCTGTCCCAGGAGACGGCGCGCGCGCGTCTCTGAGTCGGAAACGGGCGGAGTGCTTTCCGTCTCCTCCACTCCGGGATGCTCCGACAACGATTTTTTTACACAGATCCGGTAGAGGGGAGCGGCCGACCGGGCGCTTTCCTCCTCGATTAGATAGTATTTCAGGTTCAGCAGAGTCCCTTTTTCGTCCGTAACAGTTCGCGTCTCAATCAAAAATTCCTTGTACATCATGCTCTCCTTTGACATAACTGGACTTCAGAGAGTATTATACAGGACAAGCTCTGAAAAGACTGTCGAAAACTGTAGGGGATAAAAATTCTATGCTACTATTTTAGAGCAATAGAAGGATAAAATCAATGACGCTTTTCTTTTTCATGTGTTTGGCTTTGATTTTATATTCCTTAAAAATAGGGAAAATGTGAAATTTTAAATTCCCCTTTATTCCTTGGGAAGTTTTTGCTATAATGAAACGATGTAGAGGAGGAAATGCGATGAATTATGGAAAACGCGGCACTTCTAAAAAACAGAAGGCTATGCACTCCAAATCTGCCAAAGTACGCAAAAAAGCAAGCGTGATATTTCTGAAGGCGTTTCTGATCTGTGTGCTGTTGGTAGGAGTCGTCGGTATCTGTGCAGGTGTCGGCATTGTAAAGGGTGTCATCGACAATGCGCCGAGTATCGACAGTACCAGCGTGATTCCCCGCGGCTATAAGTCTGTGATGCTGGACGCGGAAGGGAATACGATCGCAGAGCTTGTTACGGCCGGATCCAACCGGGTGTGGACAGATATAGAGAATATTCCGGAGCATGTGCAGTGGGCTTTTATAGATATTGAGGATGAGCGCTTTTACGAGCATAACGGCATCGACTTAAGAGGTATCATGCGTGCGGCGATGACGGCTGTCAGCAGCGGCTTTCAGCGGACAGAGGGAGCCAGTACGATTACCCAGCAGCTCTTGAAAAATAATGTGTTTGATTTCATGAGCGAGGATACCTTTGTGGAGAAGGTGGAGCGTAAGCTTCAGGAGCAGTATCTGGCTATCGAGCTTGAGAAGATTATGACGAAAGAAGAGATTCTGGAGGCATATCTGAACACTATCAATCTGGGCCAGAATACCCTGGGTATCCAGGCGGCGTCCAACCGTTATTTTAATAAGGATGTAAGCGAGCTTACGATTTCCGAGGCGGCCGTTATCGCGGCAATCACTCAGAATCCCAGCAGATACAACCCCATCAGTCATCCGGAGGACAATGCAAACCGCCGGGAGGATGTGCTGGACGCAATGCTGAGAAACGAGCATATTACTCAGGAAGAGTACGATGAAGCCATGGCGGACAACGTCTACGAAAGAATTCAGACGACGAACGAGACGACGAGTGTGGCTGAGGTTTACTCGTACTATGTGGACGCGACGATTGAAACAGTAATCGAGGATCTGCAGGAGGTAAAGGGATATACCTCCCAGCAGGCTTACAATCTGGTCTATAATGGCGGTCTGACCATTGAGACGGCTCAGGATCCGGAGATCCAGGCGATTATGGATGAAGAAACCTCTGATCCGGAGAACTACCCCGAAAATATCAAGTATGGACTGGAATATGCCCTGACCGTCGTAAAAGAGGACGGAGAGCAGATCAATTACAGCAAGGAAATGATGGAGACTTATTTCCGGGAGAATGAGTACGCGGATTTTGAGCTGCTTTTTGATTCGGAGGAGGAAGCTCTGGCTCATGTGGAGGAATATAAGGCGAGCATCGTGGAGGAAGGCGACACCGTATACGAGAGCATTGACATTACGATTCAGCCGCAGATTTCCATGGTGGTCATGGATCAGGCTACCGGATATGTGAAGGGGATCGTCGGAGGCCGCGGAGAGAAGACGGCCAGTCTTTCTCTGAACAGGGCCACAGACACCAACCGTCAGCCGGGTTCCACGTTCAAGATCGTATCCACTTATGCGCCGGCGCTTGATTCGGCGGGAATGACGCTGGCTTCCACTCAATATGACGCGCCGTACTTTTATGCGAATGGTACCGGCAAAGAGGTGCGCAACGCGAACAGAAGATACGGCGGATGGACGTCGTACCGGCAAGGTATCATGAATTCCACCAATATCGTGGCTGTAAAGACGCTGACAGATATTACGCCTGAGGTAGGAGCGGCTTATGTGCAGAATTTTGGAATCACGACGCTCCAGACACAGCCGGATGAAAGCGGCAATGTAGACATTACCCAGTCCATGGCGCTGGGAGGTCTGACGAAAGGCGTAAAAAATATTGAGCTTACGGCAGCCTTTGCGACGATTGCCAACGGAGGCGTATATACGGAGCCTGTATTCTATACGAGAATCCTCGATCACGATGGAAATGTGCTGATTGACAATACAACTTCGTATACAAAGACTGTGCTTAAGGAGAGTACGGCCTGGCTTTTGACAAGCGCTATGCAGGACGTGGTTTCGAGCGGTACGGGAACACGAGCTAATTTCTCCGGAATGACCATTGCCGGAAAGACAGGTACGACGACGGACAACAACGATGTCTGGTTCGTGGGATATACCCCTTACTACACAGCGGGAGTCTGGGCCGGATATGACAATAATCACAGTCTGAACAGTTCGGCCGGGGAGACGCGGTATCACCTGAACATCTGGAGAGAGGTAATGTCCCGGATCCATGAAAACCTGGAAAACAAGAGATTTGAAATGCCGGATAACATTACGAGCGCCACAGTCTGCGCGGCGTCCGGCAAGCTTCCGATTCCGGGAATCTGTGATGGCATGATGAAGACGGAATATTTTGCGGAGGGTACGACGCCTACAGAGTACTGCGACGTACATGTGACGGGAGAAGCCTGCGTGGAGAGCAACGCGCTTGCCACAGACGCGTGTCCGACGCACGAGTTCCGGATTATTACGCTGATCCCGGAGGACAACAGTGTATCCGGTTCGCCGCTGGTAGCGAAGCCGTGCAGTCTGCATCCGGGCAATGTGATTGGAACGGTAATCAGTCCGATTACAGGCGGCACGACAGGAACAGGCCAGACAGCGGCAGGCCTGACAGGACAGATCGACACAGGCCAGACGGATGCTACGGCTGAGATTAGTGCGGGATAGCGAAAAACAATGACAGATTTTCTTGTTCGTAGATTTATTAAAAATTATCAGAATACGGAGAGCTCCCAGGTAAGGACGGAATACGGAGTGCTGGCGAGTATAGTAGGAATCTTCTGCAATATTCTTTTATTTGCCGGCAAGCTTGCGGTCGGCCTTGTGCTGGGAAGCGTCTCCGTCATGGCGGACGCCTTCAATAACCTGTCGGATGCGGCTTCTTCGGTAATCGGCTTCGTAGGAGTCAAGATGGCCGGGAAGCCGGCCGACAGGGAACATCCCTTCGGACATGGAAGAATAGAATATATTGCCGCCCTGGTGGTGGCTTTTCTGGTGATCCAGGTTGGCTTTACTTTTTTTCAAAGTTCTGTAGAAAAAATAAGGCAGCCGGAGGCGCTTAGCTTTGATTTGGTTTCCATGCTGATTTTGCTGGCGTCTGTACTCGTCAAGCTGTGGCTTGGGCGATTTAATAAAGTCCTTGGCAAAAGGATTCATTCTACGGTGATGCAGGCTGCGGCTGCGGACGCTTTGGGCGATGTGATCACTACATTGGCCACAATGGCTTCCATCCTGTTTTTCTATTTTACAGAGATAAATGTTGATGGTTTTGTGGGTATTCTTGTTTCTCTGGTGGTTATCTGGGCGGGAATCGGAATCGCGAAGGATACGCTGGAACCCCTGATCGGGCAGCCGGTGGATCCGAAGCTGTACCGGGAGATTACGGACTTTGTGGAGAGTTATGATGGGATTCTGGGAAGTCATGATCTGATCGTACATAATTATGGCCCTACCAGGAGCCTGGCGTCTATTCATGCAGAGGTTCCCAGCGACGTGGATATAGAAACCTCCCATGAGATCATAGACCGGATTGAGAGGGACGCAGTGAGAAAGCTGGGACTGTTCCTGGTGATTCATATGGATCCGGTGGCTGTAAAGGATGAGCGGGTAACAGAGCTGAAGGAGCAGGTGACAGCCGTGCTGAAAAAAATCGATGAGCGTCTTTCCCTTCACGATTTCCGTGTTGTGGACGGTGAGCATCAGATCAACCTGATTTTCGACGTGGTAGTCCCTCATTCCTACAGAGAGAAGGATATGACGCGGCTCCATCTGGATATTATTGAAAAAGTCAGCGAGCTGGATTCCCGGTATCAGTGTGTGGTTACGCTGGAAAATGGATATGTGGCGGAAGAATAAAAGGCCGCCGCGAACGTAATGCTGCTATTCACAGTCTTGAAGCGGCTGTGAATAGTAATGTTAAATAGCAAAAAAAAATAAAAAAAGTACTTGCATTTAGTAAGAAGCTGTGGTATAGTAATACTCGCTGAAAACAAAGGGCTATCGCCAAACGGTAAGGCAACGGACTCTGACTCCGTCATTTCAAGGTTCGAATCCTTGTAGCCCTGCTTCTGGAACCCGGTGAGAAATCGCCGGGTTGTTTTTAACTGTAATTTTCCTGCCGGTTAAAAGTATTGTCCAATGAAACGGAGGGAAGGTATGTATTCATTTGACAGCTATGTCCGCTACAGCGAGGTGGGCGAGGACAAAAACCTGACATTGAACGGAATCATCAATTATTTTCAGGACTGCAGCACTTTCCAGTCGGAGGAGCTGAAGGTCGGGGTGCGGCAGCTTGAGGCCATGCACAGGGTATGGGTGCTGTCTTCCTGGCAGATTGTGATAGACAGGTATCCGGCGCTCTGTGAGAAAATTCATGTATCTACATGGCCGTATTATTTTCAGGGCTTCTGCGGGTACCGTAACTTTACGATGACAGACCAGGAGGGAAAGCTTCTGGCATGGGCGAACAGCCTGTGGAGCTTTCTGGATACGCAGACCGGACGGCCTGCGCGCGTTCCTGAGGAGATAGTGAAGTGTTATGAGCTGGAAGAAAAGCTGGATATGAAGTATGAGTCCAGAAAGGTTCCGATGCCGGAGAACGGAGAGGCGGCGGAGCCGTTCGCGGTGCAGAAGCATCATCTGGACACAAATCATCATGTCAACAATGGCCAGTATATTCAGATGGCGCGGGAGTATGTGCCGGAGGACTTCCGGATACGCCAGATGAGGGCGGAGTATAAGAAGTCGGCTCTCCTCGGCGACATGATTTATCCGGTGACCGCGCTGGAGGACGGAAGGTATACGGTGGGGCTCTGTGATGAGATTGGGAAGCCCTACGCGGTGATCGAGCTTTCCTAGGGAGAGCAAAAGAGAGGACGGAAATACATGATAGAGCTTGGAAAGAAGCAGAAGCTTACAGTTGTAAAAAAAGTGGAGTTTGGAGTATATCTGGCGGAGGAAGCAGGAGCCCAGGAGCGGGTTCTGCTCCCGAAAAAGCAGGTTCCGGAAGGGACGGCTGTGGGCGATCAGATAGAGGTATTTGTATATAAGGATTCCAAAGACAGGCTGATTTCGACGGTTCAGGAGCCGAAGGTGCAGCTTGGCGGTCTGGCGGTTCTGAAGGTGAGCGAGACGGGAAAGATCGGAGCGTTTCTGGACTGGGGACTGGAAAAGGATCTCCTGCTTCCGTTTCGGGAGCAGACAAGACGGGTACGCGAGGGCGAGGAGGTTCTGATCGCCCTTTATACGGACAAGAGCAGTCGGCTTTGCGCTACGATGAACGTCTACCGTTATCTGGATCAGCAGTCGCCTTATAAGAAGGATGACAGAGTGAGGGGAACCGTCTATGAGATCAGCAGGGAGTTCGGCGCCTTCGTGGCGGTGGACAACCGCTATTCCGGCCTGATTCCGAGACGTGACTTCCACGGCGAGGTCAGGATCGGAGATGTGATCGAGGCGCGCGTCACGACTGTTCATGAGGATGGAAAACTGGATTTGAGCGTCCGGGAAAAGGCATGGCTTCAGAGGGACGAGGACGCGGAGATGATTCTGGGCGTCATCGGCGAGTACGGAGGCGTACTTCCCTTTACGGATAAGGCTTCCCCGGAAATCATAGAGAGAGAGCTGAATCTCAGCAAAAATGCGTTCAAAAGAGCAGTGGGAAAACTGCTGAAAGAAGGCAAAATAGAAATAACGGAGAGAAGTATCCGTCGTAAATCATAAAAAAGTACCAAAATTTGAAAATTTGCAAAAAATCTCTTTCCAAAGCCAGATTTTATGGTTATAATGGGGGAGAAGAAAGGAGTGAATAGAGATGAAAGTTCAGAATATTACCGACATCGATAAGTTCTTCAAGGTAGTTGACAGCTGCAAGGGTAAGGTAGAGCTGGTTACGGGTGAAGGCGACAGACTGAATCTGAAGTCAAAGCTTTCTCAGTATGTTTCCATGGCGAACATCTTTTCTAACGGTGAGATCCCGGAGCTGGAGATTATCGCTTACGAGAAGGAAGACATCGATAAATTAGTTTCATTTATGATCAATGGTTAAGTAAAACGAGGTAATGGTCCCGGAGGGACGGTTGCCTCGTTTTCCATTTGGTGTTTTATGGAGGGCGCAGCCAGGGGCGGCGTTCTCATTTTTTTGCGTTTTTCTCGTAGATGATCAAAAGCCCTTTGAGCAGCAGATCTTCTTCCATGATGATTTCGTGGCGGCACAGGGGAGCGATTACGCCTGCCAGCCCTCCGGTGGCGACGACCGTGCAGGTCTTTCCAAGCTCTTCGTTGATCCGGTCAATCAGACCGTCGAGCGCTCCGGCGCTTCCATACAGGATTCCGCTTTTCATGGAATCCACGGTATTGCTTCCGATGAGCTTTTTCGGCGGATCCAGAGAGATGCGCGGAAGCTGGGCGGTCCGGCTTGAGAGAGCGTCCAGGGAGATGGCGATGCCCGGCAGGATCATTTTTCCGATATAAGCCTTGGAACTGTCGATGACAGAGACCGTCGTGGCAGTACCCATATCGATGAGAATCTGAGGAACCGGATAGTAGTGAACGCCTGCCACGGCGCCCACCACCAGATCGCTTCCCTGCTGGGCGGGATCGTCCACATTCATACGGATTCCGGTCTTGATGCCGGGGCCTACGACGAGGATCCTTGTTCCGATATATTTCTCGGCGGCTTCCTTTACGGTCCGGGTGATCGAAGGAACGACAGAGGAGAGAATACCGCCCTGTATTTCACCCGGCTCGATTTCGTGAAGATCCAGAGTTTCTTTGAAAATTGTGGCATATTCCAGACTTGTCGCTTCCTGATCGGTGGAAAAGCGTTCGTGAAACAGAAGGCGCTCTCCCTGGAAGCAGCCGATAACAATATTTGTATTTCCGATGTCTATCGTAAGAACCATGTGTCGTCCCTCCGGGTGAGTCTCTTTTTAACGCTGCGAGGAGAAAAGGCGTGAGCGGTACAGAGCGTAGCCTACGGCTCCTGTGATGATTGTGGACGCAATCATCTCGCAGACGGCGTTGATGCCTACGAAGGAGCATACAAAGAGAAGGATATTTCGCCCTCCGATCATTTCCTGCAAATACTCGGTGTTTCCAAACAGCAGGATGAGAGCCGCCATGAAAAACAGCGTGTTCAGAAAAGCGGAGAAAAAGCCCGTGACGAAGCAGCCCAGGCGCGCTCCCTTCCTTTTCTGTATCGCGCGGAATATATAACCCAGCAGGAAGCCATCCAGGAGACGGGGAACAAACCGCTGGATAAATGCCAAAACGGGATTGATGCCAAAGAGAATGGCGCCCATGCCGCTGATTCCTCCGACGCCGATGCACTGGAGAAAGCTGGTCAGTCCGAATACGGCTCCCGCGGCGGCTCCGCCTGCAGGTCCGAGCGTAATGGCGGCCAGCGCGACGGGGATGACGTTGAACGAGATGGCTAAGATTCCGATGTTCAGGTATCCCAGCGGCGTATAAGCCATGAGAAGCAGGATTCCGGTCAGCAGTCCGAGAATGGTTAGCTGCCGGGTGTTGAAACGTGTTTTCATATTCAGTTTTCCTCCTTGTTATTATTCTTCGCCTGAATCCGAAGATACAATACCCTTTTTTTATAACACAGAACTTTGAAAAAAGATATAAAAAGTTTTGTCTTTTTGTGTTATACTAATTTCAAATGCGAAGAAGAAGGAAAAGGAGCGTATCAGTTATGCTGCTGAAAGGAAAAACCGTGGTGCTTGCCCTGTCGGGAAGCATCGCTGCATATAAAATCGTGAATCTGGCCCGTATGCTCAAGAAGCTGGGGGCGGACGTACAGGTGCTGATGACCAGAAACGCGACGGAATTTATTACGCCGCTGACTTTTGAGGAACTGACAGGGAACAAGTGTCTGGTGGACACCTTTGACCGGAATTTCCAGTACAATGTGGAGCACGTAGCTCTGGCAAAAAGGGCGGATGTGGTGCTGGCTGCCCCGGCTTCGGCCAATGTCATCGGAAAGATCGCGAACGGCATCGCGGACGATATGCTGACGACGACTATCCTGGCCTGCCCCTGTAAGAAAATCATTTCCCCGGCCATGAACCACAATATGTATCACAATCCCATTGTGCAGGACAATCTGGAAAAATTAAAGCGTTTCGGCTATGAGATCATTCCTCCGGAGCGTGGAATGCTGGCCAACGGAGACAGAGGCGACGGCCGGATGCCAAAGGAAGAGACGCTTCTGGAGTATGTGCTGAGGGAGATCGCCTTTGAGAAGGATTTGACCGGGAAAAAGGTCCTGGTGACGGCGGGAGCTACTCAGGAGGCTATGGATCCGGTGCGCTTTATCACAAACCATTCCTCCGGGAAGATGGGCTTTGCCCTGGCGCGGGCAGCCATGCTTCGCGGAGCGGAAGTTACCGTGGTGGCGGCCCATACGGAGGTGGAGCCTCCTATGTTCACAGAGGTGATTCGCGTAAGTTCTGCGGAGGAGATGTTCAAGGCCGTGACCTCACGGTCAGAGGAGGCGGACATTATCATCAAGGCGGCCGCGGTGGCGGATTATACGCCGGTTTGGACCGCTGAAAGCAAGATCAAAAAATCGGACGGGGAGCTGACGCTGACTCTTAAGAGAACGCGGGACATTTTGAAATATCTTGGGGAGCATAAGCGGGAGGGCCAGATTTTGTGCGGCTTTGCCATGGAGACGGAGGATTTGCTTCTCAATGCCAGAAAGAAGCTTGAGAGCAAGAACTGCGATCTGATCTGCGCCAACAGCCTTCGGGCAGAGGGAGCAGGCTTTGGGACGGACACGAACCGGGTGACAGTCCTGACGAAGGAGAAAGAGATTAGTCTTGAACTGTTGACGAAGGAGGAGACGGCCCACCGGATTCTTGATATTATCGGCGGACTGTTCTGACAGAACAAAAGGAGATTCAGATGCCATTTACACATTTGCATACGCATACGGAATACAGTCTGCTGGACGGCTCCAACAAGATCAAGGAGTATGTGGCGCGGGTGAAGGAGCTGGGCATGACGGCTGCGGCTGTCACGGATCACGGCGCCATGTTCGGCGTCATTGATTTTTATAAAGAGGCAAAGGCGGCAGGGATCAAGCCCATCCTGGGCTGCGAGGTCTATGTGGCTCCCAATTCCCGCTTCGACAAGGAACTGACCGGAGGAGAGGACAGATATTATCACCTGGTGCTTCTGGCTGAAAATAATAAGGGCTATGCGAACCTGATGAAGATTGTGTCCAGGGGCTATGTAGAGGGCTTTTATTACCGCCCCAGAGTGGACATGGAGATCCTGAACGAGTTTCATGAGGGAATTATAGCTTTGAGCGCCTGCCTGGCCGGGGAGGTGCAGCGGTATATCGTAAAAGGCCTTTATGACGAGGCCAAAAAATCCGCGCTCAAATATGAGAAGGCTTTTGGAAAGGGCAATTATTTTCTTGAGCTTCAGGATCATGGACTGCCGGATCAGAAGATGGTAAACCAGGCTCTGATGCGGATGAGCCAGGAGCTTGACATTCCTCTGGTGGCTACGAATGATATTCATTATACCTATGCCCAGGACGTGAAGCCTCACGACATTCTGCTCTGCATTCAGACCGGAAAGAAGCTGGCGGACGAGGACAGGATGCGCTATGAGGGAGGACAGTACTATGTGAAGTCTCCGGAGGAGATGGCGGCTCTTTTCCCATACGCGCCGGAGGCCCTTGAAAATACGGCTAAGATCGCGGACCGCTGCAATGTGGAGATTGAGTTCGGCGTGACGAAGCTGCCGAAATATGATGTGCCGGAGGGCTACACTTCCTGGGAATACCTGAACAAGATCTGCTTTGAAGGTCTGAAGGAGAGGTATCCTGAGGATGACGGAAGCCTGAAGGAACGCCTGGATTATGAGCTTGGCGTCATCAAAAATATGGGCTATGTAGATTATTTCCTGATTGTCTGGGATTTTATCAAATACGCGAAGGATCACGGCATCGCGGTGGGACCGGGACGTGGTTCCGCGGCGGGAAGCATCGTGGCCTATACGATGGGCATCACCAATATCGATCCGATCCGCTACCAGCTTCTGTTCGAGCGGTTTCTGAATCCGGAACGAGTGTCCATGCCTGATATTGATATTGATTTCTGTTTTGAACGCCGCCAGGAAGTGATTGATTATGTGGTGCGCAAGTACGGCAAGGACCGGGTGGTTCAGATCGTCACCTTCGGTACGCTGGCGGCCAGAGGCGTCCTCCGCGATGTGGGACGCGTCATGGACCTTCCTTACAATTTTGTGGATTCTATCGCGAAAATGGTTCCTCAGGAGCTTAATATTACGCTGGAAAAGGCTTTGAAAATGAATCCTGAGCTTCGGAAAAGCTATGAGGAGGATCCGCAGGTTCATGAGCTGATTGATATGTCCATGCGTCTGGAAGGGCTGCCGCGCCATACCTCCATGCACGCGGCCGGCGTGGTGATCAGCCAGAAGGAGGTGGACGAGTACGTTCCCCTGTCCAGAGCCTCCGACGGAAGCGTCACAACCCAGTTTACGATGACGACGCTGGAGGAGCTGGGACTTCTGAAAATGGATTTCCTGGGACTGCGGACGCTGACCGTGATACAGGACGCGGCGCGGATGGCCTCCGAGCGGACCGGAAAGACCATTGATATGGACAAGATCAGCTATGAAGACGCGGCCGTCTACGCTTCCATCGGAACCGGAAAGACGGACGGCGTGTTCCAGCTTGAAAGCAGCGGCATGAAGAACTTCATGAAGGAGCTTAAGCCAAGGAGCCTGGAGGACGTTATCGCGGGTATCTCTCTGTACCGTCCCGGTCCTATGGACTTTATTCCCCAGTATATCAGGGGAAAGGATCACCCGGAGACCATTTCCTATGACTGTCCCCAGCTTGAGGAGATTTTGGAGCCCACCTACGGCTGTATCGTCTATCAGGAGCAGGTTATGCAGATCGTCCAGAGACTTGCGGGGTATACCCTGGGACGAAGCGATCTGGTGCGCCGCGCCATGTCCAAGAAGAAGGCATCTGTCATGGAAAAGGAACGGCAGAATTTCGTCTACGGAAATAAGGAGGAGGGCGTACCCGGCTGTATCGCGAATGGGATTCCGGAGGCAACGGCTCAGAAAATCTATGACGAGATGATCGACTTCGCCAAGTACGCCTTCAATAAGTCCCATGCGGCAGCCTACGCGGTGGTGGCCTACCAGACGGCCTGGCTGAAATATTATTATCCCGTGGAATTCATGGCTGCCCTTATGACTTCTGTGATCGACAATCCGAATAAGGTCGCGGAATATATCTTAAGCTGCCGCCAGATGGGAATCGCGATCCTGCCTCCCGACATCAATGAGGGAGAGGGAAGGTTTTCCGTATCGGACGGGGCGATTCGCTATGCTCTCTCCGCGATCAAGAGCATCGGCCGGCCGGTGGTGGAGGCCATCACAGAGGAGCGCAGACTTGGAGGAAAATTTAAAAGTCTGACCGACTTTATTGAGCGGATGACGGGAAAGGAAGTCAATAAGCGCGTCGTCGAGAACCTGATCAAGGCAGGGGCGCTGGACGGCCTGGGCGGGACGAGACAGCAGTATATCCTGGCCTATGCCGGTATCATGGACAGCGTGGCCCAGAGCCAGAAGACCATGATGACCGGACAGATGAGTCTTTTTGATCTGGTGGACGAGGATCAGAAGGCAAGCTTCCAGGCCAAGCTTCCCGATGTGGGAGAGTATCCCAAGGAGCTTTTGCTTTCCTTTGAAAAAGAGGTGCTGGGCATCTATGTGAGCGGGCATCCTCTGGAGGAGTATGAGCAGCGCTGGAGAAAAAATATCACGGCGGTGACGACGGACTTCCTGCTGGACGAGGAGACGAACATGACCAAGGTTCACGATGGGCAGCAGGTAGTCGTAGGAGGCATGATCACCGGAAAGACCGTGAAATATACGAAAAACAACCGGGTAATGGCGTTTCTGCAGCTCGAAGATCTGGTAGGCTCCGTAGAGGTCGTCGTATTTCCCAATGTCTATGAGAGAAATTCCGGAGCTTTGACGGAGGAGGCCAAGATCTTTGTGAGCGGACACGTAAGCGCTGAGGACGACAAAGCCAGCAAGCTGATCTGCGATCGGATCATTCCCTTTGAGGCAGGGAAGAGGGAGCTGTGGATACAGTTTCCCAACCAGGAGGAATGTCTGCGCCGGGAAGCAGAGCTTCTGGGTCTTCTTGCAGACAGTGACGGGCGCGATTCCGTGGTGCTTTACGCGGCGGCGGAAAAGTCCGTCAAGCGGCTTCCGGCGGGTCAGAGCGTGGACGCGGACCGGGAATTCATTGTAAAGCTTGAGCAAAGCTTTGGCAAAGGGAACGTAAAAGTTGTGGAGAAACGTATTGAAAATATCAGAAGGATGCAGTAAAATCGAAGCAGATTTGCCGATTCATAACGGAAAGACAGTAGGAGGAGTAAGCATGGCAAAAGAAATCAAAACCATCGGGGTATTGACAAGCGGCGGCGACGCGCCGGGTATGAACGCGGCGATCCGTGCGGTAGTGCGCAAGGCTCTGGTGAACGGAAAACAGGTCAAGGGAATTTTAAAGGGCTATTCAGGGCTTTTGAATGAGGAAATTATCGATTTGTCTGCGAACGACGTATCCAATACCATTGAGCGGGGCGGCACGATTCTGTTTACCGCGCGCTGTAAGGAGTTTATGACGGAGGAAGGACAGAAGCGCGGCGCTGAGGTCTGCCAAAAGCACGGCATCGACGGCATCGTCGTCATCGGCGGAGACGGTTCCTTCCGCGGAGCCCAGAAGCTGGCGGCTCTCGGCGTCAATACCATTGGCGTGCCGGGAACGATCGATCTGGACATTTCCTGTACGGAGTATACGATTGGTTTTGATACGGCTGTAAATACGGCTATGGAGGCCATTGACAAGGTGCGCGATACCTCCACCTCCCATGAGCGGTGCAGCATTATCGAGGTAATGGGACGGAACGCGGGTTACATCGCTCTCTGGTGCGGCATCGCCAACGGAGCGGAGGACATCCTTCTGCCGGAGAACTACGATTATGACGAGCAGAAGATCATCAACAATATCATTGAGAACCGTAAGCGGGGCAAGAAGCATCATATCATTGTAAATGCCGAGGGCGTAGGCCATTCCACAAGCATGGCAAGGCGTATCGAGGCGGCGACAGGTATCGAGACCAGGGCGACGATTCTCGGTCATATGCAGCGCGGCGGCAGCCCGACCTGCAAGGACCGTGTCTATGCGTCCATGATGGGAGCTATGGCTGCGGATCTGCTCTGCGACGGAAAGACCAACCGGGTAGTGGGCTATCAGCACGGACGCTTCCAGGATTTCGATATTAATGAGGCTTTGGCCATGGTAAAGGGAATCGATCCTTACCAGTACCAGGTAGCCAAAGACCTGTCAAAGCACTGCTGATTCAGGGGCGCGCATCCGCGAAACCGGATGCGCGTTTTTATTTCCTGCGGATGGGGAATCAGGCGTTCGCGCGTCCATTTGAGTTGACAATGAGGAGAAAGATATGATTACAAGTACGGCGAACCAGCAGGTCAGGCTGCTGGTCCAGTTGAATAAGAAAAGAAAGCTCCGGGACGAGAGGGGGGTCTTTGTGGCGGAAGGACTGAAAATGTTCCGGGAAGCGCCAAGAGAGCGGATAGAAAAGGTCTATTTTTCGGAAAGCTTTTTTGCGCAGCGTCAGAAGGAGCTTGATCTGGCCGGTTTGGATTATGAGGTGATGCAGGACGCGGTGTTCAAAGCGGCCAGCGACACGCAGACGCCCCAGGGAGTTCTCTGCGTCGTGCGGCGGCAGCCCTGTACGCTGGATATGTTCCTTAAAGCGGCGGCCCCGCTGATTCTGGTGCTTGAAAACCTTCAGGATCCCGGAAATCTGGGAACGATTCTGCGGACCGCCGAGGGAGCCGGCGTCACAGGCGTGATTCTGAGCAAGGGTTCTGTGGATCTTTACAATCCAAAGACCATCCGTTCCACGATGGGCTCCGTCTACCGGGTTCCGGCCCTGTATGTGGAAAATCTTTTTGAGACACTTGAGACTCTCCGAAGCCGCGGCGTGCGGTCCCTTGCGGCCCATCTGAAAGGGGAGCGGTTTTATGATCAGGAAGATTACCGGGAGGGAACGGCTTTTCTCATCGGGAACGAGGCAAACGGTCTGACAGAGGAGCTTTCGGAAGCGGCGGACACCCTGATCCGGATACCCATGGAGGGACGGCTGGAATCCCTGAACGCAGGCGTGGCGGCCTCCATTCTGATGTACGAGGCTTACAGACAAAGAAGGAATGGATAGGAGGCTTGACAAAACGGTATTGCTCTGTTACAATACCCATTGTAACAAAAATGTAACATTTGTAATAATAATTGTAATAATGTGAAACAGAAATGTTACATCAGCGAACTGGGAGGTTGTTATGAGCTTTATCAGCAGAAAAATACCGTTGCTGTTCGGCCTTGGAGTGGTCTGGATGTTGGCTTCCGGCTTTGATAATCTGGGCGTGGACATGTCGGCTGGTATTGAGTCCGTAATGGACGATCTGACAAGCGAGGATTTTGAGGAAATACAGATTCAGGATGAATGGGAAAGCAAGGTTCTTGCCAATGTGGAGGACTATGTCACGGTGCGCTCAGAGCCTAATTCAGAATCGGAGGCCATTGGGCGGATGTTCAAGGGAGATGGCGGAGACATCGTGGAGCAGACGGAAGGCTGGACGAAGATAAGCTCCGGCAATGTGGAAGGCTATGTGAGCAATGAATACCTGCTCTTCGGCTCGGACGCATATAATCAGGCGCAGGAGGAAGTGACGCTGGTAGCCACTTCTCTGACGGGGGGCCTGAGAGTCCGTGAAGAAGGCAATACAGACGCCAGGATTCTGAAGAACGTGGAAGAAGGCGCGAAGCTGGACGTGGTAGGAGGAGCGGAGGAAGGCTCCGAATGGATCCAGGTAGAGTATGCGGAGGATAAAACGGGCTTTGTCTCTGCCGAATATGTGGATGTTCAGTATGAGCTGGGCGAGGCCATGACCATGGAGGAGATAGAGGAAAAGGAAGCGGAGGAGAAGAGAGAGGCATTAAAGCAGCAGCTTGAAGCCTTCAAGGCCAGCGGAGACGATGTGACGCTTCTGGCGGCTCTGATTCAGGCCGAGGGAGGCAATCAGCCCTATGAAGGCCAGGTGGCTATCGGGGCAGTCGTGATGAACCGTTTGCGGAGCGGACGTTACGGAGGCACTATCGCGGACGTGATCTACGCGCCGGGACAGTTCGGCGTGGTAAGCAACGGCTCGATCCTGCGCTATACCGGCGGCCCGAAGGCAAGCTGCGTACAGGCGGCTCAGGAAGCCATCAACGGCTATACCAATATCGGCTCCTATACGCATTTCAGGAACGCAAGAGCCTCCGTAAGCTCCGACCATATCGTCATTGGAAATCATGTATTTTATTAAGCGGAATCCGCATAGGAAAAACGCATAGGAAAAAGCGGCCGTAAAGGCCAGATTACAGACTCCGGGACCGGAAGGTCCCGGAGTTTTTGTCACTTATGGGTAACCTTCCTCGGATAAAAAGGAGTGCGTCTGTCCGGAGGACATGATATAATGAGGTAAAATCTGAATTTACTGGAGGATATGATTATGGACTTTAAGCTGACTGCGCCGGATACAGTGCTGAAAGCCAGGGAGGCGCGCAGAGGAATGAACGGGTTTCTGGAGATTCTGGTCTTTGTCGCAGTATTCCTCGTGGTCGCTGTGGCAGAGTCGATTCTGATGGTGCCGATGCTTTGGAGTTTGATGTCTGCCGACGCGGGATTTCAGGAAGCGGCGGCCTCTGGAAATGCAGCTCGGCTCATGGAGGCGGCAGACCGGCTGATGAGCGGGGACAGCGCCACGCTTTGTATGCTGTTTGCGAATCTGGCTATGATTCTGGTCGTATTGCTGTTCTGCAGGCTGATTCAGAAAAGAAGGCCGGTTACCCTTGGATTTGTCAGAGAAAATATAGCGAAGGAATATCTGAAAGGCCTGGGTGCAGGCTTTCTCGCGTTTTCCGGAGCAGTACTGCTCTGTATTCTGACGGGTTCTCTGAAGCTGGAAGGTATCTCGTCAGGCTTTCAGCCGGGAATCTTTCTGCTGTTTGTGGCGGGCTTTATGATTCAGGGCATGGCGGAGGAAGTTCTGTGCAGAGGTTATTTTCTGGTATCCTTCGGACGGCGTCACTCTATGTGGGCCGCCGTCTTGGCGAACTCGCTTATCTTTGCGGCCCTGCATCTGGCAAACAGTGGGATCAGTGTTCTTGCCTTTATCAACCTGACGCTGTTTGGTGTTTTCGCATCGGTTTATTTTATCAAAACGGGAAATATCTGGGGTGTCGGAGCCCTGCACTCTATCTGGAATCTGGCTCAGGGCAATATCTATGGAATCCGGGTGAGCGGTATTGTGACAAAATGTTCCGTGTTTGCAAGCGCTCCTGTGGAGGGCAGAAGCCTGATAAACGGCGGAGCCTTCGGCCTGGAAGGCGGCCTGGCCGTCACGGCCGTTCTTCTGGCCGGAACTTTGCTGCTGCTTAGGAAAAACGGAAAAAGACAGGAACTTCTGTAAGCACAGAAACGGGCGGCGGGCAGTAAAACATGGAAAAGTGTAAGGCGAAACTTTACTTGTAATCGGTCTGTTTTTATAGTATCATGTTCATAAGCTTGGGAAAGAAAGGAGAGCGGAAGACGTATGAATGCGATGTACTGGTTAATACTGATCATTGTGCTGGTTGTTCTGGAAATCATTACGCTGGGGCTGACGACGATCTGGTTCGCCGGAGGCGCGCTGGCAGGCTTTGTTCTCGCTATGCTGAATGTTTCGCCTGTGATCCAGTGGGCTGCTTTTTGCGTGGTTTCCCTGATTCTGCTGTTTTCCACCCGCCCATGGGCCTTGCGCTATTTTAACAGCCAGAAGAAGGAAAAGACGAATGTGGACAGTCTGCTCGGCAAGACGGCGGTAGTCACATCTGAGATCCGGAATCTGGATGGCGAGGGAGAGGCCGTCGTGAACGGACTTGCCTGGACTGCACGGAGCGAGGAGGATTCGGAGACGATACCTGAAGGCGCCCATGTGGTAATTACGGCTGTAAAAGGCGTAAAGCTGATTGTCAAGAGAAAAGAGGAGGGCTGACATATGCCGGTAGTAGGGACTGTATTAGTGATTATTCTGATTGTTTTCATTTTGCTGATTCTGGCGTCCTGTATCAAGATTGTGCCGCAGGCACAGGCGCTTGTGGTGGAACGTCTTGGCGCATATATGGGGACCTGGAGCGTGGGAATCCATTTCAAGGCTCCCCTGATTGACCGGGTGGCAAAGCGCGTAACCTTAAAGGAGCAGGTTGTGGATTTCGCGCCCCAGCCTGTGATTACGAAGGATAATGTAACGATGCGTATCGACACTGTTGTGTTTTTCCAGATTACCGATCCGAAGCTGTTCGCGTACGGCGTGGAGAATCCGATCATGGCGATTGAGAATCTGACGGCGACGACGCTGCGTAATATCATCGGAGATCTGGAGCTGGATGAGACGCTGACCTCCCGCGAGGTTATCAACACCAAGATGCGTTCATCCCTGGATATTGCGACGGATCCCTGGGGGATCAAGGTGAACAGAGTGGAGCTGAAGAATATCATTCCCCCGGCTCCGATTCAGGATGCGATGGAAAAGCAGATGAAGGCCGAGCGTGAGCGCCGTGCGGATATTCTGCGCGCGGAGGGCGAGAAGAAGTCCACGATTCTGGTGGCGGAAGGTCATAAGGAATCGGCGATCCTGGATGCCGAGGCTGAGAAACAGGCTGAGATCCTGCGTGCCGAGGCTAAGAAGGAAGCGACGATCCGCGAGGCGGAAGGTCAGGCGCAGGCGATCCTGAAAGTGCAGCAGGCGAATGCGGATGGTCTGAAAATGCTTAAGGAAGCGGCTGCGGACAGCGCAGTTCTTCAGCTTAAGAGCCTTGAGGCCTTTGCAAAGGCTGCTGATGGTCAGGCGACCAAGATCATTATCCCATCGGACATTCAGGGACTTGCAGGCGTGGTAAAGGCGATTACCGAGGTGGCGAAGGATAATTGACGATAACATAATAGGAAAAAAGGGGCTGCGGCGCGGGAGGACTGTCCGCAGCCCGTTTGCGTGAAGGAGAGAGGGCGGTCTATGGAGCCTAAGCTGGATTTATCAAAAGAATACGGACTGGTGCTGGAAGGCGGAGGAGCCAAAGGCGCTTATCAGATCGGAGCCTGGAAGGCTTTAAAGGAGGCGGGAGTGAAAATCCGGGGTGTGTCGGGTACTTCGGTCGGAGCTTTGAACGGAGCGCTGATCTGTATGGATGATTTGGAAAAGGCGGAGAATCTCTGGAGAAATATTTCCTATTCCCAGATTATGAATGTGGACGACGAGCTGATGCGCCGTCTGTTCGACAAGACAAAAATGACGCCGGAATTTCTGCGGGAAACCCTGAAGGAGGTTTTCAGGGTACTGGGCGAGGGAGGTATGGACATTACGCCTCTTCGTCGGCTCATAGAGGAAAATATCGATGAGGACGCGATCCGCAAAAGCCCTGTGGAGTTTTATTCCTGCACGTATTCGCTGACAGATCGCAAAGAGATGAACGTAGATATGAAGACTGTGCCGGAAGGACAAATGAAGGATATGCTTCTGGCCAGCGCTTACCTGCCTGGCTTTAAAAATAAAAAGCTGCATGGCAAGACTTATGTGGATGGAGGGGCCACCAACGTGCTTCCCATGGACGTGCTTCTGGAGCAGGGTTACGAGAATCTGATACTGCTGCGTATTTTTGGGGTGGGACGTGAGAAGAGAGTGAGCATTCC
The DNA here is from genome assembly GCA_018715645.1 of Candidatus Merdisoma merdipullorum. Taxonomy (GTDB): domain Bacteria; phylum Bacillota; class Clostridia; order Lachnospirales; family Lachnospiraceae; genus Laedolimicola; species Laedolimicola merdipullorum. The sequence continues at coordinate 72,020 of DVLE01000036.1, forward strand.
TGAGGGCGTCAGCGTGATTGAAATCGCGCCCCGTGAGGGCCTGGGGAATACGCTTCAGTTTGACGCGGCCAGGAGCAGGAAAAATATGCGTCTCGGCTATTATGACGCTTTGCGGGTGATCTATGGTCTGGAGGGAAAAATATATTATGTTGAACAAACGCAGAAAGAGTGTTATTATTTAAGGCAACTGGTTCAGATACGGCCGGAAGTAATGCAAGGGCTTTTGGAAGCATACGAACTGAGTACGGAACCGGAACAGCAGCTTCGCAATTATCTGGAGGTTCTGCTGCCGCTTTTGGCTGCCAGACTGAAGCTTCCTAAAGACTGGAGCTACAGCAGCCTTTATCTGGCGATACTGGAGTCTGCGGCGCGGCTCTTAAAGGTACCCAGGTATCGGATTTATACAGTCCAGGAGCTTTTGGAGGCTGTGAAGGACAGGTTTGGAAAGAAGGAAGATACAGAAGAATTTCCGGAATATATGCAGATAGTTCTGGATACATGAGAAATTGCAGACCGGCCGGGTGCGAAGGGGCCGGCGCTGGGGATGAGGAGGAAGGATCTATGGATTTAAAAGGACGTGACTTTCTGACGCTCCGGGATTTCACACCGGAGGAAATTGAATATCTGGTGGATCTGGCGGCCGAACTGAAAGCCAGAAAGAAGCAGGGAATCGTAGAACGCGATCTCAGAGGAAAGAACGTAGCTCTTATTTTTGAAAAGACAAGTACAAGAACCCGCTGTGCCTTCGAGGTGGCCGCCCATGATCTCGGAATGGGAACCACGTATCTTGATCCTTCTGGTTCCCAGATAGGGAAAAAGGAAAGCATCGCCGACACGGCCCGCGTGCTGAGCCGGATGTTCGACGGAATCGAATACCGGGGCTTCGGACAGGAGATTGTGGAGGAGCTTGCCAGGTATTCGGATGTTCCGGTATGGAACGGTCTGACGAATGAATACCATCCGACGCAGATGCTGGCCATGCTTCTGACTGTCAAGGAGCATTTGGGAAGGCTTAGAGGCGTGAAGCTGGTCTATATGGGCGACGCGCGCTACAATATGGGCAATTCTCTGATGATTGCCTGCGCGAAGATGGGCATGCATTTTACCGCCTGCGCGCCGAAGGCTTATTTTCCGGATCCGGAGCTGGTAGCCTGGTGTGAAAATGTGGCGAAGGGGACCGGAGCCACCATCAGGCTGACCGAGGATGTGGAGAGCGGCACAAAGGGAGCCGATGTGATTTATACGGACGTCTGGGTATCTATGGGAGAGCCGGACGAGGTATGGGAGACAAGGATTCGTGAGCTTTCCCCCTACCAGGTCAACAAAAAGGTTATGGATAATGCGGGTCCGCAGGCTATTTTCACTCACTGTCTCCCGGCCTTCCATGACCTGAAGACGACGATTGGAAAGCAGATCGCGGAGAAGTTCGGCATTACGGAGATGGAGTGTACGGACGAGGTGTTTGAATCCCCGCAGTCGGTGGTATTCGATGAGGCGGAGAACCGTATGCATACGATAAAGGCGGTTATGGCAGCTACACTGGGGGCATAAAAGATGCAGAAAAAAGGAGGCAGGCTGATTCGGGATCCGTATTATTACTGGAAGATCCTTAATATGTTGCTGGCCTGCGCGGTACTGATCCTCTCCGCGATGATTGTTCTTGGAAAAAAGAGCGGGTTTTTGGTCCCGGCTGCTTTCTTTCTGGGAGCCTTGATGTGCGCATTGTCCGGGATCATGGAGCTTGCAAAAAGTAAACGGGTGATAGGCTATATCTGTTCCGTGTTTGCGGGGATACTGGCCGTTGCTTTCATTTTCAGCATAGTCCGGTTGTGGTTTTTATGATAAAAGAAGAAATTTTAAAGGCGCTTCGGGGATCCGGTGATTATATCTCCGGCCAGGAGTTATGTGAAAAACTTGGCGTTTCCAGAACCGCGGTATGGAAGGCCGTCACACGGCTGAAGGACGAAGGATATGAAATAGACAGCGTGTCCAACAGAGGATATTGTCTGAGAGCGCTGCCCGATGTGGTGACGGAAGCCGAGATTGGAAGCCGTCTGCGTACAAAGATTATGGGAAGAACCTGTGTCTGTTTTGACAGCACGGATTCCACGAATATTCAGGCAAAGAGGCTGGCTGAGGAAGGGGCGCCCCATGGCACTTTGGTTTGCGCGGAGACGCAGACCGCAGGAAGGGGACGCAGAGGCAGGGCATGGGCTTCGCCTCCGGGAGAGGCCGTTTATATGAGCCTTCTTCTGCGTCCGAAGATCCGGCCGGAGCATGCGTCCATGCTGACGCTTGTCATGGGACTGGCTGTGGCCTCCGCCTGCAATGAGCTTTTGGCGCGCGCGGCAGGCGGAGCGGAGCCTGTTCCCCGGACGGGACTGAAATGGCCCAACGACCTGGTCCTGAACGGAAAAAAGGCGGCGGGGATACTGACAGAGATGAATACGGAGATCGACAGTATTCACTATGTGGTGATTGGGATCGGAATCAACGTAAACACCCGGACATTTCCGGAGGAGCTTTCCCAGGCGACCTCTCTTTGTCAGGCAGCCGGAAAGCCCTTCATGCGTTCTGAGCTTATCGCCCTTTGCATGGAGTATTTTGAAACGTATGATGAGCAGTTTGAAAAGACGGAGGATCTGAGAGGTCTGAAAACAGCGTATGAGGAACTGCTGGTGAATAAAGGACGTCAGGTACGCGTACTGGAGCCGGGAAACGAACATACCGGGACCGCGCTTGGAGTGAGCGATCAGGGCGAGCTCCTGGTGAGGCTGCAGGATGGACGGACAGAAAAGGTCTATGCCGGTGAAGTCTCGGTGCGGGGAATCTATGGTTACGTATGATAGGGTACGGCGGACTGTGACAGGAAGGATGAAATGTATCAGGATCAGGTAGTGCTTTGCGGAGCCAATTCTTATGAGGAAAAATACTATTTTAACGAGGATTTTGCGGCGCTTCCCTCGTCTGTGAAGGACGAGCTGAAGATCATGTGCGTTCTCTTTGTGACGGAGGTGGGAGGAATCCTGCTTCTGGAATATGAGGAAGACGGTACTCTCGTCTTTCGCGTATCCAGCCGGGAGGACGATTTCTTTTTTGATGAAATCGGAAGCGGTCTGAAGATCAAGGAGCTTCAGAAGGAGAAGGCAGAGCTTCTTGCTTCTTTGGAGCTGTTTTATAAAGTCTTTTTTTTGAATGAGGAGATGAATCATGCATAACGAACTTTTTTCTATCGGGCCTTTTACGGTATACGGCTACGGCCTGATGATTGCGATTGGTATTTTCGCGGCCTACTGCCTGGCTGAATACCGGGCCAGAAAGCTCGGTCTGGACGACGAGAGGGTCTTTGGCCTTACGATCTGGGCTGTTGTCGGAGGAATTGTCGGAGGAAAGGTACTCTATTATCTTACGATCATTCCGCAGATCGCAGCGGATCCCACTCTCCTTTACCGGGATCTGATGGAGGGATTTGTCATTTACGGCGCCTTAATCGGCGGTTTTGCCGGAATCGTACTATATTGCAGAAAATGGAAGATGAATGTGCTCAGCTATCTGGATCTGGCTCTGCCCTCTGTGGCTCTGGCCCAGGGATTCGGACGTATCGGCTGCCTTTTGGCAGGCTGCTGCTACGGACGGGAGACGGACGGCGCGTTCTGCATCGTTTTTGAAAATTCCGCCTACGCGCCCAACGGAGTGCCGCTGATTCCCACGCAGATAATTTCCAGCGCGCTGGATTTTCTGCATTTCGCTTTCCTGATTTTGTTTGTAAAGAAATGGAAGAAGGGCGAGGGACAGGTAACAGGACTTTATTTCGCGCTTTACAGCGCAGGGCGTTTCGTGCTGGAGTTTTTCCGGGGGGACCTGGAGCGCGGAAACGTGGGAGCTCTTTCAACCTCACAGTTTATTGCGATATTTGCCTTCCTCTTTGGAGCAGCTCTGTTTTTCTGGGCCGGAAAACACGGTTCCGCGCAGACGAACGGGGCGGAAGCTGCGGATACGGAGGATTCCGGGGAGAAGTAGGGGATGAACAAGAATGAAAAAAGAGCGCAGGTTTTTCTGTATTTTGGGATATTGCTGACGTTGATCGCGCTGGACTGGCGCTGGTATGCGGCTCATTATCCGGAAGCAAGCTTTTTGCTCGCTCTGCCTTTTGCCGGGATTTTATATGGGGTGTGGATCGCGGCCATCGCAGTCTGCTTTGGGCTTTCCGCAGTCTGTTTCTGGAAATCCCGCAGCCAGCGGCAGATTCACCGGCGCAGGCACAGAAAATAGGACGGAAAGGATTTTGAAATGTCTCTGAAAATAGGAAACACGGAGCTTCCAGGTATCTGTATACTGGCGCCAATGGCAGGAGTAAGCGACCTGCCATTTCGTTTGCTTTGCCGGGAGCAGGGAGCCGACCTGGTCTGCATGGAAATGGTGAGCGCCAAAGCCATCGCCTATCATAACCGCAACACGGAAAAGCTGATGCAGATCGATCCGGGGGAGCATCCGGTATCTCTGCAGCTTTTTGGTTCGGATCCAGAGCTTATGGCAGAGATCGCGAAGGAGATCGAGGAGCGTCCCTTTGACATCCTGGATATAAACATGGGCTGTCCGGTTCCGAAGATCGTAGGAAATGGCGAAGGCTCGGCTCTGATGCGGGATCCGGCTCTCGTGGAGCGGATTGTAAGCTCTGTGTCCAGGGCCGTGAAGAAGCCTGTGACAGTGAAGATAAGAAAGGGCTTCGACGACGATCACGTCAACGCCGTCGAGATAGCCAGGATCGCGGAGGCCAGCGGGGCCGCGGCCATAGCGGTGCATGGAAGAACGCGGGAGCAGTATTATTCAGGGACGGCGGACTGGGAGATTATCCGGCAGGTCAAGGAAGCCGTCTCGATTCCTGTCATCGGAAACGGCGACGTGGATTCTCCGCAGAAGGCGAAGGCCATGCTGGAGGAGACGGGCTGCGATGGGGTGATGATTGGACGGGCCGCCAGAGGAAATCCATGGATTTTCCGTCAGATCAAAGAATATCTGGAGAACGGCCGTCTGACGGATCCGCCTTCTCTTGCGGAGATCCATGAGATGATGCTGCGTCACGCGCGGATGCAGGTGGAATACAAGGGAGATTACACGGGAATCCGGGAGATGCGCAAGCATATTTCCTGGTATACGGCGGGGCTTCCCCACTCAGCCAGGCTGCGGGCGCGCATCAACAGCGTGGAAAGTCTGAAAGAAATGGAGGAACTTTTGCAATACTTGACAACCGGGGGGCATTAAGATATAATACTGTGAATGTTTCCGGGGATTTGACAGGAATAAACATTACAAAAGAAGATATAATGAAATAGATGAAACAGGAATCAAGAAACAGGAAGGATGTAAAAGAACATGAGTGAGAAGAAGAATTTGCTGACTTATGAGGGGCTGAAGAAACTGGAAGATGAGCTTCAGGATCTGAAGGTAGTGCAGAGAAAGGAAATCGCACAGAAGATCAAGGAAGCCAGAGAGCAGGGAGACCTGTCTGAGAATGCGGAGTACGACGCGGCCAAGGACGAGCAGCGCGACATCGAAGCGCGTATCGAACAGATCGAGAAGATCCTTAAAAATGCCGAAGTAGTCGTGGAGGACGAAGTAGATCTGGACAAGATCAGCGTAGGCTGCATGGTGAAGGTGCTGGACGTGGAATTTGACGAGGAGGAGGAATTTAAGCTGGTAGGTTCCTCTGAGGCGGACAGCCTGAACGGCAAGATTTCCAATGAATCTCCGGTAGGAAAGGCTCTGATTGGAGCCCGTGTCGGAGATACGATCCAGGTAGAGACACAGGCAGGCGTGATTGAATATAAGGTACTTGAGATTCAGAGATCAAAGTAAACGTGGGAACGGGAGGAGTACGTGAGAATGGGAGAACAGAAGGCACAGAATACGCAGGAACAGGACGTAAAGCAGCTTCTGAAGGTTCGCCGGGACAAGCTGGCTGATCTGCAGGCGCGGGGACAGGATCCGTTCCGGCTTACAAAATATGAGGTAAGCCATCACAGCCAGGACATTAAGGATCAGTTTGAGGAGCTGGAAGGAAAAATCGTGTCCATCGCAGGACGTATGATGTCCAAGCGTGTCATGGGAAAAGCGTCTTTCTGCAACGTCCAGGATTTGAAAGGAAATATCCAGTGCTATGTGGCAAGAGATTCTGTAGGAGAGGAGCCCTATAAGGATTTCAAAAAATATGACATCGGCGACATCATTGGCATCCGGGGCGAAGTGTTCCGCACGAAGACGGGGGAGATCTCCGTCCATGTTTCTGAGCTTACGCTTCTCTCCAAGAGTCTTCAGATTCTTCCGGAGAAATTCCACGGACTTACGAATACGGATGTCCGCTATCGTCAGCGTTATACCGATCTGATCATGAACGCTGACGTTAAAGACACGTTTATCAAGCGTTCCAAAATTATCAGCAGTGTCCGCCGTTATCTGGACAGCCAGGGCTTTATGGAGGTGGAGACGCCGATCCTTGTGGCGAATGCAGGCGGAGCTTCCGCACGTCCTTTTGAAACGCATTTTAACGCGCTGGACGAGGACTTTAAGCTGCGTATCTCTCTGGAGCTGTATCTGAAGCGTCTGATCGTGGGCGGCCTGGAGCGCGTGTATGAGATTGGCCGCGTATTCCGCAACGAGGGCCTGGATACCCGTCACAATCCGGAGTTTACGCTGATGGAGCTGTATCAGGCGTACACGGATTATAATGGAATGATGGATCTGACGGAGAACCTGTACCGCCATGTGGCCCAGGAGGTTCTCGGCACCACAAAGATCGTGTACAACGGTGTGGAAATGGATCTCGGAAAGCCCTTTGAGCGTATCACAATGGTGGACGCGGTAAAGAAGTATTCCGGCGTGGACTGGAATGAAGTAAAGGATTTGAAGCAGGCCCGCGCTCTGGCCAAGGAGCATGAGGTAGAGTATGAGGAGCGTCATAAGAAGGGCGACATCCTGAATCTGTTTTTTGAGAAATACGCGGAGGAGCATATGATCCAGCCTACCTTTGTCATGGATCATCCCATCGAGATCTCTCCGCTGACCAAGAAGAAACCGGAAAATCCGGAATATGTGGAGCGTTTTGAGTTCTTCATGAACGGCTGGGAGATGGCCAACGCCTACTCTGAGCTTAACGATCCCATCGATCAGAGAGAGCGTTTCAAGGCTCAGGAGGAGCTTCTGGCCCAGGGTGACGAGGAGGCGAACACCACGGACGAGGACTTCCTGAATGCCCTTGAGATTGGTATGCCCCCTACAGGCGGCATCGGCTTCGGTATCGACCGTATGTGTATGCTGCTGACAGATTCCGCGGCGATCCGGGATGTGCTTCTGTTCCCGACGATGAAGTCGCAGGGAGCGGCAAAGAACGCGGCGAACAATGAAGCGCAGGCGGGAAAGGCTGCTTCCGCAGAGGTAAAGGCGGCAGAGAAGCCGGCGGAAAAGATCGACTTCTCCAAGGTGAAGATCGAGCCGCTCTTTGAGGAAATGGTTGACTTTGATACCTTTGCAAAGTCGGATTACCGTGCTGTGAAGATCCTGGCCTGCGAAGCTGTACCCAAGTCAAAGAAGCTTTTGAAGTTTACCCTGGATGATGGCGTACGCAAGGATCGCGTGATCCTGAGCGGTATCCATGAATATTATGAGCCGGAAGAACTGGTTGGAAAGACGGCGATCGCAATCGTAAATCTGCCGCCCAGGAAGATGATGGGCATCGATTCTGAAGGTATGCTGATCTCGGCAGTACATGAGGAAGACGGCAGAGAAGGCTTAAATCTCCTGATGGTGGACGATCGCATCCCGGCAGGCGCGAAGCTGTACTAAAATCGCATAATGGACGGAATGAATGGGCAGTCCCAGACGGGGTTGCCCATTTTTAGAACAGGGAAAAATGAGGTAGCGATATGAATAAAGATCCGTTTAAGGAATATTTGAAAGAGTCTGAACCTGATAAGGCCAGAAAAGGGTACGCCTGGAGTACGGCAATCGGACTTCAGTCTGTAGATGGATTGAAACCCTCTAAATATTTGATTGATACTGCCATTCAGAATATTGAAGGCAAAATTACAATAAAAGAAGCTCAAAATCTCATAGACACTTACTATGAAGAAAGACCGTCACATTTGCCTGATGAGGAGCGCACAGAAGAAGCGGATAAAGTATCTTCCCGTATTGTAGAAATACTTTCTGAAACAGCGTTTTCATTTTCTCCGAATGAATATATTTCTATCCACAGGAAGCTCTTTCAGGGAATATTCAAACATGCCGGGAAAATCAGGGATTATAACATCACGAAAAAGGAATGGGTGCTTGAGGGAGAAACGGTGATATATGGAAGCGCCTCAGAACTCAGGGCAACTCTTGAGTATGATTTTTCAATAGAGAAAAATTTTAGCTATAAGGGACTGTCAATGGATGAGATAATCCACCATCTTGCGGTTTTTATTTCACGATTGTGGCAAATTCACATTTTTGAAGAAGGAAATACAAGAACGACAGCAGTGTTCTTTATCAAGTATTTGAGAACGCTTGGATTCTCGGCAACAAATGATATTTTTGCGGATCATGCTTGGTATTTCAGAAATGCACTCGTCCGTGCAAATTATACGAACCTGCAGAAAGGTATTCATGAAACAACAGAATATCTGGAAGTGTTTCTTAGAAATTTGCTTTTGAACGAGAAAAATGAACTCCACAATCGAAATCTTCACATAAGCGGACTATGGAATAAAGAAAAAGTGGACATTGAGAACAGAAAAGTGGATATTCAAGACGAAAAAGTGGACATTAAAAGTATACTTTCTGAAAACGGCAGCGATTTCTCGGTAAAAACGGCAGCTCATATTCATCGACTTTTTGAAAAATTTGGTTTTGACGAGTTTTTTGGAAGAAGCGCGGTAATGGAACTGCTTAAATTGAAAAGCTCAGGCGCTTCCAAGCTTCTTTCCAATTTGGTGCAGGCGGATATTATAGAACCTGTGCGCGGTCACGGAAAGGGAAAATATAAATTCAAAAAAGAAAAGTTTACAGAATGACGGAAGCTTTACAGAGGAGACTGTCTATGAAAAATATTTTGATTCACGGTTTGGGACAAAGCAGTGCTGACTGGGAGATTGTCAAAAGTGAATTAGAAGCGAGGGGCATTTCCGCCGCCGTCCCGGATTTATTCCGGCTTGCGGCAGGAAAGGAATTGGATTATGCCGCCGTGTATCAAGGGTTCGGCAGATTGTGTGATTCATATCAGGAGCGCCTGAATCTTTGCGGACTGTCGCTTGGGGGACTCCTTGCGCTTGATTATGCTGTTCGGCATCCGGAGAATATAAACTCCCTTGTCCTGATTGGAACGCTGTATGATATACCGAAAAGGCTGCTGAGACTACAAAACCTGGTATTTCAACTCATGCCCAAATCCACGTTTCAAAATATGGGAATAAGTAAAAAGGACTTTATCCATTTGAGTCATTCCATGATAGATTTGGATTTTATGCGGTCGGCAGCGCAGTTGGACTGCCCCGCTTTTATCCTTTGCGGCTCAAAGGACAAAGCGAATATGGAGAGTGCAAAGAGGTTTCACGAGGTGATGAAAAACAGCAGCCTGGTTGTTGTGGAAGATTCCGGTCACGAAGTGAACAAAGACAATCCCCATAAGCTGGTCAGCATTTTGCAGAGCTTTTGGGCGGAAAAACAGGAGGAACGAACATGGAATACAGATGTAAGGTGACGGTACTGGATAAGAAACTGTTTCCTGAGCTTCAGGCGCAGTATTGCGCTGTGCCGGACAGCGGAAAATGTCCCTGCTTTTATGTGGGAGATGAATTTGTCTTTTACCGTAATGACGAGCGGGACGACTACTGGCACTGCGGAGAAGGCACTCTGGTAAAATCCGGAACGCCGGATGAAGGCTGTCTGCAGTCTCCCGGAACGGCTCATTGCGGAAGTAAAGGGGTTCCGTTTTGCTCGGAAGCATGGGACGCCATAAGCAGGTATATTTACACGGCGCTTCAGGGCGGAAGCATTATGCACGGCTGGATGAATGACGACCGGGTTATGATTGCCTGCTGCAACGATGGAACAAGACCTGTGATTTTCAAAATCGAGCGGCTTGACTGCGAGTAAGCCGCAATTATCTGAAAGGATGAGACCGGAGGTCTGACCGGTCTCTCTGCGTACAAAAGTATCGCTCACGAAAATTGTTCCATTTTCTTCAGGACGGTTTCCAGGGAGGGGACGGCGTTCCTACTGCCCAGCCCTTCGCAGGAAAGGCTGGCGAAGATATTGGCGAACAAAAGGCGGCGGTTCATATCCCAGTCCTGACTCATGGCGTAGAGGAAGGCGCCATGGAAATTGTCCCCCGCTCCCAGCGTGTCTACCACGTTTACGGAAAGGGCGGGAGCATGGTACCAGCATGTGCCATCAAAGCCCACGGTGCCTTCATCTGCCGCGGTGACGGCCGCAAAAGAGGCTCCGTGGGAGACATAGTAGCGGCAGGCGTCCCTGGGATTCAGCCCCAGAGTCTTCATGGCCGTCTTGTTGTCCGGGATGAAAATATCTGTGTACGGCAGTAATTCTTCCATTAAGGCTTTGGGGATATTTCCCCCATCGACAGAGAGAAAGGCGTTCGTATTTTTTTTGCAGTAACGGGCCAGCTCCAGCATCAGGTTAGGAGTCATTACGCCAAGATGAAGAAAGCGTGTTTTCTGGAGAACGCTTAAGTCCAGCCTGTCAAAGGTCATCTCGCTGATGCAGCCGCCGTAATTCGTGATACAGCGCTTCCCGTTTTTTTCGACCTGAATCATACTGATGGAGGAGGGGGCCTTGTCCGTGCGAAGAAGCTGCATCCAGGCGAAATGTTGAGCGTTCAGATCCTCGGCGATGTATTCTCCTGCTTCGTCGCAGCCTACGATGGTACTCAAGGCGGTTCTGCCTCCAAGCTTCTGGTGAGCTGCCGCAGCGGTACTGGCGACTCCGCCCAGCGTGACAACAAACTGGCTCGCGGCGATGCGCTGATCACTTTCAGGAGGAGCGTCCACCAGCATAATCATGTCCTTGGTGCTGGCGCCGATAAAGAGAGCATTGTATTCCATAGACGTAAGACTCCTTTCACAGTGAAACGATTATTTACCATATCGTAGCACATATTTTTTTCCAGGTAAAGATTTTTGAGACCTTTACAGCGGCGTGATTTTATGAAATAATCGTATCAGAAATCTGACTTGTGAGTTGAGAAAACCGGAAGAGAAAGGGGAAGAATTTGAAGCTTGATATAAAAACCTGTCTGCGGGCAGGAATTACGATATTTGCACTGTATCTGTGCATTCACTACTGGCCTGCTGCGGCTGGTATGGGAGGTATGCTGGTCTCTGCGGCCATGCCTCTGATCTTCGGCGCGGTTATGGCATATTTTGTGAATATCCTGATGACTTTTTATGAACGCCACATCTTTGGCAGCGTCAATTCCGGCGTACGGCTGAAGGTCAGGAGGCCGCTGTGCATGATCCTGGCTTTTGCCACTCTGATTATCATAGTGGTTCTGCTGATGGTGCTGGTAATTCCTGAATTGGTGTCCTGTATCCGCGTGATCGCATCCGGCGTGCCGGGCGTGGTGGCGGACTTTTCCCGTTGGTGTGAGCAGCAGGGAATACTGCCGGAGACTATCGCAGATTCTTTGGCACAGATTGATTGGAAAAGCAGGATGAGCGACATTGTAAAAGTACTGACTGCAGGTGTGGGAAGCGCCGCGAACGTCATCGTAAGTACGGTTTCGTCGGTGGTATCCGGCTTTGTGACCTTCTTTATGGCGTTGATTTTTTCCATATACCTGTTGCTTGGAAAGGAAAAGCTGGGCGGACAGTTTACACAGGTGGCCAGACGTTACATGAAGGAAAGCGTCTACAAAAAGGTCTGGTATGTGATTCGGATTGTCAATGACTGTTTTCACAGATACATCGTTGGTCAGTGTACGGAGGCTGTCATTCTGGGTGTGTTGTGTATACTTGGCATGCTTTTGATTCGTCTGCCCTATGCGACGATGATCGGAGCGCTAATAGGATTTACAGCGCTGATTCCTGTGGCCGGCGCGTATATCGGGGCCATTGTGGGTGCGTTTATGATTTTGACGGTCGCCCCGGTAAAGGCGCTTATTTTCCTGGTGTTTATTGTGATTCTGCAGCAGTTGGAGGGGAATCTCATTTATCCGAAGGTCGTGGGATCTTCTTTGGGACTTCCGGCTATCTGGGTGCTGGCAGCGGTCACCGTAGGAGGCGGTGTCCTGGGAATTCCGGGAATGCTTTTAGGCGTTCCGCTTTCGGCTGCTTTATACAGACTGATTCGCAATGACGTATACCAGATCTCGGATGAGGTTCCGGATGAGAAAGTGGAAAAATCTTAAGTATCCGCGCATAGCCGCGTCAGAGCGCCCGGAAATCTTCAGGCGCTTTACGCTCATCGGGAGGGGCCGACTGGTTTTCGTGTCTTGACGCAGCTTTTGAATTCATGTTAATCTGATTGCAGAGAGACGATAAGCTCTCTCAATCTTACGACAGGGGGAAGATAGATGAACAGAAGAAAAATCAGAACGGCAGCGGCGCTTGCGGCGATTCTTGCGCTTGCAGGTCTGACGGGCTGCGGGATGTTCGGACAGAACAAGAGTACGGCGGAGGGCAGGATCGGAGACACGATTGAGACTGATTTCTACGAGTTTACCGTGAACAGAGGATACCTCTGCGATGAATTTGAGGGAAGACCGGCTTCTGAAGGGACGGAGCTTCTGGTAGTGGATGTTACGGTGAGAAATACCTTCAATTCCACGATTCCAATGTCAGACTGGGATTTCCAGGCACAGTGGGGAGAGGATGACGATGATGAAGCCTACGCGTTTCCGATCACCTCAGATCCGGATACAGGCGAGGAGATTCCTGCGGTCAGCGAGGAGCAGCTCCCCTATGAGTATGAGCTGGCGATAGATGAAATGGTACAGGGGCTTCTTGTATATGAGGTTCCTGCGGGCTACGACGACTTTTCCATCTCCGCACAGGATACTTATTCGGACGGAACTACAGGAGACACCTATTTTGTATATTTTATGGCGGAGAGGCAGTAGAAGATAAGCCAAAACGAGGGCGGATGTTCCCAATCCGGTTCCACAGGGACCTTTTGGGATACCCGCCCTTTTTGATGTTTAGCTAACTTTCGTCTCTCCGGCCAGAACCTTTTGATAATCCTCATAGTTTCTCTGAAGAAGGTCGGGAGTGTTCAGCCCATAAGGACATTTTTCCATACACTGGCCGCAGTGCAGGCAGTCTTCGATCTTTTTCATATTCGCCTGCCATTCTTTGTCAAGCCATTGTTCGGAAGGCGCTCTGCGCAGCAGCAGGGACATTCGCGCGCAGTTGTTGATCGGTATGCCTGCCGGACATGGCATACAGTAGCCGCAGCCCCGGCAGAATTCTCCTGTCAGCTCCGTCTTTTCCTTTTCGATGAACCGGGACAATTCCCCGTCCATGGCGGGCGGCTCGTCCATATAGGAAAGCCATTCCTCAAGCTCAGACTGCTTCTGAACGCCCCAGATGGGAAGGACATTGTCAAACTGAGAGATAAAGGCGAAGGCTGCGCGGGAATTTGTAATCAATCCGCCTGCCAGCCCCTTCATGGCGATAAAGCCCATGTTATGCTCTTTGCACAGGGTGACAAGTTCCAGCTCCTTTTCCGAGGAAAGATAGCTGAATGGGAACTGCAGCGTTTCATAAAGGCCGGATTCGATACATTCCCTGGCGACGCCAAGCTTATGGGCGGTCACGCCGATATGGCGGATTTTCCCGGCCTCCTTTGCTTCCAGCATACACTCGTACATGCCGCTTCCGTCACCGGGACGCCAGCAGGTATCCGCGCAGTGAAACTGATAAAGATCAAGGTAATCCGTTTTCAGAAGCCGAAGGGAGGTGTCGAGCTGTTTCCGGAAGGCTTCCGGCGTGCGTGCCTGGGTTTTGGTCGCGATATAGATTTGATCACGTATTCCTTCAAAAGCATGGCCGAGCTTCTCCTCGCTGTCACTGTAGGCGCGCGCCGTGTCAAAGAAGCGCATTCCTCCTTTAAAAGCATTTTTCAGAAGCTGTACGGCGGTGTCCATAGTCACTCTCTGTATGGGCAGGGCGCCGAAAGCATTCTGCGGCACGGTGATTCCTGTACTGCCCAGTGTTATCATTTTCATGGCTGGTTCCTCCTATTCCTGAGTACGGTGTGTAACGACCTCAGCTCTATTTTATAGCTTTTCTTTCAAATTGAAAAGACAGAGATTCCATGATAAAATGACAATGTTATCAGAGGACTATTGCAGAAGCGATGAGAACGTGAGGTGAGAGTATGGGATGTCTGGGAAATTTATTGTGGCTTATTTTCGGAGGTCTGGCAAGCAGTCTGAGCTGGTGTCTGGCAGGCTGCGTCTGGTGTATCACAATCATAGGGATTCCTATCGGAATGCAGTGCTTTAAACTGGCTTATTTAAGTTTTTGCCCGTTTGGAAAAGAGGTATACTACAGCGACAGCGTGGCGTCGGTCCTTCCAAATGTTATCTGGCTGCTGGTTTCCGGGCTTGTATTGGCCCTGGAGCATCTTGCCTTTGGCGCTGTTCTGTGTGTTACTATTATCGGGATTCCATTCGGAATACAGCATTTCAAGCTGGCGAAGCTGGCTTTGATGCCTTTTGGTGCAGAGATAGAGTAAGACATGTATCCGGAGAGGAAAGGAGCGTTTCGTGATAAAAATCGATCTGATTACCGGATTTTTAGGTTCAGGAAAGACGACCTTCATCAAAAAATATGCCCGGTGGCTTGTGGACAGGGGACAGTATGTGGGGATTCTGGAAAACGATCTCGGCGCGGTCAATGTGGATATGATGCTGCTGCAGGATATTATGGGCGAGCGGTGCGAGCTGGAAATGGTGTCCGGCGGCTGCGATCGGGAGACGCACAGGAGACGGTTCCGTACAAAACTGATCGCCATGGGAATGAGCGGCTATGACCGGGTAGTGGTGGAACCCTCCGGCATCTTTGACGTAGATGAGTTTTTCGACGCCCTTCGCGAGGAACCGCTGGATCGCTGGTACGAGATAGGAAGCGTCATTGCGGTCGTGGATGCAGGACTTCCGCGGGAACTGTCAAAGACGGCGGATTATATGCTGGCTTCTGAAGCGGCAAGCGCTGGCTGTATTCTGCTGAGCCGCAGCCAGAAGGCGTCCGGGGAGGAGATCCGGGATACGGTCGCCCATTTGAACCGGGCGCTGGAAGGGATAGGCTGCGGGCGCAGGCTTCGGCCTGATGAGGAGATCTTCTGCAGGAACTGGGAGGAGTTCACGGAGGAGGATTTCGAGCGTCTCGCGTCCTGCGGATATGTGGCGGAGGATTACGTCAAGCAGAGCTTTGACTGTGAGCCGGCCTTTGATTCCCTCTTTTTTATGCATGTGCATCTGGATCCGGAGCAGCTTCGCCGCGCTGCGAAGCGGATGTTTGCGGATACAGGCTGCGGAAAGATTTTCCGGATCAAGGGATTCTTAAGAGACAGGGAAGGAACCTGCGCGGAGAACGACGCGGAAAACGGCGCGGGAAAAGAAAGCTGGATCGAACTGAATGCCACGCGGCGCGAGACGGAGCTTCGGCCTGTCAGGGCGGGGCAGGAGATCGTGATTGTGATTGGAGAAGGATTAAACAAAGAAAAAATAGAGATCTATCTGCAAGGAGGAGAAAAAGGGTGAAAAAGTATATCATGGCGCTGGATGCGGGAACTACGAGCAACCGCTGTATCCTGTTCGATGAAAAGGGAGAGATGTGCAGCGTGGCGCAGAGGGAGTTTCGCCAGTATTTCCCGAAGCCGGGCTGGGTGGAGCATGACGCGGACGAGATCTGGGCCAGTATGCTGGGCGTGGCTGTGGAGGCCATGAACAGGATAGGAGCCTCGGCAGAACATATCGCGGCCATCGGAATTACAAACCAGAGAGAGACTGCGATTGTCTGGGACAGAAATACGGGAGAGCCCATGTATCACGCGATTGTCTGGCAGTGCCGCCGGACTGCCGGATACTGCGATTTTCTGAAGGAAAAGGGGCTGACGGAGAAATTCCGGCAGAAAACGGGGCTTGTGATTGACGCTTATTTTTCCGCGACGAAGATTAAATGGATCCTGGATCACGTTCCCGGCGCGCGGGAGCGGGCAGAGAGAGGCGACCTGCTTTTCGGTACGGTGGAGACCTGGCTGATCTGGAAGCTGACCAAAGGAGCCGTCCATGTGACGGACTATTCCAATGCGTCCCGGACCATGCTTTTCAATATCAATACATTGAAATGGGATGAGGAGATTCTGAAGGAACTGGAGATTCCTGAAAATATGCTGCCGGAGGTCAGGCCTTCGAGCTGCCTCTACGGCTATACGGATCCCTCGTTTTTCGGCGGAGCGGTTCCCATTGCCGGGGCTGCGGGAGATCAGCAGTCGGCTCTTTTTGGCCAGACCTGCTTTCATCCGGGAGAGGCGAAGAATACTTATGGAACAGGCTGCTTCCTTCTGATGAATACGGGAGAAAAGCCGGTATTTTCTGATAATGGGCTGGTGACTACGATAGCCTGGGGTATCGGCGGAAAGGTGACTTACGCCCTGGAAGGTTCTATCTTCGTGGCGGGAGCGGCGATCCAATGGCTGCGTGACGAGATGCGGCTGATCGATTCGGCGGAGGATTCCGAGTATATGGCCGGAAAGGTCCCGGATACAAACGGCTGCTATGTAGTCCCTGCTTTTACAGGACTGGGAGCGCCCTACTGGGATCAGTACGCCAGAGGTACGATTGTGGGGATTACCCGCGGCGTAAACAAATACCATATCATCCGGGCTACGCTGGAGTCTTTGGCTTATCAGGTTCACGATGTACTGGTGGCCATGGAGGCGGATTCCGGTATTCGCCTGGAGGCTTTGAAGGCGGACGGCGGCGCCAGCGCCAACAATTTTCTGATGCAGACACAGGCGGACATCATAGACGCTCCGGTAAACCGTCCCTGCTGCGTGGAGACGACAGCCATGGGAGCCGCATATCTGGCAGGACTGGCAGTGGGTTACTGGCCCGATATAGAGGAAATCAGAAAGAACTGGGCCGTAGACCGTACCTTTACCCCCTCTGTCAGCAAAGAGGAGAGAGAGGCGAAGATCCGGGGCTGGAAAAAAGCAGTAAAATATGCTTACGGCTGGGCCAGAGAAGAATAGGCCTGATAATTTGGGAAATATATTTAAAAAAATTAAATTGATAAAAAATTGACAATTTCCTCAGTAAAAAGTATAATAAAACGGTATGAAAGAACGTGGTTATCGTACAGAATACCCCTCAGTTGACAGGAGAGAGTGTCCTCGTCAACTGAGGGCAAGAACAGGAGGAAAGGAAAATGCAGGAATTTGACGTAATCGTCGTCGGCGGAGGGCCGGCCGGCTACAACTGCGCGGAGTACGCGGCGCATCACGGAAAGAGCGTAATGCTGGTGGAAAAGAAGAATTTGGGCGGAACCTGCCTGAATGTGGGATGTATTCCTACCAAGACCTTTTTGTATGCGTCAAAGATGTATCATTATGCAAGCGGAAGCGGCGCAGCCTACGGCGTAACCGTGGACGGCGATGTGACTGTAGATCAGGCTGCAGTCGTGAAGAAGAAGGATGAGGTCGTGAAAACCCTGGTACAGGGCGTGGGAGCGGGACTTCGCCGCGCGAAGGTGAAGGTTGTGAACGGTACGGGAAAGATCGGAAAAATGGACGGAAAGCTTACCGTCACTGTGGGAGAAGAAACCTACGCGGCGACGGATCTGATCCTGGCTACCGGATCTTCTCCGGCTGTTCCGCCTATCGAGGGCGTAAAGGAAGGCATGGCTGACGGCACCGTGATGACCAGCGACGAGATCCTGGATATGACAGAGATTCCTGCCAAGCTGCTCATCGTGGGCGGCGGCGTTATCGGCTTTGAGATGGCCGCTTATTTCCAGGAGGTAGGTTCCAAAGTGACGGTCATCGAGATGCTGGACAAGGTACTTGGTCCCAATGACCGCGAAGTCAGCCAGCTTCTGCAGAAGGAGATGGAGAAGAAGGGCGTGACTTTCTATCTGTCCAGCAGCGTGAAAAAGGTATCCGGAGGAGTGGTGACCTTTGAGAAGGACGGAAAGATCGATGTAGCCGCTTATGATAAGGCGCTGATGTGCGTGGGACGCCGTGCCAACAGCAGCATCGAGGGCCTGGAAGAACTCGGCGTACAGGTGGAGCGCGGCGCTATTGTGACGGACGAGCATATGCAGACGAACGTACCCCATGTATACGCGGTCGGCGATGTAAACGGCAAGGTTATGCTGGCCCATGTGGGATACCGGGAAGGCGAAGCGGCCGTAAATCACATCCTTGGCAAAGAGGATGCCATGAGCTACGACGCGATCAGCGGCGTGGTCTATACGAATCCGGAGGCGGCCTTTGTGGGAATGTCCGAGGAGCAGGCGAAGGCTTCCGGCGTGTCTTACAAGGTAAAGAAGGCGTCCATCAACATGAGCGGCCGTCATATCGCTGAAAATGGCCTTAGCAGCGGCCTGTGCAAGCTGATCGTCAATACGGAGAAGAATACGCTGATTGGAGCGGCTCTGATGTCCTCCTATGCTTCCGAGTATATTTATTCACTGGCGCTGATGATCGATCTGCAGGTTCCGGTGGATCGCATTCTGCGCACCGTATTCCCGCACCCGACTGTGTGCGAGGTAATCCGGGAAACTTTGCTTGGCTGACAGCAGTCTGCCTGGCGGCAGGGCTGCGGTTTATGACATACAGAAGGACCGGGGACTGCGGTCTGTGGGATATACACAGGCCGCCGCTCCTGGTCCTTCTGGTAAAATTAAAAAAATGTTCACAATAAATTTCAAATCCAGGGCTTGATTTTTCGATTGAAGATAGTATAGAATATTACTGTTCAAGGCGGCAGGAAGCATGGACTGCTTCGTGCGCAGGAACAGGAAACAAGAAAACAAACCTGTAATCTTTCAGTGAAAAAGGAAGGTGAATTTAGGTGGAAGGTTGTAAAGGCCGAAGTTGGGAAACAGACAAAGCGGTGAAGCGTCATACGGAAAGAACTCACTTACGGCAGATACGACGGACTGCCGTTGGTTCTCTGTGTTCTTTTACTGAAGGAGGTTTTGACTGACAGGTTATTTGCGTAAGTTAAAATCACAGATGACAGCCCACCGCCGCAGGAAATTATTTTCGGGCGGTATTTTTATGCCCTTTTTCCGTCTGTTTCCTCCATTCAGAAATGGAGGTAAGTATCATGAAGAACATTTTCAGAATGAATCTCATCAGAAACAGGGCGGCGGCAGCCGGAGAACTCCAGGGAAGCCGGAATGGCTCCGATACGATTTGGCTCAGGATGGCAGCCATGGAGGAAGCGGAAATATACGAGGAGCTGGAGAGCTATCCGGAGGGACTTACCAGGGAGCAGGCGAAAGAGCTTCTGGAGAGGAACGGGGAGAACCGGATTTCCCAGGGAGAAAAGACATCCTGGGCAAAAAGGGTGAGGGATGCCTTTGTAAATCCTTTTACGCTGATTCTTCTGGTTCTGGCCCTTGTGTCTCTGTTTACGGAAGTGATCTGGGCGGAGGCAGGAGAAAAAAATCCGGTCACCGTCATCGTTATCATGGCCATGGTATTTATATCGGGGATTCTGCGTCTGACGCAGGAGACGCGCAGCGGCAACGCTGCGGCAAGACTTTCCCGGATGCTTTGCACCACGGCCTGCGTGGAGCGCATGGGAGAGGGAAGAAAAGAGATCCCCATTGAGGAAATTGTGGCGGGCGATATTGTGTATCTGGCGGCGGGCGATATGCTTCCGGCAGATCTGCGTATACTGGAAGCGAAGGATCTGTTTGTGAGCCAGTCTGCGCTGACAGGAGAGAGCGGACCGGTGGAGAAAACGGGACTTCCCGACAGGGGAGAGGCGCCGGCTCTCTGGAAAAACTGTCTTGCGTTTATGGGAAGCAATGTGGTAAGCGGCAGTGCGAAGGGAATTGTGATTGCCACCGGCGATGGTACGCTTCTGGGAGGCATGGCCGGCCGGCTGGAAGTAAAACGGACGGAGACTTCCTTTGAAAAGGGAGTAAATTCCGTATCGTGGCTTCTGATTCGTCTGATGCTGATTATGGTTCCTGTCGTTCTGTTCCTGAACGGTTTTGTGAAGGGGAACTGGCTCCATGCAATCCTGTTCGCCATTTCCATCGCCATTGGACTGACGCCGGAAATGCTGCCTGTGATCATCACCACCTGCCTGGCCAAGGGAGCGGTATCCATGAGCCGCCATAAGGTGATTATGAAGGATCTGAACGCGATTCAGAATCTGGGCTCCATGGATGTGCTGTGCACCGACAAGACAGGCACCTTAACCCAGGATAAGATCGTTCTGGAGCGTCACCTGAACGTAGACGGGGAGGAGGACGACCGGATTCTGCGTCACGCGTTCCTGAACAGCTGGTATCAGACGGGCCTTAAGAATCTTTTGGATCGGGCCATCATTGAGCGTACGCAGGTGCTTATGTCCAAAAACGCGGAACTTCAGGATCTGGATAAGATTTATACAAAGGTTGACGAGATTCCCTTTGACTTTGAACGCCGCCGCATGAGCGTCGTGGTAGAGGAAAAGAATGGGAAGACCCAGCTTATCACCAAGGGAGCCGTCGAGGAAATGCTGGAAGTCTGCTCTTTTGCGGAGTATCAGGGAGAGATTATACCGCTGACCGGGCAGATGCGCGAAAAGGTGAAAAAGTGCGCGGATGAACTGAATCAGAGGGGCATGCGTGTGCTTGGGCTTGCTCAGAAGACGAATCCTGCTCCTGTGGGAGCGTTCTTGGCGGAAGATGAAAAGGATATGGTTCTGATCGGATACCTGGCCTTTCTGGATCTGCCGAAGACGACTACGGCGGACGCGATAGAGGCCCTCCACCGCTGCGGCGTGGATGTGAAGGTTCTGACCGGAGACAACGAAAAGGTGACGCGCTGTATCTGTGAGATGGTGGGGATCCCCGCAGGACAGATTCTGCTGGGCGAGGAGATAGAGACTCTCGACGATGGGGAGCTTGCAGACAGGGCGGAGAACATTTCCGTCTTTGCAAAGCTGTCACCGGAACAGAAAGCGCGGGTAGTGGAGGCTCTGCGCGCGAACGGACACTGCGTGGGCTATCTGGGCGACGGCATCAATGACAGCGCGGCCATGAAAGCGTCTGACGTAGGAATCTCCGTGGACAACGCTGTGGACATTGCAAAGGAATGCGCCCAGGTGATCCTGCTGGAGAAGGATCTGCTGGTGCTGGAACAGGGTGTGCTGGAAGGACGCAAGGTATACGCGAATATGATGAAATACATCAAGCTTACGGCGGCATCCAATTTTGGAAATATGTTTTCCGTACTGGCGGCGTCTGTGTTCCTGCCCTTTCTCCCCATGGAGGCGGTTCAGATTCTGCTGCTGAACCTGGTGTATGATATTTCCTGCGCGGCCATTCCCTGGGATGGGGTGGATGAGGAATTTCTCCAAAAGCCCTGCCGCTGGGACGCCGAATCCGTCGGGAAGTTCATGTTCCGCATAGGACCTGTCAGTTCTGTTTTTGACATACTGACCTTTTTGGTGATGTATTTTGTAATCTGCCCCGCTGTGTACGGGGGAGGATACCATACGCTGGATGCGGTGTCGCAGGCGGGCTTTGCGGCTCTCTTTCAGACAGGCTGGTTTGTAGAGTCTATGTGGAGCCAGACCCTCGTCATTCATCTGATCCGGACCAGGCGTATTCCTTTCATCCAGAGCCGCGCTTCTGCTCCCGTGATGTGGTCTACGTTCCTGGCGATTGGAGCGCTGACGGTCCTGCCCTTCCTGCCGCTTCGGGCAGGCTTTGAGCTTACTGTTCTGCCGGCTGTGTATTTTCCGTGGCTGGCGCTGATTGTAGCAGGATATATGGCGGCCATGACGCTGGTGAAAACGCGCTATATCAGGAAATACGGGGAACTGCTGTGAATTTTTAGAGGAAAGACTTATGACAGAAGAACTTATGGCCCGCCATACAGGAAATGCGGGAATCGTGATTTACGGGAAAGGCCAGGCGGCCATCGGCATCGATGTGTTCTGCCGGGATCGGAAAGGACTTTACGAGGATACGCCAAAGGAGGAGAGGCGTCTGCTTCTGACTGCGATAGAGAGCAGAGAGCTGAAAACACTGGTGTTTACCCATGAACATGGCGATCATTTCTGCCTGGAGGATGTGCTGGAAGCTCTGCGCAGAAATCCGGAACTTCGGATTATTTCCACGGGTGAGGTGATCCGAAGAATCCGGGAACAGGAAGAAAGTCTGGGGGTATTGACGGCTGTTTCTCCGGAGGAGACAGGCTTTGTCGAGGCCGGGCTTTCGGAACCCGGCATGAAGCTCAAGCTTTTTAACAGTCCCCACATGGGGGAGCAGTTCGCGGATGTCCAGAATCTCGTCTGTCTCCTGGAGGCAGGCGGAAAGAGACTTCTGCTGCCGGGAGACGCAAGACCGGATGGGGAACTGTTTTCCCGTACGGCTCTCTGGTCTCCTGTGATCGACTGGATGATCGCGCCCTTTCCGCTTTTGGGACTGCCTTCGTCGCGGAAAAAGATCGCGGCGTCTCTTACCCTTCGCCATGTGCTGGCGGTACATCTGCCCCGGCCGGAAAAAGACGCGCACGGCTGGCGTGAGAGCGCCGTAAAGGTCTGCGAGAGGGCAAAAGACGGGCTGCCCATGCCGATATTTGCAGGACAGCCCGGAAAAACGTATGTGATTTGATTTTGAGGGAAAAACCGGAACGCTTACTGCGTTCAAAGCAGCAGGCCGGGATTTTCCAGCAGTTCCTTGATGCGGCGCAGGAAAAGGGCGGCCGGAGCGCCATCCACAATCCGGTGATCGTAGGTCAGGGAAAGCTGCATCAGCGGACGTATCACAAGCTCGTCGTTTCGTACGGCGGGCTTTTTTTCCATCTTTCCTACGGCGAGGATTCCGGCCTCCGGTTTGTTGATGATGGCGGTAAAGCTTTCAATGTCGTACATACCGAGGTTGCTGATGGTAAAGGTACCTCCGGTAAGCTCGTCTGGCATGAGGCGGTTTTCCTTCGCGCGGGAAGACAGATCCTGGCTGCGCCGGGAGATCTCCTGCAGGGATAAAAGGTGCGCGTCCTGGATCACAGGAACTAAAAGCCCCTGCTCGGTGGCCACGGCGACTCCGATGTTTACATAATCCCGGACCGTGATGAAGGAGTCGTCCATTGTGGCGTTCATCATGGGGAACTCTGTCAGAGCCTTTGCGGTACAGCGGATGACAATATCGTTGTAGCTGACCTTTATATCTCTGGCCTTTAACTGTTCCCTCAGACGTACCGCTTCCGACATATCCACGGTCAGCCGATGGGAGGCCTGCGCCAGTGTTCCAAGGCTGTCCAGCATTCTCCGGGCGATGATCCGGCGCATATTGGTGATCGGAATCTGACGTGTCTTTCCTTCAGCTCCTTTTGACGGCGCTGCCTGAGCGGCGGCCTTCAGGACGTCGCGTTCGATGATCAGGCCGTCCGGTCCGCTGCCTTCCAGAGCACGGTAATCGATTCCTTTTTCCTGGGCTGTAGTTCTGGCCCTTGGTGAAGAAAAGATCCGTTCCTGCGAGGTCTCAGGAGAGGCCTTGGATGCCGGGATTTCCGCAGCAGGTTCCGAGACGCTGTCCGTGGTATTGGCTGCGGAACCGGCAGATTCCGCGCTGTCTGCGGGAGCTTTCGCGCCCGGATTGCCGGCAAGAATATCCTCGTAGTTTTCTCCTGGTTCTCCAACCACAGCGATGGGAGAGGCGACTTCCGCGATTTCGTCTTCCTGACAGAGAATTTTTAAAAGAGTTCCGCTGCAGGGAGCGTCGATGGTGATGGCCAGCTTATCCGTCTCCATTTCAAAAAGGGGCTCGCCTTCTTTGATTTCCTGACCTTCCGCAGCAAGCCAGGAGGTGATCATGCCTTCTGTCATTTGAAGCCCCTGTTTGGGCATTATAATGATTTCACCCATATCGTAATCCTCCTATGCTTTGTAGAGAACCGACTTTGCGGCTCTTACAATATCTTCCACCTGCGGTGTCGCAGCGTTTTCCAGGCCGAGATTAAAGGGAAGGGGGCAGGGAGCGGCTCCCAGTCTCACAGGCGGAGCGTCCAGATAGGGAAAGGCTTCCTCTGTCACCTGGGCGGCGATCTCGGCTCCCCAGCCGGCGGTTCTGTGGGCCTCATGTACGACGACGAGGCGGCCGGTCTTCTTTACGGACGCGGTGATGGTATCCATATCCAGAGGAACCAAGGTGCGCGGATCGATAACCTCCGCACTGATTCCCTGCTTTTCCAGTTCCTCAGCAGCCTTCAGGGCGCGTCCCACATAGAGAAGATTGGCCACAATGGTCACGTCGGTACCTGGCCGTTTGACGTCGCATTTTCCAAAGGGAAGCGAAAATTCCGGATCGTCGGGAACCTCACCTTTCTGGGAGTAAAGCGCTTTGTGCTCAAAGAACATGACGGGATTGTCGTCCCGGATCGCGGTTCTGAGAAGGCCTGCGGCGTCGGCGGGAGTGGAGGGGCAGACCACCTTCAGTCCCGGAAAATGCATGAAAATCGTTTCTACAGACTGGGAATGGGTGGCGGCGTTTCCACGGCCGATCCCTTCCTGTCCCCGGATTACCAGCGGAATCTTTGCGTTGCCGCCGAAGATATACCGTGTCTTGGCTACCTGATTCAGGATTTGATCCATGGCCACATAAGTAAAATCCATGTACATCAGCTCCACGACGGGCCTCATGCCCGCGCAGGCGGCTCCGAGGCCGACGCCTACGAAGCTGGCTTCTGAAATCGGGGTGTTCCGGATTCTTTCGGTTCCAAATTCTTTATACAGATCTCTGGTGCAGCCAAAGATACCTCCAAGGGTTTCCACGTCCTCGCCCATGACGAATACGCGCTCATCCCGGCGCATTTCCTCGGCCAGCACATCACGGATAGCTGTTGCGTAGGTCTTGATACTCATTCGGCGTTCCCTCCTTCGTAGTATACGTCGTCCAATAGATGCGCGGGATCGGGTTCCGGGCTGTTCAGAGCAAAGTCCGCAGCCTTTTCTGCTTCCTCCGCAGCCGCTCTTTCTATAGCGTCCAGCTCGTCCGGTGAAAACAGTCCCTGCTCCAGCAGCTTGGCGCGGTAGCGTTTGATGGGGCATTTCTGCTTCCATTCCTCCACTTCTTCCCTTGTCCGGTAGGGCTGGGGATCTCCGGTCCAGTGTCCCATAAAGCGATAGGTCTTGCATTCGATGAGGGTCGGTCCCTGGCCTGATACTGCCCGTGTGTATGCGGCATGGAAAGCCTCGTCGATGGCTTCCACATCATTGCCGTCCACCGTGACGCCTGGCATATCGTATGCGGCTGCCCGTACGCTGATGTCTTTTACGGAAGTTGACTGCCATGTGGGAACTGAAATGCCGTACAGATTGTTTTCGCATACGAAAATGACAGGAAGCTTCCAGACGGCCGCCATGTTCAGGGATTCATGAAAGGTCCCCTCGTTGGACGCCCCGTCTCCGAAAAACGAGACGCTTACGTGGCCGTTGTTCTGCATCTTGCAGGCCAGAGCCGCTCCGGCGGCGATGGGAATGCCGCCGCCTACGATCGCGTTGGCTCCCAGATTACCCTTTGACAGATCTGCGATGTGCATGGATCCGCCGCGCCCTTTGCAGTAACCTGTGGCCTTGCCCATAAGCTCCGCCATAGCCCGATCCAGGGCGGCGCCCTTGGCGATACAGTGGCCGTGTCCCCGGTGCGTGCTGGAAATATAATCCTCATCTGTCAGATAGGAGCAGATGGTGGCGGCTACCGCCTCCTCCCCTATGTACAGGTGCACGGAACCGCGAAGCTTATCAGCCTCAAAAAGCGAGAGAGCCTTCAGTTCAAAGCTGCGGATACGGTTCATGGTTTCGTAGATCAGGCGCGCCCGTTCCTTTTCAATCATGAAGATGTCCTCCTTTCGATTTGTGCAAATAGCACTTAATTTTTTGAAATTTTAATAAAAAAATCGGATCACATTATACAAAATACATAAAAATTTTTAAAAAGTGATAAATATACTGGCAAAAATACTGATAACATGTTAGAATAAATTATCAAGTACTAAATGGTCAGACCAATTTTCTGGTTTCATAGTAACACCTGTTTCTTTGTTTTGCAAGCGTTTTTTTCTGAATTGAGAAAAAGATGCGGATGTTTCCCGATTCGGAATCGGCTGTGAATAGCAACAAAAAGATTGCCAATTCACAACATTGAGGGTAAACTTAAAAGCAGTGATAATATGAATCGGGGACAGGTGGAACAAATGGAAAAGAAAACGCAGAAGCTCTACGAGGAAGTGGCGGACAGACTGTTGGGGCAGATTCAGTCAGGCGTGTACCAGCAGGGAGACAGGCTGCCGGCGGAAAGAATTTTGTCGAAGGAGTACGGCGTAAGCCGCTCCGTCATTCGGGAAGCGTTTCGGTTTCTGGAGCGAATGGGCTGTGTGGAAGCCCGTGTGGGCGGCGGCACCTATGTGAAGGCTCCGGAGATTTCAGATGTGGTCGATCCATTGGCGATGCTGTTCAGTCAGGACGCAGATTTTGTGCTGGAGCTGGTGGAAGCGCGTCTGATTCTTGAGACGGA
The DNA here is from genome assembly GCA_018715645.1 of Candidatus Merdisoma merdipullorum. Taxonomy (GTDB): domain Bacteria; phylum Bacillota; class Clostridia; order Lachnospirales; family Lachnospiraceae; genus Laedolimicola; species Laedolimicola merdipullorum. Next base: position 98,767 of record DVLE01000036.1, read on the forward strand.
GATTGCGAAGCTGGCCGCTGTGAGAAGAACAGACGCGCAGGTGCGTGAACTGCATAAGATTCTCGACGATATGCGTGCGAATATCAGCCATGGAGGCAGGGGAATCGAGCAGGACGCCAGGTTTCATACCCAGCTGGCTCAGTCGGCGGGCAACAGAGCCTTAAATCTTATGTCCGCGAGCTGTTCGGAGGTGCTGAACCGTTCGATGGAAATGACGCAGATGCTGGAAGGAGTTCCGGCTCAGGCGCTTAAGGCCCATGAGGATATTCTGGATGCGGTGGAGCGTCATGATGGCGAGGGCGCCAGATATGCGATGCGGGTTCATCTTTTAAGCGCCGATGAGAATCTGCGGAAAGCGTTCGCCGACAGAAAAGAGAATATGGAAAAGTAGCGGCGGCGAGGGAGAGCCTTTGGAAATATAAAATACGTCTTTTTTATACCTTTCCGTAACCGCTTACGGAAATAGATTTACGGCTTTCCGCAAGCGGTTACGGAACCCCCGAATCAAGATATTGAGGAAACAGAACCTGGAGAGAGAAAGAAATCGCAAAGAAATGAATGAAAAGCGGAACAGATCTAAAGTTTCAGGAACAAAAAACGACAGGCTTACAATCTACGACATTGCGCAGGAGCTGCATATATCGATTGCGACTGTGAGCCGCGCGCTGAACGGGAAAGAGGACGTCAGCGATGAGACGAGGAAGCGCATTATGGAAGCGGCCAGAGAAATGGGGTATAAGGCAAGCAGGTCGGCGTCCAGCCTTTCCAGAAAAGAGAAAAGATTTGCTGTTCTGTTTCCGGAGCTCATCCATGATTACAACAATGAAATACGCAGAGGCATAGAAAAAGAGGTGGAGGAGCTAAGAGAGTATCATCTGAGCGTCGATATGCTGACGATACAGGGCGATCCGGAGATATTCGCCTCAAAGCTCCGGGAGCTTTCCGCCGATGGCTACGATGGGGCGATCGTTCTGTCTTCCGTCGGAGAGGCCAGACTTTCCGAGCTGCTGCGGGAAATGAAGCTGAGCAGGATGGCGGTCGCGACTGTGACTACCGACCTGGATCGTGACGTACGTGTCTTTAACGTGCAGAGCAACGGCGGGGTAGCGGGCCGTATGGCGGGAGAGCTTCTGTCTCTTTTGACCGGACCCGGCGCAAAGGCGGCGCTGGTGACAGGCCAGCTTACGAGCCAGGTGCATAAGAGTACGGCTGAGGGCTTTCTTGAGGAGGCCAGGAGGCAGGGACTGGAAATCGCGGGCATATACGAGCATTATGATCAGCCTGCGAAAGCGTACGAGTGCGCGGAGACTGTGATTCGGGAGCATCCGGATCTGAGCGGGATTTACCTTGCCACAGCCAATTCCGTGACCTTTTGCAGCCGCCTCGCGGAGCTTGGCTACGCCGGGAAGATAAAGCTTGTGGCGTCCGACGTATTTCCGAAAATGATAGAATTTATTCGTTCCGGACTGGTGTACGCTACGATTTTTCAGAATCCCTTTGATCAGGGAAGGCTGGCTACGAGATATTTGTTTGAGCATCTGGTGGAAGGAAGGGAGTTCGGCGGGAACCGGATTCTCCTGGATCCCCAGATTGTCATACGAAGCAACCTGGAACTATATGAGAAAAAACTTCTGGATGTAATGAGCGAAGACGTTTTGTTCTAGGGAAGGAAAGGAGGGTAGAGAAAAAAATACTGTAACAGCAAAAACAAAAACGTATCAAGATAAGGGGGATACATATGAAAAAAAGAATGATTCAAAAAGTTTTGGCAATGTTGATTTGCATGAGTATGGTACTGGGAATGACAGCATGCGGCGGCGGAGACGACGGAAGCGCGGATACCGCTGCGACAGAAACGACAGAAACGGCGGATACGGCGGACACGGAAGAGGAAACTCAGACAGAGACCGCTGCGGAGGACTTTGATCCGTCCCAGTATTCCGTAGCCATTTGTATGGACAGTATGAATCATCCTGTTCACCGTATCGTTCAGCTTGGTTTCCTGAAAGCGGCGGAAGCCCTCGGATATGAGAACGCGAAGGTAATCGGAACTGAGGGAGGAGATACCAGCGAGGCGTTCGCGGCGGCGGAAGCCTTCGCGGCCGAGGGCGGCAACGGACTTCTTCTCTGGGCAGGAGATTCCAGCAGCTACAATACCATCGCAAACGTGGCGAGCCAGGGCGTGGTGGTAGGCATCCCGCATTTTAATCATCAGCAGGAGGACGGCAGCTATCCGGAGGGACTTGCGTTCAATATGGCATGCGATCCCGTGCTTTACGGCCAGCAGGTAGCGGAGCTGATGGCGGAAAATCTGGACGGCATGGAAGGCTCCGTGGCTCTGACCCAGAATACGAAGAATATGACGGAAAACGCCGCGACGGAATCCTTTATCGAGACATGGAATTCTCTGGACGGCACCTACGATCTGAGCGGAATCAAGGTTCTGGACGTACAGCTTGAGGGAGGCGTGGTAGACCAGGCTACGGCTACGAATCTGGCTATCATTCAGTCGAATCCGGATATTATCGGAGCTTTCGGAACGACCGGAAATTCTCCGATCACCTGGGCGGACGCAGCGACCAAGGCAGGCAAGGCTGACGGAGAGATCTTCATCGTAGGAATGGACGCTACAGAGGCAAATCTGGACTATCTGGAAGCGGGCAAGGTGCAGGCGATCGTAGCGCAGCCCCTTTACGACGAGGCATATAAGACCATGGAATACCTGGATACGATTTTCCGGGGAGGAACCGTTCCGGAATGGACGGATCTGGAAGCGCCTGTGGTGACTGTAGATGGAGAAGGCAAGAACGGCATCGAATACCATCGCGATATAGCGGCTCAGGTGGAGGAATTCTTCCAGTAATAGAAAAAAGCAGCGCAGGGTTTGCGGCGGGAGGGTGCAGGAGGGTGTTCCGGCGACACCCTCCCGCTTATAAAAATCAGGAAGGAAATTCGTATGGAGAGAGAATACGTACTTGAGGCTGTTGACATAACCAAGAGATTTCCCGGCGTGCTGGCGAACGACAGAGTATGTCTGAATGTAAAATACGGAGAAGTGCTTGGACTGATTGGAGAAAACGGCGCGGGAAAATCGACGCTTTTGAAGATTCTGAACGGCATCTATCCTCATGGCTCGTATGAAGGGAAGCTGGTCCTTGAGGGAGAGGAAATCCATCCCGCAAGCACTCAGGACGCTATGGAAAAGGGGATCGGATATGTTCCCCAGGAAATCAACGTGCTGAAAAACTTCAGCGTGGCGGAAAACATCTATATGTCGGATCTGCGCATGGAAAAGCTGGATCCGGATAAAAAGAAGAAAAAAACGCCGTTTGTGAATTTTAGAAAAATGTATGAGTCCTGCGAGCTCCTGCTCCGGGAGAATAAAATAGAACTGAACGCAAAAGCGGACGTACGCAAATTATCGGTAGGACAGCAGCAGATGCTGATGATTGCAAGAGCGCTGGCGACGAAGCCCAGAGTGCTGATTCTGGACGAGCCGACCACCTCTTTGTCGGGAAAAGACGTAAAGAGTCTTTTTGATGTGGTAAGAAGCTTAAAGGAGAAGGGAACAAGCATTATTTTTGTTACACATAAATTGGAAGAAATCATGGAGCTGACGGATCGGGTGACCATCCTCAGAGACGGAAAAAATATCAGCACGTTTGAGAAGAAGGATTACGATACGGGAAAAATCATCGCGGACATGATAGGAAGGGAGCTTTCCGAGCTGTATCCCGCACGGAAGAATCCTATCGGGGAGGAGGTTCTCCGGGTAGAGGGGCTGACGGTCGCTCATCCCTATATCGCCAACAGAGAGCTGATACACGAGGTATCCTTCCAGGTGCGCGCAGGCGAGGTGCTTGGACTGGGCGGACTGGTGGGAGCGGGAAGATCCGAGGTGTGCTCCGCTATCTACGGTATGCTCCCACGCAAGTCCGGAAGAATATTTCTGGACGGGAAAGAGGTGCATATCAAAAATACGGAAGACGCGGTAAAGCATGGAATCAGCATGGTCAGCGAGGACAGAAAACGATACGGACTGAATTTCAGCTGGGATATAAAGAAAAATATCGCCATCTCCAATCTGAAAGCCATAAGCCGGGCGTACTTTGTATCCTCCAGACAGCTTGAAAGGAGAGTCAGGCCGTATTTTGAGGAGCTTCGCATCAAGGCTCCCGGACTTGGCACGAGAGTGGCTACGCTGTCGGGCGGAAACCAGCAGAAGGTGGTAATCGCCAGAGCGCTGAACGTTTCTCCGAGAGTGATGATTCTGGACGAGCCCACGAAGGGCATAGACGTAGGATCCAAGAATGAGATCTATCAGCTTATCAACGAGATGGCGGCTCAGGGAGTGGCCGTGATCATGATTTCCTCAGAGCTTCCGGAGCTTATGGCCATGAGCGACAGATTCATTATCATGGCGGACGGACATGTGGCCGGAGAGCTGTCAAAGGAAGAAGCTCAGGAGTCAAGCATTATGCGGCTGGCGACAAAAAGTTTCCGACAGGATGAAACAGGCAAGAAGAAGGAGGCGAAGAAATGAGCGAAAGACAAAAGAACAGAAAATCGGGCCTGGCGCTGAGAATTCTGCTGAATCCGGAAATCGGAATCCTGATACCGATTCTGCTGGTCTGTGTGGTGACTACGATCCTGAAGCCCAACTTTCTGACCTGGAGATATATTTCTTCCATTCTCGTGGGAAGCATTTTTATCGGTGCGGCCACGCTTGGGGAATGTCTCGTGATCATGAGCGGCGAGATCGATCTGTCCGTAGGCTACAACGGCTGTCTTGCCGGAGTGGTCATGGGCATTGCGGCCAGCGCGTGGGGGCTTCCGCTGGCGGTCTGTCTCCTTATGTGTCTGGCTGCGGGGGCGGCGGTAGGGGCTGTGAACGGCTTCTGCGTCTGCCAGTTAGGACTTAGCAGCTGGATCACTACGCTGGCGACGCAGTTTATCTGTCAGGGACTGGCCGTCACGATTTGCCAGGGACAGCCGTTGTCTATCATGTCTCTGGGAACCTCGGAATTTGTAAGAGAAAAGCCTCTTGGCTTAAACTGGCTGTTTTTTATCTTCATCGTGCTGATTCTGCTGCTTGATATTCTGCTTCGCAGAACCCGTTACGGCTATTATCTGCGCTCGGTGGGCGGAAATCAGGACGCTTCCATCATGGCTGGAATCAATGCAAAGCGCGTCAAGATCATAGCCTTTGTGCTGGCCGGAGTCTTTGCCGCTGTGGGCGGAATGTTCGATGTGCTGAACGCGGGAGCGTCCAACTCTGTCTTTGGAAACGGACGTGAATTTCGGGCGATTATCTGCTGTGCCATCGGAGGCATCTCCATGTCGGGAGGAGCGGGTTCTTCCTTTGGCGTGGCGCTGGGCGTGCTTTTGTTCCATACGCTCTGGTATTGCCTGAGGATTCTTGATGTAAATACGAATCTTCAGCTGGTGCTGATAGGACTGATCCTGGTGCTTTCCGTGATTATGGATGTACAGAGAAAGCGGCTGGAAGCACGGAAGATGGTTTAGCGGAGAGGAGGAGGAGACAAATGAATGAACAGGCGGTAAAAGCAGGAAAAACAGGCAGCAGGCTGCAGGTGCTACTGGGAAGCGATGAATTTGGTGTATTTCTGCCGCTGCTGGGGATTATTGCGGTGACGACGCTGCTGCGTCCGGATTTCCTGTCCGTAGCCAATTTTTCCTCCATGCTGGGACAGGTGACCTTTATTGCCGTGACGGCTCTGGGAGCCAGCTTCCCGCTGATGGTAGGTCAGGTAGACATCTCCACAGGAAGGGTGGCGGGACTGGCAGGAATCATCATGTCCTCTCTGGTCGTGGATCATGGAATGGGAGCGCTTCCTGCGATTCTCCTGGCGCTGGGAGCCTGTCTGATAGTTGGGGTCATCAATGGGATTCTTGTAGTCTATCTGGAGCTTCCGGATTTTGTGGCAACGATGGGGACGCTTTATATGGTAGGAGGAGCCAGGTATCTGTTCGTGAAGGGGTATCAGTTTTCTCTGAACACACAGGAAAATTTTCCGCTGGTACAGATCTTTGACGGACGCTACCTGGGAATGCCGCTGTACTTCTGGATTATGGTTGTCATTTTTGCGTTTGTGTTCATCGTGATTAAGAAGACGCTCTGGGGAAGAAGGCTGCTGGCTACCGGAGATAATCGGGAGGTGGCTGCTCTGGCCGGAATCAACACCGATAAGATGCGCATGGAAGCCTATATGATTTCAGCTTTGCTTTCGGGCGTAGCGGGACTTCTGCTTACCCTGGACGTGGGAATCGGACTTCCGGAGACGGGAGACGGCTGGGAGTTTCGCGCTATCGCCGGCTGCGTGGTAGGAGGCGTAAGTCTGGCAGGCGGAAAAGGCTCTCCCCTGGGAGTGCTGATCGGGACGGCTCTGGTGTTCGTTGCGGAAAATGCGATTATCTTTCTTGGCTGTCCGGCCACAATGAAAATAGCGGTGCAGGGCTTTTTGATGGCCCTGGCGGTACTGATCGATCTGTATAGGCAGAAACGTAAGGTTCCGGCCTGATAAGAAGTCATATCATACAAAGGAGGGGTAAGACTGTGAGGGTGGATTTAAAAGACAAAGTCGTGATTGTGACAGGAGGCGGAGGCGCCATCGGGGGCGCGATGGCTGAGGAGTTCGCAGCAAACGGCGCGAAAGTAGTCGTGACAGGACGGACAAAGGCGACGCTCCAGGCTGTCGTGGACGCTATCCGTTCCAGGGGGGGAGAGGCTTCCGCGGTCATTGCGGATGTAGGCAGCAGGGAGAGCGCGGCGGCCATGATCGAGGAGACCGTGAGACTCTACGGGCGTCTGGATGTGCTGGTGAACAATGCGGGAATCAACGGAGGACCGGAGGAGAGAAAGCCGATTCATGAGTACTCGGACGAGCTGTGGGAACGAATCATCAATGTGGATTTGAACGGGGTGTATTACTGCTCCAAACCGGCGATTCTTCAGATGGAAAAGCAGGGAGAGGGAGGAAATATCATCAACATCGGATCTGTGGTAGGACTTACGCCCCTTCGCCTGCAGTGCGCGTTTGCCGCCGCAAAGGCGGGGGTCTTTAATCTGACAAAGGCTATGGCTTTGGAGCTGGCTCCGCTGAACATCCGGGTGAACGGAATTGCGCCGGGTTCGATCATGTTTGAAGGAACCAGAAAACTTTTTTACGCGGATCCGGAAAAGGCGGAGGCCATGATGTCTCATATACCGCAGCATCGTCCCGGAGAGCCGAAGGATATAGCCGGAATGGCATGTTTTCTGGCGTCGGAGGATTCCTCCTATATGACAGGAACGATCAGCGTGATTGATGGGGGCTGGATTTGCGGGTACGCGCGAGACTTTTAAGTAAGGAGGGTATATGAAGGTATTACTAGCTTACAGGCCGGGAGAATTGAGAATAGCAGAGATGGAAAAGCCGACGCCTGGTCCGGGGCAGATCCTTGCGAAAGTGCATCACTGCGGCATTTGTGCGACAGATGTGGCGATCGCGGATGGAACCCTGACGCTGGGTGAGGGGATGAACCCCATATACCCTGTGCGGATCGGACATGAATGGTCCGGCGTAGTCGTAGAGACGGGCAGCGGAACCAGGAGACTCAAAGTAGGAGACCGGGTGATCAGCGACACGGGATACTCCTGCGGAGAGTGTGAACCCTGTCTGGAGGGAGAGTATCAGAGCTGCGAGAACGGACGGCCGATTGGAACTACCGGAAACTGCTGGCCGGGAGCCTTTGCGGAGTATATGCTGATGCCGGAGCGCCTGACCTTTCGGGTGCCGGACAATGTACCTCTGGACGAGGCGGCCCTTGTGGAACCTGCCAGCATTGGCCTCTACGGTCTGACGAGAGCCCATATCGGTCCCGGCATGAATATGCTTGTGGCGGGAACAGGCCCCATCGGTCTGGGCGGTATGGCCTGCGCGAAGGGGATGGGAATCGGAAAGGTCATCCTGGCGGGGCGCAAGGAAAAAAAGCTGGCCGTGGGAAAAGAGATGGGCGCGGATATTCTGGTGAATACCACGGAGGAGAATTTAAAAGAGGTGGTCATGAGGGAGACCGGCGGCAGAGGAATGGATGTGATTCTGGATACCACCGGCTCTGTGGAGCTGATCAACGATCTTTTGGATATGCTGCGTCCCAGTGGTTCTATCGTCATACCGGGATTTTATGAGAGGGAGGTGCCGAATGTCAGGCTGGACAGCCTTGTTGCAAAGAACTGCACGATGATCGGAGCTGCCGGAACCCCTAATATGGGAAGAAAAATCCTGGATATGCTCTCCAACAGACATGTTTCCCTGCAGCCTATGATAACGGAGCGTTATCCCTTTGAACGGGTAATGGAAGGGTTTGCCGCGATGAAGGCGCACAATGACAGGCGTATCAAGATCATGATTGATTTCCCATGTGAGGGCGGAGGAGAGTAGGATGAGCAGAAAGGTAGTCGTATTCGGCAGTTATGTGACAGACCTTACGGGAAGGAGCGGGCGTCTTCCTGTTCCGGGCGAGACCGTCAAAGGCTCCGCCTTCTTGATGGGACCTGGGGGAAAGGGTTCCAATCAGGCTGTGGCGGCCCACCGGGCCGGCGCCGACGTAACACTGGTGACAAAGGTAGGAAGCGACGTGTTTGGGACCATGGCTGTGGACTTCTATAAAAAGGAAGGAATGGATACCTCCTATGTCTTTGTGGATGAGAAGAAGGAGACGGGCTGCGCGCTGATTCTCGTGGATGAAACCACAGCCCAGAATGAGATCGTCGTGCTGAGCGGAGCCTGTGACAACATCACTCCGGAAGACGTAGAGAGCTGCAGAGAGCTGATCGCGTCGGCGGATATTCTGCTGGTGCAGCTTGAGATCAATTTTGACGCCTTGTTTCAGGCGGTAGACATTGCCTGGGAGGCAGGCGTGACTATTGTACTGAATACAGCTCCGGCGGCAAAGCTCCCGGATGAGTTCCTGAGAAGGATCGACATCGTGACGCCAAATGAGACGGAAGCAAAGCTCCTGACAGGAGTGACCATCGAGACGGAGGAGGACGCCAAAAAAGCGGCGGCCGTATTTATGGAGAAGGGAGTAAAGGAAGTCGTCATAACGCTGGGCTCTATGGGCGCTTTTGCCATGAACCGGGAAAAGAGCGAGCTGGTGGGACGGCTTCCAGTGGAGGCCGTTGACACCACGGGAGCCGGGGACGCCTTTAACGGCGGCTTTGTCATGGCGCTGGCGGAAGGAAAGGATCTGTTTACGGCTTTGCGCTATGGCAACGTGACAGGAGCTTTGTCCGTGACCAGGAAGGGAACAGCCCCTTCCATGCCGGATCGGAAAGCCATAGATGAGCTTTATGAAAAACATTACGGAAAAATTACTGCAGGAGGATACTAGAATTGGAAAAGGAAAAATGGATTTTTGTAAACGCGGAAAATGTGGTACCATATATCTGTGACGAGACCTACAGCTCCAAGCAGCTCACAGGAGGGACGCTTGGCGGCGCCCCCGTCATCAATATCAATGAAGGAACCCTCAAGGGCGGCTGCCGTACCGCGGGCGGCGCACACGAACAAACGGAAATCTACTATATTATAGAAGGAACAGGAATCCTCTGGCTGGATGAGGACAGTATTCCGGTGAAGCCGGGAGACATCATCGTTATCCCTCCCCATACGTTCCACTGGATTGACAATACCATGAACGAGGAGGAGTTTAAGATCTTCACTCTCTGGCCGGAGCAGGAGCAGAACGAGGTGTACTTTGTGCGCAGGGAAGCCTGGGGGACCTCCATGAAATATGTGGATGAAAACTATCTGGAAAAGAGAAGGAAAGGAACAGAGAGCAAATGAAAATCAGCCGTTATTTTGATGCAGCAATTTTGAAACCGGAGATGACGGAGCAGGAGGTACGGGAGGCCATTCAGTCCTGTATCGACTGCGACTCCTATACGGTGTGCGTAAGGCCCTGCGACATTGAGCTGGCCGTTTCCATGTGCGAGGGAACGAACACGAAGGTAAGCTGTGTTCTGGATTTCCCCCACGGAGACAGTACGGCGGAAGGAAAGGCGGAGCTTGCAAGGCAGTATGCGTCCAAGGGTGTCGTGGAGATCGACATGGTGATGAATTATGGCTACGCCCGCTCCGGCAAATGGGACGAGGTAAAAAGAGGAATCGAAGGAGTAGTACGGGAGGCCCGGAAATACGGAGTAGGCGTAAAGGTTATTTTTGAGACCTGCGCGCTGACTTTGGAGGAAATCAAAAAGGCGACTGAGATTTCCATAGAAGCGGGAGCGGACTTTGTAAAGACCTCCACCGGCTTCGCGGCGTCGGGCGCCAGCGAGGAGGCAGTCCGCATGATGCTGGATACGGCCCAGGGAAGGATCAAGGTAAAGCCATCCGGCGGTATCCGGAACTATGAGACGGCAAAAAAATATGTGGATATGGGAGCCTCCCGCTTAGGAATCGGCTTCGGCTCTGCCTTGGTAATCAGCCAGGGCGAGGAGGAAAGCGAAAAAAAGGCATCGGAAGGATGACTGCGGATGAAGTTTACAGAACGTGTACATAAGACAGAGGTGAAAGACAGGGAGGCGGCTGTTTTCTGGCTGGGCCAGGCAGGCTTTCTGATCAAGACGGCGGACGGCAGACTCACGGCGATCGATCCGTATTTCTCGGACTGCGTACAGAGACTGATTCCGGAGGAGGGCCAGGGCTTCAAGCGGCTGATGCCTCCGGTATGCGAAGCAGCGGAGCTTGATCTGGATGTGCTGCTTATCTCCCACGAACACAACGATCACTTTGATGTGGATGCCATAGGAGAACTGATCAAAGACAAGACGGAAGTCTATACAAATTCCGTCGTGGCAGCCGAGCTTCAGAAGCTGGGCTATGATATGGACCGGATTCATGTGCTGAAAAAAGGAAGCCGTACAGAGCTTCCTGGGTATTCGATTCTGGCAGTGGACTGCGATCACGGGAAACTGGCGCCGGAGGCTTTGGGCTTTATCCTGGATTTTGGCTTTTCAAAGCTCTATTATGCGGGAGATACGGCTCTTACCCTGCCGCGGCTTTCCGTACCCCTTAAAATGTGCCCGGAGGTGGCGATCCTGCCGATCAACGGCGCGTTTGGCAATTTGGACGGAAAAGAAGCGGCCCACTATGCGGGACTTTTGAAATGCAGCGTGTGCATTCCCTGCCATTTCTGGACCTTCCCGCTGCACCACGGAGATCCCCAGGAGATTATAGACGCTATCGGGACGGAAGCGCCGGACTGTACGCTTCGCCTGCTTTGTCAGGGAGAGTGCTATAAAATCTGATTCCTATGTAAGAATAGTAAAATCTATGAAAAGTTGCGGAAAAACCCCTTGACAGAGGGGTTTTTCGTCATTATAATACTATCGTGTGCGCGAAGATACATAGGGTATTTTTGCGCGCTGAAATGAACTGTCGATTACCGACACAGCAGCCTGACAGGGCCGGCATCATGCCAGCCACTTACCACAGGAGGTGAAAGGAATGCCAACATTTAATCAGTTAGTCAGAAAAGGAAGACAGACCTCTGTAAAGAAGTCTACTGCTCCTGCCCTTCAGAAAGGATTCAACTCTCTGAAGAAGAAGGCAACGAACACATCCGCTCCGCAGAAGCGCGGCGTTTGTACAGCAGTAAAGACCGCTACCCCGAAGAAGCCGAACTCCGCGCTTCGTAAGATTGCCAGAGTACGTCTTTCCAACGGAATTGAGGTAACAAGCTACATCCCCGGAGAGGGACACAATCTGCAGGAGCATAGCGTTGTTATGATCCGCGGCGGTAGAGTAAAGGACCTGCCCGGTACGAGATACCATATCATCCGTGGAACGCTGGATACCGCAGGTGTAGCTAAGAGAAGACAGGCCCGTTCCAAGTACGGCGCCAAGAGACCGAAAGACGCAAAGAAATAAGTAAGAGTCTGAACCGGTTTCAGAAAATCAGCAGGTAACACCAGAAACTATTCGTTGGACAGACAGGAAGTGTCTGTATGCCGGAATGAAATATCGTCCCTTAGGCTGCGGGTCGTATATAGATTTGCCGTGCACAACACAGAGACACATGTGAGTACCTGAGAATTAATATTTTGTTAAGGAGGGAAGTATTGTGGCACGTAAAGGACATACTCAGAAAAGAGATGTATTAGCGGATCCGCTTTACAACAACAAAGTAGTCACCAAGCTTATCAACAACATCATGCTGGATGGTAAGAAGGGTGTGGCTCAGAAGATTGTATACGGAGCATTTGCAAGAGTAGAGGCAAAGACGGAGAAGCCCGCTCTGGAAGTATTTGAGGAGGCTATGAACAACATCATGCCGCTTCTGGAGGTAAAGGCAAGACGTGTCGGCGGAGCGACTTATCAGGTTCCGATCGAGGTTCGTCCGGATCGCCGTCAGGCCCTGGCTCTGCGCTGGCTGACCATGTTCTCCCGTAAGCGCGGTGAGAAGACCATGGAGGAGCGTCTTGCAAACGAGATCATGGACGCGGCGAACAACACCGGCGCTTCCGTGAAGAGAAAAGAAGACATGCACAAGATGGCAGAGGCAAACAAGGCGTTTGCTCACTACCGTTTCTAATTAGTTGAGGAGGAAAACCCGTGGCTGGAAGAGAATATCCATTGGAGAGAACCAGAAATATCGGAATTATGGCTCATATCGATGCTGGTAAGACCACACTGACAGAGCGTATTCTGTATTACACTGGCGTAAACTATAAGATTGGCGATACCCATGAGGGAACTGCGACCATGGACTGGATGGAGCAGGAACAGGAGCGTGGTATCACCATCACTTCCGCTGCAACAACCTGTCACTGGACTCTGCAGGAGAACTGCAAGCCGAAGCCCGGCGCTCTGGAGCATCGTATCAATATCATTGATACACCGGGCCATGTTGACTTTACGGTTGAGGTAGAGCGTTCCCTTCGTGTACTGGACGGCGCTGTGGGCGTCTTCTGTGCGAAGGGCGGTGTAGAGCCTCAGTCAGAGAACGTATGGCGTCAGGCAGACACCTACAATGTACCGAGAATGGCATTCATCAACAAGATGGACATTCTGGGCGCGGACTTCTACAATGCAGTAGACATGATTAAGACCAGACTTGGCAAGAACGCCATCTGTCTGCAGCTTCCGATTGGAAAGGAAGACGAGTTTAAGGGAATCATCGACCTGTTTGAGATGAAGGCTTACATCTACAATGATGACAAGGGCGAGGACATCTCCATCACAGATATTCCCGATGATATGAAGGATGACGCAGAGCTGTACCGTTCAGAGCTTGTTGAAAAGATCTGCGATCTGGACGACGATCTGATGATGCAGTATCTGGAGGGAGAGGAGCCGTCTGTAGAGGACATGAAGGCTGCCCTGAGAAAAGCTACCTGCGAGTGTAAGGCTGTTCCGGTATGCTGCGGAAGCGCGTACCGCAACAAGGGCGTTCAGAAGCTTCTGGACGCAGTGCTGGAGTATATGCCCGCTCCGACCGACATCCCGGCTATCAAAGGCGTGGATATGGAAGGAAACGAGATCGAGCGTCATTCTTCCGATGAGGAGCCGTTCTCCGCGCTGGCATTCAAGATTATGGCCGACCCGTTCGTAGGAAAGCTGGCATTCTTCCGTGTATACTCCGGAACCATGAATTCCGGATCCTACGTATACAATTCTACGAAGCAGAAGAAGGAGCGTGTAGGACGTATTCTTCAGATGCATGCAAATAAGAGAGCAGAGCTGGATAAGGTATATTCCGGAGACATCGCTGCGGCTGTAGGCTTTAAGTTTACCACCACTGGCGATACCATCTGCGACGAGCAGCATCCGGTTATCCTGGAGTCCATGGAGTTCCCGGAGCCGGTTATCGAGCTGGCTATCGAGCCGAAGACCAAGGCCGGTCAGGGCAAGATGGGCGAGGCGCTTGCAAAGCTGGCAGAGGAGGACCCGACCTTCCGCGCTCATACCGATCCGGAGACAGGCCAGACCATCATCGCAGGAATGGGCGAGCTTCATCTGGAGATCATCGTAGACCGTCTGCTGCGTGAGTACAAGGTAGAGGCAAATGTAGGCGCTCCGCAGGTTGCTTACAAGGAGACCTTCACAAAGGCTGTGGATGTGGACAGCAAGTACGCGAAGCAGTCCGGTGGACGTGGACAGTATGGTCACTGTAAGGTACACTTTGAGCCGATGGACGCCAACGGAGAGGAACTGTTCAAGTTCGATTCCCAGGTTGTCGGCGGTGCGATTCCGAAGGAATATATCCCGGCAGTCGGCGAAGGTATCGAGGAGGCTGCACAGTCCGGTATTCTGGGAGGATTCCCGGTACTTGGTATCCATGCAACCGTATACGACGGATCTTACCATGAGGTAGACTCCAGTGAGATGGCTTTCCATATCGCAGGATCCATGGCATTCAAGGAGGCTATGCAGAAGGGAAATCCCGTACTGCTTGAGCCGATCATGAAGGTTGAGGTTACGACGCCGGAAGACTACATGGGCGACGTTATCGGCGACATCAACAGCCGCCGCGGCCGTATCGAGGGTATGGAGGACATCGGAGGCGGAAAGATGATCCGCGGATATGTTCCGTTGGCCGAGATGTTCGGATACTCCACAGACCTGCGTTCCAAGACACAGGGACGTGGAAACTACTCCATGTTCTTTGAGAAATATGAGCAGGTTCCGAAGAATATCCAGGAGAAAGTACTCGCAGCAAAGAAATAAGCAATTTATCAGTGATTTCCGCTAAATTTTGCTTGAAAAATAGGGCGCTTTGAAATATAATCAAAGTTAGCCGAGTATCAACCGAAAACAGTAAAAAATCAAATCAGCCCCAGAGGGCGTATGAATTAAGGAGGACATTCAAAATGGCTAAAGCTAAATTTGAAAGAACCAAACCGCATTGTAATATCGGTACCATCGGTCACGTAGACCATGGCAAGACCACTCTGACAGCAGCTATCACCAAGGTTCTGTCTGAGCGTGTTGCTGGTAACACAGCTACTGATTTCGAGAACATCGACAAGGCTCCCGAGGAGAGAGAGCGTGGTATCACCATTTCTACCGCTCACGTTGAGTACGAGACAGAAAAGAGACACTACGCACACGTTGACTGCCCGGGCCATGCTGACTATGTAAAGAACATGATCACCGGTGCTGCTCAGATGGACGGAGCTATCCTGGTAGTAGCTGCTACCGACGGTGTAATGGCTCAGACCAAGGAGCACATCCTGCTGTCCCGTCAGGTAGGCGTTCCCTACATCGTAGTATTCATGAACAAGTGCGACATGGTAGACGACGAGGAGCTGCTTGAGCTGGTAGACATGGAGATCCGTGAGCTGCTGAACGAGTACGAGTTCCCGGGAGATGACACTCCGATCATCCAGGGTTCCGCTCTGAAGGCTCTTGAGGATCCGAACAGCGAGTGGGGCGACAAGATCATGGAGCTGATGGACGCTGTTGATGAGTGGATTCCGGATCCGCAGCGTGCAACTGACCAGCCGTTCCTGATGCCGGTTGAGGACGTATTCACCATTACCGGACGTGGTACTGTTGCTACAGGCCGTGTAGAGCGTGGTGTTCTGCATCTGAACGAGGAAGTTGAGATCGTTGGTATCAAGGAAGAAACACGTAAGACTGTTGTAACTGGTATCGAGATGTTCCGTAAGCTTCTTGACGAGGCTCAGGCTGGTGACAACATCGGAGCTCTGCTTCGTGGTGTTCAGAGAACTGAGATCGAAAGAGGCCAGGTTATCGTTAAGCCGGGCAGCATTACCTGCCACACCAAGTTTACCGCTCAGGTATACGTTCTGACCAAGGACGAGGGTGGCCGTCATACTCCGTTCTTCAACAACTACAGACCGCAGTTCTACTTCCGTACAACTGACGTTAC
>DVLE01000037.1 GCA_018715645.1 Candidatus Merdisoma merdipullorum
AAAATCAATGGAATGAGGTTGCAAGATAACAAAAAAGGATGTAGAGTAAAAAAGAACTATAGCCTGATGCTTTATCAGCGCGTCACGGGTGATTTCTACACCACCAATTCCGAAGGTAAATTTACGCTGCCATTTTAGCCGGAATGACTTGCGAAGAAGCCCCTGATCGACTATAATAAAACACAAAGCGCCGCCGGAATGCGGCGGCAAAAGCATACGAAACTGATTTGAGGAGGACTGACATGGATAAGATCAAGATGACGACGCCGCTTGTTGAGATGGACGGAGACGAGATGACCAGGATTCTCTGGAAGATGATCAAAGATGAGCTTCTGCTTCCGTTCATCGATTTGAATACAGAATACTACGATTTGGGACTTGAGAACCGTAACGCTACGAATGATCAGGTGACCGTGGATTCCGCCGAGGCCACGAAAAAATATGGCGTGGCTGTAAAGTGCGCGACGATCACACCTAACGCTGCACGTATGGAGGAGTATGACCTGAAGGAGATGTGGAAAAGCCCCAATGGAACCATCCGCGCCCTTCTGGACGGAACCGTATTCCGTGTACCGATCATCGTAAAGGGAATCGAGCCTTACGTAAAGAACTGGAAGAAGCCTATTACTGTGGCCCGTCATGCTTACGGCGATATTTATAAAGCCACCGAGATGCGGATTCCTGGTCCTGGGAAATGCGAGCTGGTATTTATGGGCGAGGATGGAACGGAGATCCGGGAGACGGTTCATGAGTTCAAGGAGGGCGGCATCGCCCAGGGAATCCATAACCTGACAAGCTCTATCGAGAGCTTTGCGAGGAGCTGTTTCTCCTATGCGGTTTCTCAGAAGCAGGATCTGTGGTTTGCCACCAAGGACACTATCTCCAAAAAATATGATCATTATTTCAAGGACGTATTTCAGGAGATTTACGAAAAAGAGTACAAGGAAGAATTTGAGAAACTTGGCATCGAGTATTTTTATACGCTTATCGACGACGCGGTGGCCCGTGTGATTAAGTCCGAGGGCGGCTATATCTGGGCCTGCAAAAACTATGATGGAGATGTGATGAGCGATCTCATCGCTACGGCATTCGGCTCTCTGGCCATGATGACCTCTGTGCTGGTGTCTCCCCATGGATACTATGAATACGAGGCGGCTCACGGAACCGTGCAGCGTCATTATTACAAGCACCTGAAAGGAGAGGAGACTTCCACAAACTCCATGGCGACGATTTTCGCCTGGTCCGGAGCTCTCAGAAAGAGAGGAGAGCTTGATGGAAACCAGGCGCTTGTGGATTTTGCGGGCAAGCTGGAAAAGGCCTCGATCCAGACCATCGAGGAAGGAAAGATGACAAAGGATCTGGCTCTGATTACGACGCTTCCGAATCCGGTCGTTCTTTCCAGCGAGGCGTTTATCAAAGAAGTGAGGAAAACATTAGAGGAAATGTTGAATGCTGTTTAATTCCAATGCGTTTTACGTCTTTCTGCCAATCGTATTTGCAGCTTACTGGCTGACGCCCCGTCGTTACAGGTGGGGCGTCCTGCTGGCGGCCAGTTATTACTTTTACATGAGCGGAGACGCCCGTTATGTGTGGCTGCTTTTCTTTACCACCCTGGTGACCTATGGGATGGCCCTCCTTATGGAACGGACGGAGGACAAAAGAAAGAGAAAGGCTTGTATGGGCGCGGCTCTTATGGTCTGCCTGGGACTTTTATTTTTCTTTAAATATTTTAATTTCCTGAGCGAGTCCGTGACCGCCCTTCTAAAGAGCATTTCCCTGCCTGTGAGCGGGGTTACGCTGGATCTGGTGCTTCCGGTGGGAATCTCCTTTTACACGTTTCAGACGCTTGGCTATGTGATCGACGTCTATAAGGGAAAGACGCAGGCGTGCAGGCATTTTGGCAAGTATGCCACCTTTGTGTCGTTCTTTCCGCTTCTTCTGGCAGGACCTATCGAGAGAGCGGAGCATCTGATGCCGCAGATAGAAAAAGAACATCGTTTTGACACGGAGAAGGCGATCGCAGGCGCGAAGCTGATCGCCTGGGGATTTTTCAAGAAGATCGCCATCGCTGACGTGGTGGCTTCCTGCGTCAATACGGTCTACAACCAGGTGACAGCCTATACGGGAATCGCGTTGGGCGCCGCGACCTTTCTGTATGCTTTCCAGGTTTACTGTGATTTTTCCGGATATTCCGATATTGCGAGAGGTGTGGCGAAGCTTTTGGACATCGATCTGGTGACAAATTTCAAGAGCCCTTATTTTGCAGCCTCGTTAAAGGAATTCTGGGCGCGATGGCATATTTCGCTTTCCACCTGGTTCCGGGATTATATTTATATCCCGCTTGGCGGAAGCCGCAGAGGAGAGTGGAGGACCGGAAGAAACCTTCTTGTTACCTTTCTGGTCAGCGGCCTCTGGCACGGAGCAAACTGGACTTTTGTGATCTGGGGCGGTCTGCACGGCCTTGGCCAGATCGTGGAGAAGGAATGGAACCGCCGTTTTCCGCCGAAGAATGACAGAAGAAATCCGTTCCGGGTTCTGCTGGTATTTATCTTCGTCTGCGTTGCCTGGATTTTTTTCCGTGCCAACACCCTTTCGGACGCAATCTACGTGCTGACACATCTTTTTGAAGGCATCGGCGATCCGGTTTCTTATGTGAAAACGGGATACGAGTCGCTGCGCACGGCAGGACTGATTCAAAGTACAGATCTGAAACTCGTATTTTTATGGATTGCCTTGCTTTTGGCTCATGATTTCATTGAGCTTAGGCAAAACGTCTGGGAGTGGCTGGGGCGTTTCCGAAAACCCCTGCGATATGCCTTTTATTTTGGACTTCTGTTTATCATTCTCTATCACAGGCAGCTCGGCGAGTATGAGTTCGTCTACTTCCAGTTTTGACACTGTACAGCCGTGCAGCGAAAAAAGGAGCCGTGCAGAGAAGAACAGAAAGAGAGAAGAGTATGAAGAAATTTTTGTGGAAAATCTGCCCGTTTGTCCTCTTTGTTCTGCTGCTTGAGATTGGCATTCCTGTCGCAGTAGATCCTTATAATGTATTCCATTGGGCGCAGATACGGGATAACGGGGTGGAGCCGAACAGCAATTATATCAAGATGCAGTATATCCTTCATAATCCGGATAAGTTTGATTCTTTTCTGTTTGGCTCGTCCCGCACAGGTTTTATTAATGTTGATCGGATTCCTGAGGGAAACTGGTATAATATGTCCTATTCAGAGGGACTTCCGGCGGAGCATCTGGACAATCTGGAGGAAATGATTGAGAATGGGATCATTCCGAAGAATGTCATGATAGGTCTTGACAATATTTCCTGTTTCGTCGATCCGTCTCTGCATCAGGAGCAGTTCTATCGGATTCCCTATCCGCGGGAGGATAAGCTGGAATTTTACGCCAATTACTTCAGTATCAAGGGAGTGCTCCAGTCCCTGCGGGTAATTTTGAATTACGAACCTACAGATCCGGATTATGTGGAGCGGTATTATGAGAATGGCGGCATGGTCCGGGATCCGTCTCTTGGCGGAACCTGGGAGGGCGATTCGCCTTACTGGGAGGATTATTACAGGGATTATCTGGTAGATTCCTTCTACAGCATAGAAGCGATTATGAAGCTGTGCGAGGAATACGACATCAATCTCATCGTGTTTACTAACCCGATCTACTACCGTACCTATCAGCAGTCGAAGTTTTACGGATATGAGAATTACCTGATCTGGCTGGCGGAATGGGGACTCGACTATTACAATTTCAGCGGGGAAAACGCGATTACAACCGACAGGACCTATTATTATGAATCCAGCCATTATACGGAAGTGCTGGGAGATATGATTGTTGATCGGATTTTCTATGGAAAGACGGACGAAAGCCTGGAAAGTCAGGGCTTTGGCATGTATGTGACAGAAGAAAATCTGGATGAATTTCAGAAGGCGCTGGCAAATCACTAAGCCAGCGCCTCCCATTGTTCATATAAAATTTCCAGACGTGCCTTCAGGGCCTCCTGCTCCTTGTGGAGCTTCAGACATTCCGCTACGTCGGTGTAGACTTCTTCTTTTGTCAGGAGTTCGTTGATCTCATTGTCTCTGTTCTCCAGTTCAAAGATTTCCGCCTCCGTCTTTTTCAGATCGTTTTCTCTTTTTCGCTGTCTGGCCTGTTCTTCTTTCTGCTGTTTCCAGTCCAGGCGGCCTTCTGAAACTTCTTTCGTATCCGGCTTTTCCTCTGCCTCCGGAGAGGAAGACGGCGTCAGCAGATCACGCTTTTCCAGATAGTAGTCGTAGTTTCCAATATAATTGACCAGGGTTCCCTGGGTGAGATCCAGGATCCGGGTTGCCGTGGTATTGATAAAGTACCGGTCGTGGGAGACATAGAGTACGGTACCCGTATAGCGGTTTAAAGTCTGCTCCAAAATTTCCTTGGAGACGATGTCCAGATGGTTCGTAGGCTCGTCGAGAATCAGGAAGTTTGCCTCAGAGAGCATGAGCTTTGCCAGAGATACGCGTCCCCGTTCCCCTCCGCTTAAGTCGGCGATACGCTTAAACACCTCGTCCCCGGTAAACAGAAAGGCTGCGAGGGTGCTTCGGATCGTGGTGTTGTCCAGATCCGGGTAAGCGTCGGAGATTTCCTCAAACAGTGTCTTTTCCGGATGGAGGACGTGATGCTCCTGATCGTAGTAGCCGATGCGGACCTTTGCGCCAAGCGTAAAGGAGCCGCTGTCTGCGTCAAGCAGTCCGTTCAGAATCTTCAGGATCGTTGTCTTGCCGGTGCCGTTGTTTCCGATTAAGGCCACCCGTTCCCCGCGCTTGATGGAAAAGTTCAGGTCGGTAAAGAGTGTCAGGGGGCCAAAGGCTTTGGAGAGATGCTCTACGGTCAGCACATCGTTTCCGCTTGTGACCTTGGGTTCCAGGGTAATATGCATTTCTGAACGCACTTCGGAAGGCTTTTCCAAAACCTCCATTTTTTCCAGCATCTTTTCGCGGCTTTCAGCCCGGCGAATAGATTTTTCCCGGTTGAAGGACTTGAGCTTTGCAATGACTTCTTCCTGGTGCCGGATCTCTCGCTGCTGGTTCAGCCAGGCGTTCATTTTGGCCTCGCGAAGCTGCGCCTTTTTCGCCGCGTAATCCGAATAATTTCCCTGAAAGACGGTAACTTCGCCGGCGTCGATCTCGATGATTTTCGTGGCGATCCGGTTCAGAAAATAGCGGTCATGGGCCACAACCAGGACAGCTCCGCTGTAATTCAAAAGAAAGGTCTCCAGCCAGGCTATGGAGTTCATGTCCAGATGGTTCGTAGGCTCGTCGAGCAGGATGAGATCCGGCTGAGAGAGCAGAAGCTTTCCAAGAGAAACACGGGTCTTCTGGCCGCCGGACAGGGTATTCACCATCTTTGTGAAATCCTCCTCCTCAAACCCAAGTCCCTTGAGGACGCCGATGACTTCGCTTTTGCACGCGTAGCCGTTCTTCTGTTCAAATTCATGGTTAAGCCGCGTATACTGGGACAGAGCCGTTTCCAGTTCTTCGCCGTCCAGTTCCTTCATCTGAAGCTCCAGCGCGTGCATAGCTGCTTCCAGATCAAGCACGTCCTGCTTGACAGACAGAAGCTCCTCGTAGATCGTATGCGTGCTTTCCAGGTCCTGATGCTGAGCAAGGTAGCCGATGGTCTTTCCTTTGGACAGCACGGCTTCCCCGGAATCTGCATCCAGCTCTCCTACGATAATCTTCAAAAGGGTGGATTTTCCGGCTCCGTTGATGCCGACGACAGCGGCTTTCTCTCTGTCTTCTATATGAAAGGATGCGTTTTTCAAAATCACATCTGTGCCGAATGCTTTGCTGATATTTTGACATGACAGTATCATAGTATTACCTCTGTTTTGTTCTTGCTGTACTGGCTTCCCTGCAAAGGATTTTTCTTTCAAACAAATGGATTTTGCAGGAAAGACCGCAGAGTTTATTATATCGGAAAAGACACGAAGGAACAAGAGTAAATTGAGGTTTGTATGCTGCGGAGCGGCAAATAAATGGGAAGACTGAAAAATGCAGGATACTGGGAACATATAGGCAAAATCTTTGTGAAGAATCCTACAAAGTCATTGACAAAATTTTCTCAAATCGCTTATAATAAAGAAAATATTGATTGAAGGACGTGCAAAATGAAGGACGAGCATAACACGGAAGAAAGAGAAATTTCAAAGGCCGTCATCAAGCGGCTGCCCCGCTATTACCGGTATCTGGGCGAGCTGATGGAGAGCGGTGTGGAGCGGATTTCCTCCGGGGAGCTGAGTACCCGGATGAGTGTCACGGCCTCTCAGATTCGTCAGGATTTGAATAATTTCGGGGGGTTCGGCCAGCAGGGCTACGGCTATAATGTAAAGTATCTTTACGAAGAGATCGGAAAGATTCTGGGGCTTGACAAAAAGCACAATATGATCATTGTGGGCGGCGGCAACCTGGGACAGGCCCTGGCGAACTATGTGGATTTTGAAAAGCGTGGTTTTTATGTCAGGGGTATTTTTGATGTGAATCCTGTGCTGAAGGGATTGAGCGTTCGTGGAATCCAGATTCATATGCTGGATGATCTGGAAAGCTTTATCCGGGACGAGGAGATTCAGATCGCCGCGCTGACACTGCCGAAGTCGAAGGCGGAGGAGATGACGGAGCTTTTGGTGAAGTATGGGATTAAGGCGATCTGGAACTTTGCCCATATCGATCTGCAGGTTCCGCCGGACGTTCTGGTGGAAAATGTTCATCTTTCGGAAAGCCTGATGCAGCTTTCCTATAATATTACCCGTTATGAAAAGGAACACCCACGTTCGGGGCAAAATACGTAAGACTGTCTTCCGGCTGCAGGGCAGGAGGGACAGCATACAGTTTTTCATGTGCAAAAGACAATGAGGAAGGGGCTGCCGCAGCGGCATTGTCCGGATACCTGGTATCCGGCTCTGTCTGCCGCAGTCCTTTCCCTTTTGCGTACCCTGAATTTACAAGGGCAATCAAGAGTACAAAACATATACTAAGATTAGGAGCTGTTTTTATGGAAGGATACAGACGTGCGGCGGCCTTTGTGGATCTGGACGCCATAGAAGCCAATTTTGAGGCTATACGAAAAACGCTGAAGGAAGGAACGCAGATAGCCGCGGTGATCAAGACGAACGGCTATGGCCACGGGGCAGCGCAGATCGCCCGGCTTGCGGAGCAGAAAGAGTATATCTGGGGCTTCGCTGTGGCGACTGTGGAGGAGGCTTTGGAGCTGAGAAAAAGCGGAATAGAGAAGCCGGTGCTTGTGCTTGGCTATGTCTTTCCGGAAAACTATGGAGAGCTTGTGGAACAGCATATCCGCCCGGCCGTCTTTCGGCTGGATATGGCGGAAAAACTGTCAGGAGAAGCCGTCCGCAGGAACCGGAAGCTTCCGGTTCATATCAAGGTAGACACAGGAATGAGCCGGATTGGATTCGCGGACACGGCAGAGAGCGCGGATATGGTCTGCAGGATAGGAAATCTGCCGGGACTTGAGCTGGAAGGCTTATTTACACATTTTGCACGTGCGGATGAAGCGGATAAAACATTTGCCGGAAATCAGTTTACCCGTTTTCTTAAGTTCCGGGAGGCATGCGCGGAGCGGGGAGTGCGTTTTCCGCTTTGCCATTGCGCGAACAGCGCGGCTATTATTGATATGCCGGAAACCCAGATGAACCTGGTGCGGGCGGGGATTGCCATTTACGGTCTGTATCCATCGGAGGAAGTGGTGAAGGAACAGCTTTCTTTGCGGCCTGCTATGGAACTGAAAAGTCATATCGTACACGTAAAAGAGATTCCGGCAGGGACCCAGGTGAGCTACGGAGGAATCTATACGGCGAAAGAGACGCGCCGCATAGCGACGATTCCGGTGGGATACGGAGATGGGTACCCGCGGAGTCTGTCGGATAAGGGCTGCGTGCTTATCGCGGGAAAGCGGGCTCCCATCCGGGGCAGAGTATGCATGGATCAGTTTATGGCAGATGTGACAGAGATCCCGGAGGCAGAGCCTGGTATGGAGGTCACGCTTTTCGGAAGGGACGCAAAAGAGGCGCTTCCGGTAGAGGAGCTTTCCGCGATTTCCGGTCGCTTCAACTATGAGCTTGTCTGTGACATTTCTCCGCGGGTTCCGAGAATTTATCTGAGGAAAGGGCGGGCGGTGGAGATCTCAGAGGGCGATAAAAGAGTACATCCGGTTACCATGTCTTAGCTTCCGGCGGGAGAACCCTCTCACGGTGTGCATACGCGTGAAGATTTTGGAAATACTTCAGATATGGCTGCAGGAAAAGCAGCCGGAGGATTTTCAGGATCGGAGTGTGAACAGATGTGGTAATCAGACGGGGAGACATTTACTATGCGGATCTGCGTCCGGTGGTAGGATCAGAACAGGGAGGTATCCGTCCGGTTCTTGTGATACAGAACGATACGGGAAACCGTCACAGCCCGACCGTGATTGTGGCGGCCATTACCTCGAAGATGAATAAGGCGAAGCTTCCTACTCATGTGGAACTGAACGCCAGACAGTGCCAGATCGTGCGTGATTCTGTGATCCTTTTGGAGCAGCTTCGCACGATAGACAAACAAAGACTGAGGGATAAGGTCTGCCATCTGGATGAAAGCGTCCTGGCGCGGGTGAATGAGGCTTTGCGGGTGAGCCTGGAACTGGGTACATAATTGGGCTTGCCTTTCAAAAAAAGTAGTGCTAAAATAGATAAGAAAGTCTGCCGTCCGGGAGATAGAAATAAGTACAGAAGGAATAGGAGTGTTTTTATGTCAGGACATTCAAAGTTTGCAAACATAAAGCATAAAAAAGAGAAGAACGACGCTGCAAAGGGAAAGATTTTTACAATTATCGGCCGTGAGATTGCGGTGGCAGTCAAGGAGGGCGGACCGGATCCAAATAATAACAGCAGGCTTCGCGATGTGATTGCGAAAGCGAAAGCCAATAATATGCCGAACGATACGATTGAAAGAGGCATTAAAAAGGCCGCTGGAAACGCCGGTGCGGTCAACTACGAATATGTGTCCTATGAGGGCTACGGACCTGGCGGTATCGCGATTATCGTGGACGCCCTTACGGACAATAAAAACCGTACGGCAGCCAATGTGAGAAGCGCGTTTACAAAAGGAAACGGTTCTGTGGGAACGCAGGGCTGCGTATCCTATATGTTTGACAAAAAAGGACAGATCATTGTGGACAGGGAGGAATGTGATTTGGATCCCGATGATCTGATGATGCTTGCCCTGGATGCGGGAGCAGAGGACTTTTCTGAGGAGGAGGACAGCTTTGAGATCCTGACTGATCCGGATTCCTTCAGCCAGGTGCGCCAGGCTCTTGAGGAGAAAGGCATTCCCATGGCGCAGGCGGAGGTTACGATGATTCCGCAGAATTACGTGAATCTCACCGATGAGGATGCAGTGAAAAGCCTTCAGAGAACCCTTGATTTGCTGGACGAGGACGACGACGTCCAGAATGTATATCACAACTGGGAAGAATAGGGAGGAGTACGGATTTGGATATGGATATTGTAGCATATGGGGAGACTTACAACCGTGCCATGCAGGGAATCGAGGACATGCTGATCCGGGAGGATAATCCTATGACATCCTTCAAAAAGAACCTGTATCCGGAAGCATTCCAGGCGTACCTGCGCAGACATCTGGAAACCATAGACGCCATTGAGACTATCTACCAGCAGGAAGAGGATCCCAATGCCTGGGTGGAAAAACTGGCGGATCGTCTGGTTCAGGCTGCTCAGGCCGAACTGGAGGCGATTCCGAAAAAGGGAAAACGCGGCGAGCAGCAGATCAACTATAATATGGTGCTGGCAGTATTCTTTTTTCCTGCTTTTCTTGAAAAAAAAGGAGATTCGACAGAGCCTTTGACTGATCTGGTCGTTGAAAAGTGGAACAAGACCTTCAAGACTTCTGTCGGAAAGGCCAGCTACGAAAAGATCGAGCAGGGCTTCCACAGAAAATTCTGTTATATCACGACGGCTGCCTGCGAAAGCCAGGGAAAACCGGACGATTGCTATGAGCTGGAGCTTCTCCGCTCCTACCGGGATGAATATCTTCTGGCTTCTGAAGAAGGACAGGCTCTGGTGAAGGAGTACTATAATATTGCTCCGACGATTGTAAATCGTATCGGGCATCAGGAGAATCCCCATCAGATATATGATGAGATTTGGAATTCCTGGTTATCGGACTGCGTGCGCCTCATAGAAAAAGGAGAGCATGAAGCCTGCAAGGAACGATATATGGATATGGTGTATGAGCTGAAGGGGAGGTACATGGCATGAGACTGGATACTATCTGTGTACAGGGGGGCTGGAAGCCCAAAAAGGGCGAGCCCAGAGTGCTTCCGATTTATCAGAGTACCACGTTCAAATACGATACCACGGAAGAAATGAGAAAGCTGTTTTCCCTGGAGGAAGAAGGCTATTTCTATACCCGTCTCCAGAATCCCACCAATGACTGCGTAGCAGCAAAGATTGCGGAGCTGGAGGGCGGCGTGGCGGCTATGCTGACGTCTTCCGGTCAGGCGGCCAATTTCTATGCCATCGCCAATCTTTGCGAGGCGGGCGATCATATCATCT
The DNA here is from genome assembly GCA_018715645.1 of Candidatus Merdisoma merdipullorum. Taxonomy (GTDB): domain Bacteria; phylum Bacillota; class Clostridia; order Lachnospirales; family Lachnospiraceae; genus Laedolimicola; species Laedolimicola merdipullorum. The sequence goes on from DVLE01000037.1 coordinate 10,610, forward strand.
GTTCCGCGAAAGTCTATGGAGGAACTTTCAATCTGTATGCAGCGACGATCAAGAAGCTGGGGATCGACTGCACGTTTGTAGATCCGGACGCTTCCGAGGAGGAGATCGACAAAGCGTTTCGTCCCAACACGAAAGCTGTTGTGGGAGAGACGATCGCGAATCCGGCCCTCGTGATTCTCGATATTGAGAAGTTCGCGCGGCTGGCTCATAAGCACGGTTGTCCCCTGATTGTGGACAATACGTTCGCGACTCCGGTGAACTGCCGTCCCTTTGAATGGGGAGCCGACATCGTAACCCATTCCACGACAAAATACATGGATGGCCACGCCATGTGCGTAGGCGGCTGCATCGTAGACAGCGGCAACTTTGACTGGGAAGCGCATAAGGAGAAATTCCCCGGACTGACGACGCCGGATCCGACCTATCACGGAATCGTTTATACTGAGCGTTTCGGAAAGCTCGCCTATATCACAAAGGCGACATCTCAGCTTATGAGGGATCTGGGCAGCATTCAGGCGCCCATGAACGCTTTCCTTTTAAATATCGGCCTTGAGACTCTGCCTCTACGGGTAGAGAAGCACTGCAGCAATGCAAAGGCTGTGGCTGAGTTTTTACATACACATGAAAAGGTAGAGTTTGTAAATTTTGCCGGGCTTGAGGGAGATCCTTATCACGAGCTGGCGAAAAAATATATGCCGAACGGCACCTGCGGCGTGATTTCCTTTGGTTTAAAGGGAGGGAGAGAACAGGCGGTGCGCTTTATGGATAGTCTGAAACTGGCGGCTATCGTCACCCATGTGGCGGACGCCCGCACCTGTGTGCTGCATCCTGCCAGTCATACGCATCAGCAGATGACGGACGAGCAGCTTCTGGAGGCAGGCGTGACACCAGGTATGATTCGTCTTTCCGTAGGTATCGAGAATCCGCAGGACATTATCGAGGATCTCGATCAGGCCTTGCGTCAGGCGTAGCTTCGGGTATATAAGCCCTGATCTTTTCACATACTAAAGAAAAGTTTGTGGAAAGGTCAGGGTATTTTTATGGAAAATAAGAACGCAGAAACAAGGGAGAACCAGCAGGAGCAGGACCGTCAGGTGGAGGATTACGGACAGCTTACTCTGGGGGAAGGCGAGGTCAGGATTCACCTTCTGAATATCATCGGAGAGATAGAAGGACATGAATGTCTGCCGTCCAACTCCAAGACAACGAAGTATGAGCATGTGATCCCACAGCTTGCGGCTCTGGAGGACAGCAAAAAGATACAGGGACTTCTTGTCCTGATCAACACGGTGGGCGGCGATGTGGAATCGGGGCTTGCTATTGCGGAAATGATTGCTTCTCTGAGCAAGCCTACGGTGTCTCTTGTACTGGGCGGAAGTCATTCTATCGGCGTGCCGCTGGCTGTTTCGACGGATTTTTCTTTTATTGTTCCCACAGGGACCATGATGATTCATCCGGTACGTATGAACGGCCTGATTATAGGCGTGGCGCAGACCTTTGAGTATTTCCAGAAGATTCAGGACAGAATCTCCGGCTTCATCACCTCGCACAGCCGGATTTCTCCGGAAAGGCTGACGAAGCTGATGCTGGAGACCGGAGAGCTGACCAAGGATGTGGGTTCTGTGCTGGTAGGACGCCAGGCTGTAGAGGAAGGACTGATCGACGAGATCGGCGGGATCCGCGACGCCTTTGAAAAGCTGCGGGAGCTGATTGTAAATCCGGCTCAAAAATGATATAATAATATAGATTGCCCCGGTCCGGAAAAAGATACAGTCCTTTTTCCGGACCGGAACAAAAAGGAAACATAGTAATGGGAGGATGAAAAAGATGGCATCAAAAACGTCTGGCAGACGGCGTACGACGCCGCAGAAGAAAAAAGCAGCCTCCGGAAAAGCCGCGGCGAAGCGGAAGGAAGAAAACGCATTTATCCGCGATGAGATCAAACTGTTGGTTCTCTTTGCGGTATCCATATTACTGTTGATCAGCAACTTTGGCCTTGGCGGGGCGGCAGGAGCGTTTGTGAGCGGGATTATGTTCGGCCTGTTCGGCGTGTTTGCTTATGCGCTGCCTGTGTGCCTGTTTCTTGTGGCGGCTTTTTCGATTTCTAACAGAAACAATACGATAGCGGCCATCAAAGGAGGAGCCATGGTGGTTGCGGTCTTTCTTTTCTGCGCCCTTTTCCAGATGTTTGGCGGAGAAAAGGACGGAGCAGGCACAGCGGCAGCCTTCTATACATATTCGGCAGAGCATAAGGCGGGCGGCGGTTTTTTTGGAGGCATGATCAGCAAGGCGCTGACAGGGGCCTTCGGTACTGTGGGGGCCTGGATTATCTTGATTGTTCTTTTGATTATCTGCGCGGTGATTATCACGGAACGCTCCTTTATCAGCGGCGTGAAAAAGGGAAGCCGCAAGGTATATGACACGGCCAGGGAGGATGCGAGACGGCACAGGGTTCTGGCGGAGGAACGCAGAGCGGCAAGGCTGAAGGCTCAGGAGGAGCAGGCGGCTAGAGAGGAAGAAGAACAGAAAAAAGCGCGTATCGAGCATAAGGTTTCCGGCGTGGCTCTGGAAGAAACGACGATGAAGAAGGAAGTCTATACAGACGAAATGCGGGAAATCACGCTGGAGGACAGTGAAGAACCGGAGCTTAAAGATCTGGATGAAATGTTTCGGATCCCCATTGAGAGAGAGCGTTTTGCAGAGCGGGAAGAAGATGAGGAGGAACAGCGGTCCGGCGGTACAGATGAGCAGGAAAGTCCGGCTGAGGTTGTTTCGGAAATGCCCGATGAGGAAATGCCGGACGGAGAGATTCCGGATGAGGGAGAACTGCCTGCGGGTGTCTTTGACGGAGATTCGCCAAAGCAGGCGCCGGAGCAGCGAAAAAAGCCTTCCGGATCCGTTCCGGAGGCAAGCGGCGCCGTACAGGCGCGCCGGCCTGTCCCGCCTGTGAGAAAGCGGGCTTACATATATCCTCCTTTGAAGCTTTTGAATCAGGTGAAGCATACGGAAAACAGAGACGCGGATCGGATTCTTCACGAAACAGCCATGCATCTACAGCAGATCCTCCGGGATTTTGGCGTGGGAGTGACTGTGACGAATGTGAGCCAGGGGCCTGCCGTGACACGGTACGAGATACAGCCGGACCAGGGGGTGAAGGTCAGCCGCATTGTCTCTCTTGCGGATGACATTAAGCTGAATCTGGCGGTGGCAGACGTGCGTATCGAAGCTCCGATTCCGGGAAAAGCAGCGGTGGGAATCGAGGTTCCCAACGCAGAAAACGCCATAGTCCCTTTCCGGGAGCTGGTATCTTCCCATGAGTTCAAGAATCATAAGTCGAAGCTGGCTTTTGCAGTAGGAAAAGATATTGCCGGAAAGATCGTTGTGACGGATATTGCGAAGATGCCTCACCTTCTGATCGCGGGGGCTACGGGGTCCGGAAAGTCTGTCTGCATCAATACCCTGATCATGAGTATTCTTTACAAGGCGGCTCCGGACGAAGTAAAGCTCATCATGATCGATCCCAAGGTGGTGGAGCTGAGCGTCTACAATGGTATTCCTCACCTTCTGATTCCGGTTGTGACGGATCCGAAGAAGGCGGCCGGGGCTCTGAATTGGGCTGTGGCTGAGATGACACACCGCTATAAGCTGTTCGCTGATTACAATGTGCGGAATCTGGCGGGCTATAACGAAAAAATTAAGGAGATTGAGCATATAGAGGATGATACCAAGCCGGAGAAGCTTCCGCAGATCGTCATCGTGGTGGACGAGCTGGCGGATCTGATGATGGTAGCGCCTGGAGAAGTAGAGGACGCCATTTGCCGTCTGGCTCAGCTTGCCCGCGCAGCGGGAATCCATCTGGTGATTGCCACCCAGCGTCCATCTGTCAATGTGATCACAGGTCTGATTAAAGCCAATATGCCTTCAAGAATCGCTTTTGCGGTGTCCTCCGGCGTGGATTCCCGGACAATTTTGGACATGAACGGAGCGGAGAAACTCCTGGGTAAGGGCGATATGCTGTTCTATCCCTACGGCTATCCGAAGCCTGTGCGTGTCCAGGGAGCCTTCGTCTCTGACGATGAGGTGGGCGCCGTTGTGGATTTTTTGAAGGAGAATAACAACGAGGTGGCTTATAGCACAGAGGTCGAGGAACACATCAATACGGCTCAGCCGGCGTCGGCAGAAGGCCAGTCCGGAGGAAGCGGTTCTGAGCGCGACGCGCTTTTTGCCGAGGCCGGAAAGTTTATTATTGAAAAGGACAAGGCATCTATCGGTATGCTGCAGCGGTGGTTTAAGGTGGGCTTTAACCGCGCGGCGCGTATTATGGATCAGCTTGCAGAAGCGGGCGTCGTGGGCGAGGAAGCCGGAACAAAGCCGCGGGAGATTCTTATGACGCTGGAGGAATTTGAGCGTTACCTGGAAGAATACGCATGACAGCGGGGGAAGGACAGGAAAAAAGCAAAAGAGAGGATAGCTTATTATGAAGTGTCCAAATTGCGGAGGGGAACTGCAGCCTGGCCAACTGTATTGTGGAAAATGCGGCCATGAGATTCAGATTGTGCCGGATTATGATCCGCTGGAGGAGCTTATGCTCAGTCAGGAGGAGATAGCCGGAGAGATCGCCGGGCAGAAGAAAAGCGCAGACAGGGAACCGGTGGGTAAGGAAGAAAGACAGGAAGAACACAAAAAAAGGAAAGGTAATTTTCCGAAGCCTCCAAAGCACAGGAGAGGACGCTGGAAATGGGCGATTGGTCTCGGAGGTCTGGCGCTTTGTATCCTGGCCGGCATCGGTTCGTATATGCTGACTACGCGGCAGAACAATTACTCCTATCAGCTCCGCAGAGGAAAATCCCTCTTGGAAAGCGAGGAATATGAAAAAGCCCTTCCCTATCTGGAGCGGGCGCAGATGCTTCAGTCGGACATGGAAGGAACGGATGTTGAGCCTCTTCTCTGTCTGGCGCAGGCTTATGCTCATACGGGTGAAAGCAAGCTGGCCGCCGACAGTATGGAGGCCGCGGTTCTGGCGGAGCAGAGTGCGAGAGGCGAGAGCGAAGAGCTGCTTTCGATCTATCTGGAGTACATGGAGATCCTGAACATGACCGGACAGACGGGACAAATCGAAACAGTCATCGACCAGTGTCCTTATGAACAGATTCAGGAGGAGCTTCTCCCGTACCGAATTGAAAAGCCTTCCTGCGATGTGCAGGAGGGAACCTACGGATATTATCTCAGGCTGGAGCTGAGCGCGGAATATGGGACTATCTATTATACGCTGGACGGTACGACACCTACGGATGAAAGCACGCATTATACAGAGCCCATCGAGCTTCAGGAGGAGGGCGAGACACTTTTGAGCGCTGTGGCGATCAATCAGAAAGGGATAGTAAGCGAGCCGCTTGTGCTTGTCTATAACCTGGATTTTCCGGAAAATTAGGAAGACGAGGGAAAGAAGGAAGGAGAAATACTATGGTAAAGCATCTGGTTATGTGGAATTTCAAAGAGGATTTTCCAGAGGAAAAGAAGGATGAGATGGCCAAGGAGGCCGACGCAAGGCTGAAGGCTCTGGTGGGGCAGATCAAGGGGTTGACCTTTGCGGAGATGCGGCGCAATCAGCTTCCGGGAAGCAATCGGGATCTGCTGCTGGTTGCTGAGCTTGAGACGGCGGAGGATCTGGAAGCGTATCAGACCCATCCGCTTCATGTGGCGGTAGCCAATGAGGTAATAAAACCGGCGGCCTGTGATCGTGTCTGCTTTGACTATGAAGATTTTCGGAAATCCATTCAGTAACAGTTGAAATCTGCCGGAGATTGGATTATTATAATAAAGATGAGCGGTCGTCCATATCGACAGGGCGGCCGGCAGGCGGGAGGGGAACCCGTCCAAAGACTATACTCCAGGAGGAAGCGTATGTTCAAGATTGTAAAAGCAGAGCAGCTCTCTGCAAATGTTTACATGAAGGTCGTCCAGGCCCCAAGAGTGGCGAAGGCTTGTGAGCCGGGACAGTTTATCATCGTAAGACTGGATGAGACGGCTGAGCGTATTCCGCTGACGATCTGCGATTATGACAGAGAAGCCGGAACCGTGACGATTGTATTCCAGCCCATAGGTGTGTCTACCAGCAAAATGGTGGATCTGAAAGAAGGAGATTACTTCCTTGATTTTGTGGGGCCGCTTGGAAAACCGTCTGAGCTGGTGACAGATGATTTTGAGGAAGTGAAGAAGAAAAAGGTGGTTTTCATTGCCGGAGGCGTGGGAACTGCTCCTGTGTATCCTCAGGCGAAATGGCTTCACGATCATGGCATTGAATGTGACATTATCGTGGGCGCCCGTACGAAAGATCTGCTGATCCTGGAGGATGAGCTTAAGAGCGTGGGAAATCTCTATCTCTGTACTGATGATGGAAGCTATGGTTTCCACGGCGTAGGTACTGCCATGCTGGAAAAGCTGGTGAGCGAGGGACATCAGTATGATCTGTGCGTCGCTATCGGACCGATGATCATGATGAAATTCGCCAGCCTTACTACGAAAAAGCTTGGGATCCCCTGTGTTGTCAGCATGAACCCCATTATGGTGGACGGCACCGGTATGTGCGGAGCCTGTCGTGTGCTGGTAGGCGACGAGGTGAAGTTTGCCTGCGTAGACGGACCGGAATTTGACGGCCATAAGGTAGATTTCGATCAGGCAATGAAAAGAGCGGCTATGTACAAGACAGAGGAAGGCCGCAGACTCCTGGCTTATCAGGAAGGCGAGACGCATCACGGAGGATGCGGAAATTGCGGAGGTGATAAATAATGGCTGACGTATTAAAGAAGGTACCGGTCAGAGAACAGGATCCGAAGGTTCGCGCGACGAACTTCGACGAGGTCTGCCTGGGATACAATAAAGAAGAAGCGATGGAAGAAGCCCAGCGCTGTCTGGACTGCAAAAAAGCAAAATGTATGGAAGGCTGCCCTGTACAGATTCATATACCGAATTTCATCAAGGCAGTGAAAGAAGGAGATTTCGCAGAGGCTTACCGTGTGATCAGCGAATCCTCCTCCCTTCCGGCTATCTGCGGCCGTGTATGTCCTCAGGAAAGCCAGTGCGAGGGGCGCTGCATCCGCGGCATTAAGGGCGAGCCGGTGTCTATCGGAAAACTGGAGCGCTTTGTGGCTGACTGGGCAAGAGAGCAGGGCATGAAGCCGGCTGCTCCGGCAGAGAAGAACGGCAAGAAGGTAGCCGTGATCGGTTCCGGCCCGGCAGGACTGACCTGCGCGGGAGATCTGGCGAAGCTTGGTTATGACGTAACGATCTTTGAGGCTCTGCATAAGGCAGGCGGCGTGCTGGTATACGGTATTCCGGAGTTCCGTCTTCCGAAGGACGACGTGGTTCTGCCTGAGGTGGAGAACGTAAAGGCTCTCGGCGTGAAGATTGAGACTGACGTGATCATCGGAAAATCGGTGACTATCGACGAGCTGATGGAGGAGGAAGGCTTTGACGCCGTATTTATCGGTTCCGGAGCAGGACTTCCCAAATTCATGGGAATACCGGGCGAGACGGCCTGCGGCGTATTCTCCGCCAATGAATATCTGACAAGAAATAACCTGATGAAGTCCTTCGATGAGCGCTATGACACACCCATTGCGAAGGGACATAAGGTAGCTGTAGTCGGCGGCGGAAACGTGGCTATGGACGCTGCCCGTACCGCTCTCCGTCTGGGCGCGGAGGTACATATTGTATACCGCCGTTCCGAGGAAGAGCTTCCGGCCCGTGTGGAGGAGGTTCATCATGCAAAGGAGGAGGGCATCATCTTTGACCTGCTGACAAACCCCGTGGAGATCCTTGTGGGAGAGGACGGCTGGGTAAACGGTATCCGCTGCATCCGCATGGAGCTTGGAGAGCCGGACGCATCCGGAAGAAGACGTCCCGTGGAAGTTCCCGGTTCTGAGTTTGATATGGATGTAGACATGGTAATCATGTCTCTTGGAACCTCTCCGAACCCGTTGATCTCCTCCACAACGAAGGGACTGGAGACAGATCGCAGAAAATGCATTGTAGCAAGTGAAGATGTAGGAGCGACCTCCAAGCCCGGCGTATTTGCAGGCGGAGACGCTGTGACCGGAGCTGCGACGGTTATTCTGGCTATGGGAGCCGGAAAGGACGCCGCAAGAGGTATCCATGAGTATTTGAGCCAGAAATAGAAAAAGGCTGTTGGAGATACACGGAGGCACTGCAAAGAAGTTTGTAGTGCCTTTTTTCCTCTGGTTTGCAGGCAGCCATGCAGAAGCGGCAGATGGGAGAGAACTTTATGGAGATTATTAAGTTTTTACCTGTGTTGGAAATGCTGATTATCAATCTTGTGACTACGCATAAATGCTGCCGCAGGAAATATTCCCTGGCCCGGACGGTGGCGTCTCTTTTTGCGTTCAGCGCAGTACTGTTTTCTATCTGCTGGCTCATCTATTTAAAAACGAGTCTGTTTTCCGGGGACGGTTCCTTTCTTTTGCTGGGGTTTCTGTATCTGCTTCCCTGTTCTCTTTTATACGAGGAGAAAGGGTCCCGGATGTTTGTGATTATGTGTATGTGCTGGAGCTACAGTATGGGAGCCATGGCCCTCTCTGTACAGATTGTCGGCTCTTTGGGGGTTCAGAACAGATATGTCTGGATATTCGGAGTGCAAAGTCTGATTTTTCTTGTAACCCTGCTGCCCTTTTACAGGGTCGTCGTTTCCAAATATATCTTTGTGCTCCAGAATATAGAGATTTTCGGCCAGCGCTGGTACAAATATCTGGCTTTGAACAGCAGCCTGGGTTTCTTTTCCCTGGCGCTGGTCGCTTATGCGCTTCAGTCCGGGGGCAGTTCCTTCTTCAAGGTCGCAGTGCTGTTCGTACTGCTGGCCGCTATTTATGTGAGTTACTTTATTCTTTATGGAGTCGTGCAGGACTCCATTGAGATGAATTATCTGGAGTATGCGGCTTTGCATGATCCGCTGACGGGTCTGGGAAACCGCGCTCAGCTTATGGCGCATCTGAACAAACTGAAAGATACGGAGCGGGTGTTTTCCGTCCTGTTTCTGGATCTTGATCAGTTTAAACAGATCAACGACCAGTACGGCCATGCGGTAGGCGACAAATATCTGATTCATTTTGCAAGGCTTTGTACGCAGATCCTTGAGGACCGGGGAAGGATCTACCGGTACGGCGGCGATGAATTTGTCATTCTTTATTACGGAGTCGTATCGCAGGCGGAGGTAGAGCGGCTCCGGGAGTGCAGGGGCTGGGATTTTGGCGCTCCCTGTCCCTTCAATCAGGTCAGCGTGGGCGTACTTGTATGTAGTCCTCCCTGCGAGGATGCAGAGCAGATTCTGAAAAAGGCTGATAGGATTATGTATCAGGATAAAGTACAGAAAGAGTATCAGAAAGACAGACAGGAAAGAGGATAAAATCTATGAAAATGACATTACTGGGAACAGGCAACGCTCTGGTGACAGAGTGCTATAATACCTGCTATGTGCTGAGCAGCGGAGAGGATCATGTGCTGGTAGACGGCGGGGGCGGCAATACGGTGTTGGTAAGGCTTAAGCAGGCCGGGATCGACGTCAACGCCATCCACCATATCATCGTCACGCACAAGCACATCGATCATGTACTGGGAATCATCTGGATGATGCGGATGATCTGCCAGAATATGAATGCTGGAAAGTATGAAGGAGAGGCGTATCTCTATGCGCATCAGGAGCTGACGGAGATGCTTCTTTCCCTTGCAGAGATGCTGCTGAATAAAAAAGAGGTAAAGCTGATCGGAGAACGGGTACATCTGGTTCCCGTCGCTGATGGAGAGAAAAAGAAGATCCTCGGATATACGTATACCTTTTTTGACATCGGCTCCACAAAGGCCAAGCAGTATGGCTATATGCTTGAGCTGAAGGATGGAAGACGGCTTGTCTGCTGCGGTGACGAGCCTTACAATGAGAGGGAGGAGCAGTACGCGAAAGGCAGCGACTGGCTGCTTCATGAAGCGTTTTGCCTGGACGCACAGGCAGATATTTTTCATCCCTACGAGAAGCATCACTCTACAGTAAAGGATGCCTGTATGCTGGCGGAGAAGCTGCAGGTAAAAAATCTGCTCCTGTACCATACGGAGGACAAGAATATTGCGCGCCGTCAGGAGCTTTACCGCGCTGAGGGCGAACAGTATTTCAGCGGAAAGCTGTGGATTCCGGAAGATCTGGATGTGATTGAACTTTGAAGATTAGCTGTGTTGCAGTAGGAAAGATAAAGGAAAAGTATCTGACGGAGGCCGTCAGGGAGTATTCCAAGCGTCTGGGGCGGTACTGCCGTCTGGAGATCACAGAAGTCGCGGACGAAAAAACTCCTGACGGCGCAAGCTCTGCGGAGGAAGCTGCTATTCGGGAGCGGGAGGGAGAACGGATCCTCAAAAGTCTGAAGGACGACGCCTATGTGATCGCCCTTGCCATCGAAGGGAAGACGCTGGATTCCGTAGAATTGTCGCGGAAAATAGAAACCCTTGGGACAGGAGGGGTGAGCCATATCGCTTTCGTCATAGGCGGTTCCCTGGGACTGTCCGACGCCGTGCTGAAAAGGGCGGATTTTTCCCTGAGCTTTTCCCGCATGACCTTTCCCCATCAGCTTATGCGGGTGATTCTGTTGGAACAGATATATCGGAGCTTTCGGATCATGAAGCATGAGCCGTATCATAAGTAAAGGCGACCTGGAGGAACTAAATAGTTCCTCCTTATTTCATTCTTTCTTCCGCGTTAAGAAAATTCCAATGATGGAAATAATAAAGATAATCGGTGCTGCTCTGACAAACAGCCATTCAAATGAGTGAAATGCCACTCCAAGAACAGCGGCTTCAGGGTCGCTGTAATCCCAACCTAAATAAGGGCTATTGAATATTGCTAAGGCTGCGAAAACCATTGCTATGATTGCGCATAAGGAAACAAGCAGCCAACGGATAATTTTCCTTCTGGTGATTTTCCTCCGGGCAAGCTGCCAATTTATTGCTTCCAGTTTTTCGGAAATGGCTTTTATGTTATCAGCCTCCGTTTCCATAACAGTTTCTCCAAGTAACGTGCTTACAGGTGTTTCAAGGGCTTCCGATATGGAGATCAACATATCAGAATCGGGAACCGACAAGCCCTGTTCCCATTTAGAAATTGTTTGCCGCACGACGTTCAGCTTGACGGCAAGATCCTGCTGCGAAAGTCCTTTTGATTTTCTGATCGCTTTTATGTTTTCGTTGAGCATTGAGGATTGACTCCTTTCGTTGTTCGTTGTTGCTTTTATTGTACGGGAAAGTTCCTGTTGCTACAAGCAACGCATATTAACATTTGCAATATGTCCGAAAAACAGGAAATAGGACAGGAAATCGGCTAAATATAGGTTATTTCCACAAGTTTGGAATTGTGGTAAAATGATACTCATAATTATAATTGACAAAATAGAAGTTGTGCGAGGAGGGAATATTCATGGGAAAGCTCGTTTTGTTCCTGCTCTATGTTGTTTTTGCATTGATTTTAGGGGGATTATCAGTTGTATTAAAGAAAAAGCATACTCAATTTCCCGATTTTAGAGTAGGATACCACAATAAAAAGATAATGGAAAATAAAGAAAATTGGGATTATGCAAATAGTGTTGCGGGGAATTTGTGTGCGTTGTTTGCAGTTATCGGTATTATTGTCTCCGTAATTTTATTCTTGTTTCAAGCCAATATAAATACAACAATAATAATATTCTTTATATACAGTATAATTGCAATATTAGCTATTTTGGTTTTGCCAGTACAGTTATCAAAAAAATAGCTTGCTGAAAAATTCAAAGTCCCAGCGGGGAAGAAAGTAAGAGAACGACAAGTCGGAAATTTGCAGCGAGGTGAAGCAAGTTGCAATATAAAGTATACGGAAAGCAAAATCGAGATGTGATTATTCTTCTACATGGCGGCGGTTTGTCATGGTGGAATTACCGAGAAGTATCTGAACGACTTCAAAATGACTTTCAGATAATTATTCCGATATTGGATGGTCACGCTGGAAGCGATAAAAATTTTACAACCATCGAAGACAATGCTGCTGAAATCATTTCTTTTATTGATATGAACTTTGGAGGTTCGGTACTGCTAATTGGCGGGTTATCTCTTGGCGGTCAGATATTGCTTGAAATGTTATCTCAGCGAAAAAACATTTGTCGTTTTGCAATGGTTGAGAGCGCAGCGGTTATTCCATCCAAACTGACTTATTCGTTGATTAAACCAGTGTTTGGGAGCTGTTACGGATTGATTCGGCAAAAATGGTTTTCTAAATTCCAGTTTCATTCACTCCGAATAAGGCCGGAATTGTTCAATGACTATTATCAAGATACTTGCGGTATTACTAAGCAAAATATGATTGCGTTCTTACAAGAAAGTTCTATGTATTTTATAAAGAAGCCGCTTGAAGAGTGTGCGGCAGAAATCCATTTGTTTGTCGGGGAGCGGGAAAACAAACGCATCTTGCTTTCTACTAGAAAGCTTCATGAAACATTGAAAAAAAGCAGCTTGCATGTACTTCCAGCTATGTACCATGGAGAGTTTTCCATTAACCATGCTGATCTCTATGTAAAAGGGTTATGCGCCCTTGTTAAACAGTATTAGCTTCCCGCTTATTGAGGAGATAGCCAAGCCAGCCGGGTCAGTCAATGGTCAAGATGAACGGTGTATTAATTTGGAATTTAGGAGAACTACTTATGGAAACACAAATCAGTAAAAAATTATCTTGGATTATCTGCGGTCTGGGCTGGTTAATGGCTATAATCGGTATGTTTTTTTTGCCTGATATGATTCCTGCCCACTTTTCAGATGGCGTTCCCGGTAATTATTCAAGTAAATTTTCAATAAGAAAAACTTCTAAGTGATATTCAATATAATTGGGCGATTTTTGGAATGGTTTTCTTTGTGTTTTTAATCGAACTGCTGATTGTTTATGTAGTATTCGCAGCAGTATAGTCCTATCCATTAGATTCGTACCGTGATGGATAAATTTTGATTTAACTATCCAATCCTCAGAAACCATTGATTTTTCAAGGCTTCACGCCTGTTTTTCAATCAAACCTTATCTGTTTGCCCTTGTTTTTGCCCTTACGAACCGAAACAAGGGCAACTTTTTGTATCAAGAAAACCGCCGCTATGGTATTACCCATGCGGCGGCATACATAAAAATCTTATTTGTGTTCTGCAAGCGTGACTTTCATATCCTGAGCATTGATGGTCGTTTCCTTTTTGCACTTCGGACAGTAGAGAGGGAAGTTTCTTAATTCTGTATCTTCCCGTATCATTGTCCGAGTTTTATTGCCGCAGATAGGACATAATACAAATTTACAATCAGTCTCTTTATTCTGCACTTGTCCAAAAATCCTCCATAGTTTCATTAAACTCCCGTGGCACATCCATATTGACACAATGCCCTGCATTTTCAAAAATAACTACCCTACAATTTGGCTCACTTATTTTCCATTGCTTTACTGCCTCTAATTCCATCGGAATATCAAAGCCTCCACATCCAATCAACAAAGGGTAATTTCGTTTTCCAGTTTTATACTTATTTATCATATTATTGAGCGTTGCCAGAAACATAAATGACTTTTTTGGAAAAAGTACGTTCATATCAAAAAACTCATCTTGCGCCTGTAAAGTATGCGCAGAAATTTTCTTGTTTTCTTTTGCAAACCACTTGACCGAAAAGAGGGCTCTCAACATCATCGCCATCTGTTTCGCACCATTTTTCTTTTGCATTTTAATATCAAAATTATTGATGTCATATCCTCCAAAGCACGCCAATGAGCTTACTGAGTTTGGATGATGATTAGCAAAATCCTGTGCCAGTACTGCTCCTAATGAAACACCGACAATGTGTACTTTTTCAATATTTTCTACTTTTAAGATGTCGAATATCCATTCTGACATCTTATCTATGCCATCTCCTTTTTTGGTATCCGTTGACTGCCCATGACCAATAATGTCAATAGTCAAAATATTATATTTGTTGTGAAAATACTCAAACTGTGATTTGAACATACTATGATTAACAAAAGCGGCGTGAATAAAAAGTATCCATTCAGTATGATCTGTTCCACTGATAAAATATGCAATTGGCGAATTAGCTAACTTTATTGATTTCATATCTTGTTTCCTCTCATTTCATCAAGAAGTTTTTGATACCACTCGATATTGAATTTCATAAAATCTTTGCCATATCGAGCTGCGGCAAGCTGATAATGGAAAATGTCCTTATTATTATCAGAAACTTTGACATTTTCTGCTTCCTTACAAATGGCATTCAACACATCATACTGTTCTTTTAACTTTGAAATATACTCTTGTAATCCTACCTCACGCTTTTCTTTTGTTGAAAAACCCATAAAATATAATTTAGCCAATTCAGGATTTTTGCTACTCTGTATTTCCATTGGCGTGGATACCCACTCAATAAAATTCTGTTTCCCACTATCCGTTATTGAATAAATTTTTTTATATTTCCCATTTTCAACAGCTTCTTCATACTGAATATATCCACAATTAAGCAATTTCTTTATGGCAGCCTGTATACTTCCCATACTGCTGCTATACATCATATTAAGCCCTTTATCTATTCTTTCACGCAACTGATAAATTGTTCTGCTGTTCAACAGTAAAAGACCGAGTATTATATTATCCATACGCTTCTCCTATATGTTACTATTAGTAATATTGCTATTGTACCAAGTCCCTCTAATAGTGTCAATAGATAATAAAAGAGGCAGGAAATAAAGCCCTACCTCCAAAATAATTATGCGTAGATTATCTCGCTATTTACAACCTCTGTCGCACACGCCCATATATTATTCATTCTCTGTGTCCATTCTAAAGCGTTTTCCGTCTTTAACTGCTCTGTGATACCCTGCGCCCGTTTCATTTACGCTGTGAGCCTTTCCATACGCTCCTGTGCTTGTTTATCTATATCGGCAAGGTAAGTATTCAGTCTGCCGCTTGTAAGTAGCGTTGTGTATGTATTTCTGCGATGTTCTTTCAGATACCGCAAGTGCCGCTGCCCCCCCAAACCGATAGGCTGTTCTTTTTCGGCTGGTAAGATAAGACAAGGAATATAATAATCTCCTTGCAGTTCATACCACAGACCATTTTTGTCATCGTAAATATACTTGTCCATTGAAAAATCCTCCGTTATAATATATTCGCACATAATCACAGTTCTCCGATTGCCACACTCTGTTATATCTTGTTATGAGATTTTCTTGCCCTTGCATTTGCCCTTATGAGCAAGGAGGGAAAGAGTAAACTTGTGTGTAACCGTATAAAGAGATAAGGCGAACACATTGCGATA
>DVLE01000038.1 GCA_018715645.1 Candidatus Merdisoma merdipullorum
GTGATGACGGGATAGCTCAGAATCAGCCGGTCCGGCCGCATCTGCTCCGCCGAAAATCCGGTCAGCTCCGACAGAAATTCCCGGTTCCAGAACACGCCGATGCTTCCTGCCAGATGGGCTCCGGCGGAAAAACCGCAGACCACGATCTTTTTTTCATCAATATGATATTCTTCCGCATGTTCCCTCAGCCACGCTACCGACGACGCCAGCTCCCACAGTGCGGTCGGAAAGGTTTCCGGCGCGATGCTGTAGCGCAGCACACAGGCGTGAAAGCCCATGCCGCACATGCGAAGCGCCACCGGCTCCGCCTCTCTGTCGGAGCGGAAATGGTATCCGCCTCCCGGGCAGATCAGCACGACCGGCCGTTTCCTGTCTGCCCCCATTTCCGGTGAGTTTTCCTGAAAATAGGTGATAAGCTCCACCTGCGTATGATCCGTATGGATCGGTATTGTCTTTACAATCATGTTATTCCTCCTCAGTCTTTATTCAATCATTCCATGCTTCTTTAACCGAACGCTCAAATATTTTGGCCGATTCACATAAGTTCACGACCTGCTTCCATTGTCTTTCCAACTCGGGAATCAAATTCTGGTAAACCCGAGTGCTCTTTTTATGTCCGGGTATCCGAATCCCGTGATACTCCTTCTTTCTTGATATAACATTCTCCCATGGATTTTCAATGCTTTCCATTTCTTCTCCCAATTCAAATGCAGCCATTATCCATGCGTCCGTACTGTCACAGGGCACTGTAAGAATGATTTCCTTTCTCTCTGAACTGATTCCCGTCCACTGTAAAATACATCGGCTGATATGCTCACGATAACCTTCTGGTGTATTTGCATGACTTTGGCATGGAATAATGACCGGACATTCCCCTTTTTTGGCATATGAACATCTCACAGGAGATATTTCTTCTTCCCGATGATCACAGGAAACACTCTCGCATACACAATGGATTTCTTTCTCTTTCCTTGAAACATCTCCATCCATCTGAATAACAACGATATCTATTTTGGGTACAATTCCATTCATAATCCGGTCAATTTCTTTTCCTGTTGTCTCGCACCAGTTCCATACCCCTTTCCAACCATTTCCATATTCCCCCGCCATATTCTGCTCCGGCTGAATTCTCAGATAATCATTTTCATCCCCGGTTATCTGATCGATCATGCTCTTCAGGACAAGGTAATCTGTCGGCCCTTCACCTACAATTCCGACTCTCTTTCTCATATCAGTTCAGGCACACCCCCTAACATTCCGTTAATCCAGAGCCTTGACAGGGACTGTCCTGTCTGGAGCAGTTCATCAGAAATCCTGATCCGCTTTAACTGCACATACCCGGACCGACTTCGATTCACAGCAAACAGCCTTATCCTGTCATCTGCAAGATTCAGTCCGTCCAGAACCAGCGGATTATGTGTGGTCATAAATACTGTTTTCCCTGCATTGACAATCAACTGACTGAATATTTCCGTAACTCGTTTCGCAAGCCGTGGGTTCAACGCATGGTCAAAGCTGTCTATCGCAAACATTTCAGGTGCAGACGGGTGCATGGCCAAAGTAAGCATAAACAGAACATACAGTGCTCCTTCACTTGCGTCATATCCGGTGAAAGACGCCTTTTCTTTTAGAAACTGATCCCTGAACTCAATAACCTGCCGCGGGCTTGGCACCCCTGGATTCAGATTTGATTTTCTGGGTTTTGCTATCCTGAAATCAGAGGCCCATTCAATCAGTTCCAGAACATCCTCCATGCTCATTCTGCCAAACAGGCCGCCCTCTTCATTTACTGAAAATAAATCCTCCATCGCATCCGCGAGGCGTCCCCCGTTCAACCCGATCGGAGTTACCTGCGCTGGATCTGTTACTGTTCCCCGAAGCGTCAATGTGTCCGGCTGATAGATGCCATAACCGGAAATATAATCCCCCATGGAAGTATACTCTTTTCCGGACAGCTTATCTGACAAAGCAAAATATCCAACTTTATTATTCAACTGCACACTTGACCGGTTACTTCTTCCAAAAACCATTTCTCCATTTTTAGATACACTTTCCGAATGATATTTCCAGATATCGTCATCCGTCGGTGTCGTCAGATGAACTGAATAATCATAAATGTTCCCCTCCCGTTCCCACTTCATGGCGAAATCTATCGTGGGCATACTGCGGTCAATGGAGGAAAACTGTGATTTATAAAGCGAGGATGCGCTCAGCCTTACCCCTTTTCTCTGAAGACTGTTATTATTTACCCGATCCGTCATTGCCGCACTGAGAATCCCAATTGCTTCCAGAACCGACGATTTGCCCGAACCGTTTGCGCCTATAAGGACATTGATTTTCCCTGGTTCAAAAGATACATCATAAAGCGACTTAAAATTTCTGACCGAGATTTCCTTTATATCCATTTCATCTCCATTCCGAAGCGCCACGCCAGCTCCTCTATATTTACGGTTATTAGATGCCAAGGCTGTTTTTATTATAGAAAAGTGAGACCAGTTTGTCTATATCCAAACACCCGTCATTCACAAATGTTTTTTCCAGATGCAGACGGGGCGGCATAACATTTCTGTCATGCCGCCCCGTCTGTCTGACTGCAGATATCCAACCTTTTCAGGAATCATCCTCAGCTTCTCAGCCCTGATTCCAGAGCACGGTTTCCACCTTCTGCTGGCCCTGATATCCTTTCTTTCGCAGCACCTCCCCCACCGCTTCCCTGAAATCGTCCATGGAAAAGCTGATTTTTTCCCTGTTTTCGAGAATCAGAACACAATCGCCGCGGAAGTCACAGTTTTCTTCACAGTTGATCCGATACATATTTTTCCGGTTGATTGCGCCGATATCCTCCAGCGTCTTGACCATCCGGTACACCGTGGCGATTCCGATGGAAGGATCCTGCCGGACCGCCTGATAATAAATCTCCTTACAGCAGGAGCATTCGTCAGAAAGAATGATATCAATCAGAAGCTTTCTCTGATTGGTAATCCGAAAGCCGTTTCTTCTCAGCTCCTCCAGAATCCGCTCTCTTCTCCCTGCCTGTCTTCCCTGCCCGATATTTGTTACCATCCGCACTCACTCCTGTTTTGTTTATCCCGTTCTATCTGTTTCTGGTTGTTCCTTTTACAGGCGGTACCGCACAGTCTCCACCGCAGGTTCTACACGTTCCGCAGCAGCCACTGCATCCGCCCCTGCCCGCTTTTCTGTCACGGACCATGCTCCGTACCACGAAGAAAACCACAGCTGCCAGAACCAGAGCCGTCACGATTGTCCCCGCATTATTTATCAGAAAAGTCAACATACTGTCCGCTCCTTTCACCCATCGAAAACCAAACAGATTTCTGTTATGGCTTTGCTTTGTTTCATGGTTAGTATATTCTAACCCATAAATTTTGTCAAGCCTGAATTGCCCCATCCTACAAAAACAGGCTGAGCTGTCCCAGCGGTTCCCGCATAAGCTCCTCCGGCGTTTTTGCGAGGAGGCGGGAAACCTCACAGTCCTCCCGCAGCCATTCCCTGGCTTCCTCCATGCTCAGAAGCAGCGGCATCCTCGGATGGACGCCCTGCACGGAAGCGTTGGCCTGTGTGGTCAGGATCACGAACCGCTCCTGTCCCTCCCACTTCCGATAGAAGCCCGCCATCAAAAGCAGCCTTCCCTTTCCGTCCTCCGGGCCCTTTGGCGCAAAGAAGTAGGGGTCCTTCCGCTCCGACCATTCGTAAAAGCCCGCCGCCGGGATCAGACACCGCCGTTTCTGTACGCTCTCCGCAAACAGCTTTTTATCCAAAGCGGTTTCGCACCTGGCATTGATAATCAACCCTTTTCCCTCCACGCCGGGAAAACCCCAGATATATTTTTTCATGCGGAGTCGGTCAGGGGTTCCAGCATCCTGCTCTTTTCTTCCGTCCGCTCGTTCTGCCATCTCCCTCTCCCCGGATGTCTCCCGCAACAGCACGGGCGCTGCCATGGAGGGACGGATATCCCCGCGCAGACTGAGGAAGGGGAGGAAAAAATCTTCCCCTTCCTCGTCCAGTATCTCAAAAAAGCCTTCCTTCAGCGCCTCAAAGGTTCCGTCGCCAATCAGATATCTGCTGCACATTCTGCCATCTCCTGCCCTTTTTCCGCCTATCCTCGCTCACCTTCCCGGTTCCGATACTGAACCGGCGTCATGCCGTAAATCTTCTTAAACAGACGATTGAAATGCTCCACGCTCTCATATCCCACGCTCTCCGCAATCGCCTCCACCGTCTGGCCGGTCTTTACCAGAGCGGACGCCGCTTTTTTCAGCCGTACGGCACGGACCGCCTCCTGGAAGGTCACACCCGCCTTGTTTTTAATATATTTGGAGAGATAGGGGCCGGAAAGATGGAACTGCTCCGCCAGCGCTTCCAGCGTCACATCCCGGTAATGCTCTCTGATATACTGCATGATCTGAATCAGCCGCTCTTCCCTCTCCTGACTGATATTTTCCGCTTCCAGAAGCCGGTTGACGGCGGAAACCAGCGCGCAGATGGAGCTTCGGATGATATCCTCATCCATTCCTACGCCCCAGTACATCCTGCCCTCATACAGAACGCCCACAAAGGCCGCTGCTCTGGAGGAGGAGCCTCTGGAAACCGCATGCTCCTCATAAACGGCAAGCTGATAGCTGATGCCAAAGGCAAGCTTCACCGCACAGCTCACCGCGTCCAGACGTCCATTGCCCTGCGCTTCAATCTCTTTTCTTCCCTTCTCCTGTTCAATGGTCACGCTCGCCCGGATTCCATCCGTCTGCCGGAAATGGCATTCCGGAATGTCGAATACCGAACGGGGCGATATATAGGTTTCCTCGAAAATATCATAAATATCCGCCGGAGAAAGTTCCTGATGCCGTTCGTCCGAAACGCCCTTCATCAGATAACCCACTTCCTCCTTCATGCCGTCCGGAAGGGAAATTCCAAAGTTTTCCTTCAGCACGAAAGCAATGCCTCCCTTGCCGGACTGACTGTTGATCCGGATCACATCCGACTCATACTCCCGTCCCACATCCTTGGGATCAATGGGAAGATAAGGCACCTCCCAGCGTTTTCCGCTCTTCCCTTCCTTTCTCCAGGCCATGCCCTTGGAAATGGCATCCTGATGGGAACCTGAAAAGGCGGTAAACACCAGATCTCCCGCATAGGGGGCGCGCTCGTACACCCGCATCCTCGTCAGCCGCTCATAGGTCTCACGAATCTCCATGATGCTGCCAAAATCCAGTCCCGGCTCCACGCCGTGACAGACCATATTTAAGGCCAGCGTGACGATATCCACGTTTCCGGTTCTCTCCCCGTTTCCAAACAGCGTTCCCTCCACCCGGTCCGCTCCTGCCAGCACGCCGAACTCCGCATCGCTGATTCCGCAGCCCCGGTCATTGTGCGGATGAACGCTCAAAACCACCGCATCCCGGTACTTCAGATGCTTATGCAGATATTCCACCTGACAGGCAAATACGTGAGGCATCGCCACCTGAACTGTGGTGGGAATGTTGATGATCGCCTTTTTCTCCGGCGTGGGCTGCCATACATCCAGCACCGCATTGCAGACCTCCAGCGCGTAATCCACCTCTGTTCCTGGGAAGCTCTCCGGACTGTATTCAAAGGTGAAATTTCCTTCCGTTTCCTCCGCCAGCTTCTTTAGCAGCTCCGCGCCGTCCACCGCAAGCTTTTTCACCTCTTCCCTGCTCTTATGAAAAACCTGCTCCCGCTGCGCCACGGACGTGGAATTATACAGATGCACCACCGCATGGGGCGCTCCCTGCACCGCCTCAAAGGTCTTTTTGATGATATGTTCTCTGGCCTGGGTCAGTACCTGGATGGTCACATCCTCCGGAATCATGTTCCGCTCGATGAGTTCACGCAGGAAACGGTATTCCGTTTCCGAGGCCGCCGGAAATCCCACTTCGATCTCCTTGAAGCCCACCTTCACCAGCATCCGGAAAAACTCCAGCTTCTCCTCCAGGCTCATCGGCTCAATCAGCGCCTGGTTCCCGTCCCGCAGATCAACGCTGCACCAGACGGGCGGCTTCTCGATGATATCCTTTTTCACCCAGTCGTAAGTGACCTCTGGCGGCATAAAATAAGATCTTCCATACTTTTCACTGACTTTCGCATCCATGGCATTCTCTCCTTCTGCAAAAATAAAGCGCCTCTGTGAAAATCCCTTTTTAAGGATTTTCATAGAGACGCAAATCTACTTCACGCGGTACCACTCTATTTCGGGACAGGCTGCGCCTTTCGCGCTGCTTCTCCCGCACTCAAACCGGACACTGTCATGCCCTTTCCCTTTCTACGGCGGAAATTCCGTCCTTTCCTACCCAGCCGCATCTGCGGCCTTCAGAAAGGCTGCTCCAAGGTCAGTTCCCCTTCCGCTTCCGGCTGTCTCGCACCCTCCGGCAGCTCTCTGCTTCCTCACGTCCGGCTACTATTCCTCTTCCTCGCTTTTGCCTTATTCAGTTTTAATGATTGTAGCACAGCTTTTCAGGAGAACGCAAGGTGCATATTTAATCAATTTTATTGATTTATTTTAACCTATTATTGCAAACGAGTCATTCCGCTGCAGCCGCCAGCGATCTTCCAAGCGCCCTGCAGGCTTCTTCCGCTTCCGCATCCGGAGCGCCGTTTGCGATCACGCCCTCGCCATCCAGCACGGAAGCGCCGTCATTCTGAATGCGCTCTTCCCATTCACGCATCCATTCTCCTCCACCCCAGCCGTAAGAACCGAACAGGCCGATCTTCTTGCCGGAAATCGCTCCGTCCAGTTCGCACATGAAGGGCTCCATCACGCTCTCCTCCAGCTGCTCCGCTCCCATGGAAGGGCAGCCAAGAGCAAATGCCTTTTCCTCCTTCAGCGCATCCGCGCTCACCAGGTCCACGCTGAGCACAGACGCTTCCTTTCCTGCCTCGCGGATCCCTTCCGCAACAAGCTCCGCCATCTGTGCCGTGTTTCCCGTTCCACTCCAGTAAACTACCGATATCTGTGCCATTTCCTCTCCTTTCGCCGCCGAAGGGCGGCATTCCTTTCAACTCGATTCTCGATCAGAGAAATTGGACGCAAGTCCAATTTCCAGGAGAAACCGCAGGTTTCTCCGCCTCTCCTTTCGCCGCCGAAGGGCGGTGCCGTATCGTAACACCGGTTTTTTGAAGTTCTTTCTTCTCTCAAAAAGACCTGTCTCAAAAAGCATCCGACTCAGGAAGCGTACCGACTGCACAGCTGATGCAGTTCTTTCCCCTCCAGAACCTCCCGAACGGTTCTTTCTCTTGCATCATCGAAGGCCGCAAACAATCTTCTCGCCTGCTGTTCATTGTGATATACCTTCCAATAGCCGACAAAGAGAAAATCTCTCCCCTCCAGGCGGATATAATCCTCCACGTCTTCTGTGGGATAACCGAGCAGTACCCCGACTTCATGAGGGAACGCATCCTTCCCGTCAAAATACCGCTTCATTCTGCGCGAAAGCTCACCCAGAATCCGGTAGGCCAGAAAAGCCTCGCTGCCGTCCTTCTCAAAATATCCGCGTTCCGCGAGAAAACGCTCCACATCCGGTCTTCTCAGATACCGATGGAACGCATCCCTTCGATACAGAAAAACCATATCCTTTCCATCTTCATGAAACAGGAAATACCAGTTCAGCCCTGCCTGTGCCGCCAGCCTTCCCAGCTCCACCGCCTGATTTCTCGGGAGGGAAAGCATCGCGCTTTCCTTCATCCCCTTCAAAAACGGCGCACAGTGAAGCGCCAGCATCATGTGCAGATTTCTCCTGCCGGTTCTGGTATCTGTATGTAAATAACGGGTGATTTCTTCAATCGGCATCGACTTCTCCTCCAGTTTCCGGTGCAGTACGGCGTTGTTTTTGATTTGGTTAGTTTTATCTAACCTCAAGAAACAGGTTACCATAATTTATGACGGCCATCAAGCCCTGGTGGTGATAATATTTCGCATAAAGAAAGGACGGAACCCGTTTTTTCCAGATTCCGTCCCTTCCGTCTTATCTTTCTACTATTTTCTCAATCTCTGTGTCTTTTATTTTCTATTTTTCCTCCTGCTTCGTTTTCTTCCTGCCTGACCGGATGTGCGCCTTTTCTTCCTGCGCTTTTTTCCCGTAATCAGCAAAATGACGATTACTGCCAGTGCAAGCACTGCAAGGCCGATGTAAAGAAGCGGCGCTGCCATATCTCCGGTAGGTACGCCCGCTCCGTTGATGGCTCCCGTAATCCATGGAATGATCGGGAGGGCTGATACGGGCGGCACGGCGTTGGCCGATACGGTGGTCGGCGGCGTGTCGTCGTCATCGTCACGGCGCTCTTCCTCAGGATCGTTATGGTTCGTGAACGCCGCTGTGGCGGTTCCTCCGATCGGAATCGTTCCGCCCGCTCCGCTTGCGGTTGTGGTATAGCCGTTCTGATTGGCTTCCTCCTCCGATACGGTATAGGTGATACCGCCGGGAAGTCCTGTTGCTGTCTTCGTCTGTCCGTGCTTCAGGGTAAAGGTCGCCACGCCATCCTTAAATGTCATTTCCCCATAGGTACCGTTTACCGTCTTATCCGACAGCGTTACGGTAAAGCGCCAGTCTTTCCAGATGTCTCCGTTTCCGCCGGATACGGTTTTGGTGACGGTCAGGTTGCCCTCTCGCACGTTCCTGGCAGTAAAGGTGATATGCATCAATTCATCCGCATTGCCAAAGACCCTGTCTGTTTCATAATACACATCATAGCCTTCCGGCACTTTCACTTCTTCTGCGGTATACGTGATATAGCGCTGCTGAGCGTCATATTTATCTACCGTCAACTCATAAATCCAGGTGTCCGGCTGTTTAAAGATAACCCCGTATATCAGCTTTTCCAGCATACTGGAATTCAGTTTCCATGTATGATCATAAACCACCTGACTGCCATCCAGTATTGTTCCGACGAGCCTGATCT
Organism: Candidatus Merdisoma merdipullorum; assembly: GCA_018715645.1. Taxonomy (GTDB): domain Bacteria; phylum Bacillota; class Clostridia; order Lachnospirales; family Lachnospiraceae; genus Laedolimicola; species Laedolimicola merdipullorum. Next base: position 8,932 of record DVLE01000038.1, read on the forward strand.
CAATTTCCTTTCGCAGATCCGGATCGTTATTGTCCTCCCAGACCTTTCTCAGGGTAATCTTCTTCTGACCATCAAGCGTATTGACCAGTTCCAGTTTGGGATCCGTTGTCCCGCGGGAGAAAACATACCAGTCTCCTTTTGCTTCATCAGGAGCATCTTCCGCGATCGCGAGACGATATTCCTTCGAGGAGACCTCCACCAGGTCATTTTCCTCAACCTTATAGGTATAACTGAGTCCATCGTCATCCGTCAGCGGCACTCCCTTATAAAGGTATGTCCAGACGTCTCCATTTTGGGTAACTTCCGGTTCCACATTCACGGTTTCCCATTTATTCTCCGGAATTTCCTGCCAGTTTCCTGTCTCTGTCGTTCTGTAAAGCGTCAGGGACAGACTGTCCGGTCTGGTCTGGTATGCATCGCTATTGTCGATCCAGGTTTTGGTTGCCATAATATCCGTAAGCTCTATGTTGCTGATCGTGGTCTGCGTCTCATCTTCTTGATTGGTCTTTTCATCCTTATAGACCACTTTGAACGGGAAGGAAGTATCACTTACAGGTACACCGTCTACGCTTATCTCCCGGGCATAGTAGAAGATCCGATTCCCCTGTGAATCATATTTTATCAGATCGGAGAGCGTTTCCTTCCAGCCATCACCCTCACTTAACGTTACCTTTTTCCATTCTTCATTCTCTATATACTGATCCTTCTCTTCCCCTTTCCAGTTGGCCATATCAGATTCCGTCGTCCGGTATATTCCGACTGTAACCTGTCCTTTCTTCTGAGTAGTAGTCGGATACCAGTTCTTAATTATGGAAAGAGAAGTAACCGTCGTATTGGTGAAGGTAAAAGGATCGTTCTGCGTTCCGCTTCCTCCACTGCTGATCAGCTTATAGTCTTCCGGCTGACTGGTCACAAGCGTTTCCACCACACGATATTTCGTCTCACTTGTATTCGCAGGAAGATAGCTGCCAGGCATCCTTTTGGGTACGGAACCGAAGATTGCGTTCCATGTCGCTGTCTTACCCTCTGTTCCTGCCGTTTCATAGTAAGGCAGATTGCTTTGATCTGTCTTTCCATCTACCGTTACTTCGGCGATGGTCACCCAGTTCTTCTCATCCTTTTCATCCGCCGCCTTCAGATACTGCAGGCTTAAGGTTACGTCCACTCTTTCGGAACCCTGCCAGATTTTCTGCGCATAGATATCCTTTGAAACCAGAGTATTCGTCGCTATCGTTACCGGCGCGTCAGTTCCCGAAGTACCCGTATACTGGACGGTATATGCATCATAAAAAGTTGCATTACTGTCTTTCAGAATATCTTTCTCAGCTACATTTCCGTCTGCATAGCTACCCTCCTTCGGCTGAAGTTCTCTCGCCCGATACTGATAGGGTTCTCCATTTTCATCTGCCCCAGGCAGTCCGGCTACTGAAACGGTTTTGGAATCCTCCTCGTTTGTTCCCGTCACATAGACAACCATTGCCTGATTGCTACTATCCTTTACTGTTTTCCAGTTTGTCCCGTCCGTACTTCTCTGGATCACAAAACATACTTCCCAGTCCATTCCGGGTGCGTCCGTTGCAGGACGGGTCTGATAAGCATTATTATGATCACCGACCCATGTCTTTGTCACTTTGAAATCAGCCGTATTCAAAACATTCCGATGAATCACGGTATTTTCATTGTTGGAAGTGCCAACGTGATATCCCGGGGTAAAGAGTTCATCATTCGGTTCAAATGTATAAGTATACTCTCCATCTGCTATCGGTTGAACGGAAACATTAATCTCAACATTTCCATATTTGATCTTACTCTCCACCACACGCCAGACCAGAGTCTTCTGCGTCTCATTAACCTTTACTGCTGTAGGCAGATTGGTAAAGCTGTCTTCCTTACTCCATACATCACCCGTGATGGGGCCGGTCAGTGTTTTTTCAAACACAAAACCTTGCGGCACATCTATCTCATTTGTAGAGAAATACTCTTCCGCATCGTACCAGTTTACTTTATTATCGTCTGAAACCTGCAACTTAAACGTAACCGACAAATCAAATCCAAGATAGTCCTCAGTCACCTGCGTTCCGTCCGTATAGGTCCACTCCTTCTGGAACGGCTTGCTGGTCAGGATCGAGTTGGTCAATGGTCCGATTGTTCCAACGTCATTTTCTGTTTTATTCTGCTGCGCAGAGGCCGTCTTCTTCCCGTTCTCATCTTCTGCATTCGGAGAGGGCATGTATGGGCTGCCCGCCTCCAGCGTTTCCTTCACCACATAGATCCATGGCATATCGTTGGGAGCATCCTGCGGCAGAATGTTGCCATTTTCTCCTGTAACCGTATAGGTCCATTCATCACCATTTGTTGGGCCATCCCACTGAATTTCATATTCATCTTCGAGAACCGGCTCCTGGTCTATTGCCGAACCCCCCGGCTGCTGCGCTGTCTTTCGATACAGTTTCAGATTCTTCAGGAAATCTTCAGCAGTCGGCCTGAACCCATAAATATTTTCAAGATCCATCCATCTTTTGGTACCTTTCAGTGTGAATCCTTCCTGTGTTGCGGCTTTGTTCAGGAAGGTTATGGAAGCTTCAGGTTCGGAGGAATTACGAGTGGGAGTAATACCATACTCCTTTCCATTCTTCACCAAATATGCGTACCATTTTCCATTATTCCCGGGTTCGATAGTCGCCTTATTAGCATCTGTACAAGCCCCATCAGCAGCACTCATCTCTATCTTCCCATCTGTTACCCAGGTCTCATAGGCTCCTTCACTGGTCTTAATTTCTCTGACCTGATATTCATAGGGTGAACCATTTGGCGCATAAAGTTCCAAATTTGTAAAGGTAAAATCATGTTCCAGCCATACGCCTGTGGAACCCTTTACAGCATCTTTAAAAGCAGCCTCTACACTATCATCGCCGGTACTCTTCCAAGTCAGTTCCGCGCCGTCCACCTTTACCCAATCGGTTTTCACGCCATTCTGAGTCTCATATCTTCGCCGCAGTTCCAGCGTCACCGCAGGGAAAACCTTCGTGTCGACAGGAAGATAGAGCAGCTTTCTGGCCGTTATGACTCCGGTCTCACTACCATAAACATTGGTCAACGTAAAGTTATTCCCACTGTTTCCTTCTACCTGACTGATATCATAAGGCAAATTATTTTCCCAACCATCTTCTGGAGCTGTTATCGTCTCCTTCACATAATAGGTATACAAGTCCCCGGCTTCGCTGTATTTGGGAATCAGGGTTTCCGTATAATCTCCATTCGGGAATAAATCCTCATATTCCGAATTTTCCTGAGTGGCTGAAGGGTCAAATTTCACAACAGGATTTCCGTCCGCATCCGTTTCAACCACTGGATTTTCATCCGCATCCGTAGTTTTTTTGTACTGGTTCACTCCAAGATACTGAATTTTGAAACGGTTATTTACTCCTATGGCATCCTGAGCATTCATTGTAATCTCGGCTACCTTCTCAGCCGTTCCATTGGGATCATTTGGATCATTGGTTGTTCTCCACAAAGTAAACGTAATCTCTGGAAGATGCTCATCCTCAAATCCGTCAGGCAGATTGGACCATATCTTTCTTCCTGCCACCGTTATTTTCGCATCTACCGTATTAACAAAGGTTCCCTCTTCTCTCAATGCATAATGGTCTTTGCCATCTACAGTCTCCAAAGGATAAACCAGACCCTCAGACACAGCATTTTGATCTCTAATTTCCCATTCCGTTCCGAGCTCCCGCACCGTATTCGAACCGCTTTGTCCCGATTCTCCGGGATTGGATTCGAATAAATAGCCGATATCCTGATACTCAAAATCTGTAGAATTTACCTGTGTCCTTTCTATCGCATAATAGATGATCTCGTAACCCAAATCATCATATTTAGGAAGGTTGGTAAACTGTGCTTCCCACCTGTCCTTAATATTCGAATTTGAACTGTTTTGTTGATACTCCCACTTATAATTGTTTAATACTCCTTCAATCTTTGTAGATATCTCATCCACGTGTACTAGACGGTAAACATCCAGATAAATATCCGGTCGGAGTCCCGCATCATAATTATAACCGTCATGCCAGTTTTTATACCAGGTTATATTTTTGCTTCCACTCAGACGATTGGTCACATCAATTGTCTGCGTATCCGCAACGCCGCGGTTATCCGACACCTGATAGTCGGTTTCTTCAATTTCTGTATGTACCTCTGACCACAGGGCAAGAAGATCAGCATAAGCCGTATCTGCCTGCATATCCGCTATGGTCATTTCCTTACCATCCTTTGTTCTTATCCATACTTCTTCCACAGTATACCGTGCTGTGGATCCAGCCGCATCGTATTTGGGAAGATTATAGAAATAAAACTTCTGTTGATTGACTTCCCGGTCCAGATTAATCTGTTGAATGGCTTCTCCTGTAGACCCTTCTCTTTCTCCTTCTATCAGCGTCCAGCTTTTATTATCATTAATAAGTCGAACCTGATTAGTTGTATAATTAATTTCAAAAGTTCCGTCCGCCACTTCCTGTGCAAACTCCGGCGTAAACACAAGTTTCAGATTCAGCGTCACTTTCTCATCATCAGGAAGTTTTTCCAGCACATTCTGAATCTCTTCGCGCTTCTCTCCGTCACCGGCAATCCAGTTTTTGGTGACGGTAAGATCCACATTGCCAAGACGTCTGTTAATGGCTATATAAGCCATTGTACTTGTTCCATCTACATTTTTTTCGTCATATGACACGTCATATTTGTGATACGTTCCCTGATAAGAAACGCTATAATCTGCAGACGGTCCCTGTACCTTTTCCGGGTCTTTCACCAGAACCTCATTTCCGACCTGAAGTTCTACAATATAGACATCTTTCGGATCTACCTCTCCGATTCCCACAAAGCCATACCAAATACCGTTATCAAGCGTTATTTTATCTATGTAATCATTTGTCGTCTTATTATATACACCAATGGTAACGGCTTCTCTGTGAAGATCATCACCGTCATCAATCCATCTCTTGCGTACCATGATACGATTGCCAGATCCCGGCCCGTTTATCACTTTTGTCCTGTAATTTTCTTTGTCGTCTCCCCATTTTTCAGTTTCATAAGTCGGAAATCCACTCTGTTCCAGCAGAAAATACTCATATTTCCTGCCTTCTTCGTCATATTCCGCCAGACCAGTCAGACTCGCCTTCCATTTCTCGCTTCCATCATCATTCTGTACAGCGTCGATATCATCATAGCCAGCTATGATCTGATTTGAATCCGTCCAAATTGGTTCCAACAGATTTCCTGAAGCATCAAAAGTAATCTGAACAAGTGCTCCCGATGTGATACCCTCACTGGTTGAACGGTAAAGAAGCAATGTAACTTGATGAGGCCCTGCTCCATTCTCCCAGACCTTCTCCACATCATACTGAATCGTATCCCGAACAGAGTTGGTTATTGTAGAAGTATAAGGTACACCATTTTCCGGATCGCCATCCTGTATCACCCAGTCAGATCGGTACAGGACATCTCTTCCAGACTGATGAAGCGTAAAACTTCCCCCTTCTCCATCCGCATCAGGTACAAACAGATTATTTGTACTTCCTTTTCCCTGATAAACTCCACATTCTATCCAACGATATTCCAGTTCCCGGCCCAGGGCATCATATCTGGAGGCATTCTGCTCAAAGGATATTCCCGTCAACTCCTCTGCCAGGAACCCATCCTCGCCCAACTTCTTCGTAATCACCTCTCCGTTATTTCCAACTGCATCTGCCCAGACATCATTACTGTCTTTTATTCTGCACTGCAGCTTCAATTCCACACTGACATCGGTAAACTCAGCTTGGAATGCAGACGCATTCCACAGCTTTGTAGCACCGGTTTCCACGGTTCCCGAAATTCTGTTTGACAGCGTACCTCCGTTATACAGATTTATATCATTGGATGCTCTACTCTGCCCTTCTCCATATCCAACCAGAGTGTCTGTAACGGTTCCATCCTCAGAAACCGATCCAAATACCTGGGTATAGCCTCCAGACTCCAGATATTCCCTGACCACATAGATGTAACGATATCCCTCCGGATCATACTTGGGAAGGGTAGAATCAACAATCGTTACCCCGCTTTCATCTGTTGTTTCTGAAATTCCAAAAGTAATTGTGTAGTCGTCTTTCTTTAAATTCTGTGTATTTTCTGTTCCATCCACCCTAGCTGCAGTAGTAAAAGATTCGCCTTCGCGGAATCTCCACAATTGCAGTTCTCCGTCGGGCCGCAGATTTTTATTTCCATTGTCCAGCCATTTTTTATAAGCTGTATAGCTCGTCTTGCCATCCAGAGTCAGTACAATTTTCCCACCGCTGTAAGCGCTTTCCGTGTCCCCGCTGTGACTCGGCACCTGTGTATTATCGAAAGATATCTTTACACTATCTTCCACATCCATTATAATTCCATCCAGACTGTCAAATGCATTTTCTGCGCCCTCGGCCAGATCAACCCGGAAGACAATTTCTGAACCATCCAGATTATATTTCATAACACTTTGCGTCGAAAGCGTCACCGTATTTCCGGAAACAGTATAAGAAAAACCAATCTTTTCATCACTAAGCGGAAGTTTACCATCCAGGCTCCCCGCCCGATAATAAAGCTGAAACTCGTTCATGATCTGCGCCATCGCAGCATCTACATCACATTTCTCAGGATTTCCTGTATGAAAGACAAAATCATAGGTAACAGGAGCCGTCTTCATATAATACCAGCCCGCTCCTGTCGTATCTTTGATCGAAGGATATTTATCTACGGTATCATCCGTTACATTTACAAGTTCATAACCGTTTACTGATTTCGGCACCAGGGTCCATTCAATCCGATATCTTGTTACATTGCCATAAATATCCGTTTCCTCAACAGTCGTCGGCAGACCCGCTGCAGACAACTTCCATGCTGAAACACTGCTGTCATCAATTGTCATTTCCGGCAGTTCTTCCAGATATACCTGCTCTTTATTAGTCTCGGACAAATTTCCTTCTATTACATCCGTCGTATCATTGCCGCTTTCATCCAGCCTAATCTTCTTAAAATGAAGTTCCGGTTTGTACGCAGAAGAGAGATAATCCCCTTCTTCCTTTCCAGAACCAGGACGATTGCTGCTTTCATTATTATTGTCTCTCCAGTAAATATCCTGTTCAACGGTCTCCGTCTCAATCACCGTCACCGTAGCTTCCGAATAAGCCGCAATCTCCTCCCCCATATCCAGCACATAATACCACCCCTCGCCGGTCACATACGGATACTCCTCCTGCTTCTGAGCCAGGTTATCCTCCGTCACCTCCATACGCGTATAGTGCTCAACCTCAGCCGGAAGGATCTCCCACTCCACAATATATTCCGTCTTCTCTTCTCCAACGGTGCGGGTCAGAGCGATGGGCAGACTTTCCCCGTCAAGAATCACTTCGTACACATCCACGGTGAAGGGCACAGGATCCCCGCCGGCGCCTTTGATCACCAGCTGAAGTTCCTCTCCGTCCTTCTGTGCGGTACCTTTGCTTTCCATCCGGAATTCAGGCATGCTTTCAAGGCCCAGCTTCGACAGATTTTCTTCCGTCAGCTGCAGCCGTTTCCCGCATCCTTCTTCTTCCTGTCCGTCTTTTCTGGACATGGTGAAATACAGCTCCGGCGTTACCTGATCAGGCCGGGTCCCGTATCCGTTGTTATAATCCATCCAGTAGACCGTGCTGCGGCTCTCCTCCGCCCAGCCCGTGATTTCCAGCGTCTCTTCCTCTTTTTCCGCTTCCAGTCCCTCTATCACGTAATAGGTGCCGGTCGCTTCCGCATAGAAAAATTCATCCGGGCGCTCGTTCAGATCCTCCTCCGTCACCTCCACGAGATCATATCCGGTCACTTCCTGCAGAACGATTTCCCACTCCACGCTGCCGGTTCCCTTTACGCCGTCCCTCGTTCGCTCAAAGGACGCGGGAAGGATATTCTCACCGATGGTCAGCGTGTAGCTGTCCCCGTTATCCGTTATCCTGATTTCAGGCATGACAGTCAGACCGACCTGCTTCATGGATTCTTCCGTCAGTTCGATTCCAGATACCGTTTCTGTCAGGGAGCCTTCGACACTGTCGGAGCCATCCGTTTCTCCTGCGGTCTTCTCATCACCGGCATTTTCATTGTCCTCTGACGTATTTTCTCCCGAATCCATATCTGCACTATCCTCTGTCTCCGTCACCGTATAGGTGAAATAGAGTTTCGGAAGCGGATAGTTTCCCACAGAAGGGCGCACTTCACCCTCATTCTGGTTGTCCGCCCAGAAAACGGTTTTGCTATAGCTGTCACGCCAGCCCGTCACCGTAATTTCATCTTCTGTTTCCTCTGCCGGTGCGGAGGGCTGCTCCGCTTCTTTCACATAATACCAGCCGGCTCCCTTTGACGCATAGATGACCTCTGCCGGGTCGCTGACCTCATGAAGCGTATACTCTGCCAGGTCGTCCTGTGGAACAATTTTCCAGCTCACCGACAGGGGTTCGCCGTCCTCACGCTGATCCACACCCTCCATTGCTTCCGTTTCCGGGCTCACATACTGCAACTTGGAAGGAAGGCCTTCCACATGCAGTCTGTAGCCGCAGCCATCTCCGTTATCTGTGGTCGAAACGGAGGGAAGATCGATCAGGCCCACTTCCCCCTTGGTAGAATTGGTCAGTTCCGTATCGTCTCCGCCATCTATGGAAAAATAAAGCTTAAACTGCGTATAACTGCCTGCTGCCGGACGCTCTGCGGCGTCCCCATCCTCTGTCACCCAGTAGATGACAGTTTCAGCCGTTCCTTCATATGCTTCAACCTTCAGAATAAGTCCTTCGTTATCCTGTCCGTTCTGACCATTCTCCGGATCGCCCGGAAGAGAGGTACCGCCTTCTGGTACGGAAGAACTCTCCACAGACGTCCCTTCCACACTGCTTTCTGAAGAAGGCACAGAGGGTCCTACGGAACTGCTTCCATCGGAAGAAGAACCGGGAATATTTTCCTCATCTTCTCCTGCCGAAGGACTGGGAATATTCTCGTCTCCTCCTGACGAAGAACCGGGAATATTCTCGTCTCCTTCTGACGAAGAACCGGGAATATTCTCATCTCCTCCTGACGAAGAATCAGAGATATTTTCCTCACCTCCATCCGATGAAGATCCGGAGGTATTTCCCCCACTGTTTTCGTCGGAAGATGAGGTTGACTGATTCTGCTCATTGGATCCATTTGGAATATCACCAGACGTTGATCCTGTCGTACTGCTTTCCGTACTCGTTTCCTCTGTGCTGCTCTCCTCCGTCTGCTGGGCAAACGTGGAGGAAGGAACCGTTGTTGCCAGCAGAACCACCGCCATCAGCGCGCTCAGGAATCTCGCCCTTTTTCTTCTTTTTCTTTTCACTGGTTGTCTCATAACCTGACCCCCCTTTTGACATTTCTGGGTAAATTAAAACCGGCATCATGGAAATCTCATTCCATATCCCAAGGAGTCATTCTACAGATTAGTCGTGCAACCAGTTTAAATCACCTTCCGATAATTATACCACCTATCATTGGTAATTTGCAACGTTATATCACACATTTCCGTTATTTATATTATTTCCCGATTTGTTCCATCTCTTTTTCCGCTGACAAAACGCCATGCACCACAAACCGTTCTGTTCCGCCCGCTCTGCCGTAGCAGGTGGACAGTGTCACGATCCCGGGACGTTCCGCAGTCATCTCTTCTTCATAGCCTGCAAACTGATTGTTTCTGAAAATCCACTGCAGCCAGGCGTCATATTCCTCATCCGTATGCACAAGGCTGTAGGTATTGCTGTCTCCGGTCGTCGTATAATAAGCGATAATCTGATAACGCATCGCAGTATCTTCCGTATAAATGTAAAAATAAGGGGACTGTTCCGCCAGATTTTCATCCTTCTGAAAATCGCTCAGCGAGCCGAACATGGTTCCGTTTTTCATATTATGGCCATAGATCAGAGTATTACGGTCTGAAAAATCCGGCTGATTCGCCGCGTCCACAAAAAGGCAGCCTGCACTGTTGCTTTCTCCTTCGAAGGTCCGCGTCAGATAAGTTTCGTTATCTCCATTCCAGACCACCGGATAGTTCAGATCCAGCGCCGGGATATAAAGCCAGGCGCAGAAATCACCGTTTATCTCTTTTAATGCTTCAAAGTCAATGTCCGGCATCGGAAAAACATCCTCATCCGCCGTCTCTTCTTCCGTTTCAGGAAGGACAGCATATTCCTGGATCTCCGTGTACTCCATCTCTCCTTTGCGATATTCGGAAAAAATCTGAAACAGGTTTACACAGGAAACAATAAAAACGACAGCCGCCGCTGCCAGAACGATCAGTCTGATTGCTTTTCTCATCCGTTTGCCCCTTTTCTTCAGCCTTTTTTACCATAATACCCATTTTCCTCAACTATTTCAACCGTGAATCTCCTCCCTGAACAGAAAATCCGCTTCAACCGTTTTCATCCCGGCATTTGATTTCTGCCATTGGAAAGCCCATTGCGTGAGCTATGGAAGCGTCAGGCTTAACATATAGATGGCAACGGATTTGCAACCAGCTGACTCCTTTTTTAATTTGTTCACTCTTTTTTCAATATTTTTTGATATGATAAAGTACAAAAGCGAAAGAAAGGATGGGTGATAAGGCAGCGAGAGTGATAAGGTGATTTTTTTGACGGCACAGCCATTTTGTTTATGCTATCTTACATTTTATTTTGGAAAAGGAGACTGATGAGTTGGAAAAACACACGAAAGTAAACTATATATTGCCTTTTTTTGTTCTGTGTTTCATGTGCCTTACGGGATGTACGCAGGAAACCGCAAATACGGCAAAAATCGAACAGGCTTTGGAGGAAGGCGTATATATCAACGGTAAAGCCATAGAACTGACCGAAAGCGGCAGCGTAGATCTTCCCGTTTTAAGCGTTGAAAACGGGATCACCGTGCAGGTAGTGGCAGCTGAAGATGAAACGGTCTATGTAAACGGAGAGGAAGCCAGCGGCTATGTAGATATGGATATTTCATCCATTACGCGCGAGGATGTTATAAGTCTTGAAATTGAAAAGGACGGAGAAAACACATCTTATGAGATTAATCTCATGCCCTCTACGTTCCCGGATTATACGACGGAAGGCGAGTCGGCGACAGACGGCGACTTTTACCTGTCGACCTATGATTTATCAACCAACTATATCTTCAAGCTTAACAATCAGGGTGAACTGATCTTTTACAAAGAGATCACCAAAACGGATGAAGACGGAAATGAAGTGAACACCAATGGTCTGGACTTCCGTAAGCAGTATAACTCTGACGGTGAGGTTCGGTATACCTATATGCCATATCTTAAAGAGTCCTTTGCCGACGGGGACTGTTCCGGAATCAATCCCGGTTGTGTTGTTGTTATGGACGAAAACTATGAGGTGATAGACGAAATTTATTACCTTGATGAAAACGGTGATGAAATACTGATAGACCCGCATGGCTTTATATGGATTGACGACGATCACTATATTGTAGCTGCCTATAAGCAGGAGACAGTTGAAGTTCCCGAGGAGATTGGCGCGGACAATAATCTTGCTGATCTGGCGGTACTGTATATTGAAGAAGTCAAAGACGGAGAAGTTCTCTGGGAGTTCTGTAGTGCGGATTACGAGCAGTTCCTTTATGAGTCCAACTCTGTAACCTGGGATGAATCCATGGATAAATGTTATGATTATGTACATTTTAATTCAATGAATTATGACACGGACGGAAATATTCTTGTTTCCTGTCGGCATTTGGATGCGATTCTCAAAATCAGTACAGAAGACGGCAGCCTTATCTGGCAGCTCGGCGGTGACTATGATGATTTCGGCCTGACCGACGATCAGCTTTTCTCCTATCAGCATTCCATCATTTTGACCGAAGACGGCGGGTATATGCTGTTTGATAATGCCGATACTGCAAACTGGGCAGGAGAAGCGGATACATCTTCTGTCATTCGTCTTACCGTTGATGAAGAAAATATGACGGTTACTGATTTTATGAGGTATTCCGTACTGGATTATTTCTCAAATTATATGGGAGCGATCCGTGAACTCGACGCTGAGAATTCTGTTTATTTGTGGTCAGTCGGTGGAAATTATTCGATTGATTCCGACACCCCTCCGGAATGGTCTATGATCGAGTATACCGAGACCGATGGCGATGTATCGTATCATTTCTGTTTTCGTTTTGACGAGGGCACAAGGCGGCTCTACTGCTCCAACAAATGTGAGTAGAGTGATATTTGAAAAATGACAAAAACAGGACAAAGCGCAATTCCTTAGTAAAAACTTTACAAATCGAATCATGTTTTGCCCTGTTTTATGATGTTACATTTGTTTATATTGCTGTATTATTTGTAGTTTACGATCTTTCCGAAGTCAGGCTTCAGGGACGCGCCGCCTACCAGGCCGCCGTCGATGTCGGGCTGAGCGAAAAGCTCGGGAGCCGTAGCCGCGTTCACGGATCCGCCGTACTGAATGCGGATGGCTTCTGCAGTCGCTTCATCGTAGATCTCGCCGATGCATGCACGGATTGCCGCACATACTTCCTGCGCCTGCTCTGTGGTAGCGGTCTTGCCGGTACCGATTGCCCAGATGGGCTCGTAAGCGATGACAGCGGTCTTCGCCTGATCAGCCGTTACGTTCAGGAAAGCGATCTTGATCTGCTGACGGATCCAGTCGATGGTGATTCCCTGCTCTCTCTGAGTGAGGGACTCGCCGCAGCAGATGATGGGAGTAAGACCGTGTTCGAAAGCCTTCAGGACCTTCCTGTTCACGGTTTCATCGGTCTCAGCGAAGTATTCTCTTCTCTCGGAATGTCCGATGATCACATACTTCACGCCTGCATCCGTCAGCATGTCGGGAGCGATCTCGCCGGTATAAGCGCCCTTCTCCTCGAAATACATGTTTTCAGCGCCGATCTCGATGTTGCTTCCCTTTGCAGCCTCTACAGCAGGGATGATGTCGATGGCGGGTACGCAGAATACCACGTCAGCCTCATCCGTAACAACGAGGGGCTTTAAGGTATTGATCAGTTCAACAGCCTGGCTGGGAGTCATGTTCATCTTCCAGTTGCCTGCGATAATTTTTCTTCTTGCCATGATAATGGCCTCCTTCAGTTTTCTTTATTTGTCATTTGCCGCAGCTACGCCGGGAAGCTCCTTGCCCTCAAGGAATTCCAGAGAAGCGCCGCCGCCGGTGGAGATATGGGTCATCTTATCGCCGAAGCCGAGCTGGTTAACAGCAGCTGCGGAATCGCCGCCGCCAATGATGGTGGTAGCATCCGTCTCAGCAAGAGCCTTCGCAACAGCGATGGTTCCCTTTGCCAGAACCGGGTTCTCGAATACGCCCATCGGTCCGTTCCAAACAACAGTCTTGGCGGTCTTTACAGCCTCTGCAAACTCTTCTGCAGACTTGGGTCCGATGTCCAGTCCAAGCATATCTGCCGGGATCGCATCTGCCGCACATACGGTCACATCGATGTCAGCGTCGATCGGGTTCGGGAAGGACTTGGCACATACGGCGTCAACAGGAAGCAGCAGCTTCTTGCCCAGCTTCTCCGCCTTCTCCATCATTTCCTTACAATAGTCGATCTTCTCATCGTCAACCAGAGAAGCGCCGATCTCGTAGCCCTTAGCTTTCAGGAAGGTGAAAGCCATGCCGCCGCCGATGATCAGGGTATCGCACTTCTCAAGCAGGTTGGAGATTACGTTCAGCTTGTCCGCAACCTTTGCGCCGCCCAGGATGGCAACAAAGGGTCTTACCGGATTCTCAACCGCATTGCCCAGGAAGTTGATTTCCTTCTCCATCAGATAGCCGACAACAGCGGTATCAACCAGCTGAGCCACGCCAACGTTGGAGCAGTGCGCTCTATGGGCGGTTCCGAAAGCGTCGTTTACAAATACGTCGCAGAGGGAAGCCAGATCTTTGGAGAAAGCCTCTCCGTTCTTGGTCTCTTCCGCTCTGTAACGGGTGTTCTCCAGCAGGATCACATCGCCGTCCTTCATGGCCTCAACCGCAGCTTTTGCATTGGGGCCTACCACTTCAGGATCCGCAGCGAACTTCACTTCCTGGCCAAGCAGTTCGGAAAGACGGACAGCAACGGGAGCCAGGGACAACTCAGGCTTCGGCTCTCCCTTGGGTTTTCCAAGATGGGAGCACAGAATTACCTTTCCGCCGTCAGCGATCAGCTTCTTAATGGTGGGAAGCGCTGCAACCAGACGGTTCTCGTCGGTGATCTTTCCATCCTTCAGCGGAACGTTGAAATCACATCTGCAGAGAACTCTTTTTCCCTTTACATTGATATCATCAATGGATTTCTTATTTAATGACATGGTGAATATCCTCCTTGATCCGGGGTCTGCCCCGTCTGATAGAATAACGGAAGGTCCATATGGAAAACAATCCGTTAAAAAAGGGTCCGGTCCTTTTCAGACCGGACCCTCAATGAGCCTATGCCTCTCACAAACGAACTGATTAAGCGTTCAGCAGCTTGCCGAAGTGCTTGATGGTGCGAACCATCTGGCTGGTATAGGAATTCTCGTTGTCGTACCAGGAAACAACCTGTACTTCAGCGGTGTTCTCGTCGATGGGCAGAACCATGGTCTGGGTAGCATCGAACAGGGAACCATATCTCATACCAACGATATCGCTGGATACGATCTCATCCTCGTTGTATCCGAAGGACTCGTTAGCAGCAGCCTTCATGGCAGCGTTGATAGCTTCCTTGGTAGGCTGTCCCTTAACAACAGCGGTAAGGATCGTGGTGGATCCGGTAGGGGTAGGAACACGCTGAGCAGAACCGATCAGCTTGCCGTTCAGCTCAGGGATAACCAGGCCAATTGCCTTTGCAGCGCCGGTGCT
>DVLE01000039.1 GCA_018715645.1 Candidatus Merdisoma merdipullorum
AATATCCGGCCGAGACAGCCATCTGACAGGCGTAAAAACACCCATTTGAATACAGACTTTACAGATACGATTGGTGTTTTTACTATAGCACAGGACAGGGACACATGTCAAAGAGAACTTGTATCCGTTCACGGGAGTTTGACACCCCTCTAATGAAATGATAACTTAGAAATCCTTAGTTTAAGCCCTCGTGGGCTTATTATTTTTGTCAAATTTCTTGTTTTTATATATAGGCTTTTTGGGCTTTTTATGTTATAATAGAGGTAGCGGGGAAGAATGCCATGAAAGTCAATACTTCAAAGTCAAAGAACGCGGAATCATTCTATATCAAGCAGTCCTATATAGATGCTAACGGAAAGTCTACTTCCAGGACCATACGTAAACTCGGAACACTGGAGGAACTTTTAAAAGAGCATGGTCCCACAAGGGATGACGTTATGGCCTGGGCCAGGGAACAGGCCAGGATAGAAACTGAAAAGTATGAGCTGGAAAAAGAGAATCACTGCTTTCCGGTCGTGTTTCACCCTAACAGAAGGATCCCCTATGGAGAGAGGCGAAAGTTTGATGGAGGGTATCTGTTTCTGCAGTCTATTTATCATGAGCTAAGGCTTCCTTCCGTATGCAGAAAGATCCGTGATAAGCGACACTATGAGTACGACCTTAATGCCATACTATCTGATCTTATATATACAAGGGTACTGGATCCCGGAAGCAAATGTTCATCCTATAAGGCTGCCCAGGCTTTCCTTGAGCCTCCAAAGTATCAGCTTCATGATGTATACAGGGCATTAAGTGTACTTGCTGAAGAGAGCGACCTGATACAGTCTGAGGTATATAAAAACAGCCTCCAGGTTATAAAACGTAACGACCATATCCTTTACTATGACTGTACCAATTATTACTTTGAGATCGAACAGGAAGACGGGGATAAAAAATACGGTAAAAGTAAGGAACACAGGCCTAACCCCATCATACAGATGGGATTGTTTACCGATGGAGACGGTATACCTCTTGCTTTCTCTTTATTCCCAGGAAATCAGAATGAACAGAAGTCTTTGAAGCCTCTGGAACAGAAAGTGATAAATGATTTCGGATGCAAGCGCTTTATCTTCTGCTCTGATGCAGGTCTTGCGTCAGAGAATAACCGTATCCTTAATGATGCAAAGGACAGAGCCTTTATAGTCACGCAGTCTATAAAAAAGCTGAGTGCCGAATATAAGGAGCTTGCTCTTAATCGTCAGAGGTTCCGCAGGCTCTCTGATAATAAGCTCGTTGATCTTGATGATATTACTTCGGATGACTATGATCAGCTCTTTTACAAAGAGGAACCTTATAGTTCCAAAAAGCTGGAACAGCGTCTCATCATAACCTACTCTCCCAAGTATGCTGCGTACCAGAAGGAGATCAGGCAAAGACAGGTGGAAAGAGCCATAGCCATGCTGAAAGACGGGAACCATAAGAGACAGAAAAAGAACCCCAATGATCCAGCAAGATTCATTTCCAAGGATGCTGTAACAAAGGACGGAGAGATAGCTGACATCTTATACTATCTTAATGAATCCAAGATAGCTGAAGAGGCTATGTATGACGGCCTATATGCCGTATGCACAGACCTTTTCGACGATGACGTTGCAGATATACTTAACGTAAGTGAAGGCCGGTGGCAGATAGAAGCCTGCTTTAGGATCATGAAGACTGATTTTACTGCCCGCCCTGTATACCTTCATCGTGAAGACAGGATAAAGGCTCATTTCCTTATCTGTTTTCTGGCGCTTCTGATATACAGGATACTGGAAAAGAAACTCAACAAGGAGTTTACCTGTGAGCAGATACTCAGGGAACTAAAGGACTATCAGTTTGCGGATGTACTGGGTCAAGGTTTCATGCCTATCTATACAATGTCAAAACTTATACATAGACTGCATGAGGCATGTGGATTTAGTACGGACTACGAGTTCCTCACCAAGAGCAAAATGAGGGAAATACAAAAAAGAGCAAAGGAAAATAAAAAGCCTATATTTCAAAACGAAAAGAAACCGCTGTAATACCCGCATAGAATGGGCGTTACAGCGGTGTTTCTTTCTTTTTAACTATCAAAGACGGGACTATATCGTTTGATATCGTAAAAGACAAAAGCGTTGCACAAATACTTGATATATTTGCCAACAGTTACGTGATTGGTTATTGTCTTATTCGCTGTAAGGAGCTGACTGACCTTATTCGGAGAAGTCAGATTGCTGATATTGTCCATAAGAAACTCGCTTAGCCGCTGTAAAACCAATGTGTCCGGCAGCGAATACTTCTGCACAAGATCTCTTGTAACGATTGTTTCATAAACCTCCTTGATATAGCGGATTCTGTCTGCTTCTGTTTTATAAACGTAAGAACCTGCCAATCCCCCCCTTATGGAATAAGCCTCAAACAACTTCTCTTTATCATCTGTTTCATCATAATACCGGCAGTATTCCCGAAAACTGAAGGGGAACACATGAATCCCGATATAACGTCCGGTAAATAGAGTTGCCAGATCCGCACTCAGCAAAAATGCATTGGAACCTGTAATATAAATATCATATTTCCTCTTCGAATAAAGACTGTTGACCGCCAGCTCGAAACTCGGACACATTTGAACTTCATCCACAAAAAGATAGTTTGTTTTTCCCGCTTGATAATGTTCTTCTACATACGCATGAAACGAATGATATTCTTTGAGTTTTTCATAGGTCATATCCATAAAGTCAATAAAAATGATATTGATGTTTTCAAAATGACCTTTCAGATACTCAATGTATGCCCTCATCAATTCTGACTTTCCCGACCGGCGAATACCAGTAATAATTTTAATGTCCGGAGTTTGATTTAACTCGATGATTCTATTTAGATACTCTGTTCTCGTTATTATTTTCACATGCGCCCTCGCTTTCAAAAAATAAATATTTTTATTTTTTTGAAACCATTCTTGCAATCTATTATACTATCATAAAATAGTATATTCAAGGCATTTCGGGTCAAGCAGAAAATCATAGATGTTTATGGTCAGGATACCATATTCATCATACTGCGTTGGCACCATGTCCCTGGTAATGATGATTTTCTTGAAAGAATCATCAATCTTTCTGAATGGTCTGACCTCCTGCGTGCGCTTTGCTTCATCAGGCAGAGTGTAGGCGGATTGAATATAGTATCTGGAAGAACCTAGATTACACACAAAATCAACTTCCAACTGCTTACGCGTTACTTTCCCGTTCCGATCTTTTTCAGCGACAGGTACAACTCCTACGTCCACACTGTAACCACGCATACGAAGCTCATTATAAATCACATTTTCCATGGAATGGGTCTGTTCAAACTGGCGAAAGTTAATTCTTGCATTCCGAAGTCCAAGGTCAGAAAAGTAATATTTTTTTGGGGTTTCAATATATGCCTTTCCCTTGATGTCATAGCGCTGAGCAGACTCGATCAGGAATGAATCTTCAAAATAATCCAGATACTTTTTAATGGTATTGGCAGTTATTTTAGATTTCTTCGCCGTCCTAAAAGTGTTTTTAAGCTTCTCCGGATTGGTCAGAGAGCCGATTGCAGAAGAAAGAATGTTCAGAAGATCTTCCAATTCGCCGATGTTTTTAACACGGTTCCGCCTAACTATATCCTGGATATATATTTCACTGAACAGACTCTGTAATGCCGCAGCTTTATCATTTGCCCCAGCACGCAGAACGACTAAGGGAATACCGCCATAGAGCATATATTCGGACAGTCCCATATACTTATCCCCTTCATATACAGACATAAACTCTGCAAAGCTCAAAGGGTACATATGAACTTCATCACCACGGCCGGCAAACTCAGTAGCGATATCTTTGGACAGGAGCTTTGCATTACTTCCTGTCACAAATACATCCATGTTATCCTTGCGCAGATAACTGTTCAGTACAGCTTCAAAACAGTCCAACATCTGGATCTCATCAAGCAGCAAATAATACATTCCATCGTCAACGACTTTGGTTCGGACATAAGCCATGAATTTTTCCGGGTCTACCCCACGCTTTTCTTTTTCAATCCCAATAAGACTTTCGCCGATCAGGTACAGATCGTCCGCTGAATCAAAGGCAAAACGCAGGATATGGCTGGCATCCACACCGCTCTCCAGTAAATGATGATAAAAAAGGTTATTGAGCAGATAAGACTTACCGCACCTGCGAATGCCAGTGATAATCTTAATGAGTCTGTTATTCTTTCTTTTTATCAATTTGTCTAAATAGAAATCTCTGCGAACCTCCATTCAGCAACCTCCTTGCAAAAGATTTTTGCAACCTAATACACTTTTCCGTTCTATTTTATCATGAAACAAATGCCAACTCAATATGTCAGCGCAGCTCACAAAAAAGATTTTTGCAACTTTTGGCATTTTTCTCCTTTGCAGATTTCTTTAATCACAGTGTAAATCCAATCCGTCGCTTCGGCCCCTTCTGCAAGGAGCGCCGCCTTTTCATCTTCATTCAGCCTGCGGGAAAGCACCCGTATGGTTCTTTCGTCCACATGCTCTTTCCCCAGGTTGACGCAGGCATAAACCGCCTTGGGATTCTCCGCTGTCATTCTCCAAAACGAGTATTTGATAATGACCGGGGTGTTATGTTTATTGCGCGCCAAAAAGTTTGTATAATGCGGCATTCCTCATAACTACAACCAGCCGATTGGATTGGGCAATCGGCTGTATGACAGGTAGTTTCATTATTTTACAATAGTATAACTGGTACTTCTTGCTTTTCCATTCCGCTTTAACAGGTTGTTTTTTACCAGATTTTTCAGGATTCTTACAGCAGTAGATGAGCTCACTCCCAGCAATCCGACTACATCATTTCTTGTAACAGCTCCATGTATCCGAACGTATTCCAATACTTTTTCTTCTCTGGCACTGATTGGTACACCGTCAGAAGCGTTTGTCAACAGTTCTGAAGAAAGTGCTGGATTACTGTCCTTTTCATCTTTTGCATTAACATTCGGCAGTATGATCTTGAAGGCATTTTTCGTAGTTTCAATCACAGGTTTTTCCTCCATGCCCTCATATGCCTTCATAATTTTTCCCATTCCAGTACCATAAGCCTCAATTAAATGCAATCGGTAGAATACATCCGCAAGATCCTGATTTCGACATACGGAAATACCAACCATAATGTCTTCCAGGTCAATTCCCGGCATTAACCCGCCAATGGACACAAATTCAAGCCGGTCAGCATAAATACTGATAAGCGCACTGGCACTAAAAGAATAATCTCGATGAACCAGTAAATTCAACAATGCTTCCCTGACAGCCATTTCAGGATAATCCCTGACATCAATTCTCAATAATTTTTTTATAGTTGCATGGGTCTGATTACGAAAATCAATAAAATCATATACTTCGTTCATCTGCTGCAGCAGTGACCCGGTGAATTCCCGACGATCCTTAAAAACTGTCTGATCTTTTCCCTGAAAAACAGCAGCCTTAATCGTATGGATACATTGATCGGACAAAAGCAGTCCCAAATTGCTGTAAAGGTTATCCTGATCGACCAACTTCAAAGTACGCATTTGCTGCGGGCCAAATTCTATGTTCCGAAGCTCAAATTCCTTTTTTGCTGCTTCAAATGTAAGTTCCTGATTCAGAGAGCGCATCGCTTCAAAACGGTCCCCATCCGTTTCCTTAATCATACGGCGAATCGCCGTGTCAGTAGCCGGAACCGAAGAATAACCCTGCCTGACATATACGCCCTCCGGACGCATTCCTTTTTTTGCAAGATAATAAGGGCGGTCTGTCCCTCGCTGAATATCCACAACAACGATTTCTTTTCCGCTTTCTTCAATGGTTTTATAGTGCAGAAACATCGTTACATCGGGCTTGATTGCATCCCGCACCATATTGCTGATTTGCAAAGATACACCGTCCGGATTGTCCACTCCGATTACCGTACCGTCATCCTGAACGCCGATATACAGTTTTCCACCGTCACAGTTAGCAAAAGCAATAATTTCCTTTTTGATTTCGTCCACAACAACTTCTTTCAGTTCTATGGTCTCACTTTCCCGAAAAAGCATGCCGCCATCCCTTTCATTGTCATTGATGGTTCTATTATAGCAAATCGTTTCAATCGTGTCAAATTTATCAAGTAAATTATGATACGATAATGACACAATTGATACAATAAAGGGCAGTATAAGTATCGCGTCTAATTCAAAATATACCTCGGTAACAAATTTCCAATGAATCTGCTGGTTTTCATTTTAATTTTTTTAATGCTTCCCCAATATCCCCGTCAATGCAGATTGATTGCTCCGCAATCTCCCTCGGCGCAGCCGCGTCTCCGTAATTGATACACGCATACGTTGCCTCCGGATTCTGGTACGTCATCTGCCAGAAGGGATATTTTATAATACCGGGGGTGTTGCCGCCCACGCCTAACTCCAGGAACAGAATTTTTGTTCCCTTGTGTCGGCAAAGAAAGTCCTCGTACCGATTGGCTGCGCCATACCAGCCATCGTCTTGAACAAAGGTATCATCGCACCGGAGATTCATAGTCATAGGTCGGCCGCACCTGGGACAGCGGGGTACCAGCTCGGTGGAAACGCACATTTTGAGGTCCGTCCCTTCCGGCAGCTCTATACCGTTCCCGGTTACACTAAAACCCTGGCTCTCTACCATCTGACAGACAGCGGCTTCATTGTCGTATGTTTCCTGATGGCAGGGCTTGGAACACTGCCACAGGCCATAATCGCCTTGCGTATAGAAAATTCGTTTTTTATCAAATCCAGCCTTTTGAAATTGGTGATCCACATTGGTAGTCAGCACAAAGTAGTCCTTACCCTGCACCAAACTCAGGAGATCATCGTATACAGGCCTGGGCGCGTCCTGATAGCGGTTGATGTAGATATACCGGCTCCAGTACGCCCAGTGTTCTTCAAAGGATTCAAACGGATAAAAACCACCGGAATACATATCGCGGAAACCATACTTTTGAATGAAGTCTCCAAAATATTTCTCAAAGCGTTCCCCGGTATAAGTAAATCCGGCAGAGGCAGAAAGTCCTGCTCCTGCGCCGATAATAACCGCGTCCGCTGTATCAAGTTCAGATTTCAGACGGGATATTTTATCATAACAGGCGTTTGTAGATTTCATAGTCGATTTCTTTAAAAACATTGAATATCACCTTGATTTGATTGGGATTCTGTTGTTGCCAGGTCTTGACTGTTTGGATAGCAATCTTCGCTGCCAGCTCACCTGGAAAATGGAATTCGCCGGTGGATATACAACAAAAAGCAACACTTTGCAAACCATAGGCTGCCGCCAGTTCTAAACAAGAGCGATAACAACTTGCCAGCAGCTCACGGGCTTGCTTTGTAACTCTTCCATAAATGATGGGGCCGACGGTGTGCAGCACATAACGGCAGGGCAGATTGTATGCTTTCGTGATTTTTGCCTCACCTGTGGGGTCTTCTTTCCCCTGAGCCGCCATGAGCTTTGCACATTCAAGTCGGAGCTGTATTCCCGCGTAAGTGTGAATGGCATCTGCCGGGTGTAGCAGTAGTTTTAAGTGGTATGTCCGATATGCTGCAGACAGAAGAAAACGTAAATACTGCCGCTATAGAATATCCGTTAAACGGCGAAGAATTGTCGAAGTTAGAAAAAATCAGCAATGTACTCCGCAAAAAGATAGCGGTTTCCTGTACCGGCTGCCGATATTGCTGCGATAATTGTCCGCAAGGATTGGATATACCTTCGCTCCTGTCAGCTTATAACGACTATCGTGACGAAGCGGCCGCATTAGGAAACAGCTCTATGGCAGCATGGCGGCTGTTCCGTTTGAAAGCATTGCCGGAAGAAAAAATGCCTGCGGCTTGTATTGGCTGCGGAAACTGTACGGCACACTGTCCGCAGGCATTGGATATTCCTTTCTATATGAGTGAAATGGCAAATCTGCTGAAATGAAACCCCTTAAAAGAATAGCTAAAGAAACAGGAATAAGACACTCACACAGAGTGTCTTATTCCGCAGATAGAAAACAAAAAAGGGGATAACGACCCGTTCAGTTATAATAATGAAAGAATCTGTTCCTTCGGCATAGCTCCCAGTGCGCGATTCGTGATTTTACCATCTTTGAATACCATCAGAGTGGGAATACTCATGATTTGGAAACGGGCAGCCAGGTCCGGTTCCTCATCCACATTAATCTTGCCAACTTTAATGTCGGTTTGAGAGGAGGCTATCTCCTCAAGGACGGGACCTACCATACGGCAGGGGCCGCACCATGGAGCCCAGAAGTCCAGCAGAACAGTTTTATCGGAATGAAGTATTTCCTTTTCAAAATTAGCATTTGTTATACGCATAGCAGACATATGATATTCCTCCTTAAAATAGATTTCTCTGTTTTCTGTCCCTATCATATATCATCTTTCCATAGAATTCTGTGATATTATCACTAAAATTTTTCGCTTTTGAAAAATTCAGAAACTCCTGAGCGCTAATCAACATCGTGATAATGTCACAGAAAAACATACAGGTCCTGTTATACTATAGTCAAAATAATTGAAGTAAGGAGGAAACCGTATGAGACTGAAAGATAAAGTTGCCATTATTACCGGAGGGAGCCGTGGCATTGGCTTTGCCGCCGCAGAAAAATTTATAAAGGAAGGCGCCAGCGTCATCCTGACAGCAAGCTCTCAGCCAAATGCTGATAAAGCAGCGGCAAAATTGAAAGCAAAATATCCCGAAGCAGCAGTAGCAGGAAAAAGCCCTCTGCTGTCCAGTTTGGATTCCGTTCGTGCTGCGTTCCGGGAAGTTTTTGAAGAATATGGACATATAGATATTCTGGTAAACAATGCTGGTATGTCTGAGAGTACGCCTTTCACTGAATATACGGAAGAACTCTTCGACAAGGTTATGGATTTGAACGTGAAAGGCATTTTCAACGCCACAAAGGCAGCCAGCGAATACATGATCTCCCAGGGAAAGGGAGTGATTCTCTCTACTTCCTCTATGGTCAGTATTTCCGGACAAGCCAGCGGTTTTGCTTATCCCACATCTAAGTTCGCCGTTAACGGCATGACCATATCCCTGGCGCGCGAGCTTGCCCCCAAAGGCATACGGGTAAATGCGGTGGCCCCCGGCATCACAGAAACCGATATGATGAAGGCCGTTCCTAAAGAAGTGATCGACCCCTTAATCAGGCAGATTCCTCTGAGACGGTTAGGTCAGCCGGAAGATATTGCCAATGCATTTGCGTTCCTCGCCTCTGACGAGGCTTCTTATATAACCGGCGTGGTGTTGAGCGTAGACGGAATGGCGAGAGCATAGAACAGGCAGGGCGGCTGATTCACAGCCGCCTGCTTTCTGAAAAAAGAATTATTCCTTTTTTTGACGCACTGATGATTCTATCGGGCCAGGGGCCGAAGATACATGCAACACAACATTCCCGTACAGCTTACTGATTTTCCCGTATCACCCGGCATGGATTTCCGTAGGCAATCACATTGCTCGGAATATCTTTTGTCACAATACTGCCAGCTCCAATTACCACATTATCTCCAATGGTGACGCCCGGCATAATAATCGCCCCTCCGCCTATCCACACGTTGTTTCCAATCACAACCGGGGCTGTTTGTGTTTTACAAAATTCAAAAGAGCCGTCTTCTTTCGGTGTTCCAAAACGGTCCGCTGCATTTGTCGGATGAAAGGCCGTGTAAATCTGGACATTGGGAGCGATTAGAGCGTTGTCACCGATTCGGATGATATTGTCGTCCAAAAAGGTACAATTCATGTTCACCTCGCAATTATTTCCAAAATAAATATTATTACCGTAATCCACATAGAATGGCGCGGTAATCCAAAGGTTTTTCCCCTTGCCTCCCAACAGCTCATTTAGAATACGTTCTTTTTCCTGTGCATTGGCGGAATCTGTCTGGTTATAATCTCTGGCTAAATCTTTTGCCTTATGCCATTGTGTTAAAAGCTCTTCATCGCCACAATCATAAAGCTGCCCTGCGAGCATTTTTTCTCTTTCTGTCATAACAAACCTTTCCCTTTGAAATAGATCGAATGATATAACTATTATATCGTATTCTGTGAAAAATGAACATATCTCTTCCCTTACTTTTACTGCCGATCAGAGGAGAAGTTATATAACTTCTGATTTTTCTCCATAGCCAGGGAAACAAACTCCATCCGTTTATCCAGCCAGGAGCCGATTCCTCCTATCGTTTTTCCCATTGTGAGCGCCGCCAGAACCGTGCCGATTCCGATTCCCTGCAAACGTCCCAGAAACAGCCCTGTCATTCCTACAGTTACAGTCAGGCAGAGGATGTCAAACGATATTTTGACCGCAGGATACCCGACGTTCATAATCTTAGCGAATTCCCGCGGAAAAAGGTCTGTAGGCACGATCGGCAGACCGCAGCGATTGGATAGCGCAACGCCGAGGCAAATCAAAAAATAGCTTGCTAAAAAGTAGAGGATTCGCCACTGCGCAGCGTCCGGCAGCACATGAATCCACAGTTCATGGACATCCAGCATCTCTCCGAACACAAATCCTACCGCAAAACTGAACACATACGAAAGTACAAACCGTTTTCTCAAAATCATCAGACTCAAAACAAGCACGCCCTGGAAAATATAGGTCCAGGTTCCAAGGGAAAGACTCGGAAGTACCTCTGAGAAGGCATACGGTACGCTGGAAATCGCAGAAATCCCCGACCGGGAATACAGCATCAGGATGACTCCGAAACTGTTTATCAGTACGGCAAATAAAAGCGCCGCCTCCCCCCTGAAGATATGCTTTTTCTCTCCCGCCAATTCTTCTTTCATCCTATTGTCCCTCCTAACGACAAAATCACCCTTGCTTCCCATTGTATAGACAGGGAAAAATATTATCAAATGCATTATTTTCTATTATATGATAGTTTATTTCTATCAATTATGGTAATATAAAATCATGATTCATCTATCCATAATTGACACGGACATCTGCAGGAGGAAATCCTATATGAACTTATATCAGCTTCGATATTTTTCACTGCTGGCGCACACAGGTCATTTTCGTAAAGCAGCCAAGGAGCTGTGTATCGCTCAGTCCAGCCTCAGTCATTCTATCGCCCTTCTGGAGCAGGAACTGGGCGTCGCTCTGTTTGAAAAGCAGGGACGTCGTTCCATACTCACAACGGAGGGCGCACAGTTTTTAAAATACGTTGAAAAATCGCTGAATATTTTAGATGAAGGAATTTTGAATATGCGTCATATCGCAATGGGCGAAGGCGTCATAGAATTAGGATTTCTGCGCACGCTCGGTTCTGACTTTATTCCTGAACTTGCACGTAATTTTTTAGAAAAAGAGAACGGAAAATCTATTCACTTAAAATTTCACACAGGTATTACTTATTCTCTGATCGAGGGACTGAAGCAAGAGCGGTATGATATTGTATTCTGTACGAAACTTGAAAGTGAAACAGATATTGAATATGTCCCTGTCGGCAGACAGGATCTTGTTGTCATTGTTCCAAAGCAGCATCCCCTCTCCCTTCGGCATGCGATAGATCTTAAAGAGCTGGCTCCTTATCCGCAGATTTACTTTTCAAAAGCGTCAGGATTAAGAAATATCGTTGACCATTTATTTGAACAAATAGAGATCGAACCGCAGATCTCCTACGAGGCGGAAGAAGATATTGTAATAGCCGGGCTGGTATCTAAAGGATTCGGCGTGGCAGTCGTTCCATATATGACAGAGCTGCTTCGCATGGACGTAAAGATCATCCAGATTTCCCATCCTTATTGGGAACGCAATTTTTATATGGCGACTTTGAAAAGCCATCATCTGACGCCCGCTGTTAAAAATTTTCATGATTATGTGTTGGATAACTGCAGAAACATTACCCTTGTCAATTAAGGGGATACCCGTTCCCCATTCTTTAACATGCCCGACAGAACGACTGCCGTCATCGGGAGCAGAATCATCCCTGCCAGTCCAAATAGCTGCAGACCTACGAACATCGCGATCAATGTAATAAGGGGATGCAGACCTATCTGCTTTCCGACTATCCTCGGCTCTATCATATTTCTTATAATTGTAATGACTATATAAAGAATTAAGATTCCAATCGCCAGCGGATAGTCTCCAAGAACCAGCATGATAACCGCCCAAGGGAGAAGGACGCCCCCGGTTCCAAGCACCGGAAGAATATCAAAAACAGCAATAGCCAGCGCAGCTACAACCGCGTAAGGAATTTTCAGAATCATAAATCCTACTGTCAGCTCCGCAAATGTCATCAGAAACAGCAGACTGTATGATTTTAAATATACTTTCAGCACATTTAATCCATATCGCTTCATATCTCCGACCGCTGCGATAATCTGTCCACCGCACAAAATAATAACGCCAAGCAGAAGTAAATAAAAACAAACCAGAAGCAGAATTGCCGCAGGTTTCTTCCCGCATCCGATTCCGGCAGCAAGCTTTTCTCCGGGCTTCTGAGCCAAAGCAGCAAAAACGGCCGCCAACAGAAAAGGCATCAGAGCCGGGAGAAGATACTGCAGCGCCATATAGAGAAGCCCTGCAAAGAATCCATAGTAAGCAATGTTAATCAGAAATTTCTTTTTCTTTTCCATAGTTCACTCTCAAAACTGCCTCTCTGCCTGTAGGATTTATGTAAATCAGCGTTCTGGGCGTCATTAACTCTTTGGGCAAAACTTTATCCGGATGTCCCTTCTTTTTATTGCAAAATCAGAATAGCCAGTTTTTGTTTGTTTCACATTTAATATTTGTTTCAAAATTATTATTTTCCGTTCCATCGGAAACCAAAATATGGTATGCTAATCCCGTGAGAATTCTGTAGGATTCTAAAAAAGCGTACCAATGAGTCAGTTTTTCAGAAAATACCGGAATCAGACGCTGTAAGCGTGCATATCCTTGTCAGCTTACAGTGTTCAAGAAAGGGAGGAATCTACATGAAACGATATATGAATACAGCTCTGCTGTACGCCGTTCTTGCTATGGCTGGAGGTATATTTTATCGTGAATTCACCAAATTTAATCACTTTACTGCAAAAACTGCCCTGGGGGTGGTACATACTCATTATTTCCTGCTGGGTATGGTCTTTTTTCTTTTGCTGCTGCTGTTGGAAAAGAACTTTTCTTTCACCGGGGTCAAGACCGGACGGATACTGGCTGTCTATCATATCGGCCTGAATCTGACCGCCGTGATGCTCGTGGTACGGGGCGTATTTCAGGTTTTAGAAGCCCCGCTTTCTTCCGCGATGAACGCGGCGATCTCCGGTATTGCCGGAATTGGCCATATTCTGCTGGGAGTCAGCCTGCTGCTTTTGCTCGTACAGGTCAAGCGCTGTATAACGAAAACTCAGTCATGACTCACATCCCCGATTCAGTTCTAAACCAGCCGACAACTCATTGATAGAGAACAGACATGAAACATCTCTCCCCTGCGTACCGAGGTAAACCTCCGTCCGCAGGGGAGAGATGTTGCTTCTTGATCCTCTCCGATTGCAAGCTCTGTAACTGCCATTTTACAGGAATCCTTACCGCTGCAAGTCACACAATCTCATCCAGCGGGCGTATCTCCACGCCTTCCCTTGCAAGCGCTCCGCGTATTCGCTCTACGAAAGCCAGAGCCTTCGCCCCGTCGCCGTGGACGCATACGGAATCGGCCTGGATAGGAATATCCTTTCCCGTGACAGCCGTCACCTTTTTCTCCTTAATCATCCGGATCACGCGGGCAATGGCTTCCTCCTCGTCCGTTATCATGGCTCCTTCTTTCCTCCGGTTCATAAGAGAGCCATCCTCCTCATAAGCCCGGTCCGCAAAGACTTCGAGGGCTGTCCGAAGCCCCATATCCTTCGCCGCCCTGGCAAGCTCGCCGCCTGAGAGAGCAAGGATAATCAGCCCGTCGTCAAACTCCTTCACCGCCTCGCAGATCGCCTGGGACAGCTCATAGTCCTTCGCCGCCATATTATAGAGCGCTCCGTGGGGCTTTACATGCTGCATCTTCATTTTATGCGCCCGGCAGAACGCATCCAGAGCGCCAAGCTGATACAGAGTGTATGCCTTCGCTTCCGCAGGCGACACGCTCATATTCCTTCTTCCAAAGCCCATGAGATCCGGATAGCCCGGATGAGCTCCCACGCGGATTCCGGCCGCTTTAGCCTGCGCAAGCGTCTCATTCATCACCACAGGATCTGAGGCATGATAACCGCAGGCCACATTCGCCGACGTAATCAGCGGAATGATTTTATCGTCATTGCCAATGGTATAACGGCCGAAGCTTTCACCCAAATCGCTGTTTAAGTCTACACAATACATCCAAATTCCTCCGCTTATTTCCTGAGTCACTTTCTTACAGCCTCATCTGCAAATGATTCGGCCTGTACAGAACAGTTACTTTATTTTTTCATATTCATAATATTTTCAATAAAGCCCGTGTCCGCCTTTCCCTCGCAGAACACCGGATGACGCATAATCTGATACTGAAAATCAAGATTGGTCTCCACGCCCATGATCAGCATTTCATCAAGAGCGGAACGCATCTTCTGCAGAGCCGCCTCGCGATCCTGAGCATGGACGATCACCTTCGCGATCATAGAATCGTATTCCGAAGGAATCCGGTAGCCTGTATACAGTCCCGTATCCACGCGGACCCCATTCCCGGCCGGAAGGTGAAGATGCTGTACGACGCCAGGGCTTGGCATGAAATTCTTCTCCGGAATCTCCGCGTTGATCCGGCATTCGATGGCATGTCCCCGTGGTTTCACGTCCTCGCGGGTAAAGCTTAAGGGTTCTCCCATAGCCACACGGATCTGTTCCACGATCAGATCCGTACCCGTCACCATTTCCGTCACTCCATGCTCCACCTGAATCCTCGTATTCATTTCCATGAAATAGAATTCCCCTGTGGGGCTGACGATATATTCTATGGTACCCGCGTTCGTATAGCCTACGGTTTTGGCCGCCAGAACAGCCGACTCGTTCATCTTTTCGCGCACCTCATCCGTGATCGCCGGAGAAGGCGACTCCTCAATCAGCTTCTGATGGTTTCTCTGTACGGAACAGTCTCTCTCGCCCAGAGCAACCACATGGCCGAAATTATCCGCCATAATCTGAATCTCCACATGACGGGGATTTTCCACAAAACGCTCGATATACATGGTATCGTCGCCAAAGGCATTGGCAGACTCCCGCTGGGCCATGTTGAACTGAAATTCAAATTCGTCCTCGGACGCGGCCACACGCATTCCCTTGCCTCCTCCTCCGGAGGAGGCCTTAATCATCACCGGATACCCGATCTCGCGTGCAAGCTTTATGCCTGTCTCCGCATCGTAGACCGGATCCTTCGTACCCGGAACCACGGGAACGCCAGCCTCCATCATAGTCTTTCTTGCATGGGATTTATTTCCCATCTTGTCTATGACGTCCGCCTCAGGACCGATGAAGGTAATCCCGTTCTCCTGGCATCTGCGGACAAACTCAC
This sequence comes from Candidatus Merdisoma merdipullorum, assembly GCA_018715645.1. Lineage (GTDB taxonomy): Bacteria > Bacillota > Clostridia > Lachnospirales > Lachnospiraceae > Laedolimicola > Laedolimicola merdipullorum. The sequence continues at coordinate 15,502 of DVLE01000039.1, forward strand.
TGTTTTCCGACAGAAATCCATAGCCCGGATGGATCGCGTCCGCTCCCATATTTCTGGCTGCCTGAATGATACGGTCCATATTCAGGTAACTGTTCCTGGAAGGCCCTTCCCCGATGCAGATTCTCTGATCCGCAAGCTGCACATGGAGGCTTTTGGCGTCCTCTTTTGAATATACGGCTACGCTGCGGATTCCCATATTGCGGCACGCACGGATAATACGGACTGCGATTTCTCCCCGGTTGGCTATCAATATCTTGTTAAACACAGTTTCCAACCTCCCTCCGGCTCTTACAGCTTCCTTACGCGAAACAGAGGCTGTCCGTATTCCACTTTCTGCTCATTGCTCACAAGCACCGCCTCAATCTCACAGTCAAACTCGCTCTGAATCTCGTTCATCAGCTTCATCGCTTCCAGAATGCACACGGTCTGTCCGTTCTTCACCTGATCTCCTACCTTGACGAACGCCGGAGCGTCAGGAGCCGGAGCCGAATAAAAGGTACCGACGATGGGCGACGTGATAAAGAGCTTTTCTTCCTCCGGCTCAGCAGGCTGAGCCGCAGCCGGTTCCGCCGGGGCCGCGGCCAGGGATGGCGCCGCCGGCATACCGGCCGCCACTATAGGCGGATGATCCAGCTTGCTCATGGTGATCTTCAAATCTCCCTCTTTCAGAGTGAATTCTGTCAGAGAAGAATTCTCAATAATTTTTACCAGGCCTTCAATCTTTTCCAAATCCATTTTTTATCTCCTTTTCTATCTGATCTGAAGCTTTCCGGTCACGGCAGAGCGGCCGAAAGACTTCCTATTCTTCAAACAGCTTTCTCAGTCTCTTTGCCACAAGACGGCATTCCAGCACTTCCTTACATGGCTGATGAATGACTTCCCGCATTTTATCAAGCTCTTCTATCTCCTTAAGATAAAGGGCCTGGGCCTCCTGGACCGTAATCGCGCGGAAGCGGATTTTGTGATCGGTCTTTCTCTGCACCACCTTGGGAATATCCACCGAGGCGACCGTCGCGATCTTTGCATATCCGCCTGTAGTCTGCCTGTCAGATAAAAGCACAATCGGCTTCCCATGGGACGGTACCTGTACAGAACCGAAAGCGATGCCGTCGGAAATAATGTCCGAGCCGCCTTTGGTGGCGATGAAGGGGCCTTCCAGACGGCAGCCCATTCTGTCGAAATCGCTTGTGACCGTATATTCGCTGTTCAGAAATGTATCGATGCCCTGTCTGCTGAACAAATCATCCTGCGGTCCCATCACCACGCGGATCTCGGCTTCCTCCTGTTCAAATTCGTCCAGTTCCAGCTTCCTGGAAAGAAAGAACGGAAGATAACGTCTTTTGATGCGGAATCCGATATAATCTCCGGCCTGAAGCTTCCTTCCCTTGAAGCCTCCGATCCCGCTTTTCATATTCGTACAGCGGCTTCCCATAACTACCGGTATGTCAAGATAGCTGGAAAACGCAATATAGCCTCTGCTGCCCGTTCTCGCGCTGCTGAATTTCAATATATCACCTTTATCCATATAAAGGGCCGTATACATCGGAGCCGGCTCACCGTTGACCGTCGGCTGGAAATCTCCCCCTGTGATAGCCACGATGGTGGCGGAGGTAAATTCCAGCGTCGGCCCGATAAGCGTAAATTCCAGCACCGCCTCGTTTTCCGGATTGTCCAGGAGCAGATTGGCTATCTTAAAGGAGCGCACGTCCATAACTCCGGCGACGGAAAATCCCTGGCTCTGGTACCCTGTCCGTCCCAGATCCTGAACGGTTGTCATCATTCCACCTTTGAGTATGCGAACTCCCATGCTACACCTCTCCTTCATGAACCACGCACTGATATTCTCCGCGGTCTACTTCTTCCTTGATCCTGTTGTACTCGTCCTCATCCACAGGAACGAAACGGATATAGTCTCCGGCCTCCACCAGAATCGGCGTCTCCCTCTCCGGATCATAGGTCTTTACGGGAGTCATCCCCATAAGCTGCCAACCGCCCGGTGAATCCAGCGGATAGATTCCCGTCTGGGAACCGCCGATTCCCACGCTGCCTGCGCGGATACGGATTCTCGGATTGGCGAGACGGGGCGTATGAAGTCTCTCGTCCAGTCCCCCCAGATATGTAAATCCGGGCAGAAAGCCTAGCATGTAGATCAGATAATCTCTGGAAGAATGAATTTTGATGACCTCCTCCTCCGAAAGCCCCGCGTGTTCCGCGATATTCGCAATATCCGGTCCGTACTCGCCGCCGTAGCATACAGGAATCTCAAACACCCGTTTCTTTTGCTCTCCGGCCTTCGCGTCCATCTTTACAAGCGCCAGCATGCGCTCCCGGATTTCATCATAGCTAATCACCCGCGGATCATAGTTGATCAAAAGAGAGCAAAAGGCCGGAATCACATCCACCACGCCCTCGATATTCTGATCTTTCATCAGCTGAACGGTGGCTGTGATCTTCCGGTTGATGTCCGGGCTGATTTCCTTTCCGAATTCAATCAGGAGAGACGAATCCCCCTCTGTCAAAATTCTGATATTCTGCATAATTGTCTTTCTGTCACCTCCATAGCATTCTCATGACTACTTTGCTTTCACACATTAACGTAACACGGTCTTTCCTATGAAACAAAGAAAGGTGCAACCCGTCCGGGATCGCACCTTTCGCTTTCATCACCTCTTAGAGCAGACTTCCCAGATTGGATACGAAGGTTGTAATTCCAAGATAAGCGGACACAAGCACAACGACGATTCCCAAAACGAGGAGCCATGTCGGATGATGGTACCCATCCCCCATAATGGATTTCTTCTTGGACGCGATCAGACAGATCCCCAAGGAAATCGGAAGAATCAGTCCGTTTACGGCGCCCGCCAGTACCAGCAGAGTCGCCGGATTTCCAAGAAACAGCATAATCAGCGCGGAAACCGCGATAAAGGCGATGATAATCCAGTTTTCATTCTTTGCAATCGCCGGATGGAAGGTCTTCATAAAAGAGACGGAAGTATAAGCCGCTCCCACGATCGACGTCACGGCAGCGCACAGAAGCACCAGACCGGCAAAGCGGTATCCAATCTGTCCGGCTCCCTGAAGAAACGCATCCGCAGCCGGATTGGAAGAGTCCAAAGTCACGCCTTTTACCACAACGCCGAGAACGGCCAGGAACAGGAATACGCGGACGATGGCCGCAATGCCGATACCCATGACGGAACTCTTATTGATCTCCTTCAAATTCTCTTTTCCTGTAATCCCTGCGTCAATCAGACGATGAGCTCCCGCAAAGGTTATGTATCCGCCGACCGTACCGCCAAGCAGCGTCAGGATCGCCGGGACCAGATCTGCCATCTCTGCCTCAGGAACAAAGGTATTTTTCAGAGCAGAGCCAAGAGGCGGCTGCACCACCACGATGATTACGAAGATGACGACAATCATGATTCCGCCGAGGATCTTCGTCAGTCTGTCCATAACTCCGCCCGCGTTTTTGGAAAGGAACACCAGAATCGCGGCGATAGCAGAAAGCACATACCCGATCTCTGTCGGAATATTGAGAAGCGTATTAAACCCAAGGGCGCAGCCTCCCACGTTTCCTATATTGAATATAAGACCGCCCAGAGCCACCATAAAGGCTACCACATAGCCCAGGCCCGGAAGGATCTTGTTCGCCACGTCCTGTCCGCGCAGCCCTGTCACACAAAGCACTCTCCAGATATTCATCTGAGCGATGGCAGACAGAATAATGGAAATGAGAATTACGAAGCCAAAGCTCGCCTGATGCTGACTGGTGAAATTCGCCGTCTGAGTAAGGAATCCCGGACCGATTGCAGATGTCGCCATCAGAAACGCCGCGCCTAAAAGGGCTCCACTGCTTTTTTTCTTTTCATTCATTCTTTTACCCTCCTGAAAACAGTATTTCTTAAACAAAAACGCTCTGCAAAATGCAAAGCGCCGTTGCTTCAGACAGATTCAATATGGACTTTTCCTATAACTATATCATTTCAACAAGGAAATTATAACTTGTTTAGCTATTTCTGTCAATCTCAAAAGAGTCTGAATTTTCAGTAATTTCCTTATTCTCCTTTCCGGAGCCATATCTTTTTTCAGCAGCGCCGCTTCTTCATCATAAATTCATATTCCTGTGTTATACTTTCGGAGGGTGATGATTTTATGAAAAATATTTTAATCGTGGAAGACGAACCGGACATTCAGGAATTTCTCTGCGCCTATCTGCAGGATGCGGGATATGAGACGGCTGTAGCCGGAGATGGAATCACGGCTCTCTCTCTGTTCGACACACAGTCTTTTGACCTGGTACTGCTTGACGTTATGCTTCCCAAACTCGATGGTTTTGGCGTCTGCGAGCTGATCCGCCGCCAGTCTCAGGTTCCTATCCTGATGCTTACGGCTCTCGATGGAGAGAAGCAGCAGCTTCGCGGCTTTGGCCTCGATATTGACGACTATGTAACCAAACCCTTTTCCATGCCTGTCCTGCTGGAAAAGATTCGCGTAATCCTCCGCAGGAGCGGCAAGACGGAAGAAGAAGCCTGCCTGCGTTACCGGGATCTCTCTGTGAATCCTGACACCAGAGAGGTCATCCTGAATGGGCAGCCGCTTGAATTGACCGCGCGGGAATTTGAACTTCTGTATACCTTTTTATCCGTCCCCGGCCGTGTATTTACCAGGGAAATGCTATTAGCCAAGCTCTGGGGCTATGATTTCTACGGGGATGCGCGCGTAGTGGACAGCCACATTAAAAATCTTCGCCATAAGCTTGGCCGGGATTATATCGAAACAGTGAGAGGAGTGGGATACCGTGTTGCGAAAGAAACTTGCTGAAAGCCTGACAGCCCGCATCTTCCTCCTTACCGTCCTGATTCTGCTGGGCGCCGGGGCGATTACCTTCGGCCTCATCGCCTGGGCCACTCCCAGCACCTATACCGCCGTCGTCGGCGACGAACTGACCCGGCAGGTGGATGCTCTGGTAGAAAAGCTTTCCGGCTCTACCCTTGATGAATGCGGAGGACTTCTGGACGAATTTATCCGTTCCTCCGGCGCAAACGCCTTGCTGATCGGACCGGACGGAGAAATCGCCGAGACTGGTTCCCAGCTCGCCGTCCAGGTCCTATATGGGGATGACACGGCGCTGATCGCGGCTTCCGAAGGAAGTTCCGCCGTCACCTATACAGCAAACGCGGCATCGGAAGACACGGTGAGCGTCACCCTGTCCGAGCAGGCCACTGTCACTGCAAGCGTACGCTTTACCGATCAGGCAGGACTCTATTCGCTCTATGTCACTCCCCGCATGGAGGCGGAAAATCTGGCGGTACGGGCTCTGGTACAGATGGCTCCCTGGCTGGCTCTGGCGCTGCTGACTTTTTCTCTGTTGTGCGCGCTTGTGTATTCCCGATACATCGCTCTGCCTGTCGTACGGCTCAGCGGCATCGCCGGAAGGATGGCGAATCTGGATTTCAACTGGGAATGTAAAGATAACCGCCGGGATGAGATAGGAAAGCTGGGACGCAGCCTTAATGAGATGGCAAAGAGACTGTCCGCAGCGCTGAAAGAGCTGGAAGCTGCCAACCATGCCCTGCGTGGGGAAATGGAGCAGGAGCGGGAACTGGACCGTCAGCGTATGGCCTTCTTTTCCGCAGCCTCCCATGAATTGAAAACACCGATTACCATTTTGAAGGGGCAGCTTTCCGGAATGCTGGAGGGTATAGGAATCTACCGGGACCGGGACAAATACCTTCTGCGCTCCCTTCAGGTGACTGGACGAATGGAAGCCCTGATCCGGGAGATGCTGGCTATTTCCCGCATGGAGACCGATTCATCATTTGTTCCGGAAGAATCTGTGGATCTGTCCGCTCTGGCAGAGCGGCAGCTTGCTTTGGACGCCGGCCTGTGGGAGCAGCGCCATCAACGTCTGACAGCCAGGCTGGAACCGGGAATCACAGTCAGAGGCGACGCCGCCTGGCTCGGAAAAGCAGTGGAAAATCTGCTGTCCAACGCGTCCCTCTACTCCCCGGAAGGCGCAGAGATCCGGGTGGTATGCGGTATATCGAACGGCTGTCCCACCCTGTCTGTGGAAAACACCGGAGTACGGATCAGTCAGGATGCCCTTCCTCATCTTTTTGAAGCGTTCTACCGGGCGGAAAGCTCCCGCAGCCGCAGTACCGGAGGCAGCGGTCTGGGGCTGTATCTGGTGAAAATGATCCTGGAACGGCACGACGCGTCCTGCGCCATCGAAAATACGTCTGATGGCGTCAAAGTCACCGTGCGCTTTTTAAAGGATTCTCGCTTTTCTCCACACAAAACACATACGCTCTACAAATCTTCTTCATAAAGTCCTGCTATCCTTTCTTCATCTCAACAGAAAGGAACATGACTATATGGAAATCAATATTCAAAACGTCAGTATGTCTTATCCCAACGGGAAACAGGCTCTGAAAAATCTGAATCTTGACCTGCGCGCTCCCAGCCTTATCGGGCTTCTGGGACCAAACGGAGCAGGCAAAACCACCCTGATGAAGCTGCTGGTAACAGCTCTCATGCCCACCGAAGGTTCTATTCTGGTGGACGGACAGCCTCTTGACAGCGCTGAACGGCTTCTGAAATCCAAACTGGGCTATCTGCCCCAGGACTTCGGACTTTTCGACGAACTCACCGTAACGCAGTTTCTGGATTACATGGCTGCGCTGAAGGGACTTCGCCGCCCAAAGGCAGAAATCCGGAAGGTCATTCTGGCAGTCAATCTGGAAGAAAAAGCGAAAGCGAAGATCCGCACCCTCTCAGGAGGTCAGCGCCAGCGGGTAGGTATCGCTCAGGCTCTGCTGGGCGCGCCGCCTTTTCTGATTTTTGACGAACCCACAGTGGGGCTTGATCCGGAGGAGCGCATTCACTTCCGCAACCTGTTTTCCCGGACGGCTGAAGATCGGCTGGTGCTGCTCTCCACCCATATCATCGAGGATGTGCAGTCTGTGTGCGACCAGATCATAGTCATTCACCACGGGCAGATTCTGTTCGCCGGTACCCCCGAAAAACTCATCCAGTCTGCCTCCGGCCATGTGGGAGTCTTCTGGGAAAAAGACGCCGCAAAGGAGCAGGGGCTGCGCATCACTGCCCGCGTCAATACCAGCGAAGGCCTAATCCGGTGCCGGGCAGTCGCAGACCGGCTCCCGGCTTACGTCCAGCCAGAGGAACCTACGCTTGAGGACGCCTACCTCTATCTCATTTCCGGGGAGGTGGCGGAATGAATACCCTAAGACTCCTTCCCCTGGAGCTTGGACGGCTGCTGAAAAGCCGGCTGACCCGGATCATCGTTCTGCTGACGGTATGCTCGCCCATAGCTGGGCTTATCCTCTACAAGCCAGCCTCCGCTTCCACCATGCTTTCCGTATATCTGGCCAATCCGGCCATCGCAGGCGGTGTCGCTGGCGGCATTTTGTTTGCCCTGCTCACGGTATTTGAATGGGACCGGGTCGGCCGCAGCCGGACAGACGCTCTGATAGACGCCGCAGTCTCTCCGCTGATCATGGCTCTCACACGCCTTCTGGCTGTACTGGCTGCCGCCGCCCTGACTCTTGGCCTCACTATGCTGGTATGGCTCCCTGTCAGCGTAAAATTCATCGGTTCCGTCTTTGACGGCGCGGACTACGTGCTGGCCTATCTGATCTTTATGGGGCTGGCCCTGCCATTGTCCATTCTGGCTGCCGCTTGTGCATACCAGTTTACCCGGCGGACAGACCTGACGCTGGTGCTGTACGCTGCTTTCGCCGCCTTAAGCCTGACTGTCTGGGCTGACGACTGGCAGCTCTGCTGGCTGAATCCCTGTGTATGGGCTCTGTCTGACGACTTCTCCAACTACCGTATCTTTCGCTCGGCAGCCTACATGCGCCTGACCTGGCTCGCCGCTCTGTCCGGAATATGGACAATATCCTATCTCTGCATACGGCAGTATGGAAAAGGGCTTCCGACGTCTTTTCTCCACAGCGCCCGGAAGCTATACCGTCCTTTCCTTGCCCTGCTTCTGCTGGCCTGCTCTGTCACAGCCTACGCGGCGCAGCCCCTGGTGGACGACAGCAATCCGGATCTGACGGCGATGACTTTCTATGAGGTACCTTACGCGGAAGGACTGATCTGCACTGGCCGCAGCGCTCAGGTATTTCCGGATACTTCCGCCGGAACTGTCTCCGGCACAGCGACCTTTCACTTTCAGAATACCTCCGGTCAGGAACAGGCGGCGGCCTTTGGCATCAATCCCGGCTATGACGTTTCCTCTGTGCAGGCTAACGGTACGAATACTCCCTTCTCAGTGAGCAGTTACCAGGAATATAATGAAGCCATGCTGGAAGTATCCATCCCCTCTGAGGGACAGGTGGATTTGACCATCGAGTACGGCGGTTTTCCTCAGGAGAGCAGCGGTATGGCATCCATGCAGGGCGGCGCAGAGATCAGCACGGAATATCTCTGCCTGGAAAACGCCGAATTGTCACCCCGCCTGCTGAACGTGCTGCCGGATGAGAATATGTATCCCACTGTCATTGAAATCACACTGCCCTCCTCTATGACTGTGATTCCTTTTGGCACAAGCGAGGCGCAGGTTGTCGCGGAACATAATGATGGTACGAAAACCTGGCGCTATGAATCCAACAGTACCGGAGGCATCCTCTATGCCGGCGACTATATCCGGGAGGACATCGAAGCCGGCGGCATAACCATCGAACTTTACTATGGACGCAGGCATCAGTCTGTTATGGAGGCCGCCGGGGCTGCGGATGCCGTAAAAGCTGTCGTGGATTACTGCACGGAACATTATGGCCCCCTGTCTTTTGGCACAGGCGGCACGCTCAAGCTGATCCAAAGCCGGGTGACCGGAGGCGGCTACGCCACAAACGGAGCCAGTCTTCTGGACGAAGCAGACTTTACCGCCGACAATCTGTCTGACACCGGCAAAGGCGGAGCGGCAGGAGAAGTCATGATCCATGAGCTGGTCCACCAGTGGTGGGGCCTGGGCAATATGTTCGACACAGCCGACGGGACGACGCCCTGGTCCGCCGAGGGCCTAACAGTCTATACCACTTACCGCATTGTAAAAGAACTGTACGGCCAGTCCTACGCGCAGGAACATTATATCGAGCAGTGGAGGCAGGCGGCAGACGATTATTATCTGAATTTCTACGTCCGTAATCCGGAATATTTGGAGAGTCTGCCCACAGATAAGCAGTTGGAAATCACAAACAGCCTGGCTTATGTCCGGCAGTACTGCGAAATGCCGCTGAAGATCTTAAAAGCAGAACAGCTTGTGGGCGGTGAGGAGGCCATGGACCAAATCCTGTATAACCTGTTCAACCGGGAGCTGGACCTTACGTACCCCTACCTGACCTATCAGGATTTTTTAGACGCCTGCGGGCTGACAGAGGAGGAATTGAACCTTGATGAAAATATTTCGCTATGAATGCAGACGACTGTTGTGGAACAAATTCTTTTTTGGCCTGCTGATGGTACTTTTATTCTACGGCTGGCAGATATTAAACAACATAACCATTCTGGGCGTGTCCCATACCGCCCCTTTCTCCCCACAAAGCTTTGGAGATTACCTGTGCCGGATGATACCGCTTCTGTGGATCGGAGCCTTGTTTTTCCTGACCTTCTTTACCTCCGGCAAAGCGCGGCGTACGGCAGCCCTTACAGACGCAGCTCCGATACGCCCGCAGATTTACGCTCTCATCCGGTGCGGCGCCGCCCTGACGGGTACGGCCCTCCTGGCCTGTCTCTGTCTCGCAGAGGCAGCGGTTTTCTACAGCCATTATTTCCGCTGGCACGCCTGGGGCAGCCTGCTGCTTCCGGCAGCGGTAACCCTGATCCCCTCTCTGGTCTTTGCTCTTGGCAGCGGCTGGCTGCTGGGAAGGATACGGCAATGGCTTGTCTATGTATGGATGCCTCTGCCCTTTGTGCTGCAGGCTCTGCCTCTTCCGGCTGCTCTGGGGATCTGGAACTGCTGACAGCATGTCTTCCAAAATCAAAAAAATAATAACCAGATGATTATTGAGCGGGGAAGACAAACGTGATATGATAGCTTTGTTGGAGGAGGTTATTTGATGACAGAACAGACAAGTTATCCCAAAATCAGCCGCATGGCTGTCACATCACAATATTTCGGCATCTTTTCCGTAGCGTCCGTATTCCTGTTTTTCCTTCTGGGCATCCCGATGGCTCTGCTGGCTGCTCTGAGCTTAAGCTGCATGAGCATCCTGTTCGCTCATCTTTCCAAGGGCGGGGGCTTTCGTTATTCCGGACAGGCTATGGTCGGCCTGGGAACATCCATTTTCACCATCACTCTTTGCATTCTGCTGATCATTCTCAGCCTTCTTGGGCTGTATATGGCGATTCAGATGTTCGGGCTGGAAACTGTTCTGGATCCGGACGCCTTTCAGAAAGCAATGTTTGATTTCTTTTCCAGGTCCCTGGAATCCCTGCCCACAGGAGGAAATACATTATGAGAATCATATCCAAAGAAATGAAACGTAGAGCCCGCATCGCGCTGGAAGGAAATTATTTTCCGGCAGTCAGCCTTACCATCAGCCTGACGCTTTTCACCTTTGCTCTCACATTGCTTTTGCAGAGCAGCGGCCTGAACCTCTCCGTCAGCCCTCTGAATCAGGCTTTGTATTGGATCTTATATCTTATCACTCTCCTGCTTGGCGCACTGTTTGAGACAGGGCTGATCCGCTTTCTCTATTCGCTCTCCCGAAAAGAGCCTTTGCGTGAATCCGGTCTTTTGTTTTACGCGTTCCGCAATCAGCCGGACACCTATATCCTGACCTACGCATTCCGCTATCTGATCATGCTGATCTGGTTTGCGCCAGCCCTGTACTTTTATATGCGTCTTCCCCTGGTGATTGATCTGACCGCCATCCCGGCTGATCTGCCGCGGAACGTGGGATTGATGCTTTTACTGGCCGCAGCGGCTGTGATCCCGGCTGCGCTCTGTTCTCTGCCCTACTGTCTGGCCACCTACGTGCTTCTCGATCATCCGAATCTTTCTGCTTCGGATGCCCTGCGCGCCAGCCGCCGTTTGATGAAAGGGCAGTACGGACGGGTACTCCTGCTGTGGATTGGCTTTCTGCCGCTGTGCCTGCTGGGACTTGGCTCCTTGGGACTCGGCTTTCTGTGGATCCATCCCTATTTCCATACAGCCATGGCCCAGGTCTATCTGGAACTTAGAGGAATCGAGCCGGAAGGCGACTAAGATAAAAATGGCTTTCCGCATGATATTATACATATCATGCGGAAAGCCATTTCTCTGTTCTGTCTTACTCCTCCAGACCGAAGGCGTCATGCACTGCGTTTACCGCACGCTCTGCGTCTCTCTCGTCGATCAGAACCGTCACACGGATCTCGGAGGTGGAAATCATGCTAATATTGATATTATTGTTGTAGAGGGCCTCGAACATCTTCGCCGCCACGCCAGGGTTGGACATCATACCCGCGCCCACGATGGAAACCTTGGCCACATCCCGTCTGCAGGAAATGCTCTTTCCTCCGATACGGCTCATGTTCTCCTCCAGAATCTTTACTGCATTGTCCGCGTCGTCCCGCGATACGGTAAAGGAAATATCCTTGCTGTTCTCACGGCCGATAGACTGCAGGATTACGTCTACATTGATATTGTCTTTGGCCAACAGATTGAAAAGCTTAAAGGCGATACCCGGCTCGTCCTTCAGGCCGATCACTGAAATTCTGGCTGTATTTCTGTCCAGCGCCACTCCGCTGATTAACATTCTTTCCACGCTTGTTTCCTCCTTAACGATTGTTCCTTCGTGATCATTTAAGCTTGAGCGTACTACAAGCTGCACGCCATATTTTTTTGCCATTTCCACCGAACGGTTGTGAAGCACTCCGGCTCCCAGCGTCGCCAGATCCAGCATCTCATCATAAGTAATCTCATCCAGCTTGCGTGCCTTCGGCACCACCCGCGGATCTGCCGTGTACACGCCGTCCACGTCCGTGTAGATCTCACATTCGTCCGCGTGCAGGGCCGCCGCCAGCGCCACGGCTGTGGTATCGGAGCCGCCGCGTCCCAGGGTTGTATAATTGTCGTATTTGTTCACGCCCTGGAATCCTGTGACAATCACGATGCGCCGATGCTCCAGTTCATGCATGATACGATCCGTATCGATACGTTTCAGACGGGCATTTCCATGTACCCGCGTCGTGTGCATCGCGATCTGGAACGCATTCAGCGAGACAGCCGGAATATCCATCATATCAAAGGCCATCGCCATGAGAGCTACCGACACCTGCTCTCCCGTAGTGAGCAGCATATCCAGCTCCCTCTTAGGAGGATTCGGGTTGATTTCTTTCGCCTTCGCGATCAGCTCATCTGTGGTTTTTCCCATTGCGGAAAGCACGACGATCACGTCGTTGCCCTTCTTAAAGTCCTCCGCGCACCTTTTGGCCACATTGAAAATGCGCTCCTTGTCCGCCACGGAGGTTCCGCCAAACTTTTTCACTATCAGCATAGATTTGTTCTCCTCATCTTTTATATAGCATGATTCCCGCCAACAGGCGGCCGGTCTCCCGGCCGTCCGCTACGGAATATCCTTCCTTTCAAACAGCCTGTCTATCAGCTCATACCCGCGCTCCACGACGAAGCCGCTCTCTTTCGCTGATTTTTCGCTGTATACGCCCGGTCCCTTGTGTTCCTTTGTACTGTCGTACAGGAGGAAGGGGATCGGATCGCTGGTATGGGTCCGCACCCGGACCGGCGTCGGATGATCCGGCAGCACCAGCATCCGGTAGGATTCTCCTGAAGCATCCAGGGCGTCTTTCAGATTCCGGATCAATCGCTGGTCCAGATACTCTATGGACTGAACCTTTCTCTCCCAGCTTCCCTGATGTCCCATCTCGTCCGGAGCCTCCACGTGGACATAGACAAAATCAAAGTCTTCCTTCAGAAGCGCGTCAGCCGCCGCCTGGGCTTTCCCCTCGTAATTCGTATGAAGCTGGCCGTTGGCTCCCTCCACCTGGATATTTTTCATTCCTGCGCCCACGGCGATTCCTTTCAGCAGGTCCACCGCCGAAATCATCGCGCCTCTCTTGTGATTCTTTTCCTCAAAAGAGGCAAGCGTAGGCCGGGTTCCCGCTCCCCAGAACCAGCAGGAATTGGCCGGGTTCAGCCCTTTTTTCTTCCGCTCCAGATTGATCGGATGACGGGAAAGGATTTCATAGCTTCTTTCCTGCATCCAGCGAAGCTTCCCGTCCTCCGGAAGATGAGCGCCTACTCTCTGTCCAAGTACGTCGTGGGGCGGCGTGAGAGGCACGACGCTTCCCTTTTCCCAGATCAGAAGATGACGATAACTGGTTCCCACATAAAAATGATATATCTCGTCTTCCAGCTCCGCGCGGACTGCTTCCAGCAGTATGGCCGCATCTTCGGTACTGATCTCCCCGGAGCTGTGATCGAGAATCGTCTTTTCCTCATAGGGCTCGTCCCCATCGGAGACGGTAATCAGATTGGTCCGCAGAGCCACGTCATCCGGCTTCATATCCACGCCGATGCTCAAGGCCTCCAGCGGAGACCTCCCCGTATAATACAGCTTTGGATTGTATCCCAAAACCGAGAGATTGGCGGTATCGCTGCCCGGACTCATGCCTTCCGGAATCGTATAGGCCAGCCCGATCTCCGAGACCGGAGCCAGCGCGTCAAGCGTCGGCGTCTTGGCATATTCCAGAGGCGTAAGGCCGTCCAGTTCTTCTATAGGCTCGTCGGCCATGCCATCTCCAAGTACAATCACATATTTCATGACATCTATCCTTCCATGCGGATCATATGGATGATCGCGTCTGTCTTCTCTGCGCGCTCCTGATACTCGGCTTCCGTCATCGCTCCGGTAATAAAGCCGAACTCTCCTTCCAGGTCTGCGTTCACCAGCTCAATCGGTCCGAACACCTCAGCCATACGGATAGCGTCTGCCTGACCGTCGCCCTTTGCCCGGACAAAGAAGCGTCTTCTGGCGTTGCTGATGTCTGTAAGCTCCAGCTTTTTCGTGCTCCAGAACGTCATAATGCTGCGGTGCAGATGCTTAGCGGCGTCCACCACATCAGCGACCACCGCGCTGGCGGTAGGCAGCTTGCCTGCTCCGCTTCCGTAAAACATAACGTCGCCCAGCACATTCCCCTTGGCAAAGATCGCGTTGAACACACCGTTTACACTGTAAAGGGGATGCATTTCACCTATCAGGAAGGGCGCTACCATAGCGAAGAACTTTCCGTTCTCCTTCTTGCTCATGGCAAGCAGCTTCACAGCCCGTCCCATCTTTTTCGCGTACCGGATGTCTTCCGCAGTAACCTTCGTGATTCCTTCCGTATAAATATCTTCAAAATCCACCTGGCGTCCGCTGACCAGAGAAGTCAGGATCGCAATCTTACGGCAGGCGTCATATCCCTCCACGTCGGCTTCCGGGTTGCGCTCCGCATATCCCCTGGCCTGAGCGTCTTTAAGAGCCGTATCAAAATCCGTGCCGCCGTAGCTCATTTTTGTCAGGATGTAGTTGGTCGTTCCGTTTAAGATTCCTGTGATCTCCGTGATCTCGTCCGCAGTCAGGGAAGAGTTGAGCGGCCTGATAATCGGGATTCCGCCGCCCACGCTGGCCTCAAACAGATAATTCAGATTCCGCTCTCTGGCAATCTCCAAAAGCTCCGCCCCATGGCGGGCCACCAGCTCTTTATTGGAAGTACACACGCTCTTGCCTGCTTCCAGACATCTTTTCGTAAAGGTATAGGCAGGCTCCACGCCTCCCATGACTTCCACGACAATCCGGATCTCCGGATCGTTCACGATCGTCTCAAAATCATGAATCAGCTTGGATTCCACCGGATCTCCCGGAAAATCACGCAGATCCAGCACATACTTGATGTTAATCTCATCGCCAGCACGTTTGTTAATGCTGGCCTGGTTGGTGTTCAGTACTTCCACCACTCCGGAACCTACGGTTCCGTACCCCATCACCGCAATCTGAATCATCTTTCTTTCGCTCCTTTGCTCTTTCTTACTCCATTGCCAGTATTTTCAGATAATGAATGCCTGGCCGGCTCTCAATTTTCTCAATCATTGAGGATACGTCCTTGGTGATCGGCAGCAGGTCCACCGTCAACGTCAGCGTCGCCACCCCGTTGATAGGGATAGTCTGATGAATCGTCAGCACATTCGCCTGATACTCCGCAATGGTCTGCAGCACCATGGAAAGCAGTCCCGGCTCGTCATCCATCTGCAAAACGAAAGTGATACTTTTCCCCTTTGAATTGTCGTGAAACGGAAAAATATCATCTTTATATTTATAGAAGGAACTCCGGCTGATTCCCACCTGCTCCGTAGCCTCCTGAACGGTCATGGCCTTTGAAGATTCCAGCAGCCTCTTGGCCTCTACCACCTTCAAAAGCACCTCCGGCACAGCCTTTTGCTTTACTACAAAATACTTGCTTTTTTCTGACATTTTTCTCCTCCGTGTTCGTCCTTCAGAAACATTTGTGCTTCCTGCGTGGATTCGACACGAAAAATAGTATCATATTCACAGAAAGAATGCAAGGGAAAAATAAGATTCCGGGCAAAGCCCTTCTGTCTTTGCCCGGATTCCTGCTGCAGCCGCATGTTTATACGGTTCGCCCTGTGTCTGTCTCCGCCTTTCCTGTCTTTTCCGCGCTGTCAGTTTTCGTCAGGTTTAACCGTGATCCACTTCAGATATGCGTTGATAAAGGGATCTATATTGCCATCCAGGACACCGTTTACATTACTGATCTCCTGGCCGGTACGATGATCCTTGACGAGCGTATAGGGCTGCATGACATAGGAGCGAATCTGATTGCCCCAGCCGATTTCCTTGACCTCTCCCCGGATGTCGGACAGCTTTTCTGAGTTCTTCTGCTGCTCCAGAAGGTAAAGCTTTGCCTTCAGCATCTGCATGGCCTTATCCTTATTCTGGAACTGCGATCTTTCATTCTGGCACTGTACGACGATACCCGTCGGAAGGTGCGTGATCCGAATAGCCGACGAGGTCTTGTTGATATGCTGGCCGCCCGCCCCGCTGGAACGGTAGGTATCGATACGCAGATCCTCATCCCGGATCTCAATATCAATGTCGTCGTCGATCTCCGGCATAACGTCCAGAGACACAAAGGAGGTCTGGCGCTTTCCCTGCGCGTTGAATGGAGAAATACGAACCAGACGGTGTACGCCCTTCTCTGACTTCAGATAGCCATAGGCGTTCTCCCCGTTGACCTGAAAGGTCACCGACTTGATGCCCGCCTCGTCGCCGTCGAGATAGTCCAGGACTTCCACTGAAAAGCCCTTATGCTCAGCCCAGCGGGTATACATCCGGTACAGCATTCCCGCCCAGTCACAGCTCTCCGTGCCGCCCGCGCCCGCATTCAGCTTCAGGATCGCGTTGTTCACGTCATACTCCCCGGACAGCAGCGTCTTGATCGTCATAGCATCCAGCTTCGCCGCAAAGTTCTCAAGCTCCTGCTGGATCTCCGGGATCAGAGACTCATCATTCTCCTCGTTTCCCATCTCGATCAGGGTTTCAATGTCTTCGTACTGCTGCTGAAGATTTTCATAATCCTCAGCCTCATCCTTCAGATTTTTCAGCTCCTTCATTCCCGCCTGGGACTTCTCCGGATCGTCCCAGTACCCCGGAGCCTCCATCTCTCTTTCTAATTCCTCGATTCTCTTTGCCTTGTTAGCCAGGTCAAAGTGAATCCCTCAATTCCACCAATGGTCCCTGATAGCCGTTCAGCGTATATTTGAACTGATCCAACTCTACCATTTTACCACCTCTTTCTTTTTATATTCCGCAAAGATTCCGGCGAATCTGCGTCTTATGCGCTTTTAAGTATAGCAAAGTTCCTGGAGAGGCGCAAGAAAAAGCCGGACAGTCTGCCCGGCTTTTTTTAATCATGAAAATATTCCGTATCCGTTTTTAAAAAGAGGTCGGCTGTTCCGGCATGATAACCGCCGCAATCAGATATATCAGAAACGCGGTCCCGCAGCTTGGTATCGCGCAGATAAGCCATATCAGACGTACCACCGTAGGGTCGATATTTAAATATTCGCCAATTCCTCCGCAAACTCCGCATACAGTTCTATTGGTTGCTGAACGATATAATTTCTTCTGTTCCATTTGAATTCCTCCTTTATTCAAAATTCAGTGTGATCTGACCGATTCCGCAGTCCGCCGTAATGGTCCGCTCTGAACCATTATCAATAGACTGACTGTTGTCCAATCCCGAATAGCTTCGGGAACCGATCCGGATCATCCCGACTCCGCAGTCCAGCTTATAATTATAATCCGTTTCCTGTCCCGGCAGCGTAATCTCCGCAGAGCCCATTCCACAATCCAGATTTACAGCGTTTCCCGAAAAACTTCCCAGAATCAATTCGCCCGATCCTACGTCAAACTCCGCCCGCTGCGAAGCCAGAAGCTCGGACGCCGTGCAGCTTCCTACTCCAATATCCAATTCGACTTCTTTTCCTTCGATGCGTTCCGCGTCCAGCAGGCCCGCACCCACGTCGATTCGGATCTTATCCGCCCGCAGGCTTTCCATATCCGCCTCGGAAGCGCCAAGCTCCAGTTCTATCTGCTCAAAGCTCTGGGGCGGAAGCCACAGCTCCAGCTCCAACGCCTGCTCTCTCTGATACTGTCTGTAATTCCGGGTATCTTCCAGTTCCAAAGTATCCCCATCAAGACGGCTTCTGAAATAATCCAGCCCATTGCGGCCGCTGATGCGGACATCGCTGTTTTCTTCCCCGGCATAGATATGAAGCACCGCAAAATTCAATTCCAGCTTCAGTTTTTTTATCTCGTCTGCCGCAAAGCTGTCCTCAAAGGTATCCAGGCCCTCGCCTGAAGGGGGCTGAAACTGACCGGAATGAAAAGAATCGTCCCAATTATGGTGTCCTTCGCTCCAATGTCTGCCCCAGTTCTCCGCGCCTTCTTCTATATCCTCCGTCCAGGCGTCTATATCGTCTTCCAGATCTTCAGACCAGGTATCTATATCATCTTCCAGATCTTCAGACCAGGCATCTATATCATCCGCGAAATCGTCCGTTCCAGCTGCGATATTCCTGTCCAGCCACCGGAAAATACTGTTGTCATAATGTGCCAGATTCAAAAACTGACCAGGTCTCGCCCCCATAGCCATTCCGACGCCTACTCCGACGATTCCGAGCACACAGAGAGCTCCAGCCAGAATCAGACAAAATTTTGTAAACATCTTCATTTCCGCGCACCTGCCTTTCTGAACGGGTAGCTAAGAAGCCCCACGATTCCCCGAATCAGCCAGGGGACGATCTTTACGCAGCACCATACAGTCGCCAGAGAAAGAACAATTCCAAGAGCGGTCAGAATGCAGCCCGTTCCCGCCAGCGCGATACCCACAGGAGGTGTCGCGAACGCCTGGGCGATTCCGACTCCTATGACTATGACTCCCGCTATCAGCACTGCAAAGCCTGCCACGACAATTCCAAATACCGCCGCTATGATTCCAACCACGATTCCCAGCGCCGCCAGAAGGAGACCTCCGCACAGCGGAAGGATCACAGGCAGCAGCAGGATGCACAAAAGGACGATCGCCAGTACCTTCCAGAAATCCCCTTCCTTCTTTCTTCCGGCTTTTTCCGTCTGTCCGGAAGAAAGTTCTCCATCCTTCGGTTCAAACCGCGTATCCCGATAACCCTGCTCAGAAAACTCTGAGGACGAATCTGAAAGCCCTGCCTTGATCTTCTGAGCCACCTGTTCCGGACTCACCAGCTCCTCAATTACCTTAGCCTCATTCTCCTCTCCGGCATCATCAAAATAATCATTATAGTACTGAAGGGCTTCTTCCCGCTCGCTGTCGGAGATATTCCACAGGAGCTTCTCCAGCTTTTCCATAAATTCTTTTCTGCTCATTTTTTCTCACTCCCCTCAAACAGCTTCGATATTTTGGATGAATAAATCCTCCATTCGCTCATATACAAATTGAGCTGAGCTGTTCCCACGTCTGTGATCCGGTAATATCTGCGATTTCTTCCCGCATATTCCATGTCGTACGTTTCCAGACAGCCATCTTTCTGAAGTCTGCGCAGTACCGGATACAATGTAGATTCCGAGATGTCAATGGCCTGCCTGACATCCTGTGTGATCTTATATCCGTAGGTCCCCTCCGCATCATGGGAAACAACAGCCAGCACGATTGCATCCAAGAGCGCCGCTCCCGTGTTAAATACCATGCAATCCTCTCCTTATTTTTAATATCTTTTATACATTTTCGTCTCTGTTTTCATCTACACTCCCGCATATGAATCCTGCCCTTCTCTGTTTCTATCGTATTTTATAATATTATATACCATATAGTATTATAAGTTATTTATACTATATGATATATAATATAGCTTTGTCAATAGTATTAAAGGAATCTTAAGAATCTGACTTTTCTCAGACATAAAAATGCTTCCTTTCAGGAAACGGACCTTATTGTCCGTCTCCTGAAAGGAAGCTCCGCATTTTTCCATATTACCGTAATATTCCCACGGTAAAGCGTCTTAAATTTTCAAACAGTTCTTTGCTCATCCGAAAAAGGAAATCGCCGCAAACAAAGACGCCAGAAGAGAGGCTACCAATGACACTACCGTAATCTGCGTATTGATAGAGGGCCCCGCCGTATCCTTAAAGGGATCGCCTACCGTATCTCCCGTAACCGCTGCTTTATGAGCCTCCGAGCCCTTGCCGCCTTCGTTGCCCGCCTCTATATACTTCTTTGAATTGTCCCAGAGACCGCCTGCGTTCGACATAAACAACGCCAGGAAAAGACCGCTGACGATATTGCCGAGCAGAAATCCGCCGATAGCCAGCGGGCCGCCGATAAAGCCCACCAGCACAGTCGCGGCAATCGCCAGAAGGCCCGCCGGAATCAGCTCATGCAGCGCCCCTTCCGTAGCGATATTAATGCAGGTATCATAATCCGCCTTCACGTCTTCCTTTCCCTCTCTCAGTCCGGCAATTTCACGAAACTGGCGGTGAATCTCCTGCACCATCTTCTGGGCATTTTTATCCACGCCAAGCATCAGCATGGCTGAAAATACTGCCGGGACTGCCGCTCCTATCAAAATACCGAAAAATACCGTCGGCTCCATTATATCAAAACCTGTAATCAGTTCCTTTCCCAGAGAAGCCAGAGATACGTTTACCTCAGACATATACGCTCCAAGCAAAGAGATTACCGTAAGACCCGCCGCTCCGATGGAAAAGCCCTTTGTCACCGCCTTCACTGTGTTTCCGGCGCTGTCCAGCTCGTCAGCCACGCGGATGGTCTCCTCGCCCAGACCTCCCATTTCCGCCAGGCCCCTCGCATTATCCACAATAGGTCCGTAAGCGTCGTTGCTGATAATCATTCCCACGATAGACAGCATGCCGACTGCCGCCATTGCGATTCCGAACAGAGCATACCCCTCTCCCAAGGGCTCACACAGCTTATAAGCTGTCAGCGCGGATACCGCAATTCCCACCATAGCCGGCAGCGCGGAAATAAAGCCGTAGGAAACACCGGATAATATTGTAAACGCCGCTCCGGACTGCGAAGCATGCGCCACTTTCTGCACAATCGGCTTGCTGTCATCCGTAAAATAATCCGTCGTAATGCCAATAATTACACCCACTACAAGGCCCACCGCCGAAGCGCCCCAGATCCTCCATTCAAAACCATCCAGAAGCCAGGTCGCAGCCGCTGTCAAAACAATGAAAATCGCCGTAGTCGAGTAAGTCGAAGAATTCAACGCCCGTGTCGGATTGCCGTTCTTTCCCACACGCGCGCAGGCTATTCCGATAATGGAAGCCAAAAGACCGATAGCCGCATAGCAGAAAACCATAGCGCTATTGACTCCCGTGCCTCCATCCAAAGCCTGCGCCATAACAAGCGCCGAGGCCATAGCCGCTACATTGGAATCAAACAAATCCGCTCCCATACCGGCCACGTCTCCCACGTTATCTCCTACATTATCTGCGATAACCGCCGGATTCCGGGGATCATCCTCCGGTATTCCAAGCTCTACCTTGCCTGTCAGGTCAGCGGCCACATCGGCCGTCTTCGTAAAGATACCGCCGCCGGCCTTCGCAAAAAGAGCCAGTGAACTTGCGCCAAAGGAAAAGCCCAGCAGGACCGACGCGTCCGCAGTGATCATCAGAACAGCCATAACTCCCAGAAGACTGAAGCCTACCACCGCGAGTCCCATAACCGCTCCGCCGCGGAAGCCTATCAGAAATGCCGGCTTCAATCCTTTCTGCGCGCCTTCCGCCGCACGGCTGTTGGCCTGCGTCGCCACCAGGATTCCTATCTTTCCTGCGATCGCCGACAGAATCGTGCCTGCCAGGTATGCGATCATCATGGAAATATTGGAAATAATGTTTCCATTCCAGATCGGACTCGGCAGAAGAATCAGGATCAACACTGCCGCGACGCCTGCAAATTTTGCAAGGATCCGATATTCTTTCCGCATAAAGGTATTGGCGCCTGCGTGAATCAGATCCGAAACTTCAATGATCTTTTTATTCACCGCCGGCTGTTTTTTCACCCAGAAATGCAGATATACGGCATACGCAAAGGCAATGATAACCGCGAAGAAAGAGGCTGTGTAAACTAGCTGCATAAGATCCATAATTCTTCCCCCATTCTATTAATTTTGTCTAAAAAAAGCGAACTTTGGTTCCAATTATAGATCTTTTTGCACGAATAGTCAATTCAATTTGCCATGTTTTTGTATATAATATAGGATCTATTTGTTACTTCTTTGTTAATAACTGATAATTTTCACTTTCAGACTTTTCTTCCTCGTTCCGGACGCAGCTTCGCCGCGTCCGACTCCAGGATATGATTCAGCAGCGCTTCGCACCCCTCCTTCACATCCTCATAAGTCACATCAAAATTTCCTGTGTACCAGGGATCCGCAATATCTCTGGGATGTGCCGAAAAGTCCAGCAGAAGCGACACCTTGCCTTCCGGATCCGAACCCAGAATCCGCAGCATATTCCTGCGGTTCCAGCCGTCCATGCCGACGATATAATCGTATTTCTTATAATCGGCTTTCGTCATCTGCACGGCGCGGTGGTCGCCGCACCAGATTCCCATCTCTTTGAGTTTACGCCTCGTTCCGTAATGAACCCCGTTGCCGATTTCCTCGCGGCTGGTCGCCGCGGAGTCGATGTAGAAGCTGGAAGAAAGGCCGCGCTTGTCAACCATATCCTGCATAACGTATTGAGCCATTGTGCTGCGGCAGATATTGCCGTGGCAAATGAATAGTATTTTTATCATAACGCTAAATTCCTTTATTTCCTGTATTTTCAATGTTTACAGTCATTTTCATTGTTCTTGATTTCATACATTTTTTCTTGTATTGTCACGTATTTTCTTATGTTTTCCTCTGCAAAAGTGGTAAAATAAATGGTAAATTATTTCATTTTACCACTTGCCTTTTTACTCACCCACTACACGCCGTAACTCGCTTTGCGCATCCTCAAAATTCACATGCGTGTATGTGTTTAAGGTTACGCTTATATCAGAATGCCCCATGATATACTGTAATGTTTTGGGGTTCATTCCGCTCTTTGCCATGTTGGAGCAAAAAGTATGTCGGCATACATGAGGGGTAACTTTCGGCATCTGCACCTTGTAAATGCTATTGTACTTTTCAAGAATACGTTGCATATATTTTTCCCAATGTAAAGCAACCATAGGCATATCATTTTTATCCAAAAACAAAAAACCTGTATATCCGTCTATGATTGGCTCTATTTTGGGAGCTTTCCGATTTTTAATAATTTTTCGGAAACACTCTGCAACCTCATCAGTCATGGGTATATAGCGAATACCTTTTTCCGTCTTAGGTGCTTCAATCACATATTCCATTTTACTTGTTCGTTGTAACTGATGATTGACCCGAATACACTTTTCTTTAAAATCAATATCCGCAATCGTCAGACCACAAAATTCTGATATGCGCAAACCTGTATGAAATAATATAAAAATACCGTCATAATACCTGCAAAAATGCTTGTCTTCTTGAACAAATCTCAAATATTCTCTTTGTTGTTTTCTTGTAATGGCTTCTCTGGTTACACTATCGTTCACAACAACTGACGCCAACTCAAACTGGAACGGATTTTTACGGATTAAATCGTCATTTTCTGCCATTTGAAAAGCAGGTCTGAGTACCCCTCTAATTGTATGAATAGAACTGTACCCTCGTCCGTCTACTTTCTGTAGCTTAATCAACCACGCCTTTGCGTCAGACAGCTTTATCTTATCAATCCTCTTGTTACCGAATGGGTCTTTCTTCAAAATGTTTATAACGGTCTTATAGCCTGCTTCGGTGTTGTGCCTTACCCCAGTTTTTAAGGAAACATATTTCTCAACCAATGACAATACTGTATAATTACCGCCATTTGATACAATCTGATTAAACATATCCTGTTCAATCTGCTTTTCCTTTTCCCGAAGCGATAAATCTTTACGCTTTCCCTTCGGATAGGGGTCATTATGGTCTAACCGCCAACTATAAACATCTTTTGTGTTCCCATCCGTATCTTGATATGTAAAACGATACCTACCGTCAGCCCTTTGGGTCTCTCCAGTGTGTAAAATCCTGTTTCTTTTGTCTCTCCTTTTTTCACTCATGGTTGCTTGTCTCCTTTCATATTCTTAGTGAATCACGACTGTCGCGTCGCTCCTCGAATGCTCATGCAAACATGACATTCTCATCGCCACTCACGCAAAAAGAGACCCAAACTCGTGATTATATACTACCACAAATCAAGGTCTCTTTCCATAAGCAAACCATCATTTATACTACCGTCGCATGGTCTAAAAATTCTTCAAACTTCTGTCTCTTAATCAGTATACGGTTGCCATTCATAATGATAAAATCTGCTTCGGGGTGTTCGTCTGCTATCATGCGTAGTTTATTTTCTCCTATATGGTAGTATTCTGCCGCTTCTGTAATTGTCAGAACATATCTTTTCCATACCGGAATTATATCTTGTTGCATTTCATTTTTCTTCATGCTTTTCTCCTGTACTATGCCTATAGAATATATACGAGTATTTATTTCTGATAGGAACATTGACATTTCTCATAATATACCTTCTTCTATTTAAATTTATTAAGCTATTTCTTCCTGCGCTTTTCTGAGCCATAACAATTTTAGCAGTTCAAGGTCATCTTTTAAGGATTGTTTTACTAATGTATCTTTATGCTTTTTAAGCCAAAGCTGTACATCATCATTCGGCTCATATCCATCTTTATATATATCATACAGACATTCAAGCAAGTCCATTGATGTTTCTTCTCCCCAAATCGCATCACATTTGTACAGAGCCGGAAACAATCCCGAACCCTTAATAAGGTGTATGAGCGAAGTGGTGAAATCATTATCTCTTGGGCTTTCCAATCGTAAGCGTAAAAAACTCTCTTTTGACTGTTCGATTAAGGCTGTTGTAAAATCCGTATATTTTTTACATTCCAAGTCGTAGAACCTATATTTTTCCGTTATTTTGTCGGCAATTAAATCTTTCAGCTTTTCTTCCTTGATTCCCATGATAATATCTGTCAACTGATGTGCATAGGTTCCTTTGAAAACCGCTTCAAAACGCACCCATGAGTTTGTATTCAAGGCTTCTTTAAAACGGAATCCTTTCTGTTCAACCTGTTCCAATCTTTTATCGTAAACCCTTAGGAAAAGTCTTGTGCCTGTCTTCCTGCTTCCCACGTAAAACGTACTTGCCTTGCCATCAACCTCAAATGCGGTAATCCTCGAATGGTTGGTTTCGCTTTTGTGGTCATGTATTTCCAGACGGTTATTCATGAGTTTCTGGTAGATATCATCCACCGTTATATCCCAATTCTGATAATCTACAGTAAAATCCACCCTGCTTAGGCGGACGTGGTAGGACTCTGATTGTATGGATACCAAGAATCTTTTAATGTTCGTCTGCCCCCTTTGGCAATACACAGCCCAGCTATATGCACTAAATTTCACAACCACGCCCATTTTAGGGTATGACGGGTGATAAGCAACTGCGAAGTAAAAAGGATTATCTCCATATTGGTAAGCGGTTGCGTAACCCTGCGGCGTTTTTCCGTCTAAGTCCTTTTGCATTCCGAAAATTTGTTCCAGATTCGCCAGTTTTACAAACTCCGTAATCATGCTTTCAGCCTTTAGCATCCAATCTGCCAAATCTTTCACAAGGGTTTTATCTGCCGCCAAAACAACTGTCAATTCATCAATACCTACAAATATTTCTGGATTCATGTTAATTACCTTGCATTTCATATATCTTTTTATATTTTATTACATAGCTACTATTGGTTCTGGAGCTGGGGTAATTACATTACCCCAGCTCCCAGTGTATGCAAAACATCAAAGTTCAACGTAGGAAATTCACACAATCTGGGCTTATTCGCTACTGCCGGATACGTGAATACCCCATCGCCGACTTCCATTTTCCGCAATGGAATATCCGCACCTGCCCCGAATGCTGTGACATATGTCTGATCTTCGGCATTTCCCAAGACAACTTTCCAAGGAAGATTATCCCGAATAAACGTCGGAATATTGTTGCTCCCTGCCTGTTGCATGACAATCCAGAGGAAAAAGCCTGCCTGACGCCCTTTCAGAACGATTGAGGATATCAGGTTGTTTACATGGTCACGTATCTTCTTATCTTTCGATTGCAGAAGCAGAGAAAAGTCTGCAAACTCATCAAATATCAAAACATGAGGGGAAAGGTCAAAGTCTCTGTAGTCACCATCAATTTTTTTCGATAAATGCCTTTTCATTTGACGTTGCCTTTCCTGCATTTGGGAAACAAATGTTTCCAACAATGCGACAATTCCATCAAAGTCATCCGCTGTTGTTTCCGGCGACACTCGTTCTCCAATCAGAGCGATGCTGGACGCTTTCGGATCAGCAAAATACAAATGATACGTAATAGGCTTTATAAGCATTTGGAGCAGATATCCATGCAGTGCATAAGATTTTCCAGAACCCGTCTGACCTGCTATAAGTTGGTGTGTAAGCGTTAAATTCGTGTAAGAATCAATAAACAGTTCATATTTGCCCAGTAAATTGGAATGTGCTTTAAATTCTTCAAAGCTGTAAAATACCAATCTCCGCTCAAGAGAAGAATCATAGAAGTCAAAACGATAGTGGTTAGCATCATCCGTCAAATACACCTGTTCGACAACGTATCTTCCCAGTGACGAAGAAATATCCAGTTTGCTTAATTTGTTATTAAATTGGATGCTGTTTTTTATCCAGATTGTGCCGCTTTTAAAATCTGGTGTGAAGTCAACCGTAATCCAAGGTATCTCCGCCCATTTAACAGCACCTAATTTTTTAGTTGTATAAATTCCCGCATCCAGCAGATGCTTTCTTAGACCACGCACCAATTTATAATGTTTCCATGCATATTTTATGCCCCGGTCTATATGGTTACAAAATGCCCATGTTACAGCAGAAATGGCGAGCGGAATAAAACTTACAATGCCGCATATCAATGCGGTTGTTTTGAACATAGTGATTCCAGATATGTTCCCAGCGTGGCAAGATGCCACGCCTAAAATGGAACACATTACAAACCATGCGCACAGGAATTCGCTTTTGATCCGGCGGTCTGTTTTAATTCTTTCCATTTAAATCACCAACTTTCTTAATATCTCTGAAGCGTAACAGCAAATCAAAGCCTATTACATAAGATTTCTCTGGCATGAACCCAACCAAAGACACCTTGTCGCCTTTTTTTAAGGGCAATTCTGAATGCCCGTTAAGGATAGTGACATCGAACGTTTGCAAGACGTTGTTTTCCCGTTTACGCCCGTTCTTGTCCTTACCGTAGTCCGTATTATCATGTAAAATGAGCAAGGTTACAATGACACCTTTGTCTTCCGGATTCTTCTTCGATTGATAAGGTTTTTGAGAAACGAACTGAAATGTATTATTCGTTGCCTTTAGAAATGCTTCATCATTAAACGTGGTCTTTGTATATACCCATGAATTTTGGATTGCCATAATCCTTATCTCCTTTCTTTTCATTATTTTTTCATTTTTTTCTGTCAAAGAGCTCTTTTCAGTATAGAATTACTATATCAAAACTAATGCGGCTTGTTCCGTCGCCATATGCGGTATATACCGCATATGGTACGCTACGGATTTCCATGTTTGCTTTTCAAACGTTTTGCATTTTCTTCCGAAAGAAGAACAAGCAATTTTCCCAGTGTAAAATCATCTATATCAGAGCTTTTTTGGCGTATAGCAAAATATATTCCGTTTTCTTCTATGTTTTTCAGAATGTCTTCGTTCTGATAGTTGGCTTTTATCTCGCATAATGTAAGCGGAGGAAGTCCCAAAATGTCAATAATTTCAGTAGTAGAAAAATCCAATACCTGAAACACGTTTAGAAGGCTAATTATATCAGTCAGGCATTTACCACTTTCCCAGCGTTGATAAGTATCAAGCGATTTTCCAACCGCATTGGCAACTTCCATTTGTGTTAATTCGAGTTTTATGCGATGTTTACGAAGTTGCTCCCTTAATTTTTTTTGATAATTTTCACAGAAACTTGCAATATTATTTTTCATATGAATTTTCTCATATGATGCGCATCATAATTACTTTCTTTCTTAGGTGGATATCCTGGTCATTTAATCACAATTTACAATTTCTACATTTACAACTGCTGTAATGGTATTCATTACCATTACAGCAATGTAAGTTTATAAAAAATTTATAGAATTTTAATATTAAATTACTTGACAACCGATTTCAAAATGCTAGCATTATATTTGAAAGAAGTAAGAGATGAGAGAGAAAGAGAGAAACAAGTTGTTAAATAATTTATTTATTCAAAAAAAAGAGGGGAACGGGGATTTTCTCCGAGAAAAAGTTTTTGCGTATGCAAAAACGTCTATATTAAGATAAGTGAAATTGTATAATTATTAAATTGAATGAATAAAAAAGGAGGGGACAAGAGCCGCTCTTTTTATATTTTAAAAGAAAGCATAAAATGAATGAAAGAGTCTTTCTGACCGCTTCTGGAAATATGCCACAACAGGCTGGCAGAAACAAGGGTAAAATGAACTACTTTGTAGCCCTTGCTTCTGCCAGCCTGTTGCGGACTGAGGATAATCAAGCGGTTAAGAAAGAGTATGCCACCGGGTAACAATCGACTTCCAGCATTGGAAATTGCCCCTCAGCAAGAGTCACATAACAATCCCTGCAAGAAATCATCACGTTTCATCTTTCTACGTTATTACCACATCAACTCTAATATCAATTCAACTTTATGTAGATTGCTTCTTATTCTGTATCATCGTAATCCTGTGAATAAATTATTGTTCCATCGGCATTGACAAACTGTACACGAATGTACTTAAGGATTACACCCGCATCTTCTCCATTCAGCTTATGCTGTGCCATATGGAACATGAAGTCATTCTCAACGGTGCTGGAGCATCCACAGAAACATGTTCAGCGCTTCACCTGAGTCGTCTCTCCGTCCGGGTTCTCCGTATCAGGATTTTCCGGCTATTCCGTATCCGGTGTCTCATCAACCTTCGGCTCATCAACCTCCGGCTCATCAACCTCCGGCTCATCGACCTCCGGCTCATCAACCTCCGGCTCATCAACCTCCGGCTCATCAACCTCCGGCTCATCAACCTCCGGCTCATCAACCTCCGGCTCATCAACCTCCGGCTCATCAACCTCCGGCTCATCAACCTCCGGCTCATCAACC
>DVLE01000040.1 GCA_018715645.1 Candidatus Merdisoma merdipullorum
ACTTACGAAAAAGCTTACAGTACAGGCCAATGCTTTCTCCGAGGGCGCTAAAGCCAAAATCGAGGCTCTTGGTGGAAAAGCAGAGGTGATCTAATGTTTAAGACCTTACAGAACGCATTTAAAATCAAGGACATCCGGCAGAAGCTGATTTTCACCTTTCTGATGCTGATTGTCATCCGACTGGGTTCTCAGCTTCCGATTCCCGGAGTAAACCGTACATTTTTTGCGTCCTGGCTTGCAGCACAGACCGGTGACGCGTTCAATCTTCTGGACGCGTTCACCGGCGGTTCTCTGGCCAGCATGTCAATATTTGCGTTAGGTATCAACCCTTATATCACGTCCTCCATCATCATTCAGCTCCTGACGATTGCGATTCCGAAGCTTGAGGAGATGCAGAAGGATGGAGAGGACGGAAGAAAGAAACTCCAGAATATTACCCGTTATGTGACTGTGGCTCTGGCCTTGATTGAAGGAACTGCGATGACCATTGGCTTTGGCGGGCAGGGACTTCTGGAGAATCCGACATGGTATAATATGGCTGTGGTAGTGATCGCGCTGACGGCGGGTTCCGCATTTTTGATGTGGATCGGCGAGCGTATTACCCAAAAGGGAGTTGGAAACGGTATTTCTATCGTTTTGTTGATTAATATCATATCCCGCATGCCAGACGATTTTGTATCTCTGTACAACAGCTTTATGGCGGGCAGAAGCGTAGCGATGATGGTGCTTGCGGCCGCAATCATTCTGCTTGTCATCCTGGTGACAGTCATATTTGTTATTATTCTTCAGGACGGAGAGAGAAGAATCCCCGTTCAGTACAGCAAAAAGCTTCAGGGCAGAAAGGTTATGGGCGGACAGAGCACTCATATTCCGATGAAGGTCAATACGGCCGGCGTTATCCCGGTTATCTTCGCCTCCTCCCTGATGTCTCTTCCCGGAATTATCGCGGCTTTGCTTGGCAAAAGCGGCGGCACGGGAATCGGAAGCCAGATTATTACGGCTTTAAGCTCCAGCAGCTGGTGTGATCCGGAAAATCCGGTATACAGCCTTGGATTGCTGCTTTATATCCTGCTGGTAGTCTTCTTTGCTTACTTCTATACCTCTATCACCTTCAATCCGTTGGAGATAGCGGATAACATGAAGAAGCAGGGCGGGTTTATCCCTGGTATCCGTCCGGGACGTCCCACTTCCGATTATCTGGCGAAGATTTTGAATTACATTATTTTTGTCGGTGCAATCGGCCTGATCATCGTATGCGTGATCCCGATTTTCTTCAACGGCGTATTTGGCGCCAGCGTGTCCTTTGGCGGAACCTCTCTCATCATCGTAGTGGGTGTCGTTCTGGAAACGCTCAAGCAGATCGAGTCTCAGATGGCAGTGCGGTATTACAAAGGCTTTTTGAACGACTAGCTTAAAAAGAGCTTCCGGCCTGTGCTTTAGCTTCGGCTTGCACAGGCTTTCGGAGGCTTTGTGCAGTACAGAAGGAGGAACACTGGTATGAAAATCATCATGTTGGGTGCGCCGGGCGCCGGCAAGGGCACACAGGCAAAGAAAATAGCTGATAAATATCAGATCCCGCATATTTCTACGGGAGATATTTTCAGAGCAAATATAAAGGAAGGCACAGAGCTGGGGGAAAAGGCCAAATCCTATATGGATCAGGGACTTCTGGTTCCGGACGAACTGACTCTGGAACTGATTATGGATCGGTTTCAGAATCCGGACTGCGCGAACGGCTATGTGCTGGATGGTTTTCCGCGGACAATTCCGCAGGCGGAGGCGCTGACGGATGCTCTGGAGAAAAACGGAGACACTATTGACTATGCGATCAATGTAGAGGTGCCGGACGAAAATATCGTCACCCGCATGTCAGGGAGAAGGGCCTGCCTTTCCTGCGGCGCTACCTATCATGTGGTATACGCGCCTACGAAGACTGAAGGGATCTGTGATCGCTGCGGTGAGAAGCTGGTTCTCAGAGATGATGACAAGCCGGAGACCGTAAAGAAAAGACTGGATGTATATCACAGTCAGACACAGCCTCTGATCGACTACTATACAAAGCAGGGCAAACTCGTGCAGGTAGACGGAACTCAGGATGTGGATGCAGTGTTTGACGCGATTGTCAAGATTTTAGGAGCGTAGATTATGTCGGTAACAATTAAATCTGCCAGAGAAATCGATTTGATGCGGACGGCCGGAAAGCTGCTTGAAGAGGTTCACAATGAGCTGGCGGCCTTTGTAAAGCCGGGTATCTCCACTCTGGACATAGATCGTTATGGAGAAAAGCTGATAAGGGAAAGAGGATGTATCCCTAACTTTCTGAATTACAACGGCTACCCTGCTTCCATCTGCGTATCGGTAAACGACGAGGTGGTGCACGGGATTCCAAGAGAAGATCATATCCTTCAGGAAGGAGACATCGTCAGCCTGGATGCGGGACTGATTTACAAAGGATACCATTCCGATGCGGCGAGAACCCATGCGGTCGGAAAGATCAGCCCGGAAGCCCAGCGGCTTATCGACGCTACCAGACAGAGTTTTTTTGAGGGTATCAAATATGCGAAAGCCGGACATCACCTTCATGAGATTTCCGCAGCCATCAATGATTATATCGATCAGTTTGGCTATGGAGTGGTTCGGGATCTGGTTGGCCATGGAATAGGGGAACATCTGCATGAAGATCCTCAGATTCCTAATTTCCGTCAGAGACGCAGGGGAATCAAGCTGGTTCCCGGCATGACGCTTGCCATAGAACCCATGATCAACGCAGGAACCTGGGAGGTATCCTGGCTGGACGACGACTGGACTGTAGTTACGGACGACGGCTCGCTTTCCGCTCACTATGAAAATACGGTTTTGATCACTGACGGTGAGCCGGAGATCCTTACTCTTACTCTGTGACGCCTATGGAGAGAGTGAGAGCGGGAATGTTTGCCCGGTCAAAGACGGGGCATGATAAGGATAAACTGTATATCATATTAAAAACAGAGGATGAATATGTATATCTGACAGACGGGAGGCTTAGGCCTCTGTCAAAGCCGAAAAAGAAGAAACGGAAACATATTCAGCCTATATGCCGATTCCCTGAAGGCTGGGAATCTGAGCGGATAACCGACGATTATGTGAAGCGTGCCATCAGGCTGCAGGAAAAGGAGGATGCAAATGTCTAAAGCAGATGTAATTGAAATCGAAGGAACCGTAGTGGAGAAGCTGCCGAACGCCATGTTCCAGGTGCAGCTTGAGAACGGCCACCAGGTACTGGCTCATATCAGCGGCAAGCTCCGCATGAACTTTATCCGGATTCTGCCGGGAGATAAGGTGACCATCGAGATGTCTCCCTATGATCTGTCCAAGGGCAGGATAATCTGGAGAGATAAATAAGGCGTTTCCTAAGTGATTCGCGATGGGGAGCCCCGCGCATTTCCGTATCCGGTGTTCGTCCCTTTCTGTACACCGTCTGCCTTCTGTCGTACAGCTATGCTGTCCGCAGAACAACAGACGGTGTTCATAAAGAGGCCGTACACTTAGGATCACGGAAATGCGCGGGGCTTTTTCGCATACGCATCACAGAAGATAAGTTGGGACAGATTTAATAATTTTGTAATATTTTAAAAACATGTAGAAGTTTGTTCCCTGTATGATATAATGTGGGAAGACATTATATCAGCGCCGCATGGCATTCAAAGCGGCCCTGTAATCCGGACTTGCCGGATAAAGACAGCTTGGTCAAGGAAAGGATGAACGAAGTATGAAAATATGTGTGATTTATGACAGTGTAACCGGAAATACGAAGATGCTTGCCGACAGGATTCAGGAGAAATATCGTGACAGGCTCACAGACCGTATGGAGGAGGCTGATGTGATCTTTCTGGGCTCCTGGACGGATAAGGGCTCTATGTCGGGAAAGATAAAGGAGCAGGCGGAAAAGCTTCGTGAAAAGAAGGTATTTCTGTTTGGTACCTGCGGTTTTGGAGGGAGCAGCGAATATTATGAAAAGCTCTTTGAGCGCGCGGCGGCGCTGCTGGACGACAGCAATGAGATCATCGGCCATTATTACTGCCAGGGGAAAATGCCTCTTTCTGTGAAGGAACGCTATCTTTCCCTGCTTCGGGAACACCCGGAGGACCAGAGAATGCAGGCCAGCATTCAGAATTTTGAGGATGCGCTGACACATCCGGATGAGAAGGATTTGGACAGGCTTTCAAAGCTTCTGGACGAGCTGCGGCTCTGATCAGAAGTACATGAAGAGGGGGGACAGATATGACGGCTGTATTCTGATCGCGGCAGGCGTGTCCGGTCTTCCGGACAGGAACGTAAAATTTATAAGCGCAAGGAATCTGTCCGTTGCTCTGGCAATCTATACAGGAGCCATCTGGTTTATGGGCGTGTTCCGGTGGATGCTTTTTGGCTCCATATTCTTTTTTGTAAGCTGTTTGGTGCTGGCCGCGATACTTAGCTTGTCCTGCCTTCTCATTGCAGGGTTTCGCGAGGTGGAGAGAACGGAGAACGTGCAGCTGGGGACAGGAAGACTGCTATTGTCATGGGGGGTGTATTCCGCCGTGCAGATTATGCTTCTGATCTTCAATATGTTGCCGATTCACGTCAGGAATCTGCCGCTGCAGCTGCTTAGTATCGGCAATATAGCCGCATTGCTTCTGTTTCTTGCCTTTCTTTTTATCACGAGAACAAAATATCTGGAATTCTGTACGAGAAGGAAATATATGAATAAAACTGATTGTCCGTGATATGTCTGCCCTTCTATATAAAAATCACAGTTTGGACATAAAGTCTTCAAATATTGAACATAATTTCTTCCTAAAATATTAGCGTCGGTGTACAAGGGGCGTATTGTCCCTTGGTACATCGACGCTAAGAAAAACAGAAGGCGGCGGGGTGCCGCCTGATGGTGTAACCAGAAAGGAGAAGTTATGAGAAACAAAATCAAGTATGCGCTGGCGGCGTTCGCGCTGATGGTGCTGACAGCCGTCTCGCCTCTCACGGTGCAGGCAGCCGGAGGTCTGGAGCTTTATACAGATTATCCGGGGGTGTCGGTGAAGGCAGGAGACAGCCAGAGTATTTCCATGTATGTGTCCAATGATACGGGGAGCGCAGTGGAGGCGTCCTTAAGCATTGTGTCCATGCCGGAGGGCTGGGAGGGCTATTTCAGCGGAAACGGAAGCCAGATCAGCCGTGTCCATGTGCAGAACGGGGAGGAAGCCACTCTGACTTTCCAGCTTCAGATCCCGGATGACGCTGCGGAAGGTTCCTATACCGTGCAGCTTCAGGCAGTGACAGATACGGGGCTTACGGATACCGTAGATTTGATTTTTGACATTCAGGAGGTCCAGTACAGCCAGGGAAGTCTGGAGACAGAGTATGCGGAGCAGGAAGGAGCTTCGGGCACCAGCTTCAGCTTTAATACAACCTTGATCAATAACAGTGCGGCAGATCAGTCCTACAGCCTTTCGGCGGAGGCTCCGGACGGCTGGCAGGTATCCTTCCAGCCAAGCGGCGAGACTACAAACGTGGCCAGCATCGACGTGGCGTCCGCGTCCAGTCAGGGACTGACCGTCAGCGTAACCCCGCCGGAGAATGTGGAGGCCGGAGAATATACGATTCCCATCAGCGCTGTTTCAGCGAATGATTCCCTGAGTACAGAGCTGAAGGTGACGATCACAGGTACATATTCCCTGGCTTTATCTACGCCCAATCAGCTTCTGAGCTTTGACGCTCATATCAACAGAGAGTCGGATGTGACGCTGACTGTCACGAATAACAGCAATGTGGATCTTCAGAATATTACCTTAAGCTCCTCCGCGCCCAGCGGCTGGAACGTAAGCTTTGATACGCCTTCGATCGATACGCTGGAGGCGGGAGCCACCCAGGAAATCACAGCCCATGTGACGCCGGGAGATTCCGCTATAGCGGGAGATTATGTATGTACGTTTACGGCGAGCTGCTCCGAGACTTCTGCCGACGCAGAGTTCCGCGTATCGGTAAAGACGCAGACTGTATGGGGCGTTGTGGCGGTTCTCATCATTCTGGCGCTGATCGTCGGCGTCGCGGCGGTATTTAAGAAATATGGCAGACGATAAAGGCTGGTGGCGCTTATGAGTGAATATATTATCCAAACGGTCGGACTGACTAAGCGTTACGGAGAGAAGACAGCGGTAAAGCAGCTGAACCTGACGATCCGAAAAGGGGAAGTGTTTGGACTTCTGGGGCTGAATGGAGCGGGAAAGACAACGACGACACTGATGCTTCTGGGTTTGACTGAACCTACAGAGGGCTTTGCAACGATAGAAGGTATGGATTGTACAAGAGATCCTATCGGAGTCAAGCGTGTAGTCGGTTATCTGCCTGACAACGTGGGTTTTTACGGCGATATGACGGGACGTGAGAACCTGTATTTTACAGGCCGTCTGAACGGTCTGCCTGAGGAGGTAATACGGGAACGCACGGAAATGCTGCTGGAGCGTGTGGGAATGACAGAGGCCGCGGATATGAAGACGAAGACCTACTCCCGCGGTATGAGACAGCGCCTTGGTATCGCAGACGTACTGCTTAAAGATCCGAAGGTGATCATCATGGATGAGCCTACGCTGGGAATCGATCCCCAGGGTATGCGGGATCTTTTAAGCCTGATCCGGGAACTGTCCGAAAAAGATGGGCGGACAATCCTGCTTTCTTCTCATCAACTGTACCAGGTTCAGCAAATCTGTGATCGGGTAGGAATTTTTGTGTCCGGGAGCCTGATCGCCTGCGGAACCATTGCGGAACTTGGGAAGCAGATGGAACGGGAAGGCAAATACGTTCTTGAGCTGGCTGCAGAGCCGGACAATGAGGCTCTTTCACGGCTTCTGTCTGGAATAGAAGGCGTGGATGGCATAGAACGGGAAGGAGAAAGTTTTCTCATCCATTCCCGAATGGATTTAAGAAGAAGGGTGACCATGGAGCTTACAGCAAACGGATATACGCTTCTTGGATTGCGCCAGAAAGGAGGAGATCTGGATGAAATCTACAGCCGGTACTTTGAAAAAGCCGAGCGGGAACAGCAAAGGACCGAAGACAAGTCTAAAAGAAATCGCGCTTTGGAAAGACTTAAAGACAGCCTTCGCCCTGGACAGAGAAAGTCTGGCGGGGCTTAAGGCCCTCTATCACAAGGAGATGATGGACAATATCCGCAGCAGGCGTTTTATCATGATCCTGGCGGTCATCATCGTTACCAGCTATGCGAGTCTCTACGGCGCGCTTTCCGGCATGAGTTCGGACAGCGATTATATATTCCTGTCCCTGTATACCACAAGCGGCAACTCCATTCCGTCTTTTATGTCGTTTATTGCCCTGCTTGGACCGTTTGTGGGAATCATCCTGGGCTTTGACGGTATCAGCGGAGAAAAATCCGAGAGAACCCTGTATCGTATTGCGGCGCAGCCGATTTACCGTGACTCGATCATCAACGGAAAATTTCTGGCCGGAACCACCCTCGTTTTTCTTATGGTCTTTACCATGGGGATTTCGGTGGGAGCGGCGGGACTTCTTGTAACCGGGATCCCGCCAAGTCTGGAGGAAGTAGGAAGAATCTTCTTTTATCTTGTGTTTACTTCCGTCTATATCTGCTTTTGGCTGGGACTTTCCCTGTGGTTTTCGGTTGTCTGCAAAAACGCTGCGGCTTCGGCCATGGCGAGCATCGGCGTCTGGCTGTTCTGCGCGCTTTTTATGAGCCTTGTGGCCGGTATCATCGCAAACGCCATTTATCCGCTGAACAATGACTGGCAGGTACTTACGAACTCTATGGGAAATTATACGCTGGAGCTGAATCTGAACCGGCTGTCTCCTTATTATCTTTACAGCGAGGCGGCCTCGACGATCATGAATCCAAGTATTCGTGCGGTTAATGTAATCACGGTGGAATCCCTGTCGGGAGCTATCACCGGCTACTTAAGTCTTGGGCAGAGCCTTCTGCTCGTATGGCCGCATCTGGCCGGTCTGATCGCATTGATGCTTGTGACCTTTGCGGGCTCCTACATCTGCTTTATGAGGCAGGAGATCCGGTCAAAGTAAAGTAAACGAATGAAAGAAAGGCGGGAATTGTCTTCTTAAAAGCGTCTGGCAGGAAAGGATGCGTTTATTATGCCTCGGTAATTTTTTAGTAAATTTTCAGTAAAATATATTGACGGCGGGAAAATAACGAATATAATGGGGAAAGAAGGAGAGTTTTCGATGGCGACAATCAAGGAAGTAGCGCAGGCAGCACAGGTATCTGCGACCACGGTTTCCAGAGTATTGAATAAGGATGACAGCATCTCTGTAAGCGCCGAGGTGCGTATGCGGATCTTTCAGGCTGCTCATACACTGGGATATATCTCTCCACGGCAGAGGCGCTTGTCCGCGCAGAAGAAAAAACTGGTGATAGGCGTGGCCGACTGGAGGATTATCCGCCCGGACAGACCGAATGTGAGGCTGTCGGGACTGGCCTGTATTGTGCAGATGATGACGGACGCCTATGAGGTATCCTTTGTACGGCTTGTATTCGGTGAACCCCAGGAGGTGGACGGTGTAATCGCCTTTGGGGAATTTAATGAGAATGAGCTTGGTTTTCTCCGCTCTCTTTCTTTTGCGATTGTGTTTATCAATTCCAATCAGTACAGCTATGAGTTTGACCAGGTAAAAGTGGATTTTGACGCTGGTCAGCAGCAGATGGTTTCTTATCTTCTGGATCGGAAGGGGTATACGGGCATCGGCTATATCGGCGGAATCTATGAAGGAGAGGGCTTCCGGATAGGCGAGCATCGTCTGGCCGCGCTGCAGAGGATCCTGGAGGCAAGAGGCCAGTACCGGCCGGAGACCATTCATCTGGGTGAGATAAGCAGGGAAAGCGGCTATGAACTGGCGCGCAGGGCATATCAGGAAGGAACGCTGGCAGAAGCGATGCTGCTGGGGAGTGATGAAGTGGCGGAAGGAGTCCTGGAAGCGTTCCGTGAGCTGGGCGTCCGGGTACCGAAGGATGTGGCAGTCGTCATCTATCAGGATTTACAGACGCTGGAAAGCAAGTGGCCCACAGGAACCTGCCTGGAAATGTTTCCGGATTATGTTTGGGAAAATGCCCTGGATCTGCTTTTTGGAAGGATCAGCCAGCGGCGCAGCCAGGCTGTGACCATACTTGTTCCTTCGCACCTGAAGCTTGGTGATACCGCCTGAGGCCGGAATCACCGCCTAATTGAGATTGCAGGGAGAATTATTCTTCTTACAATATAAAAAGACACAAACAAACACAACAAGATGGAGGAGTATCAAATGAAAAAGCTTGCAACAATGCTGCTTGCCGGACTTCTGAGCGTAAGTATGCTGGCAGGCTGCGGTCAGAGCTCTGACACGCAGGAGAACACACAGACAGAAAGCACAGAGACAGATGCTGCGGAAGACACCACAGAGGATGCGGCGGCTGCAGAGGAAACAACGACAGAGAACACAACTATCGAGACGCTTCGCATTGCGTTCGTTCCGTCCAGAGAGCCGGAGGAGATTATCACAGCTACAGAACCTCTGAAGCAGCTTCTGACGGATGAGCTGGCAAAGCTTGGATACGATGTACAGGAAGTAGATATAACAGTAGGTACCAGCTACGAGGCAGTAGGTGAGGCTCTGTCCGCCGGAACGGCTGACGTTGGTCTGATTCCGGGAGGAACCTATGTGCTTTACGATGACGGATGCGACGTTCTTCTGACGGCAACCCGTGACGGACTGTCCATCGACTCTGACAGCGCGAAGGACTGGAACGACAATGCGCCCACAGAGCCGACGACCGAGCAGGTAACAAGCTACCGCGCTCTTATCATTGCAGGTCCCTCTGAGAAAGGACAGGAGCTGGCAGCAAAGATCAATGCAGGTGAAGAACTAACCTGGGAGGATGTAAGCAGCGCCAACTGGAGCGTAGCTAATTCTTCCTCACCGGCAGGATATATTTATCCGTCCCTGTGGCTGCAGGAGAACTTCGAGAAGAATATCACTGATCTTCCCCATGCAGTACAGTCTGACTCTTACGGCAGCGCGTTTGCGAGACTTGCTTCTGGTCAGGTAGATGTATTGTGTACCTATGCGGACGCCCGCAGAGACTATGAGGACGAGTGGACCGGCGAGTACGCTATGACCAACAGTATCTGGGATGACACGGCAGTCGTTGGCGTAACCCCGGCTATCTACAACGATACCATCAGCGTAAGCAAGACATCTCCGATTATGGATGACGCCTTCAAGGCTGCCTTATCCGAAGCGTTTATCAATATCGGAAATACTGAGGAAGGCAAGGAAGTAATCGCGATTTACAGCCACAACGGCTATCTGCCGGCGCAGTCCTCAGATTATGATTCCGAGCGCGCGGCACAGGAAATGATTCAGTCGCTGAATACGGCACAGTAAGGGCGCTGAAAAAACGAAAGAAGTGGAATAGGAGGAGGCAGAAAGCTTCCTCCTTTTTCGGGTGAGAGGTTGAAAATGATAGAATTTCAAAATGTAAGCAAACGGTATCCCAATGGTTTTGAGGCCCTGAAAGACGTCAATCTGAAGATTGAGCAGGGAGAATTTGTAGCTGTAATCGGACTTTCCGGAGCCGGAAAATCCACACTGATCCGTACCATCAACCGCATGCACGACATTTCGGATGGTACCCTGACAGTGGACGGCACCAACGTGATGGAGCTTCAGGGAAAGAGCCTGCGGGCCTTCCGGCGGAAGATCGGTATGATTTTCCAGTCGTTCAATCTGATTACAAGAACTACGGTAATCAAGAATGTTCTGACGGCCTTTGTGCCGGAGCTTCCCTGGTGGAGAGCGTTCTTTGGAATTTTCAAAAAAGAGGAAAAAATGGCGGCGCTGGAATCTCTGGATAAAATGGGGATTCTCGACAAGGCTTTTGTCCGGGCGGATCAGCTCTCCGGCGGACAGCAGCAGAGAGTGGCCCTGGCCCGGACTCTCGCCCAGAATCCGCAGATCATTCTGGCCGATGAGCCGGTAGCGTCTCTGGATCCGGTTACGGCCCGTCAGGTTATGGATGATTTTCAGCGCATCAACCAGGATATGAACATTACGGTAATTATCAATATTCATCATGTGGAGCTGGCGCTTCAGTACGCTTCCCGTGTCGTAGGTATCCGGGAAGGAAGGATCGTGTATGACGGTCCGGCCGCCAAGGTAGACCAGGAGATCCTGGACAGCATTTACCAGGGCGAGAGGGAGGAGGCGACTGCATGAAGCTGTATGACAGAATCTTTCCGCCCAGAGTGATAGAGCTTCCGAACGGAAAGCAGGTTCTCAAGTACCGCTCCAGAGCGCCGCTGGCAGTTCTTGTGATACTGTTTCTGACGGCTCTTTCCGTAAAGGTGACGGGCTTTGACATGGGTGTTCTGGTCAGCAGAATCAACGAATTTTTTGTGATTCTGGGCGAAATGTTTCCGCCGAACTGGGGGTATCTGTCCCAGGTATGGCAGCCGCTTTTCGACACGATCAAAATGTCCCTGCTGGGTTCCGTGATCGGCTCTGTGCTTGTGGTTCCTTTCGCAATGCTGGCGTCTACCAATGTGATCCATAACCGGGTTGTGGTGAGCGCCATGCGCCTTCTGCTCAGCATTATCCGTACACTGCCGACGCTGGTGACGGCGCTGATTGCCACCTATATCTTCGGCTTGGGAACTCTGGCCGGGACGACGGCGATTGCCATTTTCACCTTTGCCTATATCGGAAAAATCCTTTATGAAGAAATAGAGACTGTGGACATGGGAGCTTTTGAAGCCATGGAGGCCATGGGCGCGACCAAAACCCGCGCCTTTGTCAGCTCGATTGTTCCCCAGGTCCTTCCTTCGTATCTGTCCAACTGCCTGTTCTGCTTTGAGGGAAATGTACGTTACGCCTCGATCCTGGGCTACGTGGGAGCCGGCGGTCTGGGCCTGATTCTGAATGAGAAGATAGGCTGGCGAGAATATTCCAGCGTGGGAATGATTCTCGTAGTTCTGTTTGTAACTGTATTTATCATCGAGACCATCAGCAGAGCGATACGCAGACGCTTGGTATAGGGAGGATATAGCATATGAATAAACGTATTGAAGAAGCGTATGCAAAGAGACCAAAACGTCTGGTTTTTGAACTGACGGTGGCCGTAATTACGGTGGCGCTTCTGATCTGGAGCGGCACAGCTGTGGAAACCAGCGGAACGACGCAGAACGGAGCGAAGATTGCCTGGAATATCCTGGCCGGAATTTTCCATCCAGACACCGATCTGCTGTTTAACCTGACAACCCAGGGAGTGCCGTATCTGCTCCTTGAGACAATCTGTATTGCCTTTCTGGGAACCGTGGTAGGCGCGGTGATTTCTATCCCGCTGGCTTTTCTGTCTGCCTCCAATCTGACGCCGGCTCCGATCGCGTTCATCGGACGTACGGTTATCATGGCGGTCCGCACGGTGCCTGCTTTCGTCTATGGACTGATGTTTATCCGAGTGACGGGCCCCGGCGCTTTTGCAGGCCTTCTTACCATGTCTCTGTGCTCTGTGGGAATGGTAAGCAAGATGTACATCGAAGCCATCGAGGATCTGGATACCAAGGTTCTGGAATCCCTGGACGCGGCAGGATGTACTTCATGGCAGAAAATACGCTATGGAATCCTTCCGCAGCTTATGCCGAATTTTGCTTCCACAGCAATCTATCGCTTTGACATTAACCTGCGCGACGCCACGGTACTTGGCCTGGTAGGCGCGGGAGGAATCGGAGCGCCCTTGATCTTTGCCATGAACAGTTACCGCTGGAATGAGGCCGGAGCAATCCTGGCAGGTCTGATTGTTCTGGTTCTGATCGTGGAATGGATTTCCACAAAAATCCGCGTGAAGCTGGCGAGAGGCTGATTATGAAGAAAAAATTTTCGATTTATTTTACCTCAGACACACATGGCCATATTTTCCCGACCAATTATGCGTCCGGCAGACCGGAGGCCTCCGGTCTGCTGAACATGGCTGCCAGAATAAAAAAGGACGGGAATACTCTCGTGCTGGATGGCGGAGACTCTTTGCAGGGAACGCCGCTGACCAGCTATTATCTCGAACATCGGAAAGAATGGCCCGTTCACCCTGTGGCGGAAGCCTTCCGCGCCATGGGACTCGACTATGTTACCCTGGGAAATCATGATTTTAATTATGGGTACCAGATTCTGAAAGAATATCTGGAAGCGCTGGGCGCTGTCTGCCTGTGCGCCAATGTGGAGGATTTGCGAGGAGAGATGAAAATTCAGCGGGAGACGGTTCATGTGCTGGAGAACGGTCTTCGGATAGGCATTACGGGCGTAGTCACAGACTTTGTGAATATCTGGGAGCCTGCCTGCAATCTGGAGGGGCTTCGGATTACGGATCCTCTGGAAGCGGCGAAAGCGGCCTGCGAGGAACTGAAAGATCGCTGCGACGTGCGGATTTGCATCTATCACGGCGGTTTTGAGAAAGATCTGGAAACAGGAGCCCTTCTTTCAGACAGCAGAGAAAATATTGCCTGCAGGATTGCGGAGGAGACAGATTTTGATCTGCTGCTGACGGGACACCAGCATATGGCGGTGGAGAAAGCGGTGCTTTCCGGGACTTATGCCGTGCAGCCTCCGGCAAATGCCGGAAAAATACTTTTGATTGACGGAGAGACAGAGATGACCGGAACGGAGAAAGCAGCGGAAAGCAGTTTTAAATCCGTCTTTCTCGATGCGGGAACGGAAACGCCGCAGGAGCCATACGGCAGGCTGTTGCCTCTGGAGAAACAGGTTCAGTCCTGGCTGGATCTGCCGGTAGGCAGGCTGAAGGAGGCAATTCCTCCGGAAGAAAAACTGGAAGCTGCCCTTTACGGTAGCTGTCTGGCTGACCTGTTCAATCAGATACAGATAGAAGCTACGGGAGCGGATTTCT
Organism: Candidatus Merdisoma merdipullorum; assembly: GCA_018715645.1. Classification (GTDB taxonomy): domain Bacteria; phylum Bacillota; class Clostridia; order Lachnospirales; family Lachnospiraceae; genus Laedolimicola; species Laedolimicola merdipullorum. The sequence goes on from DVLE01000040.1 coordinate 13,928, forward strand.
CTTGCACCAGCTTGGGAAACGAGCCGGTAGGACTGGATGCTACTGTGACAATGCGCGGCGTGACGGCGGCCTATCTTTTTTCCAACACCCTGACAGTTCTTGAGGTTACGGAGGATGTGCTCCGAAGCTGTCTGGAGCGATGCGCTTCCTATTTTGAACTGCGGGATGGACGTCCCTGCATTTCGGAAGCCTTTTTAAAACCCAAGGTAGAACATTACAATTATGATTTTTACGCAGGGCTTTCCTATACCTTTGATTTGCGGCGTCCGGTAGGAGAACGCGTGACACGGCTTACGCGCCTCGACGGAAGTCCTCTTGGAAAAGAAAGATACCGGTTATGCGTGAGCAATTACCGGGCGACCGGAACGGGAGGATACGCTCTGCTTCGGGACTGCCCTGTCATCTGGCAGGGAACGGAAGAAATACCGGAACTTATAAGAAACTACATCGCGGAACGCAGCCCGGTTGCTGTGGCCCAAAACAAGAAAATAGAAGTTTTATGGTAGTCGGCTTCCTGTCCAGAAATGGACAGGAAGCCGAACGGCGTAAATCTGGAAAATTGCAGAAAAAATGCTTGCATTTCGGAAATGCTTGTGTTACAATACATACCGTATGATCTCTACGGGGATTTTGCGCCTGTTTTTGCGCGCTTTTTTAGAGAACGCAGGAAAGGCCAGGAAGCCAAGAATTGGACTTCCATGGGAGAACTCTGGGAGATCGGCAGCAAGAAACGCCTTGTTTTCCAAGCTTTCCGCTTCAAAACCCAGTCGTCGGAGAGAGGGAGAACGCAAGATGTGAAAGGAGGATTTTTACGATGAAGGTAAGATCATCTGTAAAGCCCATTTGCGAGAAATGCAAAATCATCAAAAGAAAAGGTAGTATCAGAGTAATTTGCGAGAATCCGAAGCATAAACAGCGCCAGGGATAATTCCGCAAACTGTGATTCTTGTGATAATTTTTTTGTGCGGCTGCATTGAATACTTAGCGAAGACAAGCGCTTGCTGCGCAGTCTGAGCTTAGTATGAAAGCACACCTGGACACTTAATGAGATGCGAGCGCAGCGAGCAATCGAATTTAGTGACCATGGTGTTTCCTTAGACATACAGTGCAAGTATTCAGTGATTACAAAATAGATTTGACCAGGATTATTCACAATGATATTGCTTAAAACGGAGAAATGTGTAAATGACTGTGAAGAAACCGAACAGTCAGCAGAGTATCTGAAAGGTCGGGTATTTATCCGGCTGGACGCGCGGAAACGTGTGTCTCATTTAGGAAAGTGTCATCGGGCACCTATTAAAAAACGCCCGGAACCCAATTTTTTCAAAATGGAGGAATAATCAAATGGCTCGTATTTCTGGTGTAGACTTACCAAGAGAGAAGCGTGTGGAGATCGGCTTGACCTACGTGTACGGCATCGGACGCGCAAGCGCCAACAAGATTCTGGAAGCGGCGAAGGTAAATCCGGATACCCGTGTAAGAGACCTGACAGACGATGAGGTAAGAAGAATCAGCGCGGTAATCGACGCTGACTATCAGGTAGAGGGTGACTTAAGACGTGAGATTGCCATGAACATCAAGCGTCTGCAGGAGATCGGATGCTATAGAGGTATCCGTCACCGTAAGGGACTTCCGGTTCGCGGTCAGAAGACAAAGACGAACGCGAGAACAAGAAAAGGTCCGAAGAGAACCGTAGCAAACAAGAAAAAGTAATTTGTAAATAGGAAGGAAAGTAGGTTAGTTTAAAATGGCGAAAGTTACAAAGAAAGTGACAAAAAAGCGCGTAAAGAAAAACGTTGAACGCGGACAGGCACACATTCAGTCATCTTTTAACAATACGATCGTAACGCTGACAGATACTGAAGGAAATGCTCTTTCCTGGGCAAGTGCCGGTGGTCTGGGATTTAGAGGTTCAAGGAAATCTACTCCGTATGCCGCACAGATGGCGGCTGAGGCTGCGACCAAGGCAGCTCTGGTACATGGACTTAAGACTGTAGACGTAATGGTTAAGGGACCGGGTTCCGGCCGTGAGGCTGCAATCCGTGCGCTTCAGGCATGCGGCCTGGAGGTAACCAGTATTCGTGACGTGACACCCGTTCCGCATAACGGATGCCGTCCGCCCAAACGCAGAAGAGTCTAATTAGGAGGTAGAGAGTAATGGCAGTCAATCGTGTTCCGGTATTAAAAAGATGTCGTTCCCTTGGTCTGGAGCCGACCGTTTTAGGAATTGATAAAAAGTCAACAAGAGAGTTAAAG
>DVLE01000001.1 GCA_018715645.1 Candidatus Merdisoma merdipullorum
TACGGTCCTAACAACGACGGCGTTACCGACTACAATGACACCGACTACGGCCCCAACAACGACGGCGTTACCGACTACAACGACACTGACTACGGTCCTAACAACGACGGCGTTACCGACTACAATGACACCGACTACGGCCCCAACAACGACGGCGTTACCGACTACAACGACACCGACTACGGCCCCAACAATGACGGCGTTACCAATTATGACGACACCGACTACGGCCCCAACAACGACGGCGTTACCAATTATGACGACACCGACTACGGCCCCAACAACGACGGCGTTACCAATTATGACGACGGCGGCGCCACAAATTACGGCAGCACAAACTACGACGACGGCGGCACCACCAACTACGGAAGCAGCAACTACGACGACGGCGGCAGCGATTACGACGACTAAGCTGTATCTCGCGCAGCTTCCCCGCGAGACGCCGTATGCCGCATGACGGGATCTCCCGCAGTCCGCTGACGTTTCCGCGAGGAAAAAATCATGAGAAAGCAATGGCACAGCAATAAAATTTTTCTTGGAACGGCAAGCCTTATCCTTCTGTTCATTGTCCTGTTCACATCAGGAAGCAGAACCGCTCCAAAAAATGACTCCCTGCCGGATTACGCATCGCGGCTGTTCGACGACAGCCGCGTACATACTATCGACATCCAGATCGATGACTGGAAGGCCTTTGTCAAAAATGCTTCCAACGAGGAGTATGTATCCTGCACAGTCGAAATCGACGGGGAGACCTTTTCCCATATCGGTCTGCGGGCCAAGGGAAACAATTCTCTGCATCTTACGGAGTCCTACGGCCTGTCCCGCTACAGCCTCAAGCTGGAATTCGATCAGTTCCGGGACGGCGGCAATTATTACGGACTTGACAAGCTTTCCCTGGATGCTTCTTTTCAGGACAATTCCTACCTGAAAACGTATATGACCTACGACATGATGAATTTCATGGGAGTTCCCACGCCGCTGTGCAGCTATGTCTGGGTGACTGTAAACGGAGAAGACTGGGGACTGTTTCTCGCCATAGAAGAACCAGAGGAAGCCTTCGCCAGGAGAAATTTTGGCTTAGACCACGGAATGCTCTATAAGCCTGACTACCGCTCTCTGAATGACGAAAACGCCGACATCGCTTTGAAGTACATCGACGACAATCCGGACAGCTATCCCGGCATCTTTGACAATGCCAAATTTACAGTCGGCTCCGACGACCAGTCTCGTCTGATCGAAGCCCTGAAAACGCTGTCCACGGGAGAAGATCTGGAAACAGCAATCAATACAGACGAGGTACTCCGGTATTTTACGGTTCAGGTCTTCGTCATGAACTGGGACAGCTATATCGGATACACCGGCCACAATTATTTTCTATACGAGAAGGACGGCATCTTGAGCATTCTGCCATGGGATTATAACCTGGCCTTTGGCACCTACGCATTGGGAATGACAAATCCCATCAAAGATCCGACCCTCCTCATCAACTATCCTGTCAACACCCCGGCGGAAGGGGAGGTCATGCTGAACCGCCCTCTGTATCACAATCTGATGCAGAATGGCACGTATTTTACTCAGTATCACGAATACTTCGATCTGTTTCTGACCGACTACTTTGAGAATGGACGTTTTGAAGAAAAGCTCCGGCAAACGGAGGCTCTGATCGCGCCTTATGTGCAGAACGATCCCACTGCCTTCTGTTCCTACGAAGACCACAGGCTTGCCGTAGATACTTTGGAACAGGTCTGCCTGCTCCGGGCAGAAAGCATCCGGGGACAGCTTGAAGGTACGATTCCTTCCACGCTCCGGGAACAGGCGGAACATCCTTCGGTTAAAGTCGACGCCTCACATATTCGTTTGGAGGAGCTTGGGGATTTTGATGATCTGGAAAGCGCAAAAGAAAGGCAGAACACGGCGCTGGAAGCTATTCCGCCGACAGAATAGCTTCCGGCGCCAGCCGCTCTTTATCCGCTCTGAAGGCGGCAGTATCCGTGTACAGGCCATAAAGCCAAAGGTATCCCTTACATAGGGCAGATATGATTTGCTGAAATGACAAAAGCGAACAATTCCTTTTTCCCAGGTACCATGCGAATATCTACGTACCGCCCTATTTTCAGACTTTCAAGAATTCTGTCATTCAGATACATACGTCTTCTAGCCGTGGAGGTTTCCTTGTCTCCGCTGAAAAACCGAATCGTAACTTCCGCTTCCCGTTCTCCACATTCCGCCTTTCCCGTCAGCCGAAGATTCTCCAGCAGAGCTTTTTTCTCCACACCCCTTCTGTTGATCTCCCGGCGCTCCTCCAGAGGCGTACCGCCAGGATGTTTGCTGCATTCATGCCGGTCCAGCAGTTCCTGGATATGAGCTTCATCCGGATAGCTGTCAAGAATAGCCTGCCCTTTATCCTTTGGATTATAACGAAGCGGAATCGCTGCTCCCGGAGTCAGAAGAGAAAGCTGCTGCCATGTCACAGGATGTTCCAGAAAGGTTTCAAATACACTTCCTTCCTCATCCAGGGCATGTACAAAAATGCGCATCAGAGGAACAGTTCCAGCCAGCTTTCCTGTACGCCGTACGCCGCTGATAAAGCCTACGGTCTGCGCCGTGCATCTCTGTCTGTAAGCCCGGCGTCCCGCCGCAAATCTCCGAAATATAGAACCGCAGATATTCATCTCTTTTCCTCCTGACTGCACACGGCTTCCGGATGGACGCCGTCTTAAGACTGCTTTGATGCTTGTTCTGCTCTTATTATACGAAGCTCTATGAAAAAAGCGCTATCTGTATCCGGTTAAAAATATGTAAAATTCCGCTGCTCTTTCTCAGCTTTCTTTCCGCCAGCCCTTCCTTCTTTTTCTCCCATTGCTCTGCAGTCTGCAATGAGTTATACTTGGTTTATGTGTTTATGCGCAGGACAGAGACAAATCTGAATCCATATATCCTGTCATACACATCTTCAGAACATACGGAGAAAGGGGCTTTGCTATGACCGCGCCGGAGGCGTATCAGATACTTGGACTTCCCATCGGGAGCGATTTCAGCGAGATAAAAAAGAAGTACCGCCGTCTCATGCTGCAGGTACATCCCGACGCAGGCAGCCGCACAGGCGCCGTCCTGGCAGCACGCGCCCAGGAAATAAATGTCGCTTACTCTGTTTTAAAGAGACTGGCCTGCAGCGGAGATTCTTTTGTTTTCCAGTCAAACGGCGGCTTCGCGCAGGAAGGGTATTCTTCTTGCGGGTATCAGACGAAAAAGAAAGAGCGTTCCGCCTGGAACGCCCCCATAAACCAATGCGCTTACCGGGAACGGGAAATCCTTCACTATGCGGAAGATTCCGAAGGTATGACTCTTGGAAGCTTCCGCATCGCAAAAGGGAAATATCTGTGGATCACAGAGGAGGATTTTCCCTTATTTCTCCTGAGCGTCTACCGCTGCGGAAAAGAAATCCTGGATGAGATTGACTTTAGCCGGCGGCAGGAACCGGAGCCCGCAGTTCGTCAGCAAATCCACGCAGAGCTGGTCTATCTGCTGGCTCAGCAGTTTATCGACGGCACCGCTTTGCTGCGTGAGCTTGCGAAAAGAGCTTCCGGGAAGACGGACAGCGACGTTTTTTATCTCCCGGCCATGCTGGAAAACACCGGCCTTTATCCTGTATCATATGAAGAAGCTCTTTTTCCTTCCAGACTTCAAAAGCACCGCCTGTACCTGAAAAACAGCTCAGGTCAGGAGCTTGGCTATCTCTCCTTTCCGGACGATCGCCTGTATTATGTGGTCATTCCGCTCTTTGAACAGCGCCGGGCTCAGGTACGGATACAGACCGCAGAGCAGCAGTCCGGCTGGCCGGCAGGCGGCAGACGCAAAAAAGACGCCGGCGCTTACCGGCGTCTCCACCTGTGGATCAAGCTTTCCTCCGGAGAACAAAACGGTCTGCCCGAAAACCTGAATCTGCAGATTGAGCAGCTTCTGAAACGCTACCGGCAGAGCCCTTAAGTTCTTTGTTCCTATTTTGCAAAACCGCATACGAACGAATACCCGGCATATCCGCGCAGAACCTTCTTCTCACGAGCGCTCGATACATCTGCGCAGCTTTGCTACGCTTTCGGCTATCTGCATGGCTCCTGCCTGCGAAAGCTCCTCGCGGCTTCCGTATCCATACAGAACTCCAATGGAATCCAGACCATTTTCCCGCGCGCCCTGGATGTCATTTTCCCGATCTCCAACCATCACAGCCCCCGACAGTTCCCGCAGTCTCGCGCGTTCCAGCGCATAGCGGATCACATCTCCCTTCTCCACGCGGCTCCCATCCATCGTGGCTCCCGCTATGATGTCAAAATAAGAAGCGAGATGAAAATGCTCCAGGACATGAATCGCTGAAGGCTCCGGCTTTGACGTGGCCACAATCGCGCGCCTCCCCGTATCCTGGAGCCAGATAAGAAGGTCCTCGATTCCTTCATACACCCGGTTTTCATAAATTCCCCTTTCATGGTAATATTCCCGGTAGTATTCGATAGCCTTTTCGCATTCTTTCGGTGAAAATCCGTAGTATTTCGCAAAAGACTGAGCGAGGGGCGGTCCTACGAATTTATTCAGCGCCGTCCTGTCTTTTTCCGTAATATTCCATTTTTTCAGCGCATAGGCTACGGAATTTGTGATGCCGATTCCCGAATCCGTCAACGTCCCGTCCAAATCAAACAAGATCGTCCTGTACATTTCCTTCCTCCTCTATTTTCCGGCTGCCAAAAATGCTGGAAGCCCGATCTTTCTACCTTGCTTCCAGCATCTCACAATATTCCGCCAGCCTGTCGTTGATGGCGGAAAATACTCTGTAAAAGGCTGCCTCCCGTTCCGTCGTGAGATCACCTCTTATCTTCCCTACAATATCCTCTATCAGCACGTCGACCTTTTTTGCGACCTCCTGTCCATGTTCCGTAAGCACGATCTTGGAGCGCCACCGGCGTTTTGCCTCTGTTCCTTCATAGGACACATACCCCTTCTCCGCGAGACTGTCCACAGTCCTTGAGATAGCGGCCTTATCCTCACAGCAGCGAGAAGAAAGTTCCGTTACGGTAAGGCCCTCCGGATGTTTCCCCAAAACCACCATACACATGACATGGATCCCTTTGATCCCAAAAGTTCCGCTCTCTACTTTTTTGATCTGCTGGACGTATTTATATGCGCGCGTAACTGACATGACAAAAAGTTCAAATCTGTCTTCCATATCACAAACACACCTTCCTGTCTCGTAACCAACAACTGCATCCGGACCGGCGCTGGTATAATAGCTATCGCTATTATACCATGTCCTGCGGACATGATAAATGGATGCACACGGTCCGGCAGGGAATCGCCTCCCTCCGGTCGGCGCCGGACCGGCGCTGGTATAATAGCTATCGCTATTATACCATGGATAATCCGCGGGTTCAACCGGCCGCTCTTACGCTGTCCTCGCGGAGCCGGGCTTTCCGTATCTTGCCGCTGATGGTTTTGGGCATCTCGTCTACAAATTCCACCATGCGTACCCATTTGTACTCGGCCAGCTCAGAATTGCAGAATTCCCGAATCTCTTTGTCAAGCTTCCGGGAAGCTGTGTAGCCGGGGCCAAGTACGACGACTGCCTTGATGGCCTGACCTCTGAGCTTATCCGGCACGCCGATGACGCTGCACTCTGCCACAGCCGGATGCTTCATCAGTACGTTTTCCACCTCGTAAGGCCCGATGCGGAAGCCGCCGCTCTTGATGATGTCGTCAAAGCGTCCGTGAAACCAGTAGTAACCGTCCTCGTCGCGCCATACCGCATCTCCTGTATGGTACACGCCGTTTCTCCAGACCTTCTGATACCGTTCCTCATCATCGAGATAAGCGCAGAAGATTCCCAAAGGCCGCTTTCCGTCCTTCGGAACCACGCAGACCTCTCCGATCTCTCCGTCCGGCACAGGCTTTCCGTCCTTGCCCAGCAGTTCAATCTGATACATGGGTGAAGGCTGGCCAAGGGAACCGTCCTTCGACGCCATACCTGTAAAGTTGGCCAGGAGAAGCGTCGTCTCCGTCTGACCGTAGCCCTCCCGGAGCGTAAGGCCCGTCTGTTTTTCAAAGCGTTCAAACACTTCCTCGCTCAGATATTCTCCCGCTGTCACGGCATGTTTCACCGAGGGAACCGCCGGAGCGTCCTTGCGCGTCAGATAACGGTAAACCGTAGGCGGCGCGCAGAACGAGGTCACGCCGTATCGGTTGATCACTGCGGCAAGCTGCTTGGGCTCAAAATTGTCAAAGTCATATACCATGACCGCGCTGCCTACAAGCCACTGTCCATAGAGCTTTCCCCAGGACGCCTTGGCCCAGCCGGTCTCGGAAATCGTAAAATGAAGTCCCCCGTCTTCCGCGTGCTGCCAATACTTGGCCGTCACATAATGTGCCAGCGGATAGGTGAAATCATGAATGACGCCTTTCGGATAACCGGAGGTTCCTGAAGTAAAGTACATGACCATGTGATCCGTAGCCTTCGTTTCTATACGCGCAAGCTCTGCCGAAGCATGCTTACACGCCTCCGTAAAGTTCTCAAATCCGGGGACATTCTCCTTTACCGTCCACAGCAGGCAGTCCGCATCCAATTCCTCCACGGCTTCCCGGACTTTTTCCGGCACCTCGTCGAGAGGCGTACAGATCACAGCCCTGACTTTCCCGCTGCGGATCCGGTAGACAAAATCTTCTGTCGTCAGCATATGTGTGACCGGAATCAGCACAGCCCCAATCTTATGGAGAGCCACAGAGAGAAACCAGTATTCATAATGGCGCTTCAGCGCCAGCATCACGCGGTCGCCCCGCCGGATTCCCGCCTTCAGCAGAACATTCGCAGCCCGGTTGCTCTGCTCCCGAATGTCCGCAAAGGTGAAAATATGTTCCTCATGCTCCGTGTTGCACCAGACAAGCGCGCGTTTATCCGGGGTTTCCTCCGCCATTGCGTCCACCACGTCGTAGCCGAAGTTAAAATTATCCGGCCACTGCACCTGGAGGTCTGTCAGACGTCCGTTTTCATCTAAGGTTTCTTTAAAAAAGTTCTGAACGATACTCATAAACTGCTCCTTCCAAAGCCCCGGAATCTCTCATAACGCTGTTCTCTCAGATCAGATACCTCCAAAAGCTTTTCTATCTCCTCCGAAATTTTCCGGCGAAGCTCTGCATAAAAGACCGGCTGGCCAAGCTGCTCCTCAGAGATAATCTCCTCCACAAAGCCAAACTTCTCCGCATCCTGGGCCGTCAGCTTCAGGCAGGCCGCAGCCTCCCCCGCTTTTCCGGAATCCTTCCACAGAATACTCGCGCAGCCTTCCGGAGAAATCACCGAATAAATGGCGTTTTCCAGCATCCATACCCGGTCCGCCACGGCCAGCGCCAGAGCGCCGCCGCTTCCGCCTTCTCCGATGAGAATCGAGATCACAGGCACAGAAAGTCCCATCATGGTCATCAGATTTTCCGCAATGGCCTGCCCCTGTCCCCTCTCCTCGGCTCCGACGCCGCAGTAGGCTCCTGAGGTATCCACAAAGCAGATCACCGGACGTCCGAATTTTTCCGCCTGCTTCATCAGGCGCAGCGCCTTACGGTAACCCTCCGGTCCCGGCGCTCCAAAGGATCTGGCCGCCCGTTCCTTCACCGTATGTCCCTTTTCGATGGCAATGACCGTCACGGGACGTCCGGAAAGCCTGGCCAGCCCGCCCACGATCGCGGCGTCGTCTGCAAAACGGCGATCTCCGTGCAGTTCAAAAAACTCCGTGAAAATCTCTTTGATATAATCAAGCCCTGTGGGGCGGTTGTTGCCCCTGGCAATTTTTACACTGTCATACGCTGTCTTGTTCATGTTCCGCCTCCTGGCTTATCTTTCCCTGCTCCCGCCGCACGGTGCGTCCGGCTGTGAAGCGTGGCTTCCTTCCCCATGGAATCTCAAAAGCTGAGCGATCACCTTCCGCTGCCGGTTCCGTGGTACGATCGCGTCCACAAAACCATGCTCCAGCATGGATTCCGCCGTCTGGAAGCCTTTCGGAAGGGGCTTTCGCGTGGTCTGCTCCACAACCCTGGCGCCTGCGAAGCCAATGGTCGCTCCAGGCTCTGCCAGAATAATATCGCCTTCCATGCCAAAGCTTGCCGTCACCCCGCCCGTCGTGGGGCCTGTGAGTACCGGAAGATAGAGAAGCCCTTTCTCGCTGTGCCGCAGCACGGCTCCGCTGGTCTTGGCCATCTGCATCAGGGAAAAGAGGCCCTCCTGCATCCGGGCTCCTCCGGATACGGTAAAGCCTACCACCGGAAGCTCCTGCTCTATGGCATATTCAAAAAGCCGCACAATCCGTTCTCCGACTGCCGCTCCCATGCTTCCCATCATAAACTGAGGTTCCATGACAAAGAGGCAGCATTTCTGACCGCCTATGGCGGCAGTTCCGCAGATAACGGCTTCCTTCTCATTGCTGGCGGCCCGGACTACGGACAGCTTCTTTGTGTATCCCGGAAACTTCAGCGGATCCGAAGACACAATATCTGAAAACATCTCCTCAAAGGAGCCTTCATCCACGGTAAAGCTAATCCGTTGTCTCGCCCCTGTGCGATAGTGATAACCGCAGCCGGGACAGGTGTTGTAGTTTTCCCAGACAGCGCTCACGGGCCAGGATCTGTGGCAGTTTGGACAGGAAGTCTCCGGATCGGTCTGATCGTCCCGGACTCTGGAACGTCCGCCCCGCTCCAGTTCATTCTGGGGACGGCGTCTGAAATTTAAGATAGGCATACGCTAGTCTCACCTGCTTTCCATAAAGCGTAAATCATAGGTTCCTTTGGCAAATTCCGGCTCGTTTACAAGAGTAAGCTGCTCCTCCAGATTCGTATCCACTCCTTCAATCACAAGCTCACATAAGGCTGCTTTCATCTTCCGTACAGCTTCCTCCCTGGTCCCCGCATAGACGATCAGCTTGCCGATCATCGGATCATAGAAGGGGGTAATCTCCACACCCTGAACCAGATAGGTGTCAAAGCGTACAAAGGGACCGCCTGGAATATGAAGAGCCGTAATCTTTCCGGGGGATCGGGCATTGATGCGGCACTCGATACAGGAACCTGTCAGCGGAATCTCTTCCTGCCGCTGCTTCAGTTCGATTCCGGCCGCCGCGCGGATCTGCCATTTTACCAGGTCCACGCCTGTCAGCATCTCAGTCACCGCATGTTCCACCTGAAGTCTGAGATTCATCTCCATAAACCAGAATTCTCCTTTGGAATCCAGAAGAAATTCCAGCGTTCCCGCTCCTACATAGCCGATTTTCGGGACAGCCTCCCGCACCAGAGCTACCAGCTTCTCTCTCTGGGCGTCGCTCACGGCCGGAGAGGGCGATTCCTCGATCAGCTTCTGATGCCTCCTCTGCACGGAGCAGTCACGCTCCCCAAGACAGAGCACATGACCGGTTTCATCTGCCAGGATCTGCACCTCAATATGACGGGCCGGATAAATATATTTTTCCAGGTACAGACTTCCATCCCCGAAGGCAGAGCGGCTCTCAGCCTCGGCCGTGGCGTATACCTTCTGAAGCTCCTCCCGGTCATGAATCACGCGGATTCCTCTTCCTCCTCCTCCGGAGCGTGCCTTCAGCATCACCGGATAGCCGATCTTATCCGCTTCCTTCAGGGCTTCTTCCAGGCCAGCCAAAGCTCCGGTTCCCGGTATCACGGGCAGTCCGGCCGCTTTCATCATTTCCTTGCTCCTGGCCTTATCGCTTAACGCCTTCATCGTCTCCGCAGACGGACCGATAAAGGCAATGCCATTTTTCTCGCAAAGCTCTGCGAAATCCTGATTCTCCGACAGAAAGCCGTAACCCGGATGAATCGCCGCGGCCCCTGTGGCCAGCGCCGCGCTGACGATCCGCTTGGCGTTCAGATAGCTTTCGGCGGCCGACGCCGGACCGATGCAGATGCTCTCATCCGCCAAAGCTGTATGAAGGGTCTCCCTGTCAGCCTCAGAATACACCGCTACCGAAGCCACGCCCATTTCCTTGCAGGCCCGGATAATACGAACCGCGATCTCACCCCGGTTCGCGATTAAAATCTTTGTAAACATACGCAGTTCCTCTCAAATGAGCTCTCGCCCTCTCAGTTCTTTTCCTGATCGATGATCGCGAAGGACAATTCGCCCTGCACGCAGAGCTTTCCTTCCACATAGCCGCTTGCTTCCGCAAAATAGAAGGGGCCTTTGGAGCGCTTGATACGGCAGCGTGTCGTAAAGGTATCTCCCGGCTTTACCGGAGAGCGGAATTTTACATTATTCATTCCTGTATAGAAGGGCAGTTTTCCCTTCGTCATCTCATCCTTCAGAAGAATACAGGAAGACTGAGCCAGGATTTCGCAAAGAATCACTCCCGGCACCACAGGATTTCCGGGAAAATGTCCCTGCAGAAACCATTCGTCTCCCCTGATGCGGAGCTTTCCTACAGCCGTATCTTCCTCCCGCGCCACCTCGTCGAGGAGCAGCATGGCATCTCTGTGAGGGAGAATCGTCTTGATCTCCTCCCGTGTCATCACGGTTTCTTCCGCTGTCTGCTTTATGTCTGTCATGCGCTCAGCTCCTTTATACGGAAAAGTTCCGTGCCGTATTCTACAATCTGCCCGTTCTTCGCGCAGATAGCTTCGATAACGCCGTCCTTCTCAGCCAACACCTCGTTCATCAGCTTCATGGCTTCGATGATGCAAAGCACCGTTCCCTTATGGACCACGTCGCCCACTTTCACATAAGGATCCGCATTTTCAGCCGGAGCCGCGTAAAAAACTCCCACAGTGGGGGAAGTCACGCTGTCCAGAACGCTCCCGTTTTCCAGGCTGACGCCCGCAAGGCCGCCCGCCTGAACACTGGTGTTTGCCGCCGCGGCATTTCCCAAAAACTCCGTGCCTGCGGACGGAGCGCTATTCCCGGAAAATTCATCCATTCCCTGGGCTTTTGCTCCGTCCAGAAAGGCGGAACCGCCGGAGGAATCTTTCTCCCGCTCCAGACGGATGACGCCCTTCTTTTCGTCTATCTCCATTCCTGTCAGATCCAGCTCCCTCATCAGAGAAGCGTATCTTCTGATCTCTGCTTCATTCATACTTACTTACACCTTCCTAAACGCAAGACATGCATTGTGTCCGCCAAATCCAAGAGAATTGGAAAGACACAGATCAATATCAGCCTTCACAGCCTGATTCGGCACATAATTCAGATCGCAGGCCGGATCCGGCTCCAACAGATTCAGCGTAGGCGGGATAACGCCTGTTTCCAGAACCTTCAGGCAGACAATAGCCTCCATGGCTCCGGCCGCTCCCAGCATATGGCCCGTCATAGACTTCGTGGAACTTACATAGGAAGCGTATGCCTTTTCCTCCCCAAGCGCTGTTTTAATCGCAATGGTCTCCCCTGCGTCGTTCAGCGGAGTTCCGGTTCCGTGAGCGTTGATGTAGATCTTTTCCTCTCCCGTATAGCCAGACTCCTCCATAGCCTGCTTCATAGCTCTCGCTCCGCCTGATGCGTCGGGAAGGGGAGCTGTGATGTGATAAGCGTCGCAGGTGGAACCATATCCGCAGATCTCGCCGTAAATCTTGGCTCCACGCTTTACTGCGTGCTCATACTCTTCCAGCACAAGAGCCGCCGCTCCTTCGCCGATAATGAAACCTGCCCGCCTCTTGTCAAAGGGCAGAGAAGCCGCGTCGATATTTTCCGCTACGGACAACGCCTGCATATTTACAAAGCCTGCCACGCCGCATTCATTGATGGAAGCCTCCGCTCCGCCCGCAATGACGGCGTCCGCATAACCATGACGGATCACGCGAACTGCTTCCCCTATGGCGTTGGAACCGGAAGCGCAGGCCGTAACCGCCGGCAGGGCCGCGCCCTGACAGTGAAACCGGATCGCGATCATGCCCGCTCCCATATTTGCGATCATCATCGGAATAAAATACGGGGAAACTCTTGACGGTCCCCGGTCAAGCAGCTTTTTATGCTCTCTTGTAAAAGTGTCGATTCCTCCGATTCCAGAACCGAAATACACGGCAAAGCGTTCCGGGTCTACGGTTCCCTCAATGCCGCTTTCCTCTACGGCCTGGCATGCGGAAGCCAGCGCGTACTGCGCGTAAAGATCGCTTCTTAAGGTTTCCGCCTTTTCCATATACTGTCTGGCGTCAAAATTTCTTACTTCAGCCGCCAGCTTCGCCTTATATTCCGTTGTATCAAACCGGGTAATTGGTCCGATTCCATGTACGCCGGACACCAGGTTATCCCAGCTCGTCTCCACATCATTTCCCACGGGCGAGATGGCTCCCATTCCGGTAACCACTACCCTGCGATTTATCTGATTCATAAACTCTCCTCCACTCACATACCCATGCCGCCGTCTACCCGCAGCACCTCGCCTGTGATATAATCTGCCTTTGCCAGAAATACAATCGCCTTCGCGACTTCCTCCGCCGCTCCGGCGCGTTTCAGCGGAATCATGTTCATCCAGGTTTCTTCAGCCCCGGACAGCTCCTTCGTCATATCCGTCTCAATAAAGCCCGGAGCCACCGCATTGCAGAGAATGTTCTTCCCCGCCAGCTCCTTCGCCACAGACTTGGTCAGTCCGATGATTCCGGCTTTGGACGCCGCGTAATTGCTCTGTCCGGCATTCCCGTGAAGTCCTACTACGGAAGACACGTTCACGATTCTGCCGCCTTTGTTGCGGATAAAGATACTGCTGCAGTGACGAATCATATGGAACGCGCCTTTCAGGTTCGTATCCAGAACAGAGTCGAAATCCTCCTCTTTCATCATAATCAGCAGTTTATCCCGTGTGATTCCCGCGTTATTGATCAGAATATCCACGGTTCCAAAATCTTCTTTGATCCTGGCGACGGTCTCTTTTGCCGCTTCAAAGTCCGCCACATTGCAGCAGTAGCTTCCGGCTCTCACGCCGTATCTCTCCCGGCACTCCTGGCAGACCTTCTCCGCCAGTTCCTGGCTGCCCGCGTAGATAACCGCTACGTCTGCGCCCTCCCGTGCCAGCTCCTTTACAGTCGCCGCTCCGATTCCGCGGGAGCCGCCTGTCACTATCGCGACCTTTCCTTTTAACATCCTGCTACCTCCGTCTTTACTGCCTCCAGTCCGGCCATATCTGATACCGCGAAGGTTCTGACATTTTTATCGATTCTCTTGATCATGCCTGCCAGGGTTTCTCCCGGTCCCAGCTCCACAAAGGTATCGGCGCCGTCCGCGATCAGATTGCGGACAGTCCGCTCCCACTGTACCGGGGAGACGATCTGACTTGCCAGCAGCTCCTTTGCCGCCTGCCCGTCTTCGGGATAGGGGAGAGCCGTACGGTTCCCGTATACCGGAATCTTCGGCGCTTCCAGAGATGACTTGAAAAGCTCCGCCTGAAAGGCTTCTGCCGCCGTCTCCATAAACGGAGAATGGAATCCTCCCTTTACCTTCAGAGGAATCATGCGTCCTCCCGCCTGTTTCACCGCTTCGCCAAAGTCCGCCATCTCCTCTGCTTTTCCTGATACGGAAATCTGTCCCGGACAGTTGAAGTTCACGGGATACACCTGAGAAAAGCCCCTGCAGATCTCCTCCACCTGCTCCGCCGTCAGCTTCACGACAGCCGCCATAGAAGCCGGCGTACGCTCCGCCGCTTCCTGCATCAGCTCCCCGCGGCGGCAGACCAGAGTGAACATCGTATCGAAATCCGCAGACTTCGCGTAAGTCAGAGCGCTCAGTTCCCCAAGGGAAAAGCCTGCGGCCAGATCCGCCCTGATTCCGGCTGCTTCAAGAGCCGCGGCCGCTGCCAGCTCCATGGCAAAGAGACAGGGCTGCGTATTTTTTGTCACGCTTAAAAGCTCCGCGCTTCCATGAAAGCATTGCTCCGAGGTTCCCGGACGAAGTTCATCCGCCCTCTGGAATATTTCCCGCGCCGCAGCCGACTTTTCAAAAAGCTCCTGTCCCATGCCTGGGTACTGGGCGCCCTGCCCGGAAAATACGAATGCTATCTTACCCATTTGCATGCTCCCTTCAGAATCGGTTCCGCTTCTTCCATAACCTCACGGACGATCTCAGCCGCCGGCTGCTCTTTCTTTACGAAGGCCGCCGCCTGGCCTGCCAGAAAACATCCCTTTTCCATATCGCCTTCCTTTACTGCTTTGCGAAGGGCTCCCACGCCAAGCTGCTCCAGCTCGTCGTCCGGCATTCCGCCGAACTCCGCCTTCGCGTAATCCCGCGCGAACTGAGTACGGAGGCTTCGCACCGGATGTCCCAGACGCTTTCCTGTCACAGTCGTACACAGGTCCGTAGCGTGGAGAATCCTATCCTTGTAGGTCGGATGAATGGAACATTCCTTTGCGCTCAGAAACCGGGTTCCCATCTGAACGCCGCAGGCTCCCAGCATAAAGGAGGCCGCCACGCCGCGTCCGTCCGCAATACCGCCTGCCGCGATAACCGGAAGTTCTGTCGCGTCGCATACGAGGGGAACCAGAACCATCGTCGTAAGCTCTCCCACATGGCCGCCGCTCTCGCCGCCCTCGGCGATCAGTGCGCTGGCTCCAAGTCTCGTCATCAGTTTTGCCATAGCCACAGAGGGAACCACCGGAATCACATGAATACCGGCCTCCTTCCAGGCTTTCATATATTTGGAAGGATTGCCTGCCCCGGTAGTGACTACGGCAACCTTTTCTTCACATACAAGCGCTGCTATCTCATCTGCAAAGGGACTCATCAGCATGATATTTACGCCGAAAGGCTTATCCGTCAGCGACTTCGCGATCCGGATCTCCTCTCTTATCACATCGGCCGGAGCGTTTCCTGCCGCCACGATGCCGAGGCCGCCGCCCTCCGATACTGCCGCCGCAAGACGGCCATCTGCTATCCATGCCATTCCGCCCTGAAATACCGGATACTGGATTCCCAGCATCTCACATATTGGTGTTTGGATCATATCAATTTTCCTTTCCTTTCCGAAACGCCGGAGCGGCAGACTCTCTTCCTTCAAAGCCTGCATCTCCGGCGCCGCCCTTCTTCCCGCATACGCCGGTTCCCTGGGCTCTTACTGCTGCTGTTTTTTCTCGATCAGCTCTGCCAGCTCGCCTACGGTCTCTACCTTCTCGTCAAGCTCGATGCTGATACCCAGCTCATCCTCCAGATTCATCAGAAGATCCACGGTGTCCAGGGAGTCAATTCCCAGGTCATGGAAGGTGTCCTCTGCCTTAATCTCAGATACCTCACAGTCCAGTCTGTCTGCCAGCAGCTTTGCAATCGTCTCAAATACCATGATAAAATCCTCCAGATTTTTAAGTTTGTTGAGAAATCAACAAGATGGATAATATCACCACTATGTTGATTTGTCAACAAGTTTTTTTTACGATTATATGTGTATCCATATGAATACTTAAATGAGCGACAATCAGCTTTTCTCATCTGCGGTTTTCTGGAAGTTCAGATTTTCCAGTTTTTCCATACAGTGCAGATTCTTCTGCTACCATTCCTAATGAAGATTGGGGCGAGGCGCTTCTTAAACCCCTCTCACAAAAAAAGCAAAAAATAAGACCCAGAAGAATTAACTCTTCTGAGCCTTATGACCTGACTTTCTAAACCTGATTCAGTTATTATGGATTATGATGCCTTGCCAAGCATGTCATGGATGTATGTCCGCAAGCCATCCTCCGTATCTATCCCATATTTCTGGTTTATCAGGATATAATACTTCATGATCCTCTCTTTCGGCAGAAGTTCACTGGAAGGAATGCTGTCGCCATATCCTTTTCTCGCTCCCATCCAAGGATCCTCATTATGCGTGATCCTCTCCAATACCTTCCCGCCATACATTCCGAATGTATTCACAACAAGATCTATCACCCGCTTTTCTTCATCCGCCAGAGCATCCCCCGTTCCTTCCAGAAGTGCGAACCGTGCGTCATCGATTGGATTATATTTGAAATCCCGGAACAGCTCATACACCTCTGGATAAACCGGACCGTGAACCCACGCCCTGCAATCCTCTTCAAAGATCGGTCTCCCATACAATGCGGAGTATACGCCCTGGATAAAATAAAGAAGTTTCTGCAGCATAAGCGGTGTTACCTCTTCCAGTTTTTCAAAGATATATGCGATTACCCGGAGCATCTTATCCGAAACGGAAAAAAGGCTCACTATGCTTTCTGCTGCGGCAAAAGCTTTCCTGAATGCCGGATCCGTCAACTTCTCACGGTTCTCCATGAGCTTCTGTTTCATATAAGCTGGGGATGAAAGCGCCGCTTTGATAATATTCGAATACTCTTTGGAAGGCATCTGCCCTTCCAGATACCTCGGAATCGTCACCTCTCCGAACCCAAGCGCCAGAGACAGGGGAGCCTTTCCGATCTTATAGATTTTCATCAGCCTTTCAATGTCATCAATCGATACAATCCCCTCTGCAGCCCTGTACTGCTCGTCGATTTCCTGAACATTCTTATCGATAAGCCCCGGAATGCTCATTTCCTCTCCGCACTCTGCACAGACAGCCACGGTGATTGCAAAGGTATATTCCTTATCCCTTATATTCTTTACGATGTCCTTCTTCTGCAAAAGGTACTCGGTCTCTTTCCTGCACTCTATGCAGAAATCTCTTCTTACCTTCTCTGTCATAATAGTCACCTCCGATTTGCCTCCTGATTATCTGAAATAGTATGTAAGCGGATGCTTCTGTTCATGGAATGAAATTACGATCACGAAACAGTTCTCCAGCTTGTTGAACTTGATATACAGAGATACCGTCTTTTCTTCTGTCCCGTTCCTCTCCAAAAGAGTCACATCCTTGCCGAATACATACAGTTTTTCATGCTCATACCCCTTATGTTCATTCTGTAGGATTGCCGAAAAATCCATTGCATTAAGGCTCAATATGATTTCCTTGGCTTTCGCCTCGTCAATAACATAATCCAGAAACAGATTGATGTTATCTTGCCGCTTGGCATTCCTGTCAAGCCTATAATTGTCCTTTTCAACAGCATCCTTCACCTTGGATAGATACTGTTCTATGTCTTTCTGATCTATGTTCAATACTTTATCCTCCGCAGAGTATATGATGTGTTTTTTCATTTTTCCTATCATCAATATAACTCCGTGATTGCTTTTTGTCAATATCCTATCATAAGAAAAGAGCAGCAGTTATAGCTTTCCGCAACTGCTGCTCCAATATTACTTTTTGACCTCAATCAACTGACCGATATTGTCTTGATTTCATCCTCTATCTGGCTTAACTTCAGTCATCGTCTCTTTTCTTTCCGTATGAAACAGGCTCTTCTGCAACCATTAAGATTTCCTGCGACGGAACATTATAGAAACTTGCGTTTCCTGTAGATGGTGTTGTTCCACTACCGATGATTTTACATTTCCTCTTGATTTTTGTTAAATTCCAATTGTTGGGGATATATCCGATCCATTTTTCGCCGCTGTTTTTAAACTCCACATTTGGGTTAACACCCTTTGTCACAACGCATCTAATAATAGCTCTTTTTAATTCCTCCAACTCTGCAATCTGAAGTTCTCTAATACCAATCAGCCTATTAACACTCGAAACCTTCCAATCAAGAAAGCGCACAATCTGATCCTGCTCATCACGGGGAGGGACAAGAAACGGAATCTCTTTCATTCGTTCCACTGACAAATCCCACTGTCCAACGCGGATGCCATCTGAAGCCTGTCCAAAATAACTTACATAGGCAATAAATGTCCGGTAAATTGTATCGTTTGCGACAGGGCCAAAAACAATATCATAAGGCTCTCCGTTGTAACTTCCGTTTCGATTGACAAATACAAAATCCAGCCATTCTTAATTAGGTTCCGGAAAGATCAGAACCTTATCAAAGTTAATTGCCTGGATATGTCTGCGACGATCAATTTGCTTCTGCAGTTCTTCAACTTTATCACTTTGTCGCCCAATATATTTTGAAACGATCTTTTTTCCATTGCGATACTGCAAGTAAAAGTATTGACTTCCCTTAATGGATTTTGTGAGCAGCACACCTTTAGGTAAACAGGAAAGCTCCGTTTCATATTGGCTGATCATCCGTTTTATCCTCTGCTGCTCCTGTGCAACAGCTTCCGTCAATAAACTCACACTATCACCCCTCTATATCATAACCAACAAATAAGGAATAATCAATCAAATTGCGTGTTAACTTTTTGAACCTAAAACTCATATCGTTTCCCTTGTTATTTCCCCGTAAATATGCTATCTTTTAAGGAAACATATTAACTGTCAAGACAACTGACGGTACCAGGGGACGCGAAAATTCTTCGTTCCCTGTACCCGCCGGCTTATCTGTGCAAAGGAGAGCGTGAAAAATATTATGAGTACCATGAGGCTGACTCTGCTGACCGATCTCTATGAGCTGACCATGATGCAGGGCTATTTCAAGAACCAGACCAATGAAACCGTAGTCTTCGATGTCTTTTACCGCAAAAACCCGTCCGGAAGCGGCTTTGCCATAGCAGCCGGTCTTGAGCAGGTAATTGACTATATTAAAAATCTGAGCTTTGAGAAAAATGATATTGAATATCTGAGAAGTCTGAATCTGTTCGATGAAGATTTTCTGGAATATCTGAGTAATTTCCGTTTTTCGGGAGACATCTACGCCATCCCGGAAGGTACGGTCGTATTTCCGAGG
Organism: Candidatus Merdisoma merdipullorum; assembly: GCA_018715645.1. Classification (GTDB taxonomy): domain Bacteria; phylum Bacillota; class Clostridia; order Lachnospirales; family Lachnospiraceae; genus Laedolimicola; species Laedolimicola merdipullorum. The sequence continues at coordinate 18,655 of DVLE01000001.1, forward strand.
GAGCCCCTCATCAAGGTCATTGCCCCCATCATGGAGGCCCAGCTTGTGGAGACGGCTATTCTGACCATTGTGAACCACCAAAGCCTGATCGCAACAAAGGCGGCCCGCGTAGTCCATGCGGCTAAGGGCGACGGCATCATGGAATTCGGCCTGCGCCGTGCGCAGGGGCCGGACGCCGGAATCTACGGAGCCCGCGCAGCCATGATCGGCGGCTGTATCGGCACCTCGAACGTACTGGCCGGACAGCTCTTTGACGTACCCGTCAAAGGTACCCACGCCCATAGCTGGATCATGAGCTTTCCGGATGAGTACACGGCTTTCAAGAAGTACTCTGAACTCTACCCCGACGCCTGCATCCTGCTGGTGGATACCTACGACACACTGAAATCCGGCGTGCCGAACGCTATCCGCGTCTTTACTGAGATGCGCGAAGCCGGAATCCCTCTGAGTTTCTACGGCATCCGCCTGGACAGCGGAGACCTGGCCTATATGTCCAAGAAAGCCCGCAAGATGCTGGATGACGCCGGATTCCCGGACGCAGTCATCTCTGCCTCCAGCGATCTGGACGAGTATCTGATCACGAGCCTCAAGGACCAGGGAGCGGCTATCACCTCCTGGGGCGTCGGCACGAACATGATCACCTCCAGCGACTGTCCCGCTTTCGGCGGCGTCTACAAGCTGGCTGCCGTGCTGGATGAAGAAGGGGAATTTATACCAAAGATTAAGCTTTCCGAGAATACGGAAAAGATCACGAATCCGGGCAATAAGACAATTTTCCGAATCTATGACAATGAGACAGGAAAGATCCGCGCGGACCTGATCGCCCTGGCGGACGAAAGCTTCGACTGCGAGCAAGATCTTCTGATCTTTGATTCCATCGAGACCTGGAAAAAGACAAAGCTCAAGGGCGGCACCTACCATATGCGGGAGCTTCTTGTTCCCATCTTCCTGAAAGGAGAGTGCGTCTATACTTCCCCAAGCGTCATGGAGATCCGCGACTACTGCATCCAGGAGCAGAATACGCTCTGGGATGAAACCAGACGTCTTACGAATCCCCATGAGGTCTACGTGGATCTGTCAGACAAGCTGTTCCGAATCAAGTCCGGGCTCCTGGACCAGATGAATCAGGAGCTGTAATTTCTAAATGGAGAAGCCGGGGAATCCATGCTTATATTTTTCGTCGTCAGAAGATTTGATTTTCCGTATGACTTTGCATGGATTCCCTGCGGCCAGCACCCCGGCAGGAATATCCTTTACGACAACGCTTCCTGCCGCGATTATCGTATCATCGCCAATGGCTACTCCTCCTACAATCGCTGTGCCCGCGCCTATCCAGACATTGTTTCCTATTCTCACAGGCCAGCCGTATTCTATTCCATCTTTTCTGTCCTTCGGATCAAAGGGATGTCCCGCAGCATAGATTCCGCAGTTCGGGGCAAACTTGACATCATCCCCTATTTCAATCTTATTGGCAGCCAGAATGATAAAATTGTAGTTGGAGAAAAAGCGCTCGCCAATCGTGACATTTTTCCAGAAATCGCAGTAAAACGGCTGTTCAATACGAAATCCTTCCCCGATGCTTCCCATCTCTCTTTTGATAAACTCCATTCTCTTTTCCGACTCCACCGGAGACAATAAATTGTACTGGTAGGAAAGCTCCTGCGAGCGAACTCTTTCCTCGTCAATTTCCTTTTCCTGCGCATCGTAAAACATACCTGCCAGGGCCTTTGCCTGCTCCGTCATAGCTTCTCCTTTCCCTTCTAGCGAATCTCCCGGTCCAGATATTCCAGCGTACGGCGCACAATTTCATCGCCAAATTCTTTGCTGGCTTCCGCCGCACTCTGCGCATACCATTCCGTGTTGTCCTTTCTCCGTTCCAGATCCACCCTTTCCGGGTACAGGCTCAGCATCATGCTCGTCTCCACCTTACCCGCGTGATCAAAGCCGCAGATCTTCTGCACCTCAGCTCCCAGAAGCGGAAGCACTTTGATATAGGAAAACGGATCATCGCCAGTCGTGCAGTCTTCGTAGTAGTTTGCGTAAGAATCCTTTCCCCACCAGCCAGGACCCTGGGTACCTTCCAGATACTCCATGATCACCTTTTTCGCGGCTTTGTGGCAGGCCAGCGTCATCGGCATCAGCCCGGCATTCTCCGTCTGATGATGCGGAATGCAGTATATGTTCTTGACGCCTCCCCAGACAAGCGACTTCAGGATATGGTAAAGATACTGTTCATAGGCGTCCACGTCCACATGAATCGTACCGCTTTCCGGTCCCGCCACGGCGTAGCTTGCGACGCCGTACCAGATGGGCGGGCAGACTACGATTTCCTTCTTTTTCTCAAGTTCTCTTAAAACGCCTGTGACTACAAAAGTGTCCGTACCCATGCTCAGATGCCTGGTATGGTATTCTATCGTTCCGATAGGAATGATAAACGGAACCTTTCTTTCCCTTGCATCCTCCAATTCCTTGTAAAAAATGTCCAATAACTGCATACGTTTCCTCCTTATTCTTCCTGTATTTTTTCCTTCATTTCACGTAAAAAATGCGTTCCATATCATGATAATAGGGGCTGTCTTTATCAAAGGCATACTCCTCAAAGCAAGGGTGCGTATGCTCCCACCACCTCTGCGTGACCGGATCTTCTTCCATTTTCTTCATATCAGCCTCGTAATCCGTTCCAACATATTCAAAATAAGCAAACACGAGCCTTTCATGAATGAAAATGGAATAATTGGTAAGATTGCATTCCTGTATCATTTTCACCACATCCGGCCAGGGCGCGGCGTGCAGCCTCACATATTCTTCCTCCATACCTTCTTTGAGAAGACCTAGTTGTCCGAAATACTTAATCGTTTCTGCTATCGTTCTCTCCTCCTTCCGCCAAGGCCACGATCTGCTCCCAGCTCGGCATGGCCGCGATCCCCGTTCTTCCTGTAGCGCAGATCGCGGCTGCGGCGTTCGCGTATCGCGTCCTTTTTCCTATACTCCAGCCGGAACGATGAAGCAGCAGATAGTGCATCGTTCCTAAAAATGCGTCGCCGCAGCCCGTCGTATCGACAGCCTTCACTGGAAATGCCTGTTCAAATCCTATCTCCCCCCTGACTCCGTACCATGCGCCTTTCCCTCCCGCTGTGACAAATACATAGCGAATCCCTTTGTCCAACAGTTTTTCTATCGCTCTTTCCGGATCGGCTGTCTCGGTCCCGGAAATCAGGTACAGTTCTTCTTCCGAAAGCTTCAGAATGTCACAGCCATCCAGATTTTCCAGCATAATTGTCCTTGCGGCTTCCTCCGACTTCCACAGGTTCTCTCTGTAATTCGGATCAAAGGAAATCAGAACGCCTTTCTTCCTGGCCATATTTCTCATCTCCCGCACGGCGGAGGCGCAGGGCTCGTCTGTAAAGCTCAAGGTTCCATAATGAAAAATCTTTGCGTCAAGCCACCAGCCGTCCCGGATATGTTCCAGGCTCAGCCTGGTGTCCGCTCCCGGATTTCGGAAGAACGCGAACTGCCTTTCCCCATTCGCGTCATTGGCCACAAAATCGATGGTGGTCAGTTCCGGAACCTCCACAACCCCTCTCGTATCGATCCGCAGTCCTTCCAACTGCTCCCGCAGAAATTTTCCGAAAAAATCCTGACCAACGCTGCCGATGAACGCGCAGCTTCCGCCCAGCTTTGCATTCGCCGCCAGACAGTTCGCCGGAGCTCCGCCCGGATTCATCTCAAAGCCCGGATTCCCCATAGGGCCCTGAAAGGACGGAGAAAAATCTATCAATACCTCTCCAACTCCCACAACATCATACATACTCGCTTTCCTCTTTATGAATCTTTCTCAGCATATGAAAACTACCCTTCAAGGACGGGTATAAAGAACGGTAAATCCTGTAATAAGGATCATAACGCTCATATCTTTCCCCGGATGGCTCAAACCGTTTCTCTTTTTGTGAAAAGATTTCGGACGCCTTTTTCCAGGTCACTGCCGGATCAGCGGCAATCATGGTGCACATTGCTCCCGCCGCGCAGCCTGCCTCCTGATTTTTCATCCTTACAACGGTTCTTCCGGTAATATCCGCTTTTAACTGCAGCCAGTAATCCGATCTGGATCCGCCTCCAGCCGCCCAAAGCTCTTTTATCTGTATATTACATCCGCGCTCTATCATTTCCAGATTCTGCCTCAGCTCATAGGTGATGCCCTCAAGAATCGCCTGCAGGATCTGTACTCTCTTTGTGCCAAGCTGGACTCCTATGACAGCTCCCAGTGAATCCGCGTCCTTGTAGGGCGGACCGGAACCTGCAAAATGCGGCAGAACCAAAAGGCCGGAGGGGCTGTCCGTACACTGTCCGATCATGGCGTCATATCCCTGCGTTTTCACGTCCGGCCGTTCAAGCTGATCGCAGTACCAGTTTACAATGGAACTTCCGCCCACGTTCGTCGCCGTACAGATATAGAGATTCGGATACAAGTGATAATTCACCGCATATTTGTTTTCCATGAAATACGGCGTCAGCATAGGATCTTTCATGGATATGCTCAAAGCTTCCATCGTACCCGTTCCTACTACTGCCGTGCCGCTTTCGGAAAGTCCCGCCCCCGTCGCCGTACACGCCTGGTCAAAACCGCCCGCGGCCACACGGACCGGACCTTTAAATCCAAGCCTCTCTGCCTCATCTGCATCCAGCCAGCCCACGGTTTCTCCGGAGTTTTTAAGCTCCGGCAGCCAGTCTTTACATAGTCCCGCCGCCTCAATGACCTCGTCGAGATAACTATGTTTCTTTATATCCACAAGCATCAGCCTCGCTGCCGAGGAGTAACTGCAGGCGGGCTTCCGAAGTCCTATCCTGTACTGCAGAAAATCCTCCCAGGTCATCACATGCCGGATTTCCGAGTATAAAGCAGGCTCATGTGTTTTGTACCACATGAGCCTGAAAACACCATACTTTCTATGTATCGGCAAGCCTGTTTTTTCAAAGAGATACCTGGCAGGGAATCTGGTCAGAAGCTGCAGGACTTCTTCCTGCCCTCTCACGTCGCAGGACATAATCACCGGCCCCAGGCTTTTCATCCCGGCGTCCAGAATCACACACTCATCACCGGAAACGCTGATGGACAGGCCGGAGGCCGTATCCTCTCCCATATATGCGTTATTCTCCGCAATACATTCCCGCACAAGGACAGCCACAAGCTCCGGATCCAGTTCTTCCGCGCCAATGCGTTCTCTCTGATAGGGATACCTCCGATACGCTCTGTACAGCAGGTCTCCGGTTTCAGAAAACGTACATACTTTACACCCTGTCGTCCCTACGTCTATTCCCATATAGTTCATTGCTTATCCCATACCTCTGTGTCGGTCAGCGGTTCGCAAATATCTCCATCAGATGCTCCACTTCTCCTGTGACGCCCTTCTTGGCTTCCATCAGAAGTTCCGGGAATCTCATTCTGCCGTTTTCCAGCACGCGTATGATCTCATCGACTGCCGCCGTAGAAACTCTCGTAAAAATACTAATCTTATGAACGCCAATATCAATGGCTCTCCTGTAGGAATCGTCCGCCACGCCGCTGCCGCCGTGCAGAGAGATAAATACGTCTGTTTTATCGCAGATCTTTTGAAGCCTGTCGTAATCCAGATGGCTTTCGCCCGCTGCTTTTCCATGGGTGGTGCCTACAGACACAGCCAGGATGTCCACGCCCGTCCTTTTTGTAAATTCCTCTACAAGCTCCGGATCCGTAACGGCGTCATGATCATATTTGGCTGTGTTGTCCTTTCCCACGGTTCCGATCTTGCCCAGAGGAGCTTCCACCAGTACTCCATGCTTATGAGCCATCTCTACAATGTCTTTTGTCTGGTGAATCTTTTCCTCAAACGGAAGTTCATACCCATCGAACATCACCGTTGAGAAGCCTGCTTCAATCGCTTTCTCAATCGTCTCGACCTTCTTGGCATGATCAAGCTGAAGCGCGATAGGAACGGAAGCCTTGGCCGCCTGGTTTTTCATAATATAGGTGATCAGCTCCCAGTCCGAAAACTTGATGTGGCTTTCCGCAAGCGGAAGAATAAGCGGATATTTCTTTTCTTCGGCGGCAGCTATAATCCCCTGTACCATTTCGATATTGAAGCAGTTAAAGGCTCCGACCGCATATCTGCCCTTTCTCGCTTCCTCCAGCATTCCCTTCATTTCCACAACAGCCATTTTTGTGCATCTCCTTTCCGTCTTTCCTGCATCTATCTGCGTCAGCAGTCTATCTCATGAATCGTTCCAATCTGCGGGCTCAAAAGGTCGCAGCCCTCCTCCGTGATCACAATCGGCTTTTCCCATCTCAGTCCAAAGTCCGGTCCCATAGCAAAGGTATCGATCTGGAAAGTCATATTCTTTTTCAGCGGATAATCGGAAATCGTCTCCATCCACGGCGCCTCTACCTCAATCAGCCCCAGTCCGTGGCAGGGACCATAGAGCAGGTTTTCTCCATAGCCGTTTTCCTGGAAGAACGTGATGAAATCCTTCGCGATTGTCGAGGCCACAACGCCTGCCTTCAACTGTTTCTCCGTCCACATGTGCGCTTTCAGGCAGAACTCAACCAGTTCTCTTTTCAGCCCTGTCAGCGGTCCCATGGAAACAGGGATTCCGATAGACGGGGAATAACCGTCTATTTTGGCTGCCAGATTAATCTGTACAATGTCTCCCTTCTCTATCTCCCTGTAGCTGGATCTTGAGATCGCATGCTGCGTGGATTTTCCGGAAAATACATACAGAGGAAGTCCCTCATATTCGGCGCCGTTCTCATAGATACACTGCTGCGCTACTCCTACCATCTGCAGCTCCGTCACACCGGGTCTTAATTTCCGAATCACTTCATCCGTCGCAAGCTTTGTGATGCGCGCCGCCTCTCTCAGGCAAGCGATTTCGTTGTCGGATTTAACCGAACGCAGCGTCGTCATAATATCGTCGCATCTGACAATCTCCGCCTTCGGATATGCTTCCTTCAGCCCTTCGTAAACTACCAGATTCGTATCCAGCCATGCAGCCATACCGATACGGATACAGTCGCCTGTCACATGCAGCTCCTGAAATACCTCCCGGAAGGTCTGGCATTTCAGTTCCGGGTACGCGGGATTGGCGGATTCTCTGTATTCTCTTAATACTCTTACTTTCTCAATCTTTCCAAAGTCGCTTGCAAAAATCTCGCTCTCAGGGCCTACCATAAGCGCGCAGTCTCCATTCGGAGTAATCGCGACGCCTACTCTCTCAAATACCGGCCAGAAGCCCGAAAAATATCTTGTATTTGCATAGTCAGCTTCCGAACCATTTACCACAAGAATATCCAGTCCTTTTTCTTTCACAAGCTCTGCGGCCCTTTTGATTCTTTCTTTATATTCATAGTCAGGTATACATACTCTGCTCATAGTTCGCTATCTCCTTTTATTTCGCCTTTCTTTTCAGTCTGCAGCATATCCCATAACCGTATAATACGCCAGATTCGTCTGTCTTGAGTCAAGACGGCCATACTGCACAATCACCGGAACCGAGCTTTCCACCTTCAGGGCGTACTGGGTTTCCAACGGTTGTACCTTATCTTTCAGGTATTTTTCTTCGTGTGTTTTCATGCAGCACACACGCTCTGCGCCGACACAGATCTCCTCTGTCGTAACAGGATCTTTGTCTTCGTAATAAAAAGTGATTTTGATGATGGCCTGCTCTTTGTTTGGATTCAGAATCACAATGGATTCATGCCCCTTAAGCGGGCTGTCTCCAAACGGCGGCCTGTCCCCATCCGGGAAAAACCATATTTTCTTTCCGTATTCTTTCATATCGTCCCTTCATATTCCGCGCAACGAGCAAACGATTGCTCATTGCGCAAAATATTATCCTCATTTTTCTTATCAGTTCTTCTTCAGCGTATGACCTTCCAGGAACTTATATGGCAACAGCTTGCGGCAATGCTGTCCGGGATTCTTCATGTTATTCAAAACCATCTCCACAGCGGCTTCCGCAATCTCTTCCACAGGCTGTACGATTCCTGTTATGTTGATCCCATGCAGCGACATCGGATCCTCGCCATCAAAACAGACAAGCCCAATATCTTCCGGCACGCGTATTCCATGTTTTCTCAGCGCCGCGTATGCTCCGAATGCTTCTACGTTGTTGTGCGCATAGATACATTCCGGCAGCTTATGATCCTGAATCAGCCTCTCAACTATCTCAAAACCGCTTTTATAATGACAGTCGCCAAAATAGATTCTGTCCTGGGTACATCCGATATGATTTTCCCGAAGACAATTCTGAAAACCCACCAGACGCTGATTGCTCGATGTCTCATCCAAATCCCCGGTTATCATGATAATATCCCTGTAGCCCGCATCAATCACGTACTGCGTAAGCTCCATCGACGCCTGCATATTATTGATACTCACAAACGAATACGGCTTTTCCGTCATGTATGGCTCATTGTCTACAAACACACAGTTAATATTCTGCGATTCATTTTCATATATCATGCTTCTTCTCGCAGGCGACACAATAATTCCCGCTACATTTTTCTCTTTTAACAGCTGATAATACTCCAGTTCACGTGCAACGCTTTCATCCGTATCGCAGAATATGATATTATAGCCCTGTTCCCATAATTTATGGTCGATACACTTCAACATTCTCACAAAAAATGTATTTGTAACGTCCGGTATAATCACACCAATCGTAGAACTTGTCTGTTTTTTCAGCTCACGTGCATTCACATTCGGCGTATAATTCATTCTCTTTGCAGCATCCAAAACAGCCTTTCTTTTTTCAACGCTGATTCTGCCTGTATTATTCAATACCCTGGAAACGCTGGATACGGATAATCCGACTTCCTCCGCAATGTCCTTCAATGTTGCTCTCATACCATACTCCAATTCTGAAACTTTTTTCATAGCCTACTGTTGTTTCAGAATAACATCTTTGATAAGAAATGTCAAAACTATACAAATATCAGTCGTACAGCAGAGGAGCGATTTCCGGGTCATCCATATTGGAAGCGTCATACCAGTAGCAGCCGGTATCAATAAAGGATTCCACTTCTTCTCCATTCAAAAGCTTTACAGCGCTTTCCACTGCCGCACGTCCCATACCGATCGGATCCTGCGTGATTGCTCCAACGATCTCGCCGCTTCTCACTGCGTCTTTCATCGCTGCTGAGGAATCGAAACCGATCAGCATTACTTCGCCGATCTTGCCGATTTCCTTCAGTCCGTTATATGCTCCTACGCAGCTTCCTTCATTAGAGGTATAAATCAGATCCAGGTCCGGAACGGCAGTAACCATACTCTTGGCAATCTCGGCAGACTTCACATGATCTCCATCGCCGTACTGGATGTCCACGATCTCAATATTCGGATAATCCGACTCAATCTTATCTTTAAAGCCCTGTACACGCTCTACCGCGTCTACTACTGTCTGGGAATGGCCGATAATGGCGATCTTTCCCTCGCCGCCCAGGAGCTCTCCCGCATGTTCCGCCGCAAGCGCGCCGGCAGCTATAGAATCCGTGGAGCATTTTACGTCTGATTCTTCTTCGCCTACGCCCGCGTCAAAGCCAACGATCGGAACGCCCTGCGCCTTCTCTTCCTGAAGAATCGAAGCTACTGACCCCGTGTCAATCGCCGCCATGCAGATCGCGGCGGGATTATTCTGGATTGCCGTCTTCAGCATGTCTACCTGCTTATCTACCATAGTTTCCTGTTCCGGTCCTTCAAAGGTAATGGTATATCCCAGTTCTGCGGCAGCTTCCTCTGCGCCCTGCTTTACAGCCTGCCAGTACTGATGGGAAAATCCCAGCGCAATCATAGCGATATACTTATTATCCTCCTCATTCGCTGCTGTGGTTTCCGTTTCGGTTCCCGTATCTGCTTCCTCAGTCGTCTCTCCTGTGCTTTCCGCTGCGGCGTCCGCAGAACTCTCCTGGCCTGTCTGAGAAGAACAGCCGAATAACGTCGTCGCCAGCATTCCTGCCACCATCAATAATGCTACAAGTTTCTTTTTCATTTACTTACCTCCGTTTTCTTTTTATTTATAATGACCTTTTCCGGTCACTATCTTCTTGTACCTGTACCGGCTCTTTTGCTTCAGAATTATCTGCTCTCTTTTTTCTTCTTTCTTCTCTGATCAAAGGCCACCGTCACAATCAAAACAAAGCCGATGATCGCGTACTGCGTCTCCGTCGAAATCTGAAGAATACGAAGGCCATTCTGCAGAGAACTGATGATCAGGGCTCCTATCAGCGTACCGATAATCGTTCCTTCGCCTCCCATAAGAGAGTTGCCGCCGATAACAGCCGCCGCGATCGCGTCCATTTCATAGCCTGGACCAAGAGCGGGCTGAGCTGAATTCAGTCTGGATGAAAGTACAAGTCCGGCGATTCCCGCGTATGTACCGCACAGAGTATACACTCCAATCAGCCAGTTATCCGTATTGATGCCTGACAATCTTGTTGCCTCAATATTGGAACCGATGGCGAGCGTATATCTTCCGAAAATGGTCTTTGAGAAAATGATATACGATATGACGCACATTCCGATCAGAATGATAATCGCATTGTAAAAGCCATTGATCCCCAGAAAATTTCCTGTGGCAATCTTCTGATACCAGGAACAGTCCGTAAAGTATACCGGCTTGATTCCGGATACGACAAGGGAAAGTCCCTTGGTGATCATCTGCATGGCCAAGGAGGCAATCATTGGAGGCAAGCCCAGCTTGGCGCTCATGAAACCATTCAGGAAACCACAGAACGATCCGACCAAAATGCCGAATATAATACACAGACCAATGGGAAGTCCAAGCGAGTTAAAAACCACGCCGCTGAGAACGCAGCTAAAAGTCATTACTGTTCCCACGGAAATATCGATTCCGCTCGTCATAATCGGCCAGGATACTCCCAGAGCCAGCAGGCCGTTTGTGCTTGTGGCCAGAAGAATGGTCATAATATTGGTATAACTCAGATACGCCGGATTGATAAAGCCGAACGCAATCCAAAGGACTATAAGCGCCAGCACTATAACCAGCTTTCTCTTAAACTCCGTCTGTTTTGTTAAAGTACTCAATCTATTCATATCTACCTGTCTCCTTTACATCTCCCTCTGGGTCGCAAGCCTCATAATAATGTCCTGATCCACCTCGTCGCCCGTCACCTCTCCTGTCATCCTGCCCTCGCACATGACCAGGACTCTGTGACAGCATCTCATAACCTCCGGAAGCTCCGAGGAAATCACAATAATCGTTTTTCCCTGCTCAGCCAGCATATTCATCAGTTTATAGATCTCACTTTTAGCGCCTACGTCGATTCCTCTGGTCGGCTCGTCGAAAATAATAATTTCAGCGTCCTTTGTCAGCCATTTGGCAAGAACCACCTTTTGCTGATTCCCGCCCGATAAGTATTTGACCAACTGTTTGATAGACGGCGTCTTAATAGAAAGTTCCTGAAGCTGATGCTCTGCGTTTTCTGAACATTCTTTAAATTTGATGAAACCGCCTTTCGACATCTTGAGAAGATTCGCCATGGATATATTCGCTTCCACGTCAAGGCCAAGCGCAAGTCCATATCTTTTTCTGTCCTCTGACAGATAAGCGATTCCGGCTTTTACCGCGTCCGCCGGCGAATTGATTTTCTGTTCCTTTCCATTAATGATGATCTTTCCTGAACTGTGCGGATCTGCTCCGAAGATAGCTCTCGCTGTTTCCGTTCTTCCCGCTCCGACCAGACCGGCAAAGCCCAAAATCTCTCCCGCATAAGCCTTAAAGCTGATATTTTTTACCTGCGGTCCCGCATTCAGGTCCTGAACCTCCAGCGTCAGTTTCAGATTCTTTCGTTCCACCGGCTTCTGCTTTTCCACGAAGATTTCCCGTCCCACCATCATCCGGATCAGAGCGTCGATCGACACATCCTTTGCATCTACCGTATCAATGTACTCGCTGTCTCTCATCACTGTGATTCTGTCCGCTATAAGCTTCAGCTCCTCAAGCCTGTGAGAAATATGTATGATAGCCTTTCCCTCCGAACGGAGCATTTTAATCACTTCAAATAAATCTTCAATTTCGTTGTCTGTCAAAGAAGCCGTCGGCTCGTCCATAATCAATACCTTGATATTAAAAGACAGGGCTTTGGCGATCTCTACCATCTGCTGCTGGGCTACCGTCAGATTTCCGACCTTTTCCCTCGGATCGATTTTTACATGAAGTTTTTCAAATAACTTTTCCGCTTCTTCATTTTGTTTCTTCTTATTCAGAATAAACCTTCCCTTTTTAAATTCCCTCCCGATAAAAATATTTTCCGCCGCGCTTAAATGATTCATCAGATTCAATTCCTGGTGTATCATAATCACTCCCGCATTCTGCGCCTCCTTCACATTGCGGAAGTTTACCTCCCGACCTTCCAGAAATATTTTCCCTGCGTCCTTGGAATACACTCCTGTTAGGACTTTCATCAACGTCGACTTTCCCGCCCCGTTCTCTCCCACAAGAGCATGTACCTCCCCTGCGTTCAGAGAGAACTTTACGTTTGACAAAGCCTTCACCCCAGGGAATTCCTTCGTGATCCCCTCCATCCTGATAACTTCTTTAGACATTCGTTCACCCCTTTTGATTTGAGCAATCGTTTGCTCAAATATTAAAAAATAAAATATATTTAAATTTAATTGTCAATATATTTCGTCTTTCTTGATAATTAGAATACCACTTTACCCTCCCCCCGGCAAGTCTTTTCTGTAATTTTCTCTAATTTTATGAAGTTTTGCTATATTATTGTATGATTCTTTTTGTTTTTCCACCTATTTTTTGTGCATTTTAACGGCATACGTTTGCTCAATCTTTTCCTTCACCGCATCCTTCAGAAGTCTGACACCGCAGGGATTTTCCCTGCGGTGTCTTCACCCCCGCTGCAATATTGCCATGAGCCGCTCATAAAAAATACATCTCATACCAGATGCAAAAGGCATAAAGACACCACAGTTTTCTGCTGTAATCTCTCCCGCCTCTGCGGTGCTCCTCCAACAGCCGTAAAATCTCCTCCTGCCGAAAGTACATACGGGCCGCTTCTCCTTCAAAAACCGCCTTTACCCTCCGGTATCCTGCGTCTTCCCGCATCCAGTCCCGCAGCGGAACCGGAAAGCCCAGCTTTGGCCTTTCGCTGGCCGCAGCGCTCAGACTGCGTGCCGCTACCCGGCGTAATATGTATTTCGTCACCCTTCCCTTCTGCTTGAGGCTGCCAGGCAGGCGCCTCGCCAGTTCAAAAACCTCTTTGTCAAGATAAGGCACGCGGATTTCCAAAGAATGAGCCATACTCATCCGGTCCGCCTTCTGCAGAATGTCTCCCGGAAGCCAGCGGCGCAGATCGATCTCCTGCATCCGATCCGCATCTCTCATTCCCTTCGTTCTGTTATAATCGCCCTCCAGAAGGCGGGCCGGAGAAGGTGCTCCAAAAGGCTGCTTTAACACCTTACGCCTCTCCTCACAGGTAAAAACATTCGCATTTCCGATAAACCGTTCTTCTATACTCTGACTTCCCCGTATCAGAAAATTTCTTCCCTTCCTCTCCGGAAATCTCCTTGCAAGCTCCGCCAGACTCCTGCGGAAACCTGACGGAAGAAGCTGCCAGCGACGTAAGGCTTCCGGTTCACAATAGATACGGTAACCTCCAAACAGTTCGTCCGCTCCTTCTCCCGACAATACTGCCTTTACCTCCCGCGAAGCCGTTTCGCACAAAAAGTAAAGCGCTACTGCCGAAGGGTCTCCCAGAGGCTCATCCATATAATAGAGGACTTCAGGCGCAGCCTGCCAGAACTCCTCCTGACTAATAAGCCTTTTCGTATGCTTCAGTCCGCAGTTCTCAGCTGTCGCGGCTGCCTGAGGAATCTCGTTATATCCTTCACCCTTTTTCCCATTTCCTTCAAAGCCCACCGTATAAGCTCTGTTTCCATGAAAATACCGAGCTGACAGCGCGGAATCCACCCCGCCTGACAAAAAGCAGCCCACCTCTGTGTCCGCCTGTTCATGAAGCTCCACAGATTTTCTCAGAGCTGTCTCTAAAAGATCCGTCCATTCCTTCTCGCTTTGCTTTCCCTCCTGTTCCGGCTCCAGCGAGGGTTCAAAAATTCTTCGTATCTCCAGAACCGGGCTTCCAGCCGCAAAGCGAAGCCAGCTCCCAGGCTCCAGCCGATAGATCCCACGGAAAAAGCTTTCTTCCAATACAGAATACTGAAAGGAAAGATACTGCTCCAAAGCTTCCTCATTCAATCTGGGAATAAAACCCGGATAACGCAGCAGTCCCTTTATCTCCGACGCGAACACAAACGCCTTTCCTGTCTGCATATAATAAAGCGGCTTGATTCCAAAAAAGTCCCGCGCCGCGAACAATTCTCTTCTCCCGGAGTCCCAGATCACAAAGGCAAACATCCCCCGCAGGCGTCCCGGCAAACTACTTCCCCACTCCTCATAGCCGTGCAGCGCCACCTCCGCATCACATTGGCTTGAAAAGCGATGCCCTGCCCTGACAAGCTCGCTGCGCAGTTCCCGATGATTGTATATCTCTCCGTTAAAAACAAGGGTTATATCCCCTGATTCATTCTTCATGGGCTGAGCCCCTCCCTCCGGATCCACAAGGCTTAGCCGGCAAAATCCCAGGGCAGCCGTATTATCCATGCAGATACCCTTTCCATCCGGTCCCCTATGGCGAATCGTTCCCAGCATATCCTCCAGGATTCTTTGCTTTTCCTCCATTGCTCTTTCTTCTCCGATAAAACCACAAATGCCACACATCGCTGTCTTCCTCCTTTGTCTTGCTCTGACAGCTTCAGTGTAGCATTCGCTTATTTCCATCGATTTTCACTGTTGTAACATTTTTGTATCTTCCCGGAACGATTCTGTCACTCCCCAAATTCCAGGATCAGAGCCTGCCCCTTTGAATACAGCTCGCAGGCCTGCCGTTCATAAATTTCGCTTCCCGCGTCGGCAAGCAGACGCCGGAATACCGGATCGTACTGAAGACGGAATACAAACCCAAGCCCCCGGTAAAGCACCTGCCTTCCTCCTCCTGTGTCCAGCTGATACAGGCACAGGCTGTTCTCCTCCGTCTGCATATCGAATTCCGCTGTCACTGCCGCAGCTGCGCCATCCAGAAGAAGGATTCTCCTGACCTCCGTATTGACAGGAAGGTGCAGAAAGTTTTTTAAATCCCCCGTTCCCGTATCCAAAAACAGGAGTCTCTCCCCCTCCTCTTTTAAAGCTATACAGCAAAGGTTTGCTTCTGCATCCAGGCAGATACCGGCCCTCTCCTCATATAAAGTCTCAAAGGAACAGGGCATCTCCTGGCTTTCCTCTCCTGAAAGCCTGAGTTCAAACACACAGGCAACTGAATCACTAACAGGTTTTTCTTCCGGTTCTGTCTGCGCCAGAGCAAGCAGAAGTCTTTCTTCCTCTCTGTCCGCATAGACACGGATCCTTTTTTCCTTTGGATCTCTGAAGATCCCCAGTTCTCCATAAGAGGGATAAGCAGGAGGAAGCCCTTCTCCGGTTTTCAGATCCAGAAAATCTATTCGGTAACTGTCTGGATCCTCCGTATCCCTGCTGTTCCAAATATCTCTGCTGCGCGGACAAAACCCATAGCAAAACAGGGAACTGTCCGTATCCCAGCCAGCAAGAATCTGCCATTCATCCGCCGGACATCCGACTCCATTGCCGTCCAGTAAAAGTCTTTGCTCTCCGGTCTGAAGATTCAGAAGCAAAAGCTTTTCTCCTGCTTCACCCACTTCCCTTTCCTTCCAGAAAAACCACTGTCCGTCAGGTGAAAACTGATTTTCCGGCTCCTGTCCCGTAACATTCCCCCCGTATAGGTACAGCTCCTCCACCGCCTTATTCGCGATTACCTTCCCTGTCTCATAAAATCCATAACGATAATCCAGCCTTACTTCCTGAGTCACTTCTCCCTCCCGCTTAAAATAGCGGATTCCATGCCTTTCATTCTCCTGCAGGCTCACCTGATTCATGCTGTAAAACAGCCGTTCATATTCTCTGGAATAGATCTTCTGCACCGTATAGCATCCCTCTCCCGCCTGTCCCTCATCCTGTTCCTGCTCTGGTTCAGGAAGAAGAATCAGCCTCGATTCAGGCGTCCTGCCGCAGCCAGAACATATAAGGGCCAAAGCGAACGTCAGCAGAATCCTGCGGTACAGTCCGTTTTTTTCTTTCACACTATCTCCTTCCCGGTCACATCTTTGCTGTCAGACGGAAAAATCAGAGAAAACCAAAGCCAGCCCCTCTCTCCCCGCTCAGCCCAAATGCTTCCTCCATGCTCCTCCATAATTTTGCGGCAGATAGACAGGCCGAGTCCTGCGCTTCCCTGCTCTCTGGAATATTCCTTATCCGCTCTGTAAAAGGGTTCAAAAATCTTCTCAAGCTCCTGATCCGAAAGTGAATTCGCTTCCCTGCTGCCTACACAAAGCAAACTGCCCTCTGGAATCCCCGTTACCCGAAGCCGAATCTCCTCTCCCGGTTCTCCATACTTTAAGGCGTTGTCAAGAAGATTGATCACTACCTGACGCAGACGCTCCTCCAGCCCCCACACGATTTGACTATCCGCCAGTTCCAGACGCAGACGGCAACCATAACGATCCGCCCTTATCTTCATCGTTTCCGCGACGCTTCGCACCAGCAGGCCCAGATCTACCGGCCGTTTTTCCTCCTGCCTGGGACGATCAGACATCTCCAAAAGCTCCACTACCATATGATGCAGCCGGGTACTCTCATGAAGAATATGCCCCGTTCCCTTCTCCAACAGCTCCTTATCCTGCCCCATGTCCGCTTCCAAAAGCTGTGCATACCCTTGTATCGTCGTAAGCGGCGTCTTCAGCTCATGCGTTACGTTATTGTAAAACTCCTGCCGGCTCTCCAGCAGCTCCTGAATCCTGTCTCTGTCTTCCTGCATCTTCCTGATATAGCGATCGATCCGTTCCATCATCTTGCTGTAGCTGCGGGCCAGCTCTCCCACCTCATCTCTCCGTCTGGATCCTGCCAGAGCAGACAAAAGCTCCGTATCCATGCAGCCCCGTTCCAAATCCCCTGTAATTTTTCCGGAAACCCCGGACAACCTTTCTATAGGCTTTAAGATCCTGTTCAGAAACAGGGCGGTCAGCAAAAACGCTGCCGCAAACACAGCCCCTGCCGTTCTGAGTATCATAGTCTCAATCTCTCTGCCCTGCTTCCAGAGAGACGTATAATCCAGCCTGCAGCGGATAATTCCAATACTTTTATTTTCTACTGTGACCGGCATGGAAAACAAAACATCCAGCCTGTCCTCACTGTAAAGAAGAAGAAAGGCCGGTCTTCCATCCATAGCCTCTGCCAAATCCTGTTTCTCCCCCTCTGTCCTTCCGCCTGTATATCCCTTTTCCTTATACGCCAGAAGTTCTCCATCCCTTGTATAGACCGAAAGCCCATTTGCTCCGGATACCCAAAGCTCTTCTGCCATATCCTCAGCTAAATTGCGGAAGCTGCTCTCATCATTGTTCGCTTCGTTCAAAATCAAAAGCTGGCGCACATAGATCTCGATATTTGCCTGGATATTCTGAAGTTCTCTGGCAATCTGCTCCTCTCTGCCCAGGCGCAGTCTGCGCCCGGTCATCCAGCTTAATGTCAGGCAAAAAAACAGAAAAATGAGAAGGAGCCCCAGAAGCATCTGGGCCCGTAATCCAAAAAACATCCTGTCTTTTTTACGGAACATACTTGTACCCCACTCCAAATACCGTCACCAGCTTGTCTTCCAGCTCCGCCTTTCGGCGAAGCCTCTGGACGTGAATATCCACTGTCCGTGTGTCTCCCATATAATCATATCCCCAAAGCCTCTCAAGCAAAGCATCCCTGGTAAAGACCTGCCGGGGGTGCTTCAGGAAATACAGAAGCAGCTCATATTCCTTAGGCGTCAGTTCCACTTCCCTTCCGTTTCTGCACACAAGCCTCTCCTGTTCTGATACTGTAAGTCCCTCTCCATATTCCTCCGGCCGCGTCGTCTCCCCGCTTCTGGCTTTTTCAAAACGCCTCAGAACCGTCCTCACTCTGGCTGCTACTTCCCGAAGATCGAAAGGCTTCGTCACATAATCGTCCGCCCCTGCCTCCAGACCATACAGCTTGTCTTCCACACTTCCTCTGGCTGTCAGCATCAGAATCGGTATGTTATGCTGTTCCGTCAGCATTCTGCACACATCCACACCGGCAATATCCGGAAGCATCCAGTCCAAAACCACCATATCCGGGCGAAAGCTCTTTGCCGCTTCCAGACCACTCCCACCCGCAAATGCACAGACTACCTGAAATCCCTCTTTCTCCAGACCGTATTTCAAAATCTCCGCAATAGGTTTTTCGTCCTCAATGACAAGGATTCTTTTTTTCTCCATTTCGTTCTCTACCCTCATATATCCGCCTTACTCCCCGTTCCCGCTCTGCGGAATTGTCCAGATGAAGCCCGTCCTGGCAAAGGCAAATCTTCTCTGCAATAAAAATATGCTATACCAATGATATAGCATATTTTTATCGAAGTTGTAAATAAATTGTATCAAGCTTTATTTTGACATGTATTTCATATAGGCATCCACCAGCATTCCTATACGAAACATCATGGCGTCCTCAAACACTCTTATATCCAATCCCATTTTCTTTTGGATACGCTCCAGCCGATAAACCAGTGTGTTTCTGTGTGTGTAGAGCTGTCTTGCTGTTTCCGAAACATTCAGATTATTTTTAAAGAAGATTTTTATTGTATTTAAAGTCTCCTTATCCAGACTCTCCAGTTTCTGCTCTCCAAATACCTCTTTAATATACATTTCACAAAGAGACATGGGAAGCTGATAAATCAGCCGGCCAAGCCCCAGGCTTTCATAAGCACACACAGTGTTGTCCGGATAGAAAATCTCGCCTACCAAGATGGCAGTACGGGCCTCTTTATACGCCTTTGACAATTCCTTCAAATTATCAGCTGTCCTACTATACCCTATCCGCACCTGTATCATGGCTTCCGAATTAAGTAGATCTACCAAAAGCCTTGCTGTTTCCGCACCTGAGCCTTCCGTATTACCCGCGTGGCTTTCCCGGATAAACGCAATCGTTCTTTCATCCAACTCTACGATCACATCGTTCCTGGTTTTGTCTGCAAATTCGTTTAGAATCCTTCCTAGTTCTGCACTGCGCTCATTCTGAAATTCGATCAGATATACGGTACGCTGTATTTCTACACGGACATGTAGTCTTTTTGCCTGGATATATATATCCGTAATAAAAGCTTCATCCAGAAGCAGATTCTTAAAAAACGCTTTTTTATCCGGCCTGCTCCCACCTGAACAAACAAGAGTTTCTATCTGCGCAGCCTCCAGCTTTCCCATAGCATAGCTGTCTCCGCCCTTAGAAATCAGAATATATCTCAGTCGCCCTTCCTCAAATATTTTGAAAAAATAATATCCCTGGAAAACTTGGCTTTCCACCTGAGAACAAATGAAATTTTCGATAATTTCTTTTGAAATTTTTTCTATATTCAATGTGGTCGCTACAATCATTCCATTCGTGTCAAGAACACACAGTTCTGTTCTGGCAGCCGCCTTCACATGATTAAGGCTTTGCTGAATCAACCGATTTATACTCATCCGAGCCTCCTAAAAATATAGTCTGCCGTATCCGGTTGACAAGGGTTTGCCAAAAAGTCACACCGGGATCATTTCTCCATTTTTAAATAAAGTCAACGATTCCAAGATAGTGTTTACATAGCTTTCCCGAATCATTCCATAAACCTGTCCATTCAGCAGCACATAAACTTGCCGTGCGGGACCTTCAAAAAAACTTATCTCGTCTTTGCTGCCGTCATGATATTCGTATTCAATACGAATAAGCAAGGCCTGTTGCTCTTTGGCTTCACTGCACAGGCTGTCCACCTCAGCCGAAATGATAATCTGATACAGCTTCTTAAATTCATCAATGCTGCAAAACTCCCCATTAAGCGTAGCCTGAAGCTCTCCCTCAGCGTCTGTTTCCAACTGTACTGTAAAAGCTTCTTCTGAGGTCTGCAAAGTTACGGCAGCTACATCTGTGATATTAGGTACCAGAATTTGTCTTCCTACAATTTCCTCCATCGTTGCATGATACCAGGCAGCATCCTCGGTTTGATACCGATAAACCACGTCCAGACCATCCACCATCAGATAAACATAGCCCTCCTCATCCGCCTCTGACACTGAAAACTGAATCCCATAATCTTCACCCTCACGGCTCATATAAGCCGCCTGAACAATCTTCTGGGGATCCTCAAGTCCATATACAGAAAGCTCCTCCTGTGACGGCCAGGCTTTTACCGGCTCTGCTTCCATACCAAATACAGACTGTAGAAACTGCGTCCCTTCCTCATTGTAAGAAATTTCATATTCTTCTGGAGAAATAATATGATATGCTGCCATATACTGCCCGTTTGTCGTCTCCCTTGCCTCCTGATAACTGACTGTAAGCGGCTTCTCCTCATCAGAATTTTTGACAGACAGATAGAGCAGAATATAATCGGCATTTTCATTTCCAGGCGTCAGCTCGCCGCTGATAAAGTATTCTTTCTCATTCAAAAACGGCTCTAAATGAAGCTCATACATAGTATAAATCTGATCTCCATACAGAACGTATCGGCTGTCATTCGACACCCCTTGAGCTAAAGTGCCTATCCAAAGCTCCTCCGTCTTTCCATTCTCAAACACTATTTCCACATGGACTGCGTCTTCTTCATTCAATCCGTATTCTTTCAGATTGTCTTTCGCAGTTGTTACCCTCTCCTGCCCGCGCAGCAGACAAGCGTATTTGCACAGCTCATCGATTTTCTCCTGATCTGTCGGCAGGCCTTCCAAAGACGGAATCTTCATTTGATTCTGCGCGTCTTTTTCCGCATAGAAATCCCCGGAATTTCCCTCTACAGTCACAGAAAACAACTGCTCTGTATCTTCCTCCAGCAAGATCTCTGCTGCCTGCCCTCCTGCCTCTCCTTCCGTTTCTGACTGTGTGTCCCCATCTGCAAGCAGACCTGACCACAAAAATCCCAGGCCCGCTGCTAACGCCACAGCCGCTGCAAATCCCCAAAATCGCTTTTTCATCTTCTTTTCTTCCTCTTCTTTTACACTCAGCGTCTGCGCCGTATAATCCATACCGCAACACCTGCGATAAGGATAGCTGCCGGCAGAACTGCCGCAAATATAACTGCTCTGCTGTAAATCTGCTCTACATTCAGACTGTGTCTGGCCGATGAAAAATCTTTGGCCGCAATCTGTATTGCCGCCTCCCTGCCTGTAAGCTGATTCATTATCCCAAGCAGATATTCTGCATTGGAAAATGTCTGGTCTGTAAGCAGCGTGGAAGAAAATGCATAGCAAGAACCCGACAGAAGCACTGAAGAACTGTTTGTCTCTGTTCCATAATTTGTGTGCGTGGAAAGAAGCATCGTATAGATCTCCTGCTCCGATTCCGTAAGATTGCCTTCCTCATCCATAACTGCCGCTGTATCGGCAAGACCTAGGAGCGGGGTCACCTGATAGCCAGAAGGCGTATCCGTAATGCCTAAAGGAGAAGTCAGCGCCATGATCAATGGATTGTCCGAATCCGCAAGTCCTCCCGCATATTCTTCCTCCTGATATTCCGCAACCGGATAATAGGGGTAATAATAATAGTTCCCCGTCTCCGTTTCCACTGCCACACCTTCTCCCAAAGTCATTCCCCATTCCTGAAGGAACAGCTTCATATTGGGAAGCTCGCCCGCATTGGCGTCTGCGAAAACAAGCAGGTTTTTTCCCTGTTTTCCTCCGTTGTTCAACCAAGTATCCAGTTTTTCCAGAATGTCTTCACCCAAGTCACTCTGAAGTCCATATAAGATTGCTACCTCCGCCTGCGGATCGATCTCCTCTGTGATAAGCGACTGCTGTTCTATCAAAAAACCATTGTTTTCCAGAAGATTTACAAAAGATTCTGCCGAAATATCCGAATATCCTGTCAGAACCGTAACCGTAATCAAATCGTCTGTCGATACAGATAATACTGCATTGGTAAGCTGCTGCTCCGCCTCTGATGCCGCTATTGTTGTCGCGGAACTGTAGGAGGTATAATTCAGGGACGTCTCTGTTTGAAGCATATCGTAAAGATTCAGTATCCGAATGCGATCTCCACAGCTTACAATCACATCATTTTCTTCTAGCTCATATTCCGAATACTGCGCCACAAAAGTGGGATGCAAAGTCAGATTTACATAATCTACTGTAATAAAATCGTATTCATCATAGTTTTCAAGCGTTTGATAAAGCTGAAGCAGATAGGTATTTCCCGCCGCCAGCGATTCCTCTTCCGCCAGAACATGAATCTCCACTTCTCGATCCAGGGTTCTCAAAAATTCTGCTGATTCCTCCGAAAGTCCGTACATCCGATTCTCGGTCAGGTCCAACGCCAGCCCTTTTCTGTCAGAAACCTCTCCAACAATCGCATTTAAAATCAAAAGGACGGCAATTACAGGTACAGAAAACAGAACACTTCTTCGCTTAAGCACCTGAGCCGTCACAAATACAAACAGCACACAGATCGTTGCAAAAAACCACAAATCTGACAGACGCAGGATTCCTGCGGTAAACCCGTAATAGCTGTTATAAAAGGAAAAGCGATACAAAACTGTCCGGATAAACTCTATCGGTATTGCACTTGCCAGCGTGTTGATAAGTAATACAAATATCATCACGGCGAAGCCGCCAATCGCGGCCACTATTTGATTTTCTGTCAAGGCGGAAACAAGCATACAGATAGCAATACAGGCCATTCCTGTCAATGTGAGTCCCAAAAGATTTCCAAAAAATATACTCCAGTTGATTGGGGCATATTTCTCCAAAGAAGCTGCCTGAAGGAACACAAAAAAGAGTCCCATAATGTACACTGCACATGCCGCCAGATATTTTCCCAATATGATTTCGACAATCCTGACCGGAGCCGAAAACAGCAATTTTTCTGTTCCTTGTTTTCTTTCCTCGCTCATAAGCCGCATCGTCAGGACCGGCGTCAGCAAAAGAGTCACTGTAAACAAAAAAGAAAACTCCATGCCAATCTCAGCGCTGCCCTGAAATAAAAGCATTACATAATAGACGGCGGAAAGAACAGCCATAGCCGTCAGATACACATAAGCAATCGGCGTAATAAAATAGCCCTGTATTTCTCTCTTAAAAATTGCCCACATAGAAATGCCTCCCGTCTCTCAAGCCTCATCTGTAAGCTGCAGAAAAACATTCTCAAGTGTCATCTCCAGGGGAATCAGATACAGCAAAGAACAGCTTCTTTCTGTCAGCCTGCGCGATATTTCCCGTCGTATATCTTTTCCCTGTTCTGCGTCCACCAGGAAATCATAGCTTCCTGCTTCCTGCATTCCCAGACATTTGACCTTTGCCACTCCCGGAATACCGGATAAGACCGTCTCAATTCTGTCTTTTTTCCCTTCCGCCCGTACCTTCAGCTCTGTCCCTGCTCGGTATTTCATCAGATTTTCCGGCGTATCATCCGCTGCGATATGTCCCTCATTCAACACTACAATTCTATCGCATACATACTGAATCTCTGTGAGGATATGGGAAGACAAAAGCATGGTATGCGTTTTTTTCAAACGCCCAATCAGTTCTCTCACTTCGACAACCTGCTGCGGATCCAGCCCTACCGTCGGCTCATCCAGAATCAGTACATCGGGATTTCCTATCATAGCCTGTGCGATTCCCAGTCTTTGGCGGTATCCCTTCGACAAATTCCGAATCAACCGCCCCCTCACCTCGGAGATGCCAGTCTGTTCACATACTTCCTTAATATGATTGTCACGGGTAAGCCTGCATCTTTTCAAGTCATATACAAACCGCAGATAATTGTTAACACTCATCTCCGGATATACTGGAGGAAGCTCTGGCAGATAACCTATCTTTGACTTTGCTGTGAGCGGTTTTTCCGCGATGTCGTATCCGTCCACCGCAACTGTACCCTCCGTCGCCGTCAGGTTCCCCGTAATAATATTCATGATTGTCGACTTTCCGGCTCCGTTCTTTCCCAAAAGTCCAAGGACCTCGCCCTTCCCAATCTCAAAGCTTACATGATCCAACACTTTTTTGTTTCCATATTGTTTGACAAGCTCTCTGACCTGAATCACTGTATATCCTCCTTAATCTGCCTTCTGTTCCTTCGGAAGCTCCCAGTTTCCCCTCTTTTCTCTTTCTTCCGAATCCACATATCTCACAAAAACTCGTTCCGTTAAAAAAGAAGCCGCCAGTGCCGCCGCTCCCGGCAGTATCAATGCAAGTACAGGCATGACAAAGATGATAAGCAACGACACCCCATACAAAACAACGAGAACTGCAGTGGTTACCCAGTGTCTGACAGAAATATAAAAAGCTGTCCGAATCAATACCGTATTTTTCATGGTAAACCGGGACAGCAGGGGAAATATCCAGGGGAGGGTAAGCAGCAGCGGAAGGATAAGCATCCGGGCCATAATCCAGTAGATTATGGACAGCCCCTGTTCCGGATCCAGGGAATTAGAAAATGTCAGACATATAAAAGTGGCTGCCAGATACAGCAGAAAAACTATATTCAGGAAAAATCCCTGACGGAGATTCGTGCGGAAGGAATGAAAAAATTCCTTCCGCGCAGTGCCATACTCACTCCGTATACTTTTTACAGAAGCGTAGTAGACTGCCGCCCATGCGGGACATGCCAACAAAACCGTCACCGACAGCAGGCTTCCGAAAAAGCTTATAATAATCAAATCTCCCACCTTACCCATAAAACTGCTGAAACCACTTTCCGGATCAAAAAGTCCACCCATATATTCGTTTCTTCCTCCTACACTCCCAGCCTGGAACGTCGAAGCAATTCTTCGTTCGTCATATCCTTTACCGGCTTGTATCCCGGCAGAGGACGGATATTTTCATGAATAGCGTCTATCAGCCACTGTGCCTGAGGCGCATATTCCTGATCGTATTCAAAAGCCGGCGTAATCCAGTTTCGCGCTCCAACTACAATCGGCGGACCATCCAGATAATCAAAGGCCAATCTTGTGACATTGGCGGCAATATCATTCAAAAAGCTGCCTCGCGTCACTGCGTCTCCCATTAAAAGCAGACGCCCTGTCTTTTTTACGGAAGCCACCAGCTTGTCATAATTGAACGGTACCAGGCTTCTGGCATCTATAATTTCTGCCGAAAAGGCAAACTCCTTCTCCAGCCTTTCAGCCGCTTCCATAGCCCGATAGAGAACCGCGCCTACTGTCAATATCGTGACATTGCTTCCCTCCCGTTTTATATCAGGCTCTCCAATGGGGATTTCATAATATCCTTCCGGCACCCCGTCCCTGTAAAACTCCTCCCCCTTATCATAGATTCTCTGACACTCAAAAAACACAACGGGATCCGTTCCAGCCAGCGCACTATTCATCAATCCTTTTGCGTCATAGGGTGTGGCAGGCATCACCACCTGTAATCCCGGAATATGCGCCACCAGCGATGCCGGATCCTGCGAATGCTGCGCTCCATATTTTGAACCTATGGTTGCCCGTAAAATCACAGGTATTCGCAAAGCTCCTCCGCTCATGGCCTGCCATTTTGCCATCTGATTAAAAATTTCATCTCCGGCACAGCCAAGGAAATCCGCAAACATCAGCTCGACGACAGCTCTCCCTCCGGCCATGGCATAGCCTACGGCAGAACCCACAATAGCGCTTTCAGAGATAGGCGCGTTGAACATTCTATGATAAGGCAAAGCTTCTGTAAGGCCTCTGTATACACCATAAGATCCTCCCCAGTCTCGCACATCCTCCGCATAGGATACCATCGTAGGATCTTTCTGAAACCGATACAAAATCGCTTCAAATAGCGCATCACGAATCTGCATCACCTGCATTTTGGGCAACTCTTTCCCATTTGCATCCAGAGCAAATCTGGCTCTTTTTTTTATCTGCGCTATCCTCGGATTATCCTGCAGTTCATAAACTTCTGCTGGTCGATCATCGAACGCCTCCACATGTTCTCTGGAAAATATTACATTCTCCACATATCCAGGATTTTTTTCAAAATCTGCAAGAGGACTGAGAGCGGGATCCGAAGCAAGCAAAAAGATCTCCTCGTTCTGACGTTCAATTTGGCTGCGTATCGCAGACAGTTCTTTCTCATTCAGAATCCCTGCTTGTTTCAGTTCTTTTCCGTACGCCGCCAGGGAATCCTGCGCTTCCCATGCTTCCAACTCCTCCTTCGTTCTGTAGGAAGGATTCGCATCAGAAGTGGAATGTCCGGTCAGTCGATAGGTCATAACCTCCAAAAGAACCGGACCTCCCTCCTCCTCTATGATTTTCTTTTTCCGCCTGTAAGCATCGATCACAGCCAGAGGCTTATATCCATCCACCCGCTCGGCATGAAGCTGGCTTGGCGCCACCCCTGCTCCAAAGCGAGCCGCCTGCTTATAGGCCATTGTTTCGCCGCAGGTCTGCCCGCCCATTCCGTAATGATTATTTGCAATATTGAACAGAATTGGGAGTCCGCCTTTGTTGTAGCCTTCCTCCCACAGTTCTTGGTACTGATCCATGGCAGAAAAGTTGATGCTTTCCCATACTGGGCCTCTCCCCAAAGAACCATCGCCTAAATTGGCTATCACCATTCCTCTTTTCTGGTTGCACTTTTTATAAAGAGCGGCTCCCGTGGCCGTACATGCGGAGGCTCCTACAATTGCATTGTTCGGATAGATTCCAAAAGGAACGAAAAATACATGCATGGAACCTCCAAGCCCATGTCCGAATCCCAGCTCCTTTGCAAATATTTCCGCCATGACTCCATACAGAAAAAACTTCTCGGCCAGTTTGCGTATATCTTCACTTCCGTATCTCTCTTTTATAAGCCGATACTGAGCTCCCTGATGGTAATTTTCCATAATGCGGAGCAGCTGTTCCTCTGAGAGCTTTCGGATTGCAGAAAGTCCCTTGGCCAAAACTTCATGATGTCCCCGATGGCTCCCAAAAATAAAATCCTGTTCATCCAGCAGGAAGGCCTCTCCCACCGCATAAGCTTCCTCGCCAATCGACAGGTGGGCGGGGCCGGTATAGGTAAAAGTATGATCCTTGTAGCTGCCAAGCAGCTTTATGGAATGAAGCATTTTCTCAAAGGTCCGAATCAGGTACATATCATAATAGATGTGAACCAGTTCCTCCTTCGTATAATTTCCCTCCTGATATTCCTCCTGAACCGTCTTCTGATAGACATTCATGGGAATATCCTGAAATACAATTTTTCCCGGCGCACGCACCTCATCCGGATTGACAAATATGCTTTTCGGCAACGAGACCGCCTCCTTATGCTGTAGTTCTGCCGTATATTTAAGTAAGTTTTCAGTAAAGGGCCATATTTTCAGCCAGACGTTTCATTTCAGTCAAGCTGCGACGCATTTTGGTACAGTTCAGACTCTGTAAACAGTCCGTCTGCATTCAGCTTCCAGATGTTCATACTGCATCTGCCGCTGCCGGAGATCTCAATCACCGTATTTTCATAGACAGGCTCAATAATTCTGGTACAGCAGTCCTTTTCATCCACGTAAATGTCCGTAATCATTTTGTCAACAAAGATATGGATGTGATGTACGCCATCTTCCGTTTCATGAACCGGAAATACCACATCAGCGGCCCGCAGCTTTCCATTTTCAAAGCATACCGGCATATGGTAATCGCCGCATACCAGTTCCAGTCCGTTCCCATCTTGTCCTTCTATCGTCATCTCGATCTCAAAGGTTCCGCCGCTTATCTCCTGTACTTTTCTTGGCTCCTCTGTCAATTCACAGTCGACACTGTATTTTTCTCCCCTTAAAGTTTCAAGCTCCGGCGCAGGCCGCTGCATCAGAATATTCTTCTCCTCATCCAGGTCCAGGATTCTTGGCAGGGACAGGCAACATTGCCAGCCAACGGAATCTTTAAAGGTATCTACAATCGAGCCCCACATGATCTTGCGTCCGTTATCCTCAGTCAGAATATTCGTGGCGTAAAACTGATTGCTGAAGTCATAATAATCATGAGCTTCTACTGTAAATGTGCAGTTTTCCAGATCCGCCTGCCCTACAAAATACTCCACTTCTTTATGAGGTGAAATGAAAATCACCCATTTATCCTTAAACTTTGCAATATTAGGGCATTCGATACTGGGAGTTTTCACATCCTTGTACTCAAACAAAATACCTTTAAATTTCCATTCTGTATAATCATCGTTCATAGCTTCATACAACGAAATGGCCGGATAGCCATGTTCATCCTTCGGAAGCCTCGTTCCCCCCAGAATCATATACGTCTTCCCGTTTTCCTCCAGAATGAACGGATCTCTCCACTCTCCCAGCCTCGTATCTCCATTCGCTGAATACGTCAGAACGGGGTTATTCTCATAAGGCGTCCAGTGTATCATGTCCTCGTCTCCGATTGCCGCCCATTGATCTGCTGTATCCTCCGGTCGCCTGTCCGGTCCCACCGCTGTATAGAAAGCCATAGGAACACCCTTTTTATTGATTCTCGTACAGCCAAACCAGATAAAATGCTCCCCCTTGTCTATATCGGGATAAATAGCAATGGGAAGATGCTCCCAGTGGATCAGATCCTTGCTCCTGGCATGTCCCCAGACTCCGACGCCGCCTGTCCAGTCTTCGCTGTCCGGATCCCAGATACGCTCGGCTGTCTTATAGACCATTCCGGCACGCTGCGCATAGCTGTTGGGATTCCAGCAATAGAACATATGATAATAGCCATTATGCCAGATGCCGCCGTTCGGATCATCCATCCACTGACCGGGGGCGCGGAAATGGTACATCGGCCGTTTCAGATCCTTCTCAGCCAGCTTTGATGCCGCTTTGATGTCTTTATACGCATTCGCCAGCAATTGTTTTAATTGTTCAGGTGTCTCTCTCATAGTAAGTTCCTCCAAATATTATTTATTTCATACCAGTCAGCGCCACACCTTCTACAAACAAATCCTGCAGACAAAGGAACACTATCAGGACGGGGATGATGCTTACCATAACCGTACACATCAAGACCGGCCAGTTTGTAGAAAAAGCACCTTGCATATTATAAATGCCTAATGTTATCGTCATCATTCTGTCATCTGTCAGATAAATCAACGGTCTCAAAAAGTCATTCCAGGAACCGACCAGCGAAAAGATGCCAAGGGTTGTCAGCGCCGGCTTTGCCAGCGGCACATACATTCTTGTAAATACTCCCCAGGGACTGCATCCATCTATTTTTGCTGCCTCACCCATCTCTGAGGGCAACGACTGGAAGGATTGCCGCATCAAAAATGCTCCAAAAGGCGTTACTGCAACCGGAAGAATCAAAGACCAAAGTGTATTGATCAAATTCATCTCTCTTAAAAGCATAAAAGTGGGAACCAGCAGCACATGATACGGCACCATCATAGAGAAAAGAAACAACATAAAAATCTTATCTCTTCCCCGAAATTTCAGATACGAAAAAGCGAAGCCTGCCATTGCGCTGGTAATGAGCTGCAAAACTACAGTTGCAGCCGCTACAAGAGCCGTATTTTTAAACATATTCAGGAAGTCAAAACGATCGGAAATTCGTAAATAATTCTCCCAAAGAATTTCTTTTCCAAATAAAGTCGGAGGATACACAAAGGCCTCATTGGTTGCCTTCAGTGATGTAGTAAAGGCCCAAATTAACGGCACCAACATGATAATCGCTCCAATTCCCAGAACAACATAGGATACAGTCAGGGAAATCCTTCTTTTTGATTTCTGATTCATGTTCTCTCCTCCTTCTAATCTATGGAAAACCTACTATTTGCCCGGAACTGTACGGCCGTAATAATAATGATGAAGATTGCCAGCAGCCATCCAAGCGCGCAGGCATAGCCCATATCATAGAATTTGAATGCGCACTGATAAATATAATGAACCAATACAGAGGAAGAACGCGCAGGTCCTCCGCTTGTCATAACTACAATGGTGTCAAATACCTGGAAAGAGCTCGAAATCGTCATAATAGTTACAAACAGTGTCGTCGGCTTCAGCAGAGGCCAGGTGATTTTCGTAAACTTCGTCCACATATTAACGCCATCCAGGGCTGCAGCCTCATAATACATACTCGGTACATTCTGAAGTCCCGCCAGAAAAAGCATCATATTGTAGCCAAGGGTTTTCCAAATATTCGCCACAATGACGGCTATCAGCGCCCAAGGCTTGCTGGTCAGCCAGCTTGGTCCTGTGATTCCAATCTGCTCCAGAAAATAATTTACAATACCAAACTCTGCGTTGAACATCCACTGCCAGATAATACCCGTCGCCACCATGGAGATCATCGTGGGAACAAAATACACTGCTCTGAAAAAACGAACTCCCTTAAGCTTTTGATTCAATGCACAAGCAAGAAATACAGGGACTATAATTAATACGGGAACACTGCAAAGCGTAAATATAATCGTATTTTTTAATACCGTCCTTGCCGTATCATCTGTAAACGCAGTAATATAATTATTCAGGCCAACATATTGATAATCCTCTCTCATCGCGTAATCCGTAAAACTCAGGCGAAAGGACTCTATCATCGGATACGCAATAAAGACCAGAAACCCTATCATAACCGGCAAAAGGAATACAAACCCCCACCAGCCGTCGCCTGAGAAAAATTTACGTCTTTTCATCGCACCCTCCATAATCATCATCCCTCTCTTGGCGGAATATGTCCCAAAAGCCTTTCCTGTCTTTTGGGACATTCCCCCTTAAAATTTAGTCATCAGCTTCCGTAAACTTCACTCAGGAGACTATTTACTTCCTCCTGCATACTGCTTAAGGATTCCTCCAAATCTGCATCGTTATAGAAATAATCTTCCAAATAATACTGAGTTACGTCATAAACCTGCTCGGTATTTACCATGTGATCAAACCAACGGCAGTCAGCCTCTGTAAATCTCCACAACAGATCATCCCAATGTTCCGGATAGATGTCACCGTCCATATACTCATAAACAGCTTCATCGTACGCAGACAGCTTATTAGGCATCCAGAGACCGGCCTCGTACAGCGGAACTCCAAAATCGTCTGAAGTCAGATATTTCAGGAACTCTGTAGCCTCATCATAATGCTCTGTATTTGCCCAGACATAATAAAGATTTGCAGAACATATCGGACTGTAATCATAATCATCTGTGATCATCGGCGGCAGGCAGACGTCATAATTCACATCATAAGTAGCCAGCTCACACAGAGAATAGGAACCAATATAGATAGATGCCACCTGCTCATTCGCAAACTGCTGGATCGCGGACAGATTCGTAGAAACACCGATTACATTCGGATCCGGCGCCACACCGTATTCCGTACGCAGAGACTTAATCTTGGAAAGTACCTCTATCGTTGGTTCTGAGGTCATTCCTACCGCCTCGGTAAAATCATCGTTGAACCAGTTGGCCCCTGCGCTTGTGAGCATTTCCAGTGTAGAATACAGGGACATGGCCTCCTCAAAATTTGTGGTTCCATAGACCGTCACTTCACCGTTCTCATCATACTGAGTTACGTTCTGCATGATTTCCACAAATTCCTCCCAGGTCCACATTTCCTCCTCTGTAAGAGGCATGCTGTCCTGTGAATATCCGGCTGCTTCAAACATATCCACGTTGTAGAAGAACATTGTTCCCACATCACATACATCAATGCCATAAATATGGCTTTCGCCGTTCTGATCCGTGTACATCATCTTTTGCTGTGAAGCGGGAATAAAGTCATCCCAGTTATACTCTGTCTGAACCAGTTCCGTCAGATCACAAAGCTGTCCGTCCAGAATAAAATCGATCTGATATTCCGGATTCAGCCAGAATACATCCGGGGCCTCTCCGGCAGCCATAAGAGTCCGAAGTCTGCCGTGGTACTCGCTCCAGGGAACCGTACTTTTTACCACCGTATTCCCTGAGGCCGCCTCATAATTGGCGATTCCATTGTCGATGGGTTCCGTCTCCGCTTCTGATGCCTCCCACAGCATCAGTCCGAGCTCCACCGGTCCTTCATCTCCTGATGTCTCCGCAGCATCAGAATCCGTGTCGGACGCCGCTTCCGTTTCCTCACTCTCTGCGGCGTCTTCTCCGCCACCGCTGCCGCAGCCGCCAAGCAAGGTCATAACCATGCTTAGACAAAGGACTGCTGCCAGTAGTTTCTTTTTCATCCTAAAACCTCCTTACATTTTTTATTGTAACAATTTCTGTGTTACCATACCCCTCACCGCTACCAGGCATCGCCGCCGCTCTCTATGAATCCGTTCAATATGAACGAGGCTGCTCCTATAGCGCAAAGATGTTTTCCCAGGCTTGCCAGTTCCAAAGTAAACGCACTGTTTGGCAAAAATCGTTTTTCTTTTTCCAGCTTATCCCGCAGCTCCTGCATGAAAACCTGGGAATTTCTCATAATTTTCCCTTCCACAATGACCATCTGAGGATTAAACATACAAACCATATTCATAATAGCCATTCCTATATAATCTGCCGCTCTTTTCATGATTGAGACCCCCAGCTGATCTCCATTTTCAGTAGCATCAATAAGTGTGTAAAGATTAATCCAGTCCAGATGTCCGTACACCATATCCAGAATCTGTGTTACCTGACCTCCCTTTAGTCCTGCAGCCACAGCTCTGGCCTCTCGTTCTATGGCTCTCGGTGTCGCTACTGTATTCAGGCATCCCCGCCTTCCACATTCACATAAAGCACCGTTTTTCTCTACGGTCATGTGGCCTGCTTCTCCTGCCGAAAATCCTGTTCCATAAAACAGATTTCCGTTCAATACCAGAGCTGCATCTACATTGTAGCTGACATTGACGCAGATAAAATTTTCGATTCCACATGCAATCCCTACCAGCTTTTCTCCCATAGCCATAGCCCTTGTATCATTATCTACCACTACCGGAAGCCCAAAACGCTCCCAAATCGGCGTCGTTACATTGATGTCCTTCCATCCAAAAGCCGGCATCTGTCTGACCGCACCTTTATGGGTATCTACCATCCCCTCGATTCCAATTCCAATTCCCAGAATCATCTCCCCGCTTATTCCGGAAGACTGCAAAAGGGATTCTATCAGAACAATCACATACTGAATAACCTGCTTAGCACTGTAATTTTTCCCCACGTCCCGTATCTGATCACAGATCACATTCGCTGCCATGTCCATAAGCACTACATCAATCCGGCTGCTGTTTATGTCAACGCCAATGATATAATGTGACCGATAATTAAACTTAAGAAGCTTCGGGGGCTTACCTCCTGTGGACACTCCGCTTCCTGCGTCCAGAATCAAATCCTTCGCAATAAACTCGTCCACCAGCTTCATAACGGTCGGCAGAGACAGATTCGTCTGCTGTGCAAGCTCCACTCTTGAAATCTGAGCCGTATTTCGCACAATCTCCAATATATTTCTCTTATTAATACTGTTTACTACAGACTTATCCGCCTTCATCTCCATATCTCACTTTATATTTTCAAGCTCCGCCCTTATCGTTTCTTCGTGTCGGCACAGATTCAGATATTTTCGATATAGCAAATCGTACCGTTCTTTATTCTGCGGATCCGGCATATATGTTTTTTCTATGCTTTCCGACATGTGGCCGCTGGCCGACAGGACATCCGGATAGATTCCTGCTGCTACCGCCGCATAAATAGCCGCTCCTGTGGCACAGCACTGTTCTGCCCTTGAAACCATGATCGGACGCTTTACCACATCCGCCAGCATTTGCATCATGTACGCTGATTTTTTTGCGACTCCTCCCACCGCTATGATATTGTCTATCTTCAGCCCTCTCGTCACCATTGCTTCCAGAATTCGCTTTGCGCCGAATACTGTCGCTGCGGCCAGAGCAGCATAGATCTGCGGAGCTGTCGAGCCCAGCGTCAAACCGCTGATCATACCCTTCACTGAATCATTTGCCATCGGATACCTTCTTCCGTTAAACCACTCCAGTGCAATAATGTCCGGATCGGGTTGCTCCTCCAGATTAATCTGCTCCAATCTGGCAATCACTTCTTTATAGTACTTCTTTTCTATATTCTCCTTTTCCGGTTCTGGTATATCCACAAGTTCTTTCAAAAAATCCTTTACCGGCCACATCATAATACGCCTGTACCAGGAAAAGACATCTCCAAAAGCTGCCTGCCCTGACTCAATCCCTACGTATCCTGGAATAATCGAGTTCTCTGCCTGTCCACAGATGTCCTGTACATCCTTTCCCCGCAAAATATCCCTTTCCTCTACCAGCATGTCTACTGTAGAGGTTCCAATTACCTTCACAAGGGTCCTCGGCTTAATCCCTGCCCCTACCGCTCCAGCGTGAGCATCAAAGGAACCGCTCCCAATAATCACATCTGTATGCAGTCCCAGGCGTTCCGCCCATTTTTCCGTAATCGTTCCAATATTTGTCCCAGCCGTTACCGGAGCTTTATAGGTATCCGCTATCTGAAGGAAATAAGAATCCACTTGCTCCAAAACATTTCTGGAAGGTAATCCGCCAAAATCACTGTGCCATAAGGCCTTATGTCCGGCTCCACACGCATTTCTTACCAATTCCCTCGGTGCAGTCTTACCAGTTAAAACAGCTGGAATCCAGTCGCTGTGTTCCACCCAGCTCGCCGCCGCCTCACATACTTTCGGAGCAGTGCGCTTTGCATGGAGAATTTTGGCCCACCACCATTCGGAAGAATATTTTCCCTGAAATCTCGTGTAATCTTCCTGCTCAAAGCTGGAGAATATCTTATTGACTTCTTCCGCCTCCTCAATCGCCGAATGATCTTTCCACATATAAAACATTGCGTCTGGATTGTTACAAAACTCATCCTTCAGCGCCAGAGGCGTTCCCTTCTCATCTACGGGAGCAGGTGTAGAGCCCGTGGTATCCACTGCAATTGCCTTCACACCGGCTGCAGCTTCCAGACCTGCTTCCTGCAGAGCCCTTTTTACGCAGTTCTCAAAGGCTTCCAGATAATCTAAGGGGTGTTGCCGAAATATAGATCTTCTAGAATCGCTGTATTTTCCCTCCATCCAGCGCACGTATTCGCACATCCCCTGCCCAACCGTCTCTCCTGTTTCCGTATCCATGATAATTGCGCGAGCAGAATCGCTCCCAAAGTCCACGCCGATTACGAATTTTTTCCTGGTCATCCCGTTCCCCCATCATTTCTTGTGTATGTCAACTTACTTAGTTCACTTAACTTAGTTCCAAGTATAGGTGAATTAACTGATAATGTCAATTATTTTCAGAAAATTATGTACAATTGCACAAATTTATTCATCATCACTATTCCTTTTTCACAAAAAACGCGACCATGTTCTTGAATTTTTTTCCTTTTTCTTTCATTTTTTTCTTTTTCTTTCGTCAAAAAATAAAAAAATGCAATATTCTTTCGTGGTTTTGACGAAATATTGTGAAACTGACGGAAACGAATCCTCCAAAACCAGAGGAACCAACATGGTTTTTCTCTCAGAATACTGTTACGATACCCTTGTCATTAAGGACACAAAAACCGAAATAAGGAGGTTCATTTTCATGGCAAGTGTTTCTTTACAAAATGTTAAAAAAGTATATCCGAATGGTTTTGAAGCCGTAAAAAATTTCTCTCTGGATGTGGAAGATAAGGAATTTGTGATTTTTGTCGGACCATCGGGATGTGGAAAATCAACAACTCTGCGTATGATCGCTGGTTTGGAAGAAATTACAGAGGGAGACCTGATTATAGATGGAAAACGGATGAATGATATGGCGCCCAAAGACAGAGATATTGCCATGGTCTTTCAAAACTACGCCCTATACCCTCATATGACAGTCCGGGAAAATATGGCGTTTGCATTAAAACTGCGCAAAACTCCGAAAGATGAAATTGAACGGCTGGTAAACGAAACAGCCAAAATTCTTGACCTGGAAAGTCTTCTGGATCGCAAACCAAAGCAGCTGTCTGGCGGGCAGCGCCAGCGCGTGGCGATGGGACGGGCAATTGTCCGCAATCCCAAGGTCTTTCTAATGGATGAGCCTCTTTCCAATCTGGATGCAAAGTTGCGCGTCCAAATGCGTATTGAAATAGCCAAGCTCCATGAACGTCTGGGCGCTACGATTATCTACGTCACCCACGATCAAACAGAAGCTATGACGCTGGGTACCAGAATTGTCGTCATGAAAGACGGAATTATTCAGCAGGTAGATACCCCGCAAAACCTGTACAACAATCCTGCAAATCTTTTTGTGGCAGGCTTTATCGGTTCTCCTCAAATGAATTTCTTTGATGCCGAATGCAAGATCTCAGGAGACGACGCTTTCTTGATGCTTGCCGGTTATGCACTTCCTCTTCCTCACGATAAAAGTATCGCTCTGAAAAACGGAGGTTACGATGGAAAAACAATTGTAATGGGAATCCGTCCTGAGAATATATCTGATGCCCGCCAGCACGATACAGACAGCGTCATTGCGGCTCCCGTCAAGGTATATGAACTTCTGGGCGCTGAAGTCTATCTGTACGCTGAGCTGGAAGGCGCGAACATGACATCCCGCGTAAAATCCGAGACAACTGCCAAGACAGGAGATACTGTAGACTTTTACTTTGATGTGAACAAAATTCATCTCTTTGATAAAGACACAGAAAGAGTTATTATGAATTAGTCTTTCTCTCCAAAAGACGTCTCAAAACGCTAACTTCATATAGAAGACGTAATTTAATCACAACATGAAAATACGGCTTGATAAGCGTTGCGAAGACAAAAGACACCGCGAAAAGTATTTACCTTTTCGCGGTGTCTTTGCGCACATTATTCTTAATCGGTACAGAGAGAAAGCTTCTCCCTAATCGCCGCAAAATCCTGCTTGCCTATCTCCATTTTTGAAGGATCCCGCAGCAAAGCTGAAGGATGATAAGTCGCCGTCAGAAAGCAGTTTTTTCGCTCTACCCAGGTTCCATGCTGCCTTGTGATACGGTAATCCGGGGCGATCAGTCTCTGTGCCGCCACCCTCCCCAGGCATACGATGATCCGCGGCTTCATCAGATACGTCTCATACTTCAGATGAGGCATACACGCTTCCTTTTCCTCCTCCAGAGGATCTCTGTTTCCCGGCGGATGGCATTTCAGAATATTTGTGATATAAATCTCCTCCCGCCGAAGTTCCACCGAAGCCAGAAGCTCGTCCAGTATCTTTCCAGCCGGCCCCACAAACGGGACTCCCGCCAAATCTTCCTGGCCTCCCGGCGCCTCCGCCACCAGCATCAGTTTTCCTTTATGGTCTCCCCTTCCCATGACCGGATGCCTCCTGGTCCGGCAGAGAGGGCAGGCCGTGCAGGCGTTTACATGCTGCTCGATTTCTTCCCAAGTCATGAAATACCTCCATATTTTCTGTTCATACACCACAATAGTACCCCTGTACGTTTATGAAATCAAGCATGATATATGTGGACGCAGCCGTGATAAACGATATGCTGACACGTCTGGCGAACGCCCCGAATGGAGGCAACAAACAACAGGTGGAATTTACGCTGATCGACGACAGAATACAGATGAATAGATTTCGTCATCTTGCCTATTCCCGAATGGAAGAATTGGCCGCGCAAGGAATTTATCCAAAGGGATTCGACAAAGAATCTTACGAAGACATGAAACATTGGGAAAAAACCGTCCGTCCCGATATGCTTTTCTGCGGAGCGCCGCATATCCTGATTCCTCATGCGCCGTTAGGAAAGGGAGAACCAGTACAGGATGTGCTGATTGCCGGAACTTATTTTGAACTGCTTTGCGCCTCCCGTGGTCTTGGAGCCGCAATGCTGACATTTCCTCTCGGAGCATTGGAACAAATGCCGGAGATAAAAGCGATGCTGAATATTCCGCAGGACCATTATATCGGCATGATCATCGGTTTCGGTTATCCAGAAATTCAATATGCGAGAGGCGTGCAGAAAGAAATAGACAAAGGCCGTATTCATCGGCTGAATTTTAATCGCCTCAAAAGATAAGTATGTACTTCCCCCTTTTCCTTTCTGCCGGAAACGGGGGAAGTATCGTCTTTTCATCACTGTTCCATCTGGCGTCCCAGAAAATTTGCGGCGGCCAGAGCCAGCTTCTGTTCCACCTCTCCCATGCGTATTTTCGCATCGCGGCTGAATAGAGCCACGGCTCCAATCGCATCTCCTTCACTGATAATCGGGCAAATCGTCTCGGCAAAACAATCCTCCAGCTCCTCTTCAATCAGGTTCACATATTTTCGCTCTCCCACTGCTGCCTGCACGTTTTCACGCTCCTGGATCATATCCTCCAGCTCCTGACTGATTGCCTTGCCCATGTAATCCTTCTTCGCTCCGCCTGCGGCTGCTATCACCGCGTCATGATCTGTAATGCAGACCATAAGACCGGATACCTGAGCCAGACTTTCCGCATACTGCTTTGCAAATGTCCCCAGTTCTCCTATCGGAGAGTATTTTTTCAATATGATTTCACCTTCCCGGTCAGTGAAGATTTCCAGAGGATCTCCCTCCCGGATCCGAAGTGTCCTGCGGATTTCCTTGGGAATAACCACCCTTCCCAGATCATCGATCCTCCTGACTATTCCTGTAGCCTTCATAAAAATATTCCTCCATTTACTGTGCTTTTACGATTCTGGAAATAGTATTCTGTAAATGGCGGATTTTTATACGTCCATGAAAATTATGGCATTGCTGTTCGCTCCGCTTACAATAACGATTCTCAATTCCATAAAAATAAGTGCGGCTTTCTGATTTTGCATCCGCAGGCTTTGACTGTGTGCTGCGGATGCTTGGCCGATTCCCTAGCAAGCTGATGGGACATGAAAATCATTAGCGCAGCTTAAGCTGCGGGATATTTATACCCAAAGGGCGCTTACCCTCGCGGCGCTCGCCAACCGGACGCGCGAGAGCAAGGTCAAGAGGGCGGCCTGGGCCGCAAGGTGAATTGGCTGGGGGGCAAGAGAGGGCGGCCTGGGCCGCAAGGTGAATTGGCCGGGGGCAATCAAGAATGAATTATGAATTTCAGAGGCTGCCCTTAGCTGACAAGGGTATCTATTTCTTGTCTTACAAATCACAGTCCAGTGTGATATGATGAAGAAAAAAGGGATGGTTATAAAAATGAAAGCGCTATATGACGCAGTTCAGATTCATAGGGAGGACAATGTCGCTGTAGCTGTGCGGCCTCTGTCTCAGGGCTGCCAGGTCACTGTAGCCGGACAGGCCTACACGCTGCAAAACGAGATCCCCTTTGGGCACAAGTTCGCCTTACGCCCCATCGCTCAGGGAGAACGGGTCGTCAAATACGGGCACGGCATTGGCTATGCCCTCCAGCCTATCCGGACAGGGGAGTGGGTTCACGTTCATAACGTACGGACCTCTCTGTCCGGCCAGCTAAACTACGCTTATGAGCCGGCGGCGACCTGCCGTGAGGATTTGGACGGCTGTCCTGATACTTTTGAGGGCTACTTCCGGTCGGATGGTTCTGTGGGCATCCGCAATGAGCTATGGATCCTGCCGACAGTTTCCTGCGTCAACTCCACTGTCAGCACCATTGCCCAGGAGGCGCGGCTGCGGTACGCCGGACGCTGTGACGGCATCTACGCCTTTCCCCACAATTCCGGCTGCTCTCAGTTGGGAGACGATCACCTGATAACACAGCGGCTGCTGCGCAGCATTGTCAAAAATCCCAATGCCGGAGGCGTACTGCTGGTGAGTCTGGGCTGTGAGAACAACAACCTGGGCGAGTTCCTGCCTGTACTTGGCCCCGTGGATGAAGCCCGTGTAAAGTGGATGATTGCTCAGGAGACGGAGGACGAGGTGGAGCACGCCCTGGAGCTGATTGGGCAGATTCTGGACGTCATGGAGCAGGATCACCGGCAGACGGCTCCGGCCTCCAAACTCCGCCTGGGCTTCAAGTGCGGAGGATCTGACGCCTTTTCCGGCATCACCGCTAATCCTTTGTGCGGCCGGATCTCAGACCGGCTCACCGCCCTTGGCGGCACGGCAGTTCTGACGGAGGTGCCGGAGATGTTCGGCGCTGAACAGCTTTTGATGAACCGCGCTGCCGACGAGGAGGTCTTTCAGAAAATAGTCCGCCTCATCAATGGCTTTAAGCAGTACTATATGGACTACAACCAGCCCATCTATGAAAACCCATCCCCAGGCAACAGGAAGGGTGGAATCACCACCCTGGAAGAAAAGTCCCTGGGCTGTATCCAGAAGGGCGGCGGTGCCGTCGTGACGGATACCCTGGACTATGGCCAGCAGTGCTCCAAACCGGGGTTGAATCTGATGACCGGGCCTGGCAATGACAGCGTCTCCCTCACAGATCTGCTGGCAGCCGGCGTACAGATCATCATCTTCACCACTGGCCGGGGCAACCCTCTGGGCTCGGCGGTACCGGTAATCAAGGTAGCATCCAACAGCAGTCTCTATCGCCGCAAACCCGGCTGGATCGACTTCAATGCCGGAGAACTACTGGAAGGCAGCTCCAGCGATGAGGTTCGGGATCAACTGTGGCAGCTGCTTCTGGATACGGCTTCAGGACGGTATATTACCCGTAATGAGGAACAAAACAACCGGGAAATCATGATTTTTAAAAACGGCGTACTGCTGTAGGTCCGGAAAAAAAGTCAAGAAAATTTGTGCCGCCTGACAAAAGGCGGCGGAATGGAGCTTCCCATGCTTATCTTCCTGTCCGGCTTCGCCCCGTCGCTGCTTCTGGCTCTGCAGGCCAGCCGCCTCTGTGCCCGGAAGCAGACATTTCTCCTGAATATCCTTGCCGTTCTGTTTCCGGTATCTGAGATCTGGAAACAGCTTTTGCTGACTCTTACAAACGGCGGCAGCTACCTCTGGTGGTACTTTCCCTTCCAGCTCTGCAGTATGCCGCTTTACCTGCTGCCGCTCCGGCAGCTCCTTGTGCTGCGGCTGCAGCGCAGCCGAAACCAGCAGGATGGACAGACGGTTGCCGCCCGCAGCCATGCCGTCTGCGCAGGCATGGTTTCCGTCCTCACAGATTTCCTTGCGGACTTCGGCCTGCTGGCCGGAAGCTTTGCCTTTGCGGACCAGACAGGCATGCGCTATGCGCTCCCGGCGCTGAGCGTCCACAGCTATCTCTGGCATTTTGCGATGATCTTTCTGGGCTTCTTTCTGATATTCTCCCGAAAGCACTCCGGGATTCCCCTTCGTTTCCTTCGATCTGCCATTCTTTTCTTGCTGCTTTCAGGAATCGCGGAGCTACTGAATCTGCTGCTCCACAAGAAGGGCTCTATCGATATGTTCTATATTAGTCCCTGGAAACCGGCGACGCAGGTGATTCTCCGCGATATTGCGGCCCGGATTGGGAGATGGCCGGAGATTCTGCTCTATCTGTGCCTGATTCTTGCAGGCGCGGGACTGATTCATATTTTCTCCTGTTTACTTTGTTCCCGAAACCGCCCGTAAGGAGAGAGGTAAAAGGAAATGCGCATCAATACTCCGTTGCTTCGCAGGTTTTGTCACCCCTTTCCTCCAGTCGCTTTGCAATGATACGCGGGAAAAAATGAAGGAACAAAACCGTCGTCATCACAGCGGCCGTCACATCTGCCACCGGCTCCGAGAAAAAAGCGGCTTCAGCCGACAGTAAAGCCGGAAGCAGCAAAAGGCTTCCCAGATAGATGAGCTTCCGGAACGCGGAGCAAAACAGAGCAAGCTTTACCTGGCCCAGCGCCGTGGTCTCATCTACCAGAGGATACTGTATTGCCAACGGAATAATCATGGCGGTAAAAATTTTGATATACCTTACAGAGCGTTCCATGATCGCGGCGTCTTTCGTAAACAGTCTCACATAAACCGGCGAGATTGTATAGGTTGTCAGCATCATAAGGGCGCAGAAGCCCACGCACAGCCCCACAATGCACCGCAGAGCCTTTTTAATGCGTCCCGCATCTCCCATACCATAATTAAAGCTTATCACAGGCTGGCTTCCCAGCGTGATCCCGCCCATAGGCATCGTAATCAAAAGAAGATAACTCTGTACAATCGTCGCGCAGGTAACGAGAGTGTCCCCTTCTCCCGGTCCTCCATACCGCTGAAGCACTGTGTTCAGCACAATCAGCAGAATGCTGTCGCTGGCGATAATCAGAAACGGCGACAGTCCGAAAGCGGCGATCCTCCGTATAGCCTTCCACTGGAAACCTCCCCAGCCCAGCCGAACCGGCATCCGCCGGCTGCGCAGGGCCGCGAGCACAAAAATGCAGGAGGCGATCTGAGAAATTACAGTCGCGATGGCAGCGCCCGCCACTCCCATATGAAAGATAAAAATGAAAACCGGATCGAGCACAATGTTCATCGCGGCTCCCAACACCACCGTGGCCATTCCAAGACCGGAAAAGCCCTGAGCGATCAGAAAGCTGTTCATTCCGCCTGCCATCAGTGCAAAAAAAGTTCCCGCCGTATAAATCGTCATATAGGTATTCGCGTAGGTGAACGTGGCCTCGCTTGCGCCAAACCACATCAGCAGCCGTTCTCTGGAAAACAAAAACACCACTGTCAGTATCACAGACAGCGCCGCCAGCATCAAAAAGCCATTGTTGAGGATCCTTTTTGCCTCTTTTTCATTTCCCTCCCCCATACGCATCGCCATGATCGGAGAGCCTCCCATTCCCACCAGGGAACCGAAGGAAGACAAAAGCGTCACAATCGGCGCGCAGACTCCCGCCCCCGCCAGAGCCAAATCGCCCACTCCCGCGCCGATATACATGCGGTCTACAATCGAATACAGCACGTTCACAAGCTGAGCCAGCATCGTAGGAATTGCAAGACGCAGCACAAGCGGAAAGACCGCGTCGCGTCCCAAATCATTTGTATGTTTCATCATAGGATCGGCCGCCCTAAAAGGGCGGCCTTATACACCTTCCATTTCTTTCGTTTATTTTTCAAAATCCTTTTCCAAAAGAATCAGATGACCAAACTCATCCATCCGGCTTCTCTTGGTCTTTCCAAACAATCCTTTCTTGCCGCGGCGCTCAATCGCCTCATCCACCATTTCTTTAACTTCAGCCACATTCACCAGATGATCGCTGGTCTGACTGTTCCCAATCCGGTTATACAAAGCCAGCACTGCCATCTCATCCAGCACGCAGTCCCGTTCCTGAGCATAGGATTCTCCGAAAGCTACCAGCTCCTTGTTTGTAAATACCGGGATCTCGATAGTCCGTGTAAACTTGGCTCCCAGGCTCTCGCAGCGAATAAAGAGCTTACGGATTTCGTCCTTTTCATCCTCCAGAATCACCAGGAGTCCTCCCGTCTTGCGCGTCATAGCATGGGAAAGCTGTACGGCCGTCTGTGTCTTCAGATTTCCGGCGCGCTCGATCAACAGGGCTCCGCCGCCAAGCTTTGCAAGAATGCCTGATACATCCTTTCCGTTCAGACTGTCAGCCGGAATCTTTGCCATCTTCGCGCCCTTAATCCGCCTCTGCTTCTGAAGCGCTTTCACAATATCAGCCGCAAGGGTGGATTTTCCATTTCCTCTTTTTCCGGT
This sequence comes from Candidatus Merdisoma merdipullorum, assembly GCA_018715645.1. Taxonomy (GTDB): domain Bacteria; phylum Bacillota; class Clostridia; order Lachnospirales; family Lachnospiraceae; genus Laedolimicola; species Laedolimicola merdipullorum. The sequence continues at coordinate 62,215 of DVLE01000001.1, forward strand.
AATAACGATATTGCCGATGAGAGAATCCTCACGGCGCTCCTTTCTCATCCGGTCTTCCTCAAGAAGTTCCGCCAGCTGCTTGTTCATTCCGCGCACTGAAGTGAAATAGGCAAACAATTTTTTCTGCTCCTCGGAAAGCTGTCCGGGGGGCAGCGTAGAAAGGGTTTCTTCCAGAGACTTTTCCAGATTTTCAAGCATCGGAGAGGGGGAACCCTCTTCCTCCTTTTTCTGTCTGGCTTTTTTCCCCTCCTGACCCTGCTTCTCTCTGTCTGTGTCTTTTTTATCCTGTACGGCCTTACTTTCCGTCTTATCCTGCTCTTCCCTGCGGGCGGTCCGCTGTACGGACTTTGTTCCGCTTTGCCTATGGTCTGTCTGCTTCGCAGGCGTCTTGGACGGCGCTTCAAGAATATCGAGGATTTCCGCCGGGCCTTCGCGTACCGGCTCTTCCAGAATATCCAGGATCTCCGCCGGCTCTTTTCCCGTATGCTCCGTCTCAGGCGCCGGAACTGCCGTATCCGCTTCTGCTGCCTTGGAACCTGTTTGCTTGATAGGCTCCAGCTCTACATGCACCTTTACAGGAATCCGTCCCTCGATCTCCTCAATCAGACGCTGGATGTCCTCAGGCACGGTAGTCTTAACCTCTGTTTTCAAATCCGGCAGCTGGCCGGTAGCGCGCAGACGCTCCCTTTCTTTCCGCCGTTCTTCATCTCTTTTGGCCGCTTCCGCGATAGCAGCCTCAGTCTCCCGCTTTTTCGCCTCCCAGTCATTCATGATGTCTTCTATACTTAACTGGCCGGTAATCTGACGATCCAGTACGTTTTCCTCCATATCGAAGGTAAGCTGGCCGCTCTCGTCCTGTCCGAGGAATTTGGGAATCTGCATGGTATCCTGAGAAGCCCCCGACCAGGATGGATTTTTCTCCTCTGCTGCCAAAGCCTGCGGGGAGTCTGCTTTCTTTTCGGCGCCGGACCCCGGCCATATCTCCGAGCCCGTCTCTAAATCTGTACTGCCGGACATCTCACGCGATGACTGTAACGGTTCTGCCTCTTCTTCCTGCTCCTCCGGAACTGCCATCTCCGAAAGTCCCTCATCAGCTTCAGCCTGTTCTTTTTCCTCTTTGCCCTCTTCAGAGCTCTCCGCGCTTCCCTCAGGCGTCTGCACAGCTTCCTGCGCGCGCCCGCGCTCCTGCTCCTCTTTGATAAAGTCCTGAAGACTTTCCGCCAGGGCCGCCTGGAGATTCGTCGTATTGAACTGCTCCATATTCACGGGCTTGACTTTGATCTCGTCAAGTCTGGGATCTTTCACCATCTGGCGGTACTTTTCCTCCTGAGAGGCCGTCAGCGGCTGAATCCGCATCTTCAGCTCCATGGCCTTGACGACGTATTCTCCTTCGCTGAACCACAGGATCAGATCGTCGCACTCCTCCACGCACTTGGAAAGCATCCCCGCTTTATAATACAGCTCAGCCAGCTCATAGGCCCACTGCTCCTGATATTCCCGGCTCTTGTATTCCTCCAGAATCGCTATCTGATCTTCTATGGAAGCTCCGCGCCCTCTGTAAATCTCATATTTCAAAACATAGCGTCCCAGATCGTGCGGCGCTATACGGATAAATTCCTTGTAAAGCTCTACTGCCTCGTCGAAATCCTGCAGCTTTACGGCTATCTCCGTCATCTTATAGACAATCATCCGTCCGATAGGCGCGCAGTCGTACGCTATGTTCAGAATCTCATAACAGTCCTCATAGCGTTCCGTCTTTTCGTAGGCTTCGGCCACTTCCGTCAAAAGCCCGACATTTCGGACCTTACGCCAGTCAATCGTATCTGCAATCTTCGCCGCCGTCTTATAATCTTTCTTTTTCAGCAGCTTTACTATCTGCTCTGTCTTTATCTGAAACTCATGTTTATCCAATGATTTTCACCTCAGCCATTCTGTCAAACCACCATATTTTGTTGAGCTGCTGTCTGCCTTGTCAAAATATGCTATAGTTAGGATTAGTGTATCACAGGGCACTTTTCTTGTCAAAAAAATTATGAAAGATTTACGCGCAAAAGAACGCAAAAAGAGCGTCTCAGTATTTCCAAGACGCCCTCATTTATCCCACGCGGACAGCGCGGACTTTTCAAAAAGACCTGCAGTCAGCAAGGACTGATTTCACGTTCTATCGATTCAATATCTTAGTAGCCGCTATCGCGACGGAACCATCTCCGATATGGCAGGATACGCTTAAGGACAACGCATCCACAAAACCTACCTGATAACCCGGAAACGCAGCCTCCACCTCTTTCTTAAAGTCCAGAGCCTCCTCGTAATTGTTGGTATGCGCGATGTCCAGATATACCTGGTGAGCATCCACGCCTCCAAAACGATTCTCAATGTCATTCCTGATCGCGTCGATCATAGTCTGACGGGCCTGACGCATGGTTCTCGCCTTGGAGAAAGAGTCGAGCCTCTCTCCCTGGATCGTCAGTACGGGCTTCAGACGGAGCATCGTTCCGATGGCGGCTACCGCCGGAGTAATACGGCCGCCTTTCTTCAGATATTTCAGCGTCGCCACTGTAATATAGATACTGGAATCCAACTTCGTCTCCTCCAGAATACCGCGAATCTCAGCGGCGCTCTTTCCCTGCTCCGCCAGCTTAACAGCTTCCTCCACGGCACGTCTCTGTGTGATGGAAATGCGGTGATTATTCACCACCTGCACTTTCCCGTCAAAATCGGAGGCCAGAGCGATCGCTGTCTGGCAGGAGCCCGACAGTCCGCTCGACATAGGGATATGCACGATCTCATCGTACTCCTTCAGAAGCTCCTTCCAAAGATTCATCACCGATTCCGGGGACGGCTGGGAAGTTGCAATATCCGCGTCCTGCTTGAGATATTCATAAAACTCATCCTGAGTCAGACTGATTCCTTCAAAAAATTCTTTTCCATTGATCGTAAAAGGCATCGGCAGAACCGAAATCCCCATCTGATCAGCCAGCTCCTGTGTAATTCCACTGTTGCTGTCTGTAACTATCGCTACTTTGCTCACAAAAACCTCTCCTTCCATATTGTCTGCCGTACCCTTGGTTGATGACAAGGGCATACAAAGACTTACCCTCAGCGACAGGCATTTCCGTTTTCTGTCGGCTGAGGGTAAGTATAACAGCTAGTCTGGGAAAAGTCCAGTTATTTCTTCATTTTCGGCTGAAAGATCAGGCTTGCCAGATACCCGAACACGAGAGCCGCGCATATCCCGACCGCGCTGGCCGTAAAGCCTCCCTTAAAGATTCCCAGAAAGCCCTCTGTATCCACCGCCTCCTTAACGCCCTTCCAGAGCGTATTTCCAAAGCCCAGCAGAGGAACGGAGGCTCCCGCTCCCGCAAATTCCTGAAACGGTCCGTAAAGTCCTGCCGCTCCCAGCACAGCCCCGCTGCAGACAAGAAGCACCATGATGCGCCCCGGCATCATTTTTGTCTTTTCCATCAGGATCTGCACCAGCGCGCAGATAAGACCTCCCACCAGAAATGCTTTCAAATAATCCATGTCTTCTACCTCCTACCTCAGCGTCGGCGTACGCGAAAGCGGCACGCCCAAGCCTTTCCCTTTCCGCCTGTCAGCAATGCTCTATCACGACCGCATGAGCTATTCCGGGCACGCTCTGCCCTTCATTATAACTCACGGTGGAGAGCAGGGCGCCTGTAGGCACAAACAATACCCTCCTCCACTCTCCCCGCTCTATCTTCGGGAGAATATGAGCCGCCAGCGTCACGGCAGAACAGGCACAGCCGCTGCCGCCCGCATGGGTATCCTGCTCCTCCGGATCGAAGATCAGCATTCCGCAGTCCAGATGTCTGTCTTTCAGATCATAGCCCCGCTTTTTCGCCAGCTCCAGAAGAATGGTCTGCCCTACGCTTCCCAGATCGCCGGTAATGACGGCGTCATAATCGGAAGGCTGCCTCCCAAAATCGTCCAGATGACCGCAGATGGTATCGCAGGCCGCCGGAGCCATACAAGCCCCCATATTCATCGAGTCCTTCAGCCCATAGTCCACAACCCGTCCCGGAGTCGCTCCGGTTATCCTCGCCTTTCCCCCTGTGTGCGTCACTACAAAGGCCCCGCTTCCGGTCACGGTCCAGGTCGCGGACAGCGGCCGCTGTCCTCCATATTCCAGGGGATAGCGGAATTGCTTTTCCGCGCTCCCGAAGTGGCTGGACGTCAGCGCCAGCACCGCGTCCGAATACCCGCCCTGAACCGTCATGGCCGACAGCATCAGAGCCTCTCCAATCGTCGAACAGGCCCCGTACAGGCCAAACAGCGGAAGCTTTAAATCCATGACGCCAAAAGAAGTAGCAATAAGCTGTCCCAGCAGATCTCCGGAAAAAAGGTAACGGACCGGAGGTACGCCAGGTCCCGCCTTCTCCATGGCAAGCTTTGCCGCCCTTTTCTGCAGCGCGCTCTCAGCCTCCTCCCAGGACGCCTGTCCCACCATGGGATCCTCCTCGATCTCGTCGAACAGCGAACCCAGAGGACCTTCTCCTTCCTTTTTTCCCACGACAGAAGCCGCGCTCACAATGTGAGGCGGCTCCCGGAACTGAATGCTCTGTTTTCCCACGATTGTCTCCGTACTCAACTTTGTTTCCGTCCTTTCCGCAGCTCTCCTGCTGTTATTTTTGTCCAAGTATTCTTATTTTATGCTCGCGGAAGAAAAATATGACCGTTTTTTCAAACTTGTCAATTCAGGGTATCTGTCGTAAAATGAAAGTAGACGTATTGGGGGATATATTATGAATAAAAAATACTCTGTTTTAATCGCCGAGGATGAATCTATCGTTCTGCTTGGTTTAAAGGCGCTCTTAACCCAGCTTGGCCATACGGTAATCGGGGAAGCGCACACGGGACAGGAAGCTGTCGCATACTGCAGTTCGCTAAAGCCGGAGCTTCTCATCATGGACATCAAGATGCCTGTGCTTGACGGCATTCAGGCCCTGGAGCAGATCAACCGTTCCAGAAAGTTCAAGATGCCCTGTATCTTTATTTCCGCCTATTCCGACGACAATTTAATCGAACGGGCGAGGGAGGCCGGCGTCTTCAATTACCTGGTAAAGCCCATACGGCTTGAAGATCTGCGCGCCGCTCTCAATATTACGATGCAGCAGTACCGTGAATATGTGCAGATGGTACAGGAACGTGATCAGGCAAAGGAGGATCTGAAAAACAGAAAGCTCATTGAACGGGCGAAGGGTATTCTCATGGACAATTTTAACATGAAGGAAAAGCAGGCCATGGAATTTATGCAGAAAAAGGCCCGCGACAGCCAGAAAAAGCTCACCGTGGTCGCTCAGGGAATTATTCAAATGGACGAGGCTTTAAAATGAGACTGGAATCTGATTTCTTTTGTTTTGACAACGATAACCGCTTATGTATTCCCTCCCTGAAGCTTACGCTGGAACGCGGGGAGGCTGTGGCCATCCTGGGCGTTCGCGGGAATGACATCTACGACATTTACGATACCTTTAACTCTGTAAATCCGCTTAGCAGGAAATCAAATCCGCGCCCGGTTATCCGCTGCGTATCGCGCAGCCTGAATCTTTTTCCCCATTTTTCCGCTCTTGAAAATTTCAGCATGGCGGAACGCTCGGTCATTCGCTACAACAAAAAGCAGATCGTCAAAATCTGCAACGACATCAAACGGGAATTTGGGATCTCGATTGATTTCCATGTTCCCCTCCGTCGTCTTCCCATATCAGAGCAGATCATCGTCCAGCTTATCCGCGCATATATCAGCGAGATAGACATTCTGGTCTGTGATAATCTCATCTCCATGCTCAGCATCGAAGACCGCCGTATCCTGTTTTCGATCTTTCAGGCCATGAAGGCGGCCGGAAAAAGCATCATCTATCTCACAACCAAATGGGAAAACGCCATTCAGGTGGCTTCCAGAATCCTTGTGACCGACGGAAGGGAAGCCATCGGTGAAATGGGTACGCGGGAAGTGATCGAAAATCCCCAGGATCTTCTGTTTCTGATCTCCGGCCGTACCCTTATGGAGCAGAACGCGGAATCCGCCGACTCCTCCAAGATTCTTGATATGCTGTACAGCGGAGCGGAATATCTGACCAATAATTATGAGTTGAAGGAAACCTTATCTGTAATCATCAATAATGTCTCTCGCATCATTCATTGTGATTACTGTACAATCAGCCTGAGAAATCACGATTCCAAATATGTTCACACCTATTTTGGGAACTATATGACTGCCCCGGTCCTGGATAAAGACTTTATCAGCGAGTATCTGAACAGCGACCAGCCAGAAAGCGTCATCTATATGAGTACGGAGGACATCAACTTTGACAAGATTCTCTCCGCTCCCTCCCATGATGTGAAGTCCTTTATCGCGCTGCCTATTATCAGCAAAAATCACATCCTTGGACTCTTGACCGTGTTTTTTTCCAACGTGATCATATACGACGATCAGCAGTTTCATTATCTGAAATCGTTCTGCCGCGAGGTGTCTGTGGTGGCGGAGACCTCACGGCTGATTAACAATTCTATTCTTCTGCAGGAGAGCAATCACAGGATAAAAAACAATCTGCAGATCATTACCAGCTTGATTGCCATGCAGCAGCTCTATATTCAGCAGCATCCGGAGACCGACGTGGATCAGATTCTGGACTCCATTTCAAACTGTGTGCAGAACATCGCTTATCTGCACGATCTGCTGACGAGCCCCACCTCCAATTCCAACAATATCGATCTGCACAGAATTATCGAAAGCATTCTCCGTCTGTATGAGACCTCCAAGGTAGCTATCACGGTAGACGCGGATGATTTGCTGGTTCCCTATGCGAAAGCGACTTCCATATCCATAGTCATCAACGAGCTTATCGCAAACTGCGTCAGGCACGCTTTCCATAAGAAGCCCTGTCCTTCGCCCAGGATCCTGGTCTCCTGTCACATCATTGATGAAATTATCATCCTGAAAGTGCAGGACAACGGCAGCGGCCTCCCTGAAACCGTCGACGTAGGCACCAGCCAGAGCATCGGCTTCGCTATCTTGCGCGCCATTGTAAACAATGAGCTTCACGGTTCTCTGCAGATAGAAAATACCGGGAACGGCACGCTGGCAGTGATCACGATCCCTTACGTGTCGCTGATTACCGACGCATACCCATAATTGACAAGAAGAAAAGGAGAGCGTTTGTTTTCGCTCTCCCTTTTCCTGTCACTGATTCAAAAGCGTCTCCGTATACTGTACGGACTCCCTTACGGCAGCCAGGATCTCCGCCTCCGGCATGGGCGTGTCCGTGGGCCTTATGTCGCCCAGAACTCCTTTCACATGCACAGGTATCTCATAGCCGTACGGAATCTCCCTTCCCAGAGTTTTCAATGTTTCAAACACCTCCGGAAAATGGACGTCTCCCGCGCCGATCGGCACATAAGCCACCTGATTCCCCCGAATGCGAATATCCTTCAGATGCAGATAGGACAGATATTCAAAGCCGTACTTTATGTCTTCTTCAACTTTCACCTTTCCCGCGCTGTAAAACAGCACATTGCCCGTATCATAATTCAGCCTTACCAGAGGATGATGAAAATACTCGAAAACCTGAATGCTGTCCTTCGCCGTGCTGACTATATCCCCGTGAGACTCCAGCCCGATGATCACATCCCATTTTTCTGCAGTCTCTATAATCTTCCGCATATTCTTATAAAATACATCCGTTTTCTCCAGCGGTCCTGAATTTGTGTTGATAATTCTGGCCCCAATACGGCCTGCAAATTCAATCTTTTTCAGGAAATCCTGGAACTGTCCTTCGTCTGTCAGATCCACATGGCCGGAAAAAGCATAGCATTTCAGCCCTTTTTCCTTCAGAAGCCCGCTTACTTCGGACGCGTAATCCGGCGTCATCTCCTCCGGCCTGATATGTTCGCACATATTGACGATGGAAGAAGGCTCCGCATATGCAAAACCGCATTTTTTTACCAGATCCAGGGCTTCGCCAAAGGAATAGCCCTTGCAGAGATTCGTCCCAAGGGAAACCGGTTCAAATAAGCTCATCTTCCTCTCCTTTCGCCTTAAACATGGCTATCATCATAGCCTGCCCTGTCTTCAGCCTGTTTTCATACGCTCTCTCGCCCATGTCCGCATACATCTCTTTAAACAGCCTCACACAGAGCGGATCATAGTCTGAGAGCTGCCCGGCCAGCTCAAGCGCCGCCGATAAAGCCTCACCTTTCGGCACGGTTCTGTTCACCAGGCCCAGTTCTTTTGCCCGAAATGCGTCCAGTTTCTCTCCAAGCAGGGCCATAGACATGGCTTCCTTTTTCCGCAGATTTGAAAACAGACCGGAAAAGCCCATGGCCGGCGCCAGACCATCCAAAATCTCAGGAACGGCAAACTCCGCATTCTCTGACGCCACTGCCAGGTCGCAGGCCTCCGCAAGAGAGCAGCCTCCCCCGTAGGCCTTTCCTTCCACGGCCGCAATGATCGGACGGCAGCATTTCTGCATGGCCAGATGCAGTTCGATAAAGGCCTTTCCAAATTCTTTGATTTCCAGAACCGTTTTCTTCCGGTAATCTCCCAGGTCGCCTCCCGCGCAGAACCATTCTCTGCCGCCGGCAAGGACGACTGCCCGGCATTCCGCGTCGGCGGAAGCCTCCTCAAGCGCCTGCTTCAATTCCTCCATGCACAGGATACTGAGCTTATTCTGTACTTCAGGGCGGTTGATTTCCAGTATCCAGATCTGTCCCTGCTTTTGTATCACGATCGTCTTCTCCGTCATAGCGCCGTCTCCTCTACTTTAAAAAGCTCCGTACATAATCCATGACCTCAAACGCGTCGCACTGCTGATTCAGCATATCGAACAGCTTCCCATCCGCTATGACCGCATCGGCTATATCAAACATATAGTCCATCCATTCAAAAGTCTTCTCCATGATCCGGACTGCGTCATGACGCTGCGGGAATACGTCCGCCGTGATCCACTCGGAGTAGCCTGTCTTTTTCAGATAAATGCAGAACTCCACAAACTCCCAGAAATTCACGGTTCCGGGAACCATATCCCAGTCCCAGTTCCTGTAATTGTCATTGACATGCACATGGAACAGCCGGCCAGTAGTGCTTAAAAAGGAGAGGGAATCGCTCAGGACTTCAAGGGACTGCAGGGCATGTCCTGTATCCAGCGTCACTCCCACATTGTCCATACCTGTCTTTTCACACAGGAAAGCCATCTTTCCCGCGTTTCCCAACAGGCAGTGCATTCTTGGCTCTGAAAGCTTATACTCAAGGCTGAGCTTGACATCCTTTCTGTAGGCGGCCGCTTCCCGGATGCAGTCCACCGTATCATTGAACGCTCTCTCATAATCCAGTTCAAACGGGTAATCATTTCCATCGTTCAGAAAAGCAATAGTCACCTTATTGCAGCCAAGCTCCGCCGCAAAGTCCAGACCGGTTTTCATATATTCCACCGCTTCCCGGCGCACGGCGGCGTCCGGAGAACTCACGGAGCCATAGGCCCATTTCGGTTCCCCTTTTACATTTACATTTAACGCTGCCACTCCCATTCCATAGTTGTCAAGAATCTGCTTAGCCTTTACCGGATCCTGGACCTGCTGCGGATACACCACCTCAAGCCCGGAGCAGCCCTTTACCGTGGAAGCCGTCTGGACCATCTGCTCAAAGCTTCTGTCCACTCCGTAGGTCGCGAATCTGTCCTGTATCTGCCCCATAAATCCCGTAATCACTGCATACTTATTCCTCATGATGTCGTCCTCTCTCTTTCTGTAATTCTATAGAAAATATTCCAGTCTTTACTCCTCGATGGTGATTGCATTGGCCCAGAGCGTGGGATCGTCCACATTTTCCTGTGTAACCGTCGTGGGCTGGATACGGACAATATTTTCCTCCAGCGTCTCTCCCTGTACCACCTTAAGGGCCATATTCATAGCTTCCTCGCTCATCAGCAGCTTAGACTGGGCTGCAATGGCGTCGATATAGCCGTTCCGGACGCCGTCCAGTCCCGTCGGACCTCCGTCTACAGAAGTAATCAAAATATGTCCTTCCTCTCCCTTGGGGACAAGCTTATTGAGCTGTAAAAGCGCAGATTCCACTCCGCTGTAGCAGGCATTGTCGCTGGGAACGAAGATTGCGTTGATGTCCGGATGCGCCTGAAACGCGTCCATAACTGCGTTGTATGCCGTATCATTCTCAAATTCCGTCGGCAGAGAGGCGACAATGTTGATGCCAAGCTCGCCTGCCCGCTCCTCAAAGCCCTGATGACGCTCCAGTCCTGCCGTAGCGGACTGCGTTCCCAAAAGCTCCAGAACCACCAGATCTCCGACAGCTATTCCTTCAGCTTCCGCCACCTCTGCCATCAGGTCCGCCGCTGCTGCTCCGTGAGCCTTATTGTCCGATTCTGCAAGGCCGGTCAGCACATCTCCCTCCACGTTTCTGTCAAAGGAAATGACAGGGATTCCCGCATCCTCAGCCTTGGACACGGCTGCCGCAAGGGCTCCCGAATCCACAGGGCACATCACAATGGCGTCTACGCCGTTCGTGATCAAATCCTCGATATTCTGCATCTGGGTATCTGCCATTGCTTTCGCGTCTGTCACAGTCAGTTCGATACCATTCTCATCCGCGAACTGCTGGATTCCGATAAGATTTGCCTTGAATCCATCATTGTCAAGCTGAGGCATGGATACTCCAAAGGTCAGCCCTGCTTCTTCCCCTGTTTCCTCAGCAGCTGCCTCTCCGCCGCCACCCGTCTCCGCGGCTGTGTCGGAAGCGGTCTGTGTCTCCGTCTGCGCCTCTCCTCCCTGGCTGCACGCCGTCAGCCCAAGCGCCAGTACCATGGTCATCATAATCGCTGTTAATTTCTTCATTTTCCCTTCCTCCTTGTATGTTTATATTTTATTTTCTATCCGGCAGCCTTCCTGCCGGATAGATTAAGGGTTCCTACTCAACTGCGTTGTATCTGTTTCTCACTGCGTCGATGATGATCGCCAGCATAATCACAAAGCCTCTCGCCGCGTCCTGCCAGTTCGCGTCGATTCCATACAGATTCAGCGCATTGTTGATCACGCCCATGAGCAGAACGCCTGCGAAGGTTCCTACCAGATTTCCTACTCCTCCTGCCATACTGGCTCCGCCGATGATAGCTCCCGCGATAGCCTGCGCTTCTATTCCTGTTCCCATGGCTGCCCAGAAGGAATTCATACGGGCCACCTGCAGGATCGTGGCGATTCCCACCAGCAGACCGCACTGCATATACGCAAGCAGGATTGTCTTTGGTACATTGATGCCGGATACCCGCGCCGATTCTGCATTGCTTCCCACCGCGTACACCCTGCGTCCGAAAATCGTCTTGCTCAGCCTTATATGAAAGACCAGATACAAAAGCAGGATAATCAAAATCATCAGCGGAATCCCGATCACATAAGTGGACGAAAGAAACGTAAAAGGCTTCGGCAGATCATACCAGGACGAGCCTCCTGAGATCACCAGGGCCAGGCCCCTGCCTATGAACTGGGTTGCCAGCGTGGTCAGAAACGCCGGGGCCTTAATATAAGCCACAACCATTCCGTTTATGGCGCCAAACGCGACCGCCACCGCCAGGATCACCAGCATCCCGGCCCACCAGGGCCAGCCTTCCAGCTTAATCAGACCGATTCCTGCCGCACCGGCCACTGCCATAACACCGCCTACCGACAAATCGTTGTTTCCCGTTATCAGCACGAACGTAATTCCAAGAGAAAGCACGGCTATGATAGACGTCTGGAGAAGCACGTTGATAATGTTGGTCACAGACAGGAATGAAGTCGTCGTCAGCGACAGGATGATACATACCAGCAGCAGCAGCAGATAAATGCAGTAATTCAAGATTGTCTGTATCAATACTTTTCCCGTAATTTTCTTTGTTCTCATTTTTCCTGACCTCCCATCGAGCTTTCCAGCAGCCTCTCTTTTGTAAATTCCTCATGGGAAAGCTCCCCTACAATCTTCCCTTTACGGATGACCAGGATCCGATCGCACAGCCCCATGATTTCATCCAGCTCCGAGGAAATTACAAAGAGTCCTTTTCCCTGCTTTGCTTCTTCTTCAAGTATGTGGTAGATTTCAAACTTGGCGCCCACGTCCACGCCTCGCGTAGGCTCGTCCAGAATCAAGATCTTCGGCGAGCGGTTCAGCCATTTTGCTATGACTATCTTCTGCTGGTTGCCTCCGCTCAGGAACTGAGCCTTCTTTTTCAGGCTGGACGTTTTTATGCTCAGCTCTCCTACATACTCGCCGCAGTCCTCTATCTCCTTTTTTGTATTCATGAAGCCGAAGGGCTTCCTGCTGTATTTTTCAAAATTCGCCGCCATCAGATTAAAATAGACGGACTGGCGGACCATCAGGCCCTCCTCTCTGCGGTTTTCTGTGATAAGGCCGATGCCGTTCCGAATGGCATCCTCAGGAGATTTGATATGTATCTCCTCCCCTTCCATGTATATCTTCCCTGTCTCATATTTTTCCAGGCCGAACACGGAACGCACGATCTCTGATCTCCCCGATCCCATAAGACCATACAGGCCTACGATCTCTCCCGCGTGAACAGTAAAGTTGATTCCCTGAAACCGTTCTCCCCTGCTCAAATCTTCGACTCTCAAAAGTTCTTTCCCTGACTGATAGCACGACCGTTCAAATCGTTCTCCCAGTTCGCGTCCTATCATCAAAGACACCAGTTTATTCGTGGTGGTTTCTTTCGCGTTTACCGTCGCGATTTTTTCGCCGTCACGCATGACCGTGATTCGGTCGCAGATGTCAAATACCTCATCCATACGATGAGAGATAAAAATGATGGAGATTCCCTGGCTTTTCAGTTTCCGCATCAGCGCGAACAAAGTCTCCACTTCTTTTTTCGTCAAAGAAGATGTGGGCTCATCCAGGACCAGGATTTTGGTATCTATCGTAAGACAGCGTCCGATTTCCACCAACTGCCGTTCTCCCATCTGGAGGTATTTCAGCACTTCTTTCGGCGAATGATCCGCAAGTCCCACTTCCTTCAGTATCGCTTCCGCCCGGCTGTACATCTCCTTGTTCCTGATAAAAGAACCTGTCTGCGGAATATCCTGAATAAAAATATTGGTCGCAATATCCAAATCCGGAAACAAAGACAATTCCTGGTGGATAAACGACACGCCCATTTTCTGAGCATCCGATGGAGTATGGAAAAATACCTGCTTTCCCGCGATCCGCACCTCTCCGCTGTCCATTTTTTCAACTCCGCCCAGCATTTTCATCAAGGTCGATTTTCCGGCGCCATTCTCGCCGAGCAGTCCATGCACTTCTCCATATTCGAGAGAGAAATCCACTCCTTTCAGGGCCTGAACTCCAGGATAGCTCTTTTTAATGGCCGTCATTTCCAGGCAAAGTTCTTTTCCCATAATCTCTCCTCCTTTCTCCGTTCTGTGATCCCATTCAAAAAATCAATCCCGCAAGGCTCTCCAAAGCAACGAAAAAACGCACTAATCCCCTTTTTTCAAAAGGAATTAGTGCGTTCATGGCACTATAAAGTCTTGTCATAAGACATATGCGATTTTTTATGGAATCATCATACCATTCCGATTTTCAAAACACAATGCATAATATACACAAATTTTCTATGTCTTTTTTATGTATTTTTCACAAAAACTTCTCCCATCGGTTGGCAGAGACATCTGTTTATCTGGACGCCGCTCCCCTTTTCGTTCTTCAGTCGTCTACCACCGGAACAGATTCCTCATCCCAGGCGTCCAGATCATTGATATACTTTTTTGTCTCCTTTGAAATCACATTGGACAGAAGCAGTACGGCCAGGAGATTCGGGATCGCCATCAGCGCGTTCAGAATGTCCGCGATGTCCCACACAATATCCAAAGCCACCACAGGAGCGATAGCCGCCACAATCACATATAAGGCACGATAAGGAATCAGTCCCTTTCTGCCTGCAAAGTATTCCACTGCACGCTCCCCGTAATAAGCCCAGCCAAGAACCGTGGAAAACGCGAAGCAGATGATTCCAAGCGTCAGGATCACCGGTCCCAGATACGGGATCTGACCAAAGGCCATCGTCGTCAGAATCCCACCGTCCGTCACATCCGTCACATTGATATTGGGATTCTTCATGATCGTAGACACAAGAACAAGCCCCGTCATCAGACAAACCACCACGGTATCCCAGAAGGTTCCGGTAGAGGACACAAGAGCCTGACGCACAGGATTTCTCGTCTGCGCAGCAGCAGCCGCGATAGGCGCGGAACCCATACCGGACTCATTGGAAAACAAGCCTCTCGCAATTCCATAACGCATGGCTGCCATGATTCCGGTTCCTACCAGACCCCCCGCAGCCGCGCCCGGCTGAAACGCAAGGCGAAGGATCGTCTGAATCGCCGGAATGATATAATCATAGTTAATTCCCAGAATAATCAGGCAGCCTAACACATAAAAGATTGCCATAAAGGGAACCAGCTTTTCACAGACATTTGCAATGGATTTAATCCCGCCGAAAATGACCACAGCCGTCAGCACCGCCACAATCAGTCCTACGATCCAACCCTGGATTCCTACATTCTCCTCCACGATATTCGCTATGGCATTTACCTGAGTAGCACAGCCAATTCCAAAGGAAGCGACCCCCGCAAAGACCGCGAACAGCATTCCCATGATGGCTCCGAATTTCTTCCACTTCAGTCCTCTGGAGAGCGCGTACATGGCTCCGCCCTGCATACGCCCATCCTTCTTCTTCACCCTGTATTTCACGGCAATCAGGGATTCCGCATATTTTGTCGCTATGCCGAAGACCCCGGACAGCCAGCACCAGAGTACCGCGCCCGGACCACCCAGAGCCACGGCTGTTCCCACTCCTACGATATTTCCTGTCCCAATGGTTGCCGCCAAAGCTGTAGTCAAAGCTCCAAAGTTAGATACCTCGCCTTCCGCGTCCGGATCCTTTGTCACAGAAAGCTTGATTCCCTTGGTAATAGACTTCCACTGAATCAAGCCTGTCTTAAAAGTCATAAAAATATGGGTTCCCAGGAGCAGAATAATCAGCCACCAGCCCCAGACTGCGTCGTCAATAGCAGTGATCACATTTCCGATCGTTTCCATCATAAACTTTCCCTCTCTTTCGGTAGCTTTCCGCGATATATCCTTTTACCCTTACTGACCAGGGTCTTTTAAGAGCAAAAGATAAAAGAGCATCGGCAAACTGTCGATGCTCCTCTCCACGTCACCATGGTATAAGTTTAATGCAGCGTAGCGCAAATTGCAATCTTTTTTTGCGTTTTCATGGTTACAAGTACGCATGTGAAGGTGATCCAGATATAACTCGCACCCTTTCACACAACTCCGGCCAGACCAAGCGCCCAGTAGCCCAGACCAAGCAGCCAGCTTGTAAAAATCCCGTACAGGATTACCGGTCCGGCGATAGTAAAAATCTTGCATCCGATTCCAAATACCTGCCCCTCCTTCTGATACTCGATAGCCGGGGCCGCCACACTGTTCGCAAAGCCCGTAATCGGAACCAGAGCCCCCGCTCCGCCCCATTTTGCGATGCCAGGAAAGATATTCAGACCTGTGAGTACCGCGCTGAACAGAACCAGAAGTACCGAACACCAGGCTCCTGCCGTATCCTTCTCCAGTCCAATGCTGCCCGCATAGTTCAAGATCGCCTGGCCAATGCAGCATATAACCCCTCCTGTCAAAAACGCCTTCAGCATTTGCAATCCCAGGCTGTGGGTAGGCGTCACCTGCTTTACATATTCTCCATACTGCCGCTTCTCCTGCTCGTCAGGCTGTTCTTCCGTCTGCTCCTTCCCAGCTTCCTCTTTCCCGCGTTCCATAAATTCATTCATTCCAATCATCCTTTCCCATGTTAAAAACGATAAAAATAAAAAAGCAACGAGCCCGCCGTCCGTCCCAGAGCCATGCTTATTATCAGAAGTTCCAGTCCTCTGCGAAAATCTATCCTCCTCGCAAATATCGGAATGATATTGATAATCTCCGTCAGCGCCATAGCCCAGGCTCCCACGAAGATTCCAGCAAAGATTCCAAAGATTCCGGCTCCCACATCCCCAAAGGGCAGAGAAAAGCGATAAATGCTTATGAGATTGCCGATGATACCGCCTGCCGCCACAGACGTCTCATACCAGAGGATATAGCGGGCCGTATGCGTTTGATCAGCAAATTCAGCCACCAGTCCCAGGGCAATGATCAGCGCAAAGAGGCCGCCCGCCACTGCCAGGCCGCTGCAAAGCCCTGTCACTGCCATCAGAATTTCCTTCCACCACATCTATTCATCCTCTTTCTCTTTTCCCTTTTTCTGTCCTCCGTTCCGGTCGGCCGTCCTGATCAGCGTCGTGTTGACATCATCCTCATAGAGACGCATTTCCACCTCGATAGGCGTAGGCTCCTTACTCAGCCGCCTGCCGCCGATGTGATTGAAAAACGCAATGATCCCCACCGACAAGCCCAGAGAATAGGTCAGTTCCAGAATGGTAAAGCCATCCGACGCCTGTCCGGTCAGAAGCGTGTAAAACTGGCTGAACAGCTTTGTGGTGGACACATCATTATTGAAGGCCATAATAGAAAACGCAGAACCGAAAAAACAGATCAGACATACAAGGGCTGCCTTTATTATCGCTGCAGCCTTATTTTCCTCCGGTTTCGTGGAATATTCCACCACAAAATCTTCCTCACCCAGATTCTGAATCTCCAGGCTTGGATACACAGCCTGAATCTTTTCCACCACATCCAGAATGGAAAGCACTGTGCGTGCCGCACAGGTATGTTTTCCTCTCCGCGCATGATCGAAGGTATACAGCTTCTCTGTCTTCAGCCTGTTCAGGATTTTCGGATCCGCGCATTTCATCTGCGCCGCTTCCCCAAGCGTAAGCGTCCTGTTGTAGGTACGGATATTCTTTTCAAGCTTCAGATATAAGAGTTCACTCATAAGAAAATCCTTCTCCCCTGTCTTCCTGTTCCGGCAGTGTGCGATAGACAAGCGTCCCGTCTGTGATCGTATTATCCTCCCTGCCACCGGAAACATACCAGACAATGCCGAAGATAACCACCGCAAGCACTATGGAAATCAGCCATACACGGTATTTTGTGTGATTCATAACGCCTTTCCTCCTTATCTCCCTCAGGGGGTTCTCTCTCCCAGCTTCGCCAGAATTTACCTGATGACAGCTATTATTTCCCATTGAATCTGTAAATATGCATTTCCAATGATTGATAACGGGATATACTCTCAGGAGGAAGGCTGCTTCCACTTGCTGACAGAGACGAAAAAGGCTGCTGTTCGGCAGGCCATACGCCTGCTTTCCCAGCAGCCTTTTTCGTCACACTGTCGTTTTCCGGAATCTGGACAGGAACTCCCGCGTCTTTTCACTGCGGGGCGCGCCGAAGATCTGATCCGGCGTTCCTTCCTCCTCAATGACTCCATCCGACATATAAATTACATGACTCGACACGTCATGCGCGAAAGCCATTTCATGGGTTACCACCAGCATCGTCAGTCCCTCGCGCGCCAGTTCCTCCATGACGTTCAGCACCTCGCCGACCATCTGCGGATCGAGAGCCGACGTCGGCTCGTCGAACAGGAGAATCTCCGGTTCCATTGCAAGGGCGCGGGCAATCGCCACACGCTGCTTCTGACCGCCCGAAAGCTGGCGCGGCTTCGCATTCATAAAGGATTCCATTCCCACCTGGCGCAGATAATGAACTGCGCTCTCATGGGCCTCCTCCTTGTTCTTTTTCGCTACCTTCACCTGACCAATGATGCAGTTGTCCAGCACTGTCATATTATTGAACAGGTTGAAGCTCTGGAACACCATACCCACCTTCGCCCGATAAGCCGGAACATTCATCTTCGGATCAGTGATGTCCTCTCCATGGAACAGGATCTGTCCCCCGCCAGGCTCCTCCAGAAGATTGATACAGCGCAGCATCGTGGATTTCCCGGAGCCGGAGGCTCCGATGATGGAGACTACGTCTCCCTTGCAGACTTCAAAATCTATATCCCGCAGCACCTCATGGGTTCCGAAGCTTTTGCTCAAATGGGATATTTTCAGAATTTCTTCACCACGGCTCATCGACCTTCCCTCCTATCCGCTCTCTTTAATACGTCTGACGGGTTCCGAAGCTGGTCTCCGATTCCCATGGTATCCACCAGCTCATAGTTAGCGTCTCCGTCCATCCTGCGCTCCCAGAACAGCAGAAGGCGGGAGCAGACAACCGTCATAATCAGATAGATCACCATGACAATCGTAGCCGACTCAAAATACGTGTACAATGCGCCGGACACACTCCTGTGGACGGAAAACAGCTCCATGATACCGATAGAGAACAGGACCGAAGTATCCTTCAGGTTGATGATCAGGTTGTTTCCAATCTGAGGCATAATATTGCGAAGGGCCTGGGGAAGAATGACGTAACGCATGGTCTGTACATGATCCATGCCGATAGCCTTCGCTCCCTCGGTCTGTCCCGGATCCACGGAAATGATTCCTCCGCGGACCGACTCGGCCATATAGGCGCCCGTATTGATAGATACGATCAGGAACGCGGACGACCATACTCCAAGCTGGATATTGAACACCTGAGACATTCCGTAATAGATAAAGGCCGCCTGTACAATCATGGGGGTTCCGCGGAACAGCTCCACATAACCTTTTAGAATAGCCTTTACTACGCCCAGCACACCTTTTTTCACCATGCCGTCACGCTTTTTATCCACGGGAATCGTCCGTATCACGCCGACGACAAAACCGATCAGGCAGCCGATCGCCGTGGAGACTACTGCAATCAAAAGCGTACTGCCGGCTCCTCTTAAATAGGAGGGGCCGTACTGCTGCAGCAAATATATAATTCTTTCAAAAAAATTCATCTGAGAAACTGTCATCTTTGGTTCACGGCTTCCTTTCCCTTATGTTTACACAGACAGAGGCTGTACAGAGATCGCTTCGTCCATCATGCTGTTGAAATCATCTGCCGTCATCTCGGACAGTACGCTGTTCATGGCATCCAGAAGCTCTGTATTTCCCTTTCTTACAGAGATTCCGATATTGATCTCTTCCTCGGACACTTCAAAATCATCGTCCGTTCCGGCAAAGTCCAGAAGCTTCAGATCCGGATAGGCTACGCACGCCGCGGTACCCGTGGGCATATCGGTCACAACCACATCCACACGTCCGCTCTCCAGAGCTACCAGCATAGCCGGAGCAGACTCCTGAGCGGGCTGAATATCCGCATCCTCGATCTGGGGCAGACATACGTCATACCAGATAGTTCCAAGCTGAGAAGTACAGCTTGCGCCGGCCAGATCCGCTACGCCCGCCGCAGACGCGTAGGGGCTGTCCTGCTTCACCAGCGTAATGATCGTCGCATAGTAGTAAGGCTCTGTGAAATCTACCATTTCAAGACGCTCTGAGGTAATGGACTGTCCCGCGATCGCGCAGTCAACCGTTCCGGACTGTACGGCAGGAACCAGGGAATCCCAGTCAAGCTTGACGATCTCCAGCTCGTATCCAAGCTCATCCGCGATATGCTGAGCCATCATAACATCATAGCCGTAAGCATAATCAGAGCTGTCGCTGATCGGCACTGCGCCGTTGGAATCGTCGGGCTGCGTCCAGTTATAGGGAGCATATGCACATTCCATAGCTACTCTGAGTACTTTCTTATCTCCGGAATCCGTGCTTTCTTCAGCGGCCGTTTCCGCACTCTCTGTCTCTGCGGCGTCTCCTGACGTGTCGGCGCTTCCGCCTGAGGAACCGCAGGCTGTAAGTGATACGGCAAAAGCTGCTGCCAGCAGCATCGCAAGCAATCTTTTCTTCATAACTTTACCCTCCTGTTTTTCATGCTTTATCTACCGTCCGAATGCAGAACACAGGACCGACTGAATCCCTGACGCAGACTGACGCTAAACAGGGCTTCACTCCAGCCGCTCTTATCGGATAGATATGAAACCCTGTTGTTTCTTCGCACATTATATCCCCTGATCGCCTGTTTTTCAAGGTTTTTTTACAAAAAGCCGGAAAAATTTTGTCAAAGCCTGCTTTTCAGCGATGCCAAAATCTTTTTCTCCAGCCGCGACACCTGTACCTGGGACATGCCAAGCTCCCCGGCCACCTGGGCCTGGGTCCTGTCGTAGAAAAAGCGCAGAATAATCAGGCGCCGCTCCTTAGGTTCCAGCGAGGAAAGAAGCTGTTCCAGCAGCATCCGGCGCAAAAGGGCCTCATGATCGTCCCTGCCGTAATCCACACGGTCCATCAGTCTTAAGCCCTCGCTGTCTCCCTGACAGACTATTTTCTGTAAGGACTCTACCTCTGTGCTGCTGTCCATAGCCTGCACAAGCTCCTCTGGTTCCACGCCCAGACGTCCGGCCAGTTCCTCCACTCCCGGCTCCTCTCCCCTCTCCATAAGAAGCTGCTCACGCAGGCGGGCAGCCTTCATGGCCAGCTCTTTCAGGGAGCGGCTCACTTTAATCATACTGTCGTCACGCAGAAACCGCTTGATCTCTCCGGCAATCATCGGAACGGCATACGTGGAGAAACGGACTCCGAAGCTCAAATCAAAACGGTCCACCGCTTTTACAAGGCCGACGGCTCCGATCTGAAACAGATCTTCCGCCTCCACTCCCCTTCCCAGGAAACGCTTCACCACATGATGAATCAGTCCTATGTTTTCCTCGATCAGTACCTCTCTCGCTTTCTTATCTCCGTCCTGTGACTTCCGAATCAGTTCCTCCGTGCGGTCCATGGCTAGTCCTCGCGCTGAACGATCCGCTTTTTCATCGTGACAGCCGTTCCTTTTCCCGGCTCTGAATCCACCTGGACCTCATCCATAAAAGCTTCCATAAACAGAAAGCCCATACCGGAACGCTCAAGCTCCGGCCGAGTGGTATATAAAGGCTCCATCGCCTTCTCCACGTCTTCGATCCCGATTCCCTGATCCTCCACGCAGAGCGTAAGCCATTCGTCTTCTATACAACCCGTGATCACGATTTTATGTACCTCGCCTTCGTAGCCGTGGATGATCGCGTTGGTCACAGCCTCCGAGACGGCGGTTTTTACATCCGCCACCTCCTCCATGCTGGGATTCATCTGCGTCATAAAGGCCGCGACCGTCACTCTCGCAAAAGCCTCATTGGCCGAAATACTGTCAAACTCTACCCGCATCTCATTTTTCATCTCTCTTTTCCTCCCTGCATCCGTTCCAGCGGAATAATTTTCATAATACCTGACAGCGTCAGAATCCGTTCCACTCTGTCCTGAACCTGTACGGCGCGCACGCTGCCGCCCAGAGCCTTCATCATCTTATATCTTCCCATCAGCATTCCGATCCCTGAGCTGTCGCAGAAGACCGTCCTTGAAAAATCAAATACGATCTCCCTTATATCCCTTGTCCGCACCAGCTCATCCGTCTTTTCGCAGAGTTGTGCCGCGCTGTGGTGATCCAGTTCCGCCGGGACCCGGATCCACAGCACTCTGTTTTCCACTTTCATACCGTTATCCTGGCTTTTCTTCCTTTTCATGCTGCCTCGCATCCGCCATACCTCCATTTCCGTTTTACTCTTTTCTGCAGACACATCCCTCGTTTTCCCACGACAAAAGGGACATACCGTAATGGTATGTCCCTCGCTTCAGGGTTTCTCTTAAGTTCTCTGTCTCTACTGGGTTCCCGTCTGTCCCTGCGTCTGATTTTCTGACTGCTGGGTATCCTCTCCGGAGTCCTCCTCCGTATCGCTCTGCGGCACCTGTGTCTGCAGACGCGCTATGGCATTGTTGGAATAGGTCGCACGTTCCGTTCCCGGAAATGCGGCCGCGAATCTCTGGAACATATCCAGGGCTTCGCTGTTCTGCCCCAGATTCTCATAGGAGCGCGCCAGATAATAGAGCGCGTAGCCGTTCTCATAGGTCTCGTCAATCTCCACTACCTGAGCAAGACTTGTGACCGCCTCCTCATAGTTCTGGGCATTGTATGCCGCCGAGCCTGTATCAAACAGATTCTGAAGGTCCTCCGCATGAACGCTCGCATAAATCTGATTATAGATGGCGCGGGCATTGTCCGAAAGCTGATCCGGATCTACCTGATCCAGAGAAGCCGTGGCGCTTTCCATATCCTGCGCCTGGAAGCTTGTGTAAGCGTCTATCAGCAATTCATAGCTGCCGCTTTCCTCCGCCGTAGCCTCCTCTTCTGTCTCCGCGCTGCTCTGCAGCGCGTCAAGCTGGCTTTGAAGCTCGTTGATCTCCGTCTGTCTGGCCGCAAGCTGATCGCTGTATTCCCGAATCTGGTCGCTGGTCTCATTGCGGACCGACTGCACCTTGGCCGGAAGAGCCAAAAACCACATCAGAGCCACGCCGACCACCAGACCGATGAAAATATTTAAAATCACATTGACGCCTGTATTTTCCTTGTAAGTGGCAGGCATGATGATCGTCTCATTGCCGCTGGTATAGGAAATAATGTCCGGGTTTCCCGAATCTTTCTTTTCCTTCTCCGGTCTCTGGGAACGCCCTGCGGGCTTTCCGGTCAGCTCCTCCAGCTCCGCCTGGTAATGGAGAGAAACATTGTCCGTCTGGTCAATAGCCAAAGCACGTTTCAGCTCCCGTCCGGCCCGGTCGTATTCCTCGGTCTTGATATAGAGGAGAGCAAGAAGCTGATGCGCCTTTACAAGCTTCGGGTTCAGAGAGAGAACCTTTTTAAGCTGAATGATCGCCAGATCCTCGCTGCCCTGCTGACAGTAGAGCAGAGACTGGTTGTATTTCTTAATCGTCTGGTTGATCGTCTCAAGCCGCGCCGGATTTGCCTGAATCGCATTGATATACTCGTCGGCAATATTTTTATCCGGCTCCAGATTCTTGCTGATAATCCATTCCGTCAGGGCGGATACCACGTCGCCCACCTCAAAACAGATCAAGCCCAAAAGATTTCTGGCCTGTATATTGTTTTTATTCAGCTCCAGGCTGTAGCGCAGATCCTGAACGGCTCCGGAAAGGTTCCGTACTCTCGCTTTCTCCAGTCCCATATTGTAATAAGTGTTGGACAGCCGTATGAGCTTGTTATAGATGCGGATTTCCGTTCCACAGGAGCTGCAGTAGCCGGGATCGTTCAGTACCGCTCCACATTTAATACAACGCATAAATTCCTCCTCTGACAAGAGCGCGCCTTCTGTTACGCTTTCCCCTAAAAGCGGCTGCCGCCTTTCATTTCTTTCAGCATTTCATCAAGCAAATCTGCCATATCTTTTGGCTTATTCTTATATACGTTATCCTCTACCTGCTCTACCTCAAGGCTCGGATGAAATTTCTTCAGTTCTTCCTCGAAATCAATCATGTGCTGTCCTCCTTTTCTCCAATATACTCTTTATGTTTCCTACCAGATACAGAGAACCGACGCAAAACAGTATGCCGTCTCCTTTTTCTCTAAGCGCCTCCCCGAACGCTTCCTCCACATCCGGGATGGCTCTGACCTCTTTCGCTCCAAACTGCCTGAAAAGGGCCTCAGGCTCCTTCACATCTACCTTGCGCCAGCCGCCTACCTCTGTGACGATCACCCGCTCCAGCCTGAGCTCCCTGCAGATCGTCTCTATCATATGCCGGTAATCCTTGTCTCCTACCGCCGCAAAAAGCAGCGTCACAGGATAATCGGCCTCCAGACGCCTGGCCGTCTTTACAAATTCCTCGACTCCCGCTTCGTTGTGAGCGCCATCGATGATTACGCCCGGCAGCACGGTCTCCATCCTGCCCTGCCAGCGCATCTGTCCGATTCCGCGCCGGATCACCTCGTCTGTGAAGCTGCCGTCCCGATCCATAACACGGATAGCCGTCACAGCCTCCGCGGCATTCTTCACCTGATATTCCGCGACGCTCGATATGGACAATTCGATACAATCATAATACCCACAATCAATGCAAAAATCAATATGTTTCTTTGTCGTTTTGGAAATTTTATACATATCGGGACGGATTCCGTAGGCTGGCGCGTGCATCTCCATGGCTTTTTTCAGGATGACTTCTTCCGCTTCCCGGCAGGACGCGTCATACACGACCGGGACGCCCTCTTTGATAATACCTGCCTTTTCTCCTGCGATTGCCGCAATCGTATCTCCCAGATACTCGGTGTGGTCGAGGCTTATGGAAGTCAGCACGGTCACCAGCGGATGTTCCACGGAATTTGTCGCATCCAGCCTGCCGCCGAGTCCTGTCTCCAGCACCAGATATTCCGTCTTTGCCTTCTCAAAGATCTTCATTCCGATCAGAAAGAGAAGCTCAAAATAAGTAGGATGCGGATAGCCTTCCTCCTTCATCTGCTCCACACAGGCCATCACCGTATGAAAGGCTTCCAGAAATTCCTCGTCGCTTACCTCCTCCTCGTCTATGACAAAGCGTTCATTGATCTTTACCAGATGCGGAGAAGTGAAAAGTCCCGTCCTTTTTCCCGCCGCCTTCAGCATCGAAGCCAAATAAGAGCAGACCGAACCCTTCCCGTTTGTTCCCGCCACATGAAGAATCTTCATTTTTTCCTGGGGCGAACCCAGTCTTTTCAGAAAAGCTCTGGTGTGATCCAGAGAATTTTTCTTTGTAAACTTCGGCGTTTCATCAATATAAGCCACCGCTTCCTGATACGTCATACCGCTTCGCCTGTCCCTTCTTCTGTCATATTTTCTCCGCTATCTTCCGTCTCTCTGTCCTTATAACGAAAGCTCCAGGTGCCTCCCTCGCTCAATATCCGCCTCGCCTTTCCCGGCGCGAGCTGCTTGACTGATATTTCGGCATTCTCCGTGAGTACCGTCTCCCTGAGCTGCAGCACATGATCATTAATAAAATTGGTGCTTTGATACTCATCGTCCACGTAAACCTTCGTAGCCGTCGTAAAATTCTGCCCGAATACGTAAGTCATGGATTCCAGCGCCACCACATTCGTGATCACCGGCTGATGGATTCCCATCTGCATATCTGTCGGCTCATAGGGGCTTTCTCCTCCGTAAGCATAGCGCTCCCCGTAAAGCAGATCATACTGCAAAAGCTCCATATCAGGCAGATACCATTTTGTTTTCCGCCTGTTCTGATGATACTGCATCATGGTCCCCACATGAATATCGAGCTGATCGAGAACCTCCGCCGCTATCTGATAAGAACACAAAGTCTGGTCCTCCTCCTCCAGTCCGATATTATCTACAATTACATAACTGGTATCAAAAAGATAGCGGTTGCTTACATCCTCCACCGTCAGCCCCAGCGTCGGCAGATGATCGCCGTACATGACAAGTACATACTTCTCGCCATAAGCGTCCAGCGCCTCGATCAGATCGGCGATAAACTGATCCATCTCATGAAGCTGATTCACATAGTACTCCCACTGATTGTTCTTTTCCTCAGTCTCAGCCCCCGTGACTTTGATCGCCGGATCCTCCAGCACCTTCTCCGTAGGATACTCCCCGTGTCCCTGAACCGAGATCGTATAGATAAAATCCTGACGCGCCGTGGAATCCAGGCAGTCCAGAATATGGCCGAGCAGCACCTCGTCTTTCAGCCAGCCGTTCTCCGTCGTGTTGGAGACATCCATATATTCCTTGGAAGTGTAGGTATCAAATCCCAGATTCTTAAACACATCCGCCCGGCTGTAGAAGGTAGCCTTATTGTTGTGAATCGCGTGGGCCGCATAGCCGATCTCTTTCAGATCGTACGCTACGCTCTCGCAGGTAGTCTCTTTGAGAATCGTCTTATAGGGATACTCTCCCGGTCCGAAATACCGCAGATTCATGCCTGTGATGGCCTCAAATTCCGTATTCGCCGTTCCTGCGCCCACAGAGGGAACTTTAAAGGCCCCTGAGGAATATTCCTCCGAAAGTCTGCGGAAATTCGGTATGGGATCCTCCGAAAATTCCAGAAATTCCACTGTCGTCGGATCGAAGAAAGTCTCAAGCTGCAGCATGATGATATTCGGCTTTTCTGTATCCGGATCCTCGCTTGCTTCCTCCTCATCCCAGCTTACAATCTGTTCTATGGTTTCCTGGGAATAATCATAGGGTTCATCCATTCCCGTCGCCAGAAGACTGCAGAAAAAGCAGTAGGGCAGACCGTAGTCTTCATAAGCAAAGGCAATGTTTCCAAAATAGGTGGACAGCACCCTTTGCTCCAGGCAAAGCTTTGTCGTCCCGGCAAACAGTCCGACTACTGCGGCAAAAGCCACGAGGTTTAAGGGATAACAGATTCTTTTCTGATACTTCGGAGCATAACGCCACAGCAGTATCAGAATAATAATCCCCAGAACAACTCCCCCTACCTTTACAATCAACTGTATCGGGGACATATAGCTGTTCACAACGTCCAGCGCGTCTGTGATCAAATGCAGATCCTGCCCTGTAAAAGGCGTAACACGGCTGCTGAGAATCGTTCCATTCACAAAGCCCAGCAGAAGCCACAGAAACGCAAGCAGAAGCCGCATAAAGATCCTCCGCCGCACCAGGTAGACCAGCATGAAGCTCATAAAAATCATAAAGCTGTTGTACGCGAACACAGCAAGGCTTTCTGTCATGAAGGTCCAGGCCTCCGGCACGGAATGGCGCGAAGTGGCTTCCATGATAAAATAGAGAGCCCAGGCAAGAACCGCGTGGAGCGGCAGCGAAAAGCGGTTTGCGACTGCAGCCGCCTTCCGAAGCCGGACGCCGTATTTTTCGTCTATTTTATTCTTAATCTTTGCGACCCTGCCTGGGGCGCCGTTTTTTTCTCTCCGCTTCCAAAATCTTTTCATCATTCTTTATCTGGAAAGAGCAGCCAGATGCTCCTTCACCTGAGTCATCATCTGCGTATATTTCGCAAGCTTTTCCTTTTCCTCATCAATCTTGCTCTGGGGCGCCTTGCTCATAAATTTCTCATTGTTAAGCATACCGTTTACACGGGCAAGCTCCTTCGTAAGACGCTCCTCCTCTTTCTTAAGCCGTTCCAGCTCCTTCTCCAGATCCACGAGTTCCGCAAACGGCATATACACGGCTGCGTCAGGAATCAGCGCCGACACAGCATCCTCGC
The DNA here is from genome assembly GCA_018715645.1 of Candidatus Merdisoma merdipullorum. Lineage (GTDB taxonomy): Bacteria > Bacillota > Clostridia > Lachnospirales > Lachnospiraceae > Laedolimicola > Laedolimicola merdipullorum. Next base: position 89,254 of record DVLE01000001.1, read on the forward strand.
CGATTCCCGTCTTGTCCGCCTGCACCATCACCTGACTTGCGTAGCTTAAGGACGCGAAGAACAAACTGCTGCGCTCAAAAATACCGCGCACCTTCTCGTTTTCGGAAACTACGTAAACGCCCGCCTTCTTGCTCGGCGGCACATTCATCGAAGAACGAACATTGCGGATGCCGCGTACAGCCTCTTTTATCAGCTCTATCTCAGCTTCCTCCTCCGCGAAATTCCATTCCTCTTTATACTCCGGCCAGGAGGAAATCATAATGGATTCCTCGTCGGTCAGGTTGCGGAAGATCTCCTCCGTGATGAAAGGCATATAGGGATGCAGAAGCTTCAGAGCATTCGTCAGCACTGTCTTCAGCGTCCAGAGCGCCGCTGCCTTCGTCCGGTCCTCGTCACTGTAGAGACGCGGCTTCACCATTTCGATGTACCAGTCGCAGAACTCCTCCCAGATAAAGTCATACAGCTTCTGTACCGCGATTCCCAGCTCAAACTTATCCATGTTCACGGTTACATCCTGAATCAGCGTATTCACCTTGGAAAGAATCCATTTATCCGCTCCAGTCAGGCTCTCCGCCTTCATTTCCGCCGGAACCTCGGCCTTCTCAATATTCATCATAATGAACCGGGAAGCGTTCCAGATCTTGTTTGCAAAGTTACGGCTCGCCTCCACGCGCTCCATATAAAAACGCATATCGTTGCCGGGCGCGTTTCCTGTCACCAGGGTAAAGCGCAGAGCATCCGCTCCGTACTGATCGATGATCTCCAGAGGATCGATACCATTTCCCAGAGACTTGCTCATCTTCCTTCCCAGCGAATCCCTCACCAGTCCGTGAATCAGCACGTGGTGGAAGGGGCATTTCCCAGTCTGCTCATAACCGGAGAATACCATTCGGATTACCCAGAAAAAGATAATGTCATAGCCCGTCACCAGCACGTCGGTAGGATAGAAGTAGTCCAGGTCTTCGGTCTTTTCAGGCCAGCCCAGCGTCGAGAAGGGCCAGAGCGCCGAGGAGAACCAGGTATCCAGCGTATCGGGATCCTGCGTAAAATGCGTACAGCCGCACTTCGGGCATACCTTCGGCATCTCCTTGTCCACAACAATCTCGCCGCAGTCGTCGCAGTAGTAAGCGGGAATCCGATGGCCCCACCAGAGCTGTCTTGAGATACACCAGTCGCGGATATTTTCCAGCCAGTGCAGATAGGTCTTGTCAAACCGTTCCGGCACAAAGGTCAGATCGCCGTTCTTTACCGCTTCGATGGCAGGCTTCGCCATTTCCTCCATTTTTACAAACCACTGCTGCTTAATCATCGGCTCTACCGTCGTACCGCAGCGGTCATGCGTACCTACATTGTGTACGTGATCCTCTACCTTTACGAGAAGCCCCTGCTCCTCCAGCTCCTTTACGATAGCTTTACGTGCCTCGTAGCGATCCATGCCCGCGTACTTTCCGCCATTTTCATTGATCGTAGCGTCATCGTTCAGGATATTGATTTCCGGCAGGTTGTGGCGCCGTCCCACCTCAAAGTCATTCGGATCATGGGCCGGGGTGATCTTTACGACACCTGTTCCAAACTCTTTATCTACATAAGCGTCCGCAATAACCGGGATCTCGCGCCCTACCAGCGGAAGGATCACGGTCTTTCCGATAATGTCCTGGTATCTCTCATCATCCGGGTTTACAGCCAGGGCTGTATCACCCAGCATGGTCTCCGGTCTCGTCGTCGCGATCTCTACGAACTTGTCGCTTCCCTTGATCGGATAATTGATATGCCAGAAATGGCCCGCCTGCTCCTCATGCTCTACTTCCGCGTCGGAAATCGAAGTCTTGCAGACCGGACACCAGTTGATGATCCGGGAGCCTTTGTAAATGTAACCCTTTTTGTAGAGACGCAGAAACACTTCCTGCACAGCCTCTGAGCATCCCTCATCCATTGTGAAACGCTCTCTGTCCCAGTCGCAGGACGAGCCAATCTTCTTCAACTGGTCCACGATCGTACGCCCGTATTCCTCGCGCCATTCCCAGGTTCTCTTGAGAAAGCCCTCGCGCCCCAGCTCATTCTTGTCGATTCCTTCTTCTTTGAGCTGGTTGATTACCTTGACCTCCGTGGAAATCGAAGCGTGATCGGTTCCCGGCACCCAGAGCGCATTGTAGCCCTGCATTCTCTTATAACGAATCAGAATATCCTGAAGCGTATTGTCAAGCGCGTGTCCCATATGCAGCTTTCCCGTAATATTGGGGGGCGGCATCACAATCGTAAACGGTTTTCTGCTCCTGTCTACCTTCGCGTGGAAATACTTCTTTTCCAGCCAGTCAGCATAAATCCGGTCCTCCATCCCCTTCGGATCATAGGTCTTTGCCAGTTCTTTCATTCCTTTTGCTCCTCCTGTCTTTCTGTTGCTGTTCACAAAAAAGACCTTTTTCTGCTTTGCTTTCACACATGAACGTAACACGGTCTTTCCTATGAAAATAAAAAACGCCCTTTCTTTCCTGAAAGGGCGTCATTCAACGCGGTACCACCTTACTTTATATACGGATACCTGGCGCTGGAAAACCAAGCCGCAGATACCTCCTGTATATGTCTCTTTACCTTTTAACGCTGGTCAGGCGTGGACGGCTACTCTCCTTTCGCCATCCCGGCTCCAAAGCTACCTTCCGCAGCAACCATTCCCCGGCAGCCTCCCAGCCATGGGCCGCCCTCTCTGAGTGACGTCTCCTCTGCGTACTCCTCTTTTTCCATGCCTTTATCCATTCTATTTTCTCCCGACAGACAACTCGTCATACCTGTCTGCCTTAAGCTTTTTTCAGGCCAGACCGGGAAATCTCCATCGGATGAAGGTAATATAGCAGGGTTTTACCCGCTTGTCAAGTATTCTACTTATTTTTCTGCATCGCGAAAATACGGATAACTTTCCTTATCTCCGAAATAATACCACGTCTTGCCACAGGCTTCCTCTGGATGATCTTTATCGTCCGCTGGAATAAATATCTCCTGGTCGCAGCAGTCTTTTCTGGACAAAAACAATACGTGATGCTCCGGCTTTTCAAACTGGAAAAACCATTCCTCCCACGGATAATTCTTTTCCAGAAGCTCCGCCGGCGGAACCGCATGGACTACATAAGCCAGACGGATGCCTTCCACAGAGCAGGGAATCTTCCTCCAGGAATAGGAAGCGTAAAGCTCCTCCGCTTCTTTTGAAAGTCCTCCGAATATCTTTTCGCAGTCATAGCCAAGCGCAGTCAGGGCTTCTGTGATGCCTGAAGCTTGTAATTTTTTGTAAAGCATTGCTTATGCCTCCTCCAGATATTTCTTCATCTGCTCTACCCTATCCGTCTTTTCCCAGGGAAGATCCAGATCTGTACGTCCGAAATGTCCGTAAGCGGCTGTCTGCTTATAGATAGGTCTTCTCAGATCCAGCATACGGATAATTCCCGCCGGACGAAGGTCAAAGTTCTCACGAATGATCTCCACCAGTCTGTTGTCAGAAAGTTTTCCAGTTCCAAATGTATCCACATTCACCGAGGTGGGCTGCGCTACGCCAATGGCATAGGAAAGCTGTACTTCGCACTTGTCCGCCAGTCCTGCCGCCACAATGTTCTTTGCTACATAACGGGCTGCGTAAGCTGCGGAACGATCCACCTTGGTGCAGTCTTTTCCAGAGAACGCGCCGCCGCCGTGACGCGCCATGCCGCCGTATGTATCCACAATAATCTTACGTCCCGTCAGTCCGCTGTCTCCGTGAGGTCCTCCAATCACAAAACGTCCCGTCGGATTGATAAAGAATTTCGTCTTTTCATCCACCATCTCAGCCGGGATTACCGGATCAAAGACGTATTTACGGATGTCTTCATGAATCTGCTCCTGAGATGCCTCCTCGCTGTGCTGCGTAGAAAGTACGACCGCATCCAGCCTGCAGGGTTTTCCGTTTTCATCATATTCCACCGTTACCTGGGATTTTCCATCGGGACGAAGATAGGGAAGTGTACCGTCCTTGCGAACCTTTGTAAGCTGACGCACCAGCTTATGTGCCAGCGCAATCGGATACGGCATCAATTCCGGCGTTTCATTGGTGGCGTAGCCAAACATCATTCCCTGATCGCCTGCGCCGATCGCCTCGATCTCGTCCTCGGACATCTGATTCTCTTTGGCTTCCAGCGCCTTATTTACGCCCATGGCAATGTCTGCAGACTGCTCGTCAATCGCAGTAATTACCGCGCAGTTATCGGCGTCAAAGCCATATTTTCCACGATCATAACCAATCTCCCGAACCGTGTCGCGCACGATTTTCTGGATGTCCACATAACCCTTCGTCGTAATCTCTCCCATGACCAGGACCATGCCGGTCGTTGTGGCTGTCTCGCAGGCTACTCGGCTCATCGGGTCCTGTTCCAGCAGCGCGTCGAGAATCGCGTCTGAAATCTGATCGCAGATTTTGTCCGGATGCCCTTCCGTAACTGATTCTGATGTAAATAATAATTTTTCCATAAACGTCTTCCTTTCCTGATTTTCCGCATTAAAGAATTTCGCTTGCGAAATTCTTCGCGCGCGAGCGGGCTGCAAAGCAGCAATTTCCTCTCCGCGAGCTGCGCATCCTTGCACGAAGTGCATTTAATTTCATAGGAAAGACCTTTTTCTGATTTGCTTTCACACATTAACATAACACGGTCTTTCCTATGAAATTAAATAGGTCCGCTCAAAGCGGACCTGTTACAATTCTGATAACCAAATCCTCTTATTGTTCGATTAAACTCGCTCAGGTTGGCACCTTCCGCTTCGCGGGGTTGCCGTGACTTCACAGATCCTTTGTATCTCCATCACTCTGAATAAGAGAAAGTTCTTACAATATTCAATTTGCCTACCACGTGGAATACGATACACTACTTCTCACAGTTTGTCAACCCACCCGGAGACAAAACTTCTGGATAGAGCGCTCATCTGATACCTTTTCAATCTCAGCGCCAAGACTGCGAAGCTTCTCATCAAAACGCTCATATCCACGCTCGATATAATGAATGTCGTCAATCACCGTGATACCTTCCGCTGCCAGACCTGCAATCACCAGCGCGGCTCCTGCGCGGAGATCAGGACTCGATACCTGGGCTCCCGTGTAGCGTTCCACGCCTTCGATGATCGCGGTATTGCCCTCTACCTTGATACAGGCGCCCATACGCGCAAGCTCATCCACATATTTGAAACGATTCTCAAAAATACTTTCTGTCACAATGCTGCTGCCCTTTGCAAGAGCCAGAGCTACCGTAATCTGAGGCTGCATATCTGTCGGAAAACCGGGATAGGGCAGCGTCTTTACGTTTGTGGATCTCAATCCCTTGGCGCAAACCACGCGAACCGCATCATCCAATTCCTCAATCTCACAGCCGATCTCCAGGAGCTTTGAGGTTGCAGCCTCCAGATGCTTCGGAATCACATTTTTCACAGTCACATCGCCCCGTGTAGCTGCAGCGGCAAACATAAAGGTCCCGGCTTCAATCTGATCCGGAATAATGGAATATTCTGACGAATGCAGTTTCTCCACGCCATGAATACGAATAATGTCAGTTCCCGCTCCCTTGATATTCGCGCCCATGCTGTTCAGGAAATTGGCCACATCTACCACGTGCGGCTCCTTGGCAGCGTTCTCAATCACCGTATTTCCATCGGCCATAGCTGCTGCCATCATAATATTGATCGTTGCACCCACGGAAACCACATCCAGATAAATGTGGCTGCCCCGGAGTCTCTCAGCCTCAGCCACAATAAAGCCATATTCTATCTTCACATTCGCGCCAAGAGCCCGAAAGCCCTTCAAATGCTGGTCAATCGGACGGCTTCCGATATTGCAGCCGCCCGGAAGCGGAACCTTCGCCCGCTTATATTTTCCAAGCAAAGCGCCCAGCAGATAATAGGACGCGCGAATCCGCTTGATATACTCATAATCCACACTGAAGTCCCCTATCTGGGAACCATTTATCTTAACTGTATGGCGATCCGTACGCTCCACATACGCGCCAATTTTCTGCATAGCTTCCAGCAGAACATTGATGTCCCGCACATCCGGAAGATTCTCTATTAACACTGTCTCATCCGTCATAATCGCAGCAGCAAGAATCGCCAGCGCCGCATTTTTAGCCCCGCCGATCTCTACCTCGCCGACGAGTGGATTTCCGCCTTTAATCACATACTGATCCATAACTACTCCCAGCTCTTTTACATAAGCTTCTGTTAACTCTCATTTTTTATATTCCAATACCACTTCTATCCGTCTGTCAGGCGGTTCCCTGAAGCGGCGCCCTGATGTCTATCTTTTCTGTTTTCGCCAAAACTATTCACGATTTGGTCTTTAACTAGTATAACACAATCTTTTGATTTGTAAATACCTGTTCTTGGAAACAAAATGCCGAAAATCAGGGAAAAACGGCTTTTGATTATTATAGCATATTTTCCATCCGGTTGTCATTTTACAATTCTGTTGCATATCCTTTTCATATCTTTTACGGTTTCTCTTAATTGACAAGGATACTAAAAGGATATATTCCGTCAATGCCTTCTATTGGCTATTGGGAGTGATTTTTGAAGTTCGGAAAAATTCTTGACTTCAAAAGAAGAAAAAGATATGATAACCATAGATAGAGCTGCCGATAGATGGTTAGCTCAAATTTTGGCTGGAATAACCGCGAACTTTTAGCGAGTGCGGTTATTTTTTCTTGCCGAAACGTTTTCGCGACTGCCCGCGCGGTACAGGCTCAAAGAGGAGAAATTTATGAAACCATTATTTTTCATCGATTATGACAACACGATTTTCAGTCACCGCACCTGGTCCGTTCCAAAGGACGCTCTGGAAGCTTTGGAAGGTCTGAAGGCGGAGGGCTTTCGGGTAATTCTGGCGAGTGGCCGTGCTTTTAAAAGCAATGATCTTCCTCAGGAGTTTGAAGGACGTTTTACTCCGGACTGTCTCGTAAGCTCCAACGGAGCTATCATCGAAGCAGAGGGGAAACTGATCTGGGAAAAATATTTCGATCCGGATCTTCAGACAAGGATACTGGACTATGTAGTGGAAAAGGGTTACTGTCTCATATCTGGCTATGAAGGCGTCTGGTGTACCTCGAACCTGGAGCGTTTCTTGAGTCTTCCCAGCAACAGCAAGCGTCAGATACGGCCGGAGGAGGGAGCTTCTTTTCAGGCTCTTTATCACAGCAGACGCCCCTCCTTTTTCCTTGCGGACACCAAGGAGGCCATAGACGATATGCAGACTCATTTTCCGGAGACAAAGCTCCTCTATATGGGGGACGAGATGGGCGGCGCCGACATCATCCCTGCTGAAAACGGAAAAGTCATGGGAGCCGCACGTATTCTGGAACGATACGGCGCATCCTGGGACGATGCGATCGCCATCGGAGACAGTATGAACGATATTGAGCTGATCAAAAAAGCTGCCTTTGGCATCGCCATGGGAAACGCTATGCCGGAAGTTCAGGAAGCAGCCGATTATGTGGCGCCCGATATAGACGCCAGCGGGCTGGCAGACGCCATCGCCCGCGCAAAAAAGTGGGCTGCCGCCCGTTCCTGACAGAACGCGCGGCCACATCCACAAAACGAAATGTTTTCTTTTTGACGCTTTCTCTACCCTCAGTTGACAAGAGCACACACGGTCCTTGTCAACTGAGGGTAATATAGATATAAAAATCTTCTAGCGCGCTCCGAAGGGGCGCCTTACTTTTTCCAGTCCGGCTTCCTCGGTCAGGCGGCGGAACAGATCGTCTCCCACGCAGACTACCGTTTCTTCATGAAGAAAATCCGTAATCTCCGCGTCAAACAGAATATTGGCCTGGGCCGGAAATTCCTCATCTCCATCCCAGAAGATAAACTGAAGCGGCATACAGTCGAAAGCGTATATCTGATACCCCGCGTCCCCCTGCGCCACGGGCTGGCCGCCCAGAGCTTTACAAGCCTTGTGAAGCTCCGCCAGATGCCCGTCAAAGGTTCTGGCCGCAGCATCCAGAATGTTTCTTTTGAAGGCCGCATCAAAAGGAGCCGCGCGCTTCACATCCCGAAATGGCACGAAGCGCCCGGAAACCCTCGCATATGGTTTTGAATAATAAAACAAATGGTAAATGGACATGACCGTATTAAACGGCAGCTTTCGCTCCGGATCCGCTTCCAGCGTCAGCATTCCGGTCCGCTGATCAAGACGGTACCGCTGACTGAAATAAGTAATAAAATGAGCGTCTTGGCCGCCTTCCAGATGAAACCTTTCTTTTAGCTCCTGTCTGTCCATTTCCAGATATTTTTTTCTCCAGACATCACAAAGCTCCAGATAACGATCGGTCGTATTTTCCTGTGCATCCACAAAGCTTTCTCTCATAAGTCTCCTCCCAGCCCGCCGTTGTCTTCTGGCTTTCAACGATTTAATAAAATCTTCGGAATTTTCTGTCCCGCCTTCTCGAACGGCGCTGATACATTTCATTCAGCAGCATCACCGTCACAAAATCTTCCAGCCAGTTTCTTCCTGTGACTTCCTGCATCATCAGATCGTCCTGATACGTTTTCTTATCCAGCTTTTCATAAATACTCCTGCTGAGACGGCGCAGCAGAAGCTGATCCGGATATTCGTCAAACATGAAGCTTCCGTCGTATTCCAGGCGGTCACAGGCTTCCTCTACCAACGGCTGGATTTTTCTAGCCACTGCCGGATACAACTCCTGAAACCTTCTTTGATCGCGCGTTTTTTCGTCCGCCCAAGACAGAAAAGGGTAAAACGGATATGGCTGATAAGCGTCGAAACGGGATTGGGGCTCGTCATAAAAGTTCATAAAAATGTCCTTTTTGTAGCAGTATATGCCAAAAAGCGTAAGACTGTGCTTACGCTTTTTGCTTCTCCTTATAATGATGCGCATCTTCGAGCATCATATCCTTTACCTTCATCAGCCGGATCTGCGTACTTCTCTCATTTTCATCCAGCTTCATCGTAATATATTTAATGTTTTGCTGCGCCTCCGGAATGATCACATGCTCCAGGGCGTTCACACGGCGCCTCGTTTTTTCGATCTCAGCCGCCATAAGCTGGCAGGCCTTCTCCTTCTCCGCCAGAAGCAGCATATCCGGAAGAATATCCGCCAGAGACTTTACCGCAGCATCCAGATCTCCGGAAGTAAATGCGTATCCATAAGAATAAATGTCATTACTGTCGGCCGTCCTTGTCTTATATTCAAAGACCGGAATATCGACGCTCATCACATTGCGCGTGGAAGTGTCGAGATAAACCTCCTGCCGGGGCGCCATAAAAGCCACGCGCAGGCTTTCCTCAGACATACCAGCCTTCGCAATCACAAAATTCGCGTTTGCCGCCCGAATCCCTGCTTCCACCTTCTCGCGCAGAGCCATATTTTCACGTACCAGATCCATGAACTGGCGCATCAGCTCATCCCGCTTATCCTTCAGAAGCTTGTGTCCCCGGACAGCCGTCGCCAGACGCTTCTTCTGCCGGGTCAGTTCCATACGGGTAGGTGTTATCGCCGCAGATGCCATATGCTCACCTCAATTCCTCTTTCTGCATTTTGCCTGCGCCCGGCTCATTGCTTGCCATAATACAGATCCAGATACTTATCGTCGATTCGCTTCAGCTCGCTTCTCGGCAGGATAGAGAGCAGCTTCCATCCGATGTTCAGCGTCTCCTCAATATCCCGGTTGGTATAATACCCCTGGTTCACATACTCCTCCTCAAAGGCGTCCGCAAATTTCGCATAGATAAGGTCAATGTCGGACAGAGCCGCCTCACCCAGAATCACCATAAGCTCCTTGGCGTCCTTGCCGCGGGCATAGGCCGCAAATAACTGGTTCATCGTATTGGAATGATCAGCCCTCGTCCTTCCCTCTCCGATACCCTTATCCTTCAGACGGGACAGGGAGGGCAGCACATCGATAGGCGGCTGAACGCCCTTGCGGTACAGCTCGCGGCTCAGGATAATCTGTCCCTCGGTAATGTACCCTGTCAGGTCAGGAATCGGATGCGTCTTGTCGTCCTCCGGCATGGTCAGAATCGGGATCAGCGTAATGCTTCCCTTCTTGCCTTTCTGCCGTCCCGCGCGCTCATACATGGTCGCCAGGTCAGTGTAAAGATACCCCGGATAACCCCGGCGTCCCGGAACCTCCTTGCGGGCAGCGGAAACTTCCCGCAGGGAATCCGCGTAATTCGTAATATCCGTCAGGATAACCAGCACATGCATATCCTGCTCAAAAGCCAGATACTCGGCGGCAGTCAGAGCCATACGCGGCGTCGCGATACGCTCTACGGCCGGATCGTTCGCCAGATTGATAAAGAGGACCGTCCGGTCGATGGCTCCTGTTTCTTTGAAGCTCTCGGTAAAGAAGTTTGCCTCCTCGAAAGTGATTCCCATCGCCGCAAATACTACGGCAAAGGATTCATCCGTTCCACGCACCTTCGCCTGGCGGGCGATCTGCGCTCCAAGCTGGGCGTGAGGCAGACCAGAGGCCGAAAAAATCGGAAGCTTCTGTCCGCGGACCAGAGTATTCAGACCGTCGATCGCAGAGACGCCTGTCTGAATAAACTCGTTCGGATAATCTCTTGCCGCCGGGTTCATCGGAAGTCCATTGATGTCGCGGCGCTCATCCGGCAGGATCTCCGGTCCCTTATCGATAGGACGTCCCAGGCCGTCAAAGACACGCCCAAGCATATCCGCAGACACGCCAAGCTCCATGGTTCTTCCAAGGAAACGCACCTTACTGTTTGACAAATTAATCCCCGCTGCGTTTTCATAAAGCTGAACCAGGGCATTCGTCCCGTCTATCTCCAAAACTTTGCAGCGCCTTGTCTCCCCGTTTGCCAGCTCGATCTCTCCAATCTCGTCGTAGGTCACATGCTCTACGCCCTGGACCAGCATCAGCGGACCGGCAACTTCCTGTATGGTTCTGTACTCCTTCGGCATTAGAAGTCCTCCTTCCCGGCAGTCTCCGCTATCTCAGCGGCCAGCTCCGCCTTCACCGCCTCATACTCTTTTTCAACATTCTCATTCGGCGTATATTTGTAACGGCCAATCCGCTCCCGGACTGCCATTTTCAGCAAATCATTAATGGGTGAGCCGTTTTTCAGGGCCTCGATACACTGATCGTAGAAGGCCAGCACCAGCTTCATCATCAGATACTGCTTGCGAAGCGGCGTATAAGTATCAACTTCATGGAAGGAATTCTGATGCAGAAAATCCTCCCGGATGGAACGGGCCGCTTCCATTTTCAGACGATCAGGGGCGGACAGGGCGTCCATACCCACCATTTTCACAATCTCCTCCAACTGGGCCTCGTCCTGCAGAAGCGACATCAGTCTCTGACGAAGCTCCATCCAGTCAGGCGCCACGTGCTCGTTGAACCAGCCGCCCATATTGTCCACATACAGGGAATAGCTGGTCAGCCAGTTGATAGCCGGAAAATGACGCTTGTAAGCCAGTGAGGAATCCAGTCCCCAGTATACCTTCACGATACGCAGCGTCGCCTGAGACACCGGCTCGGAAATATCTCCTCCGGGCGGGGATACGGCTCCGATGACCGAGAGCGCTCCCATACGGCGATCACTTCCCAGAGAAACGACGCGTCCAGCACGCTCATAGAACTGCGCAAGACGGGAGCCAAGGTAAGCAGGATAACCCTCCTCGCCAGGCATCTCTTCCAAACGGCCCGACATCTCACGAAGGGCCTCGGCCCAGCGGGAAGTGGAATCCGCCATCAGCGCCACCGAATACCCCATATCGCGGAAATATTCTGCGATGGTGATTCCTGTATAAATAGACGCCTCACGCGCTGCCACAGGCATATCCGAAGTATTTGCGATCAGCACGGTACGCTCCATCAGAGAACGGCCCGTCTTGGGGTCCTTCAGCTCTGGAAACTCATTCAGCACGTCTGTCATCTCATTTCCGCGCTCTCCGCAGCCGATATAGACGACAATATCCGCCTCGGCCCATTTCGCGAGCTGATGCTGAATCACCGTCTTGCCAGAGCCAAAGGGTCCCGGCACGGCGGCCACGCCGCCCTTTGCAATGGGAAACAGGGCGTCAATCACCCTCTGTCCCGTGATAAGCGGCATCTTGGGCGGAAGCTTCTCGGCATACGGACGTCCCTTTCGGACCGGCCACCGCTGCATCATCGTAAGCTCCCTGTCGCCCTCCTTCGTGGAGATGACCGCAATCGTATCCTCCACCGTGTATTCTCCGACGCAGACGGATTTGACCGTGCCAGACACATCCGGCGGAACCATAATCTTCTGTTCTACAGCCTCCGTCTCCTTTACGGTCCCCAGGACGTCGCCGGCACAAAGCTCGTCGCCCACGGACACTGCCGGCACAAAATTCCACTTTTTCTCCCGGCTTAAGGACGGCACTTCTACGCCGCGTTTCAGGTTATTTCCAGTCAGCTTCCGGATCTCATCCAGCGGACGCTGGATTCCATCGAAAATACTGCCGATAAGTCCCGGTCCAAGTTCTACGGACAGCGGAACATTCATAGACTCCACCGGTTCTCCTGGGCCAAGTCCAGAAGTCTCCTCATAGACCTGGATAGACGCCTCGTCGCCGTGCATTTCTATAATCTCGCCAATCAGACGCTGGGAGCTTACGCGGACCACGTCGAACATATTCGCGTCCCGCATTCCCTTCGCAATGACCAGCGGTCCAGCCACTTTTTTAATCGTTCCCGTACTCATTTTAGAGGAATCGCCACCTTTCGTTCTAAAATCATTTTGAAAACAATATATCTGCTCCGACCGCCTGCTCCACAGACTTCCGCACGCTCTCCACGCCTCTGCCTGTATTGCCGGACACGCCCGGTATCAGAATAATCGCGGGAAACGCCCGCTCTGTGTATCTGTCAATGACGGTATCCAGCTCCGCCGCCAGCTTTTCTGTCATATAAATCACCGCATATCCGCCGCCTGCCAGTTCATGGAGCTTTTTCGCGGCTTCCTCCGGATCCTCCTGCGGAAACACATCAAGCCCCAGCGCGGCAAAGCCGTAAATGCTGTCATAATCCCCAAGCACAGCAATCTTATACATACATTTCCCTTATCCTTTCCCGGATCGACGCCTCCGGCATCCCTACCCGTTTCCCGGATAAAATAATCCGCACCGTCTTGATCTCATTCTCTCTGGCCAGCGCATAGGCCGCTATCGGTCCTGCCGAAAACGGATTGTATTTCTGGGGCTTTATAGCCTCTATCACCCGATTGTCGCACCAGCGGTCAAACTCTGACTGGGAAATATCCAGCGCGTCCGCGGCCTCGGCATAAACCGTACTCTTTAAAAAAGCGCGCAGCTCCTGCTCTCCTGACGCGGCCGCGCCCGCAAGCTCCTCCACAGACAGTGATGCGCAGGGAGCAAGGGCTCTGCGGATAAAATCCTCTGTTTTTCCCGTTTTCTGGCAGCGCGCCGCAATCCGTATATCCGCCGCAGCCACCATAGACTCCGCATAATCCTTCAGCGCCGGCGTCTTCGCCCTCTGCCCTGCCTGGTAGACCGCGTCTAATGCCGCCCGATCCACGAGCATATCGCAAAGCTGTCCGTCCTTTGTGTGAAGCAGCGTCTCAAAGGCCTCTCTGGCCGCCGCTCTCATATAGTCTGGCAGGGCCTCAAAGTCCTTATCCTGGACAGCGGACAGAATCTCCTCCGCCGAAGGCTTCGTGTCTTTGTAATAAATGTGCTCTGTCTTCGCCCCGGTACACACCTCTTTTATGGCTGCTTTCAGATTATGAAAAGCGTTCGGATAATCCAACAACTCAAATACGGACATGTCCGACATCAGTTCCCGGATAAATTCCCAGGTCTTTTCTCTCTCCCGTTTGAGAATCGCTTCCCCATCTCTTGGCGTGTCTGCGTCTCCCCAGCCTTTTTCCGCCAAAAAGCCTACGCTGCTTTCATAATCCGGCCTTGCCAGAAGCTGTTCAATCTCCGCCGCTGAAAAGAGGCTCACCTCTCTGGAACGAATCCGCGCGACCGCGTATACGTAATCCATATCAGACATCTGTCATCCTCCTTCCCGGCCTTCAGGAAAATAATACCCTGCGCACCGCGTCCTGGAGTCTCTCTCTGCCGCCGTCCATCAGCGCGCGGAAGGTACAGTTCTCCTCCACGCCGCCATATACCAGAATAAAGCCATTGTCAATAGGCGCCGCTTCCTCCCAAAGCTTCAAAGAGCCCCCGTTCTCTGCGGCGATCTTCCCCATCTCCTTTTCAAAACCGGAAGGCAGCCTCTTTTTATCCCTTTCAGAAAAACAGATCTCTCCATCCGCAGGCTGCGCATATCGGCGCAGCAGACGACGAATCAGTTCAAAATATTCCGCGTCGCCCAGGCTGTCAAGCTGCCTGTATGCCTTTTCCATGACATCCGCTATGACCTCCTGTTTGGCCTGCAGAAGCGACATCCTGCGCTTCAGCTCTGCGGAAGACCGCGCACGCTCCAGATAATGAGCCGCTTCCTCCTCCGCCTGACGCGCAAGAGCCTCCGCCATGGCTTCGCTCTCAGCCTCGGCCTGAGCGATAATCTGCGCCGCCTCAGCCCGCGCCGCCGAAAGCCTGGCCTCGGCCTCCGTCTTTGCCTCGGCCTCGATCTGGCCAATCATTTTTTCCAAGCCTGTCATACTAAAACGCTCCTCGTATAATAAGTTTATGATACCGGCTGCACTGCGCCCTTACACCGGTATTCCGTTTACAGCCAAAATGGAAATCAAAAGCGCCAGGATCGCATAAGTCTCTACCATGGCCGGGAACAGCATAGCCTTACCAAACTGCTCCGGCTTCTTTGCCACCAGGCCGATGCTGGCAATAGAAGTATTTCCCTGATGAATCGCGGAAATCAGGCCTACCACAGCCATAGGCAGGCAGGCGAAGAACAGCATCAAGCCCGTAGCTCCGTCAATCTGCACAAGGCTTCCGCTCAGAGCTCCGATCTTGTTCAGCGTCACGAAGGCTACCAGCAGACCGTAGATTCCCTGCGTACCAGGAAGAAGCTGAAGAAGAAGCACCTTTGAAAATTTGCTCGGATCCTCCGTCACTACGCCCGCTCCGGCCTGTCCCGCCGCTCCTACTCCCTTCGCGGAGCCGATCCCCGCCATAAGAGCCGCCAGCACTGCGCCTACCACTGCATAAACAATACCCAACTGATCAAACATAATTAATTTTCCTCCTTGATTTCAACATAGTTTGTCTTTATGCAAAATGGGTTGAAGGGTCGCCCCCCGCCCTCATAAAACTTACCGAAGAATTCCACATACTGAAGCCTGTTGGTGTGTACATAGGCGCCCAGCAGATTGATTCCGATATTGATAGAATGGCCTATCAGAAACACAAGCGTGAATCCGATGACTCCCACGATACCGCCTCCCAGCATAGCGCCCATGGAGTTGATGACGGAGCCGATGACTCCGGTCGCAAGTCCCAGCGCCAGAAGCCTCGAATAGGACAGCACGTCGCTGAGCCAGCTTGTCACTCCGTACAAATCATAGGCTCCCAGAGCCACTCGGAGCAGCCAGTTTTTCCGTCCCCGTCCCGACATCAGAAGGATGCCGGCCGCTCCTCCGACAGCCATAAGCTTTGCGGCCAGATTCAGTGCCGGAGGGAAATTGAACTGCATCTGCGAAATAGACTCGAACATCTGACTGGGAAGCAGAATCAGAATCAGACCAAGCAGCAGCAGATACCAGAACACCACGTCGCAGACAAAGTCCAGATATTTTTTATCTCTCAGCAGCATATAGCCTTTCATGCCAAGCCCCAGAAACAGATGAATCACTCCAAAGAGCATCGAGAACACCAGCATCTTCATCGGATCGTTCAGCGGTATAAACCAGAGAGGCGGAATCGTAAGCTCCTTACCGAAGAAGGTGCGGGAAACCACGTCTACCACGTCTCCAAAATAGCTTCCGAACATAACGCCCCAGAATATCGTCGATATTCCGCAGTACATAAACATCCTGAGGGACTTTCGCATTCCCTCCTCCATCCTGGGAAACTTAAGCAGCGCCGCCAGACAGGCTGCGAAAACGATAAAGCCGTAGGCCGCGTCCGAAAGCATCAGGCCAAACAAAAAGATATAGCAGGCCGACATGATCGTCGTCGGATCGATCTCTCCCTTTCCGGGAAGACCGAAGGCCGCCACGACGCCCTCAAAGGAGGAGGGCACTGTCCTGTTCGCCAGAAGCACCGGCGGTTCCTCAGCGTCCGTCGGAGCAGAAAGCTCCGCAGCCAGCGTAAAGCTCTCCGTCAGCTCCTTTACAAGCGTATCAGCCTCCCGTTCCGGCACGTAGCCCGTCACCAGAAACGTACTCTTCGACTGAAGCAGGCTCCCCAGAATCGCGTATTTTTCAAGACGCATCCGGTAATAATCCGCCGCCAGCTTCAGCTCCTCCCGGCTGGCCGCCAGGGAAACGATCTCCTGTTCAATCCCTTCCCTCTTCTGCTCCAGCGCACGGATTCGCTCCGTGAGCTTCTCCTGCTCCGCGCCAGGAAGAAGCCGTCCTTCCTCCGCCCCGGCCGTCTGCGGCAGGTCGGCCCTGGGAGGTCTTGCAAAGCCTTCCGTACGGAGAGCTTCCTCCAGTCTGAGAGCCTCCTGTTTGCCCGTCAGAATAAAGACGCGGCTCTGAGCGCTGTCTGCGGAAACCACCTCGGCAAAATAACCGGAAGAATCCGCAAGAATCGCCTCAATCCTTTCACAGAGCCTCTCCTCCGACCAGACTCCGGGCAGAGTCCCTGTCAAAGCACGCGTCCTTTTTGTACCCGCAAAATCCATGGGAACCCCCAGAGTCTTCCAGGGCTCCAGAGATTCTCTCTCATTCTCAAGCTTTTTCTTTTCCGTCTCGCCGTCGGCGATTTCCCTGGAAAGAGCGTCCAGCCTGCGCGCCTTTTCCATGACAGCCTTATGGGTCCTTTCCATCTGTCTTAAGCTGTCCAGGCTCACCTGCTCCTTTCCTTCCAGAGAAGAAAACATCCCTTTCTGTTCCGGAACATATTGCTGCAGTATCTCCAGAGCATGCTCGGCGAGCTGTATCTCACGCTCAAAGCCTGCCCGCGCCTTAGAGGTATCCGCCTTTTGGAACACCTCGTCCTCCGCCGCGTCCGTGTCGATGTCCACGACGCCCCGGCGCTGCAAAAGCTCCAGTATCTGCTTCCGGTCTTTCTTCCGGGCGCAGATGCCAAGCCTTCGCATCCTAAGAACTGCCATATATATCCCTCCTTTCCCGTCTCACTGCTTTTTATTCCTCTGGCAAAAGCGCGGCGATCGCAGCGTCCACAGCCTTTTCCTCGCTGCGTGCAGCGAGAGATTTGAGCGCTTCTGCCTCCCGAATGGACTTCTCCGCCTCCTCTGAAAGAAGACTCTCCCCATCGGCCCTGGCCTGCTCCATCCTTGCCCTGGCCTCAGCCTCCGCCTGCTTCAATGCCTCAGCCCTCAGAGCTTCCGCCTTCTCCTTCGCTTCCTTCACGATCTCCGCGCTCTCCTGCTGAGCCTTTCTCAGCAGCTCGTCAGCCTCGCCTTCAGCCTTTTTCACAGCCGTAACAGCTTCTTCTATCATCATCTCACCACCTGTCAGTTTATACCTATAGTTATACTTGAACTGCTTTACAAAAGTCAAGCTAATTTTCCGTTAAAAAACGCCAGCTTTTTTCATCTATCTATATACTATCCTTTTCCGTCCTCCGTCAATCGTTTCTCTTTCCTTTTGAGCGAGATCAGATACACGATCAGGAAAACCAGCGCCATGTTGACGCTCATCAGAGAATAATCCATGTTAAGCAGAAGCAGCAGCGCCAGCCAGGTCCCGGTCATCAGAAAGCTTCGGCCTTTGATCAGCGTATAGACTGCAATACCCAGAAACAGCAGGGTAAAGCAGACTCCCGCCGGAATCGAAAAACGCAGGATCTGGTTCAGGAAAAGATTGTGAGCGTTATTTGTCATCATTCCCGTCTCCGTCAGCATCATAGACGTTCCAAACCGCATGCCCCAGCCCTGGGGATATTTCAGAATCGTCTGCAAAGCGGCCTTCCATATGGGGAGCCGAGCGCCAAGCGTCGAAAGATCACGTTCCGAAAGTATTCCGTAAGCGACGGCGCCCACTGCGGCAAGCGCAGCAGCCAGAACCGCCAGATGCCATTTTCGGAAATGAAATTCCTTCCAGTTTACCCCGTCAAGAACGGCTCCCAGAACAATCAAAAGCATGCCTGCAATGCCCGTCCATGAATGAGCGAGAAATAAGCAGAACACAAGGACCGCCATACTAAGGGCAAACGTAAGCTTATTCCTGAATTTCTTACGATAAGCGATAAAAAGCGCTATAAAAGCCACCAGCATCAACGCATACTCGCACTTGTGACTGTAAAGCCAATAATGGCACTCCTCATAATAATCAGGCGGAAGCTGGTATGTAATGAACTGATTGTTGCAGATCAGAAGATTTACGTAGCCCATGAAATAGTATACGATGCTCGCCACGTTAGAAAGCACAATGCACCGCATCAAAAACAGAATCGTATCATGCTTTTCTCTGCCCAGACTGATGTGAAAGCCCAAAAGGATCCCCATAAACAAAAACGCCGCCGTGTTGTTGATCTGCTCCCAGTACCAGTTCAGATACTTGCGGTTGAAATACAGAGAAAACACATTGTATGCCAGAAGAACCGCTAAAAACAGGATTTTAGCCGCGGATACATCAAAAAGCTTCTTTCTGTTCCATACAAGCTGCAGCAGCATATACAGCGCAAGAAAAAAATAAGCCCAGGAAAAGCCCGCATAGTAAGCGCTCTCGTAGACGTCCGTATGCGGACTGTAAAAGGCCGGAAACAAAACCATAAGAGCCAGGGATCCCTTCAGTATCCAGGAATCGATCTCATGTTCTTTTAACCAGTTCATCTGAAAACTCCTCTCCGCGGCATCCGCGCAAATTCTCAAAATCTATTTTCTTATTATATCCCAGACCATGGCCTTATACAAGAGGACATCGACTGTAAATTGTCCGTATTCTTTTCTCTGAATATGGTTTAAGTTTGACAAGCTCTTACAAATCCCTTATGATACAAGGAGAATATCCGCTGCAATCCTCTTGATGACAGAATGGAGCGTATCATGTCAAACCTTAGTCAAAAACAGAGACTTATTCAGAATTATACCCTGTTGGCAGTAGAATGCTTCTGTATCATTCTCTCCTTTACGCTGGCCATTTTTACCCGCGGCATAGAGGAGAGCTACCTGGCCTTTTCCAGAACCTACACCACAATTATTGCCTGTATCCTGTTTTTCCATCTGCTGTCCTACTATCTTTTTGACTGGAACACCAATATATTCAAACGCGGATATTATGTAGAATTTATCGCAGTCTGTAAATACAATATTGTACTGATCCTTATCTTCAGCTTCTTTCTTTACGTAGCCAAGCTGGCCGAGGATTTTTCCAGACTTGTATTCGTATATTTCTTTATCTACAATATTTTGCTCACCTATGTGGGGCATCTCCTGCTGAAGCAGTTCTTTATACGAATATACCGCAAAAGCTCCGGCAGCAACAAAATGTTTGTCATTACCACTTCTGAATCTGCCCCACGGCTGCTGGAAAGCCTGACAACTTCTCTGGAATGGAGCTTTGAAATAAGCGGAATCGCCTTGCTGGACCAAGATAGGGAAGATGAAAATACACTTATCAAAAACATTCCCGTCGTGGCCGGCAGAGACGATCTCTATGAACAGCTCAAGACAAAGGTCGTAGATGAAGTCTTTATTCATCTTCCGGATTCCTCCAAGAGCGATATTGAGGAGCTTATTATCCGGTTTGAAAGTATGGGGATCACCGTACACGTCAACATTGATTATTTTAATCATGTTATCGCTCATAAAACTACGGAATCCTTTGCAGGATTTACGGTTCTCTCCTACGAGGCCAGCACCTTTGATTACCGCCGGCTGTTTATCAAGCGAATCATCGACATCGTCGGCTCCCTCATCGGCCTGGCAATCACAGCCGTTCTCACGCCCTTTATTGCGATAGCTATCAAGCTGGACTCCAAAGGTCCTGTTTTCTTCGTTCAAAAGCGCGTAGGAAAAAACGGGCGCTATTTTCGGCTCTACAAATTCCGTTCTATGTATATAGACGCAGAAAATCGCAAAAAGGATCTGATGAAGCAAAATGAAATGGAAGGTCCTATGTTCAAGGTAGAACATGATCCCCGCGTAACCCGCGTAGGCTCCTTCCTGCGCAAAACCAGCCTGGACGAACTTCCGCAATTCTTTAACATCCTAATCGGGAACATGAGCCTTGTGGGTACCCGGCCGCCTACCATCGACGAATTCAAAGAATACGATCTCTATTACCGCCGCCGCCTAAGCATCAAGCCCGGCCTCACAGGTCTGTGGCAGGTCAGCGGCCGAAGCGACATTACAGACTTCAAGGAAGTTCTGAAGCTGGACCTTCAGTATATTGATAACTGGTCTCTGACCTCAGACATCCGGATTCTTCTGATGACGATATGGGTTGTGATCATGAAGAAGGGAGCGCGATAGCGCTCCCTTCTTTATTTTCCTTCTTTTTGTTTTCTCCGGTTTTCACGGCCTATGAGCCACAGATATTTCGTATTCGTAACCAGATAGCGTTTAAACAGGCGGACCGGATCCTGGAGCAATCGGTACAGCCATTCCAGACTGCATTTCTGCATCCACTGCGGCGCACGCTTCAGACTGCCCGCATGATAATCAAATCCGGCTCCCACGCCTATCATAAGTCCCTGTACTTTTCCTTTATGCTCTGCCATCCAGCGTTCCTGCTTGGGGGCGCCAAGCCCTATCCAGACAAAATCCGCCTTTGACAGGTTAATCCTGTCAACCGCCGCCCGATCCTCCTCAACCGTCAGCGGGCGGAATGGAGGTGAATATATTCCAGCCACCTCAATACCCGGATACGTCTTTTTCAAAGCCGTTTTCAACGCTTTCAGCGTTTCTTCCGTACTTCCATAAAAGTAATGACGCCAGCCCCTTTTCGCAGAAAGCAAAAAAATTTCCCGCATCAGGTCCGGCCCCGTCACTCTCTCAGCCTCCGCGAAGCCGCGCTTCCGACAAGCGACAGACAATGGCTTTCCATCTGGCAGAGCGACAGCCGCCCCATTCTGTACAGACCGGTAGCTTTCATCCTCATAACTCATCACGGTGGTATGCACATTAGAAACGCAGATATAAGATCCGGACAATGCTTTGAGATTTGTATCCAGATAGTCCACTGTTTTTTTCATGTTCGTAACTGCAATATTCACGCCAAGAATATTGCAGACGGGAAATGGGTGTTGTGGGAGCATCTCTGTTCATCCTTTCTGTCCATTTTTACAGTTCTCGGCCAGCCTTACGGCTTCCATGAATCCTTTGCTTACCTCTTGAAAATAAAATTTTTCAAGTTTTTCTTCGGAAGCCTCCCCCATTCGGGCTGCCATGTCCGGCCTCTCAAGCATTCTTTTAAGACAACTGCGAAAGTTCTCCGTATTATACGGATCAATCACACAGCCATTTACTCCTTCTTCTATCAGATCATAACTGCCGTCCGCATACTGAGAACATATGATAGGAAGACCAGCGCACATGGCCTCCAAAATTACCAGCGCGAAACAATCCTCTCTTGTTGGAAGTACAAAAATACCGCTCTGGATATACTCTTTTTTTAATTCGTCCTGATGCAAATATCCAAGAAACTCTACTTTATCTTGTATCTGAAGTTCTTCCGCCAAACACTGCAATCGGTCCTTTTCCGGCCCGTTTCCGACAATCGTCAGTGTATACGGTTCTTTTATCCCTTTCAGTGCGCGAAATAGAAGATCCAGTCCCTTCCTCTCAATCAGGCTTCCTACATAAAGAAGCCTGTTTGCCAGTCTTTTTCCGTCTCTTTCCTCTTTGCTGATTTTATATCGCTCCAAATCTACAGTAAGAAAACTGATAAAGCATCTTTCAGGAGCCGCACCATAATAAATCTGCGCCTCCTGCGATTTCGTACTGCTTCCGATATATGCCGCTGCATGTCCGATAATATGACGGCGCAGCATCTTCTGCAGGCTGCTGATATTCCGTTCCGAATGAAGCGTTCCATCTGTCCAGCTTACATAGGGAATACGATGCCTTATACAGTAATGTACCGCCTGCAAAATGGTAGGGTTATACTCGGAACCCACCACTATATCCGGCTGAAGCTCTCTCAGCACAGCGCCGACGCCTTTTGTAATGTGTATATATTTTGTGTCATATCGTTTTGGAATCTTCAGCGTCCAGGAGGGGAGAAAATGACTGTTGACGATCTTGTCCTTTTTTATTTCCCAGGAACGATTATCCTCATTTTTGCTCGCATATAAAATATGAATCTCATATTCCCTCGTATTCTCCTGCAGATAGTAAAAAAAATCCACACGGTAAGGAGACGGGATGTTCGTGATGATGACGAGTGTTTTCATATCAGCACCTCGTATGCACCGCTTTTCCTGCATAATCATAGATTTGCTTCAGCTTTTCATAATTGGCTTCCGGCGCATAATACTTTTCATAAATACTTTTTGTATCCCATTCCGTTTTGGTTTCCAGCTTTTTTACCGCCTCTTTTAAAGATTCCACATCTCCAGGCGTAAAATGGTATCCTGTCACCCCGGAAATTGTAATATTCCCCGGATTCCCCAGGTCGCTTGCCAAAACCGGAGTACCCACTGCATAGCTCTCCAACAAGACCAGGCCCTGCCCTTCATAGCAAAGTGTCGGCATCACAAGCGCTCTGGATTCTCCAATAATATTCAGTACTTCTTCATAAGGTGTCTGTCCCAGGCACTCCACCTGACTCATTTGGTTTTCTTGTATATACTTTTTAATCCAAGCCTCCTCCGGACCGCTCCCGCAGATTATAAGCTTTTTATCAGGAAATTCTCTCCACGCTTCCAGAAGGAATCTTATCCCTTTAATCGCATCTAAACGCCCGACGTAAACATACTGGTCTTTTTTCTGTGGTTCCTTTATTTCAGGGCGCCATATGAAGTTTGATTTTACAAAAATATTCTGTTCTCTTACAATATTTCTTCCCTTTTGGTTCAATAAAAGCAATTTTTCTTTATTAAACTCTGTAAGGCAGATATAGAATAACTTTCGATACGTTCCAAGCATTCTGTGCAGTTTTAAAATCGCTGCATTTACCAATGTCTGCTCTCTTGAACCACGATAACATCCGTAGCGAACCGCACAGCCAAGACCTTGATCCACACAGTCTTCGCAAATACGTCCATTTCTCACAAAGGTAGCCGCCGGACAAAGCAATCTAAAATTGTGCATAGTCTGTACAACCGGTACGCCACACGAAAAAGCCGCATAATATACGGATGGACTAATCAAAGTCAAAGTGTTATGCACATGCACCAGATCGATGTTTTCCTTTTGAATAAACTTTCTTATCTCTTTATAAGTCCGCAAAGAAAATATGGATGAAAATGGAAGAAAAAGCTTTTGCAAAGCAGAAATATCTTCCATTTCTTTATTTGAACGAGTGTAAAGGAAAACGCAGTGTCCGTTTTCCTCTAATAAACGTTTTTCATTGTTAACAACCGTATCTTCCCCTCCAGGAATTTTATAATAATTATGAACAAGCAGTATCCTTTGCTTTTTACCCATATTTCTTTTCTCCAACTTTTCTTTTTATGCTTTCCCGAAATCGTTTTGGTCAAACCATTGCAGTACTTGCTGTCGGATTCTCTCGGCATTTATATCCCATGTAAAATGTTCTTTTATTCTTTGTCGCGCTTTTTCTCCCATATCCAAAAGCTGCAAATCCGCAAGCAGTATCTTGTCCATTTCTTTATCAGAATCGCATAAAAAGCCTGAAACACCATCTTCGATTATTTGTTCTGGCCCAGGTGCTCGCCGCGCAAGAACAACGCAACCCTGATACATGGCTTCTAAAATGCTCATTCCAAATATTTCATGCGAATTAAAATTAACAAAATAGTCGCAGGCAGCATAATACTGATACATCTGCATATTAGGAATCCTGCTATAATAAAACACCCGTCCTTCCAATCCGTTTTCTTTTATCTGTTTCTGTATCCTCTGCTGTAAGCTTCCTTCTCCAATAATAACAAGTCCGTATTGACTTCCTACTCTTTCCAATAACTCCACCGCAGCCCAAGGTCTCTTATATGTTTCCAGCCTTCCTACAAATAACAAAAGTTTTTTATTCCTTGGTAAATGAAGGGCGTGTCGAAGTTCTTCTTTCTTTTCTGAACCTATTTTTATTATAGAGGTATCCAGCCCAACTGGAACGACTTTTACATTTACGACTCCTTCTTCTTCCAAAAGTTTTCCTACCTTCTCTGGTATATGTCTTTTGAAACTGTCGAATGTTCCTCTGTGAAACAAAATTCATAAGAAACTTTTTACACACATTTTCTGTATCACTATATACGGTTCCGATATAATTATAACAAAATATCTGATGCCTTCTGCAGTAGGATATTACTCGCGGTACATACAACTGATTATCACCGCACAAATGTACTACATCTATCTGTCTTTCTACAAGGAAGGAAAGCTTATAGCATGCATGGACTCCGATAACCCGACAAGGCATTCTCAAAATTGTAATTCCCTGTTCTTCTTCCTCCACTTGTTCCCTACGAACATTTTTGTCTGGATATACAACGGTTACATGAATCCCGTGTTTTCTTAAGCCTCTCGCCAAGCCAAGCTCCTGACTGTTATAATAGCCCGCTTTTCCTGACTCGCCACAGTACAATACCAAAATTGCCCAATTCATTTGCATCACTTCCTTAGTGAATTATTGCATGATATATATTCATATATTTTTCTGCAAACAGCTTCGGATCCAGACTGCGCTGAGCCTGGAGGGCGATTTCATCATAAATACAAGGATTTTTTAGAGCATACTCTATGCATTCCGACAAACTTTCAGCATTTTCACTTTCAAAAGTATAGCCTGTATGTGTTTTTTGAATCATCTCGCCCAGGCTTCCATGTGCCGGTCCTATAATTGTCTTTCCCAGATAAATCCCTTCACACATTGGCCCGCTAGCGCCATCAAATATCTTTCTATAAGGCAGTACAATAATATCTGATTTCTCCAAGATCCTTTTTATTTCCTCATCGTCCAGAAAATGCAAACAAATCTCTACACTGTCTCTATACTTTTCTGTACAATTCCGTATAAATGTTTCATCAAAATGTTCAGATTTTCCTGCTATTATAAGTCGGAAAGGGATATCTATATGTTTTAACGCATTCAAAAGAATATCCAGTCCCTTATCATACCGCGTTCCTCCCAACGCAAGCAGTATCGGCGGTTCATTCCGATATGCTCCACTAGTTTCAGGAACTGTGTCGAGAAAACACGGATAAGGTACACATTTTACATTGTCACATCCAAAGCTCTCTATTTGATGTAAAATATTTTCTGTATGGACTACTCCTGCATCCGCATAATGCAACATTCTTTTCATACTAATTTCACGCATTTTCCCTTTGAACAGATGGTGAAAAGTAATCACTATCCCAGAATCTCTAAATCTTGCAAATCCCCTCCCCAAGTGACGCATTATACTGTCTCCATCCAAAAAATGAATAATATCTGGCTTCTCCTCCACAGCAATTCCGCGAAGTTCTTTCATCCAACTGCCGTACTCCTCAAATCCACGAACAGAGCCATTCCCTGCTGTACGTATTCGGCCTTGAATCTTGTCCGTGAGTTCCGGCAAAACAGCAAAGCTATCGTCCGATACTGCCTGCAAAAGATGATTTAAATACAGTAGATGATGCCCGTTTATACTGGTATCGACATACATAATTTTCATACATTAAAAGCAGTCCCTTCTTTAATTTTAAAAGCACTTTATTCCTACCAAGCCAGCATACGTCTGTTATTCCAATTTTTTCTTTGTAATTTTTCTCTTTATCCTTCTTCCTGCCCATTTCATTCGATATTGGATTACAGTTTTGTCCATATTATTAATTCCTCTATTTATTCAAGATTTTTACCATTCTTCTGAAACTCAAATATCAATACTTTACCATGGCCCCACATATATAAATATCAGCGTTTTATCTTTTTAGTCTTATAAGTATCCTCTCCAGCAAAAGAACTACTAACGCCTTCCACTTTGCGTGCGTGAGGCGATAATAATAATCAAAATACTGATACATAGATAATGTCTTGTCCCTATTTTTTTCAGGTATTTCAAGATCATACAGTTTTATCTCTTTTCCTGAAACATCCAGTTTTATATTTAACTCCTGCGGCCTTAAAGACAATCCGTAAGTTTTTATAGCTCTGTAATCCTCTTTTCTTGTAGTAAGCCAGTATTTCTTTTCTACTGGCACGGGTTTACTGCCATACAAATCAACACAAAGATCATCGGGAGACAGATTCAAATCCTGAGCTATACGTTCATTTTCAAAAAAAGCATCATAGACAGCCTGAGAGTCTTCTAATGACGCAAAATTATACTTCTTTTGACTGTCCGTTTGTAACGGAACCTGATACAGAGCCGTCTTATATTTATTATGAGTACCTATCTCTGTAAAATTTGTCGCCAAGGATTCGTATGGATATACAAAATATTTCTTTTTTTCTACGCAATAACGAATGTGATATTTCAGCCACGAAGAATTCCTCCAGTGACAAACTGTTGACGGAACTCCTTCAGCTTCCCAAAATGGTTCATGATTTTCTTCGTACCATTCTCTAAAATCTTTCCATTGTTTCGGCAGCCATATTTGTCCCCATGACTGAGCATACTGCATGAAAAACGTATCATATTTACTGGGCAATGGCTGAAAAGGATGCTGATAATTGACATTCCACAAATGCGTATATAATGAAATTCCAGCAATCTCCTCAGTATCCTTGTAAAACTCTACTGCCTGACACATATAATTAAAAAAAGCTGGGGAAGGAAAAATATCATCTTCAAAGACAGCTATTGCATCCAAATCATATTTTTCCATATATTCACCACAACTCAAAATATGTTTTCGCAGTCCTTGTTTCTCTGTATACGCATTTACAATTTTCCTACCATGTCTCCATACATATTTCTCTGCCGTGTCTACGATTTCCGGCATATTGGCATAATCCAAACTGATAATTAAAAGTACATTCGTGTTGCCATATTCCGCTTGGTCCAATGTTTCTAATAAGCGTTCCATGCTTTTTTTTCGATTATAGCCAATGACAACAATTCCGTAATTTCTCATTTTTCTTCTCTCTTTATTTCGCTTAAGAACATTTCAACATTATCAAACAATTCCGCGTGCTCTGAAATCCACATTTCTCCTCGATTCCACCACTCCAATTTTAAAAGTTCTTCTATAGTACTGGGAGCAAAACGGTGTTTAATAATCCTTGCCGGAATTCCTCCTACCACGGCATATGGCTCTACATCTTTTACTACAACTGCTCCGGCTGCTATGACCGCTCCATCTCCTATTGTTACCCCTTCCATTATACTAACTCCCGCTCCTACCCATACATCATTTCCTATCTTTACAGCGTAATTTGAATCGACATAACGATACTCATTAAACTTATCTTTCTCCACATAAGTAAACCCTGATACTGTTTTTAATGCATAAAAAGCCGGATGAACAGATACTTGATTAATGGGATGTTGACCACGTATTATTCGTACATCAGGGCCAATGCACGAATACTTTCCAATATCTACATAAGACATTTCCACATTGAAGGAAATGTACGAGGCAAAGCCAATATGGCAATATTGTAGATTAGTACCAGCACCCACACTATTTTTTCCTTCAAATACAGTAAACGGATCGATGTAAACATCCCTGTCCATTTTAACTTTTCCTTTATTCTTTATTTTACCTAATTGTTTTTTTATATACCTTTTAATCTTCCATATCCCCAACATTATTTACCCCTTTTTAATATATTTTCTCTCATATATTGCAAAAACAACGGAATCTTCTTAAAACCGCCAAAATATATCCTCGAAAATTCTCTTGTCTCTGAAAAGCAAAGAGGCGCCACAAGGGACACGAAGATCTCTGAGATTAATGTTGTAAAAGAAGCTCCTACAAAGCCCCATTTGGGAATCACCAGGGCATTCAATGTCGCGTTAATGACTGCTCCCATAAGTGTAAAATATTTGGGATATTTATTTTTATTTTCTGCAATAACCCAGATTCCCCTTGCCGTACCTATCATAGAAAAACTTGTCGCCCATATTAAAATAGACAGCGCCGGAATCGCGCCATAATATTCTTCTCCATATAAAATAAAAATGATTAATTTTGCGAAAACAGCAAAACCTGTCCCTACCAGAACCCCCAATCCGGTGATCCCCATCAGAAGCATCTGGTATCTGGTGATAAATTTCTCTTTATCCTCCTCATGCAATTTCAGCAATATAGGATTTGCCGAATTCATAATGCTGCTAGGCACAAACTCCCACATAACTGCCAGCGTACTTGCGGCGCCATACAGGCCTACCGCCGTATCATCCACCATTTTTCCCAGCATAATGCGATCCAACTGGGTATACAGCGTAACCGCCAACCCACTGATAATAAAATGATAACTCTTTCCTAATATGCGCTTTCCTTCCTGCCATACAAATTTCAAGCGCAGTCTTGCCTTTTTTACAAAAGAAATACCGATACAGATTCCACAAACCAAAGCAGAAATGGACGCCGACATGGCAAACCACTGTACTCCGGCCTGTCCTGCCAGAAGTGCGATTCTCCATATGCTGGTAACCGTCAATGCTGCCATGCTCGCCAAGGTCACATATTTCATTTCCATTTTGGCTTCAAACCAATAATAAAAAACCTCGGTACTCTGAAAAATAATTGCTGTGGCCTGAAGTAATGTCACTAGCTGGAGCAACGTGTCATCCGGTTCCAAAACAATTACAAAGCCCCATATAGCTAAAAAAGACAAGATGGAGGTTACAAAACGCATACCAAATGCCGTTCCCAAATATACGTTTTCTTTTTTCGGGTTCCTTACGAGTTCCGCCACCACCACTGAATCCATACCCAGCCGGGATACGGTAGTAAAAAAAGAAATAATCGAGCTTCCATAGGTCAAAAGCCCATAGTTTGAGGGGCCCAGAAATCTGGCAGATAATGAACCCACAATTAAAGAAACCAGCATGGAATAGATATTGCGAAACATCATCCAGCCCGTATTACCTACAAATCTTTTAAGCAGCGATGAATTATTAGTCATATTCTTACATTTGAATCCTTTAATAAATCTGAAGTCTTTTACTTAACTCCCTATTACCCAGTTCCGTATAATCTGTATCCAGACAGGCGCAGGGCGTAAATGTCATTTCGCCAAAAAATATCTGAGTCCCGATGATATAAAAGTCCATTCTAACAAACGGAAAGCCCTTTGACAGCTTTTCCGCATAATAAAGAAGCTTCTCCAAACATTCTGGCTTTCTGCAATTCACGCTCTGCACTTTCTCTTCTCCAATGTCCCATTTAAGCCAGTTCCATTCCCGATCAAAAAAATAAAATCTACAGTTTCCGCTGTCCCGGCCCTGACAGACCATAATACATTCCGCTCTCCCATTAAAACAATAAACTTTATAATCATCAGGGACATTTCCCTGCTCCGGCTCAAGAAACTGTTCACAGAGAATCAGGGGCTTTATGCTATGATACTGTACTTCTGCATATTTCAGGGAATAATCTGTTCTAAGCCACTTGCGAAGCTGCTTTATGGTTTTCTGTATGTCTAATATTTTTTTATCATTGCAGACAATATTATATCCAGCCCCATGATTACATTTTAATACAAATTTCTCCGGCAATGTTTCCCATGGAATCTTCTCTGGTTTATCATATACCCCTATTATATTTGTCAGGATCTCCTGACAATCACAATCTCGTACATATTCCCGTACCCGGACCTTATCCGCGCATTGAATGATCAGCGGATTCTTATAATAGGTATGCAGTTTAAGCCACATCAGCTTTTCATTAAATTCTTTCGGATGTTTCAAATCCAACTTTTTCCCAACAATCTGTCTGTATCGTATCTTACTAACCAGTACTGGTGAAAAATGCGATATAAAACACAACACATGATCTTTCAAAAATATATAACTGCTATAAAGAATTTTGATCCTTTTAAGTTTCTCTTTCATTTCGTTTTCCTATTTTGATTATCTGTTTTGAAAACAGTTAATTCTTTTATTATTTTCTCCTAGTAATTACTCGTCAATTTGGGTTCCCGTTTTACCAAGCATATAAACAATTCCATTCATATACGTCCACGGAACAATAAACTGTACTGTCGCCTCCAGGGCCGGCTCAACCATATAATAAAGCATCAAAGCTGCCCATAAGCTGCTGATGACATATTTTAACGCTGACGATACATTTGCATTTTTCAGCAATTTAACCATATCATAAATGGCCAGCAAGGTATATATCACCAGCCCGACAAACGGCAGCAGTCCTCCCGCTTTCGCAGTGTCGAGCCATATATTATGCGCCATTTCAAGCACTACCAGATCCATCTGGTATCCGCCCCAGGGATAGTCAAATAACTGTCTAATTACGTTTCGCTGGGCTTCAAATCTTACATTGTGAAGAATTCCGCCGTCTCTGTGAAGGGTCGTGTAAATACGCGTCGTCTGTATCGTATCAAAATTAAACCATACAAACACAGCTCCCGCCGCAACTGCCGCCAGGATTACCACTGCTCCTATCAGCATGATCTTCCTTGCTTTTTGATCCCGTCTGTGAAAAATAACCCAAAGAAGAATTCCCCACACAAATACGAGCGCAAATATAACGAGGGGAGTGCGCGACTGGCTTATCGCAGAAAACCAAATAGAAAACGCCGCCGCTGCCAACGCGACGATACATACCGCTTTCTGCTTCATAATATACAATATTGCCGGAAAGACCACCGCCAGAACCGGCAGAAAATAAATGTTATGCTGTGTGGCCGGCGTGTCTACACTTGTCCAGAAATCCAGCCAGTACCGTCCCTGATAATCCGGTCCCATATCCAAAAAGATCTTTGCGTTCAGTACAGCATGAATCGTATAGCCAATGACAAATACTCCCAGCAGTATCCAGACCCGTTTCTCTCTGTCCGTGTCTTTCTCCCCGCCATTCATCAGATACTGACCTGTCATCTGAGCCAAAAGCGGAAGCAGAACAATAGAGATTCCCGTAAGATTCCGTCTGCCCGAAAACCAGATATAGGTCAGCATCGTGAAAAACAACAGTATTTCCCGCAGTCCGATAACGACCTTTTTCCGCATAAGAAAATAAACTGCGCAGATGAGAAACATACACCCAACTGCCAGTTTATTCGGGAAGTTAAAAAGCTGTGTAAAAAACGCCAGCAGTACAATCAGGCTCGCTGCATAAATAAATTTCTCTTTTTCTCTTATTTTTTCTATCATTCCATCATATCCTGCTTTCTGTACTTTTCTTTAATCTCTGAAATAAATATCTCTTGTATATACCTTATCCCGAATGTCGTCAAGCTCTGCATGATAACGGTTGGCAATGACCGCGTCGCACATATTCTTGAATTTCTCTAAGTCGTTGATTACTCTGCTGCCAAAAAAGGTACTTCCGTCTTCCAGAATCGGCTCATAGATAACGACTACGGCTCCTTTCGCCTTTATGCGTTTCATAACTCCCTGGATACTGCTCTGCCGAAAATTATCGCTCTTGGCTTTCATGGTCAAACGATAAACGCCTATCGTAATCTGCTTTTCCTGCGCGCTGTCATATTCATTGTTTTCGCCATACCCGTAATATCCTGCCATTGTAAGAACACGGTCCGCGATAAAGTCTTTTCGTGTACGGTTCGCTTCCACAATGGCCGCCATAATATTGCTGGGAACATTCTGATAATTTGCAAGAAGCTGCTTTGTGTCCTTGGGAAGACAATAACCTCCATAGCCAAAAGAGGGGTTGTTGTAATGATCCCCAATTCTTGGATCCAGACAGACTCCCTCTATGATCTGCCTGCTGTCCAGTCCTCTCACTTCGGCATATGTGTCCAGTTCATTAAAAAACGCTACGCGCATTGCAAGATACGTATTGGCAAAAAGCTTTACGGACTCCGCTTCTGTCAGGTTCATATACCGGACAGGAATCTCTTTCTTTATCGCTCCCTGTTCTAAAAGCTCAACAAAAATTCGGAGCTTTTCCTTCCATTCTCTCTTGTCCGAATCCATGCCGACAATGATTCTGGAAGGATACAGATTATCATAAAGAGCATGTCCTTCCCGCAAAAATTCCGGTGTGAAAACAATCCTGTCTGTCTCATACTTCCTGCACAGAGCCGCCGTAAATCCTACCGGTACCGTTGATTTAATCACAATCACAGCTTCCTTGTTAAGTTCCAGCGCCTGTTCCACAACAGTTTCCACGGAATCTGTATTGAAGCTGTTCAGCTTGGGGTCATAATTTGTGGGTGTAGACACAATGATATAATCCGCATCCTGATACGCTGCAGCCGGATCCAGCACTGCTTCCAGATCAAGCTTTTTATTTTCCAGATAATCCTGAAGCTCTGCATCAACAATCGGAGACTTTCTCTCATTAATCAGTCTTACCTTTTCTTCCGAAATATCCAGCGCTTTGACCTGATTATGCTGCGCCAAAAGCACAGCATTGGACAGCCCCACATATCCCAGTCCTGCAACTGCAATTTTTTTAGTCATATGCTCCGTCATCCCTTCTGTGCATTTTGGACATAGATATACCGAATTAAGCCTTTTTCTTCCTGAACATCATAGCATAAAACAAGAGAAGCGGCAACTGCTTGTTTGCAGCTTCCCCTTCCCTACGCTATAACTTTCAGCAATTTTTTCAGTTTATTCAAGCAACAGAATTCATATTTCTTTGCGTTTCCGCATGGACAGAGAACGTATGATGGGTTTTATGCCGTCATTACAAATCTGGAGGGGGATGTCGGTGAGATTTTAAAGATCAACAGACAGCGCCGGGAAATCGAAGAAAACTTTCGGATCATGAAAACAGAATTTGAAGCACACCCGGTATACGTCCGGAGGGATGACCGTATCAAAGCCCACTTTAGATTATGAATTTATCACAAAATCATCTATGCGGACTATCATTAAAGAAACGAAACAGTTAAAACAGGAATCAACGAAAATATAGCACATATCGTTACAAAAAGGAAAATGGCTACAACCCTTATAAAATCAAGGGTATAGCCATTTTTTCTCTTCTAAACTGTCAAAGACGGGATATTACCAAGACATTTAAATAATCTTCCATGCAGCTGGATCCGCACATCTATTAAGTCTCGCCCTGGCAGTTAAGTTAAATCCCCCATCAGCTTGCTGCGGGAATAAATCACAATCAATAGGGAATTTTAAGGAAAGGAAGTGGTTTTGGTTACACAAACGGCAGTCAACGCCGTATTTGACGAGCAGGTGAGACTCTGTGCTGACACGCTGCAGAAGTATCAATCCGGCGTACCCATTCAGATCAGTTCCGCTTCTTTTGCGGAAAGAAATACTTGCAGAGAATGTGACAGAGGAGGAACAGAACGCCATTTTCCAATATATTTCAAAAACGAACACTGCTGTTTCAGCTGACAGTGGAAAGGAAGCTGGAGGGGGTGCAAATATAACCGTCCAAAATTTCCCATAATCATGTCTGCGCCCACGCCCCAGGTATACTCACTTTCCTGGCTGTTTATCCGTACAATTCAAATTTCTGTTATCAGTCAAAGATTCTTGTAATATCCTGATAGCGGTTGACCACACGATAAATCTCTACATACTCATTCCCCACCTTGTAAATAATCACGTAATTCTCCCATATTGCATACTTATAGTCTGTCCGAAAGCTGACTCGTTTGGAAAGATCTGAGCCCATTCCCGGAAACATCTGAAGATTCTCAAATTTATCGTAGATTTCCTTTATGGTTTTTACCGCATATTCCTCGTTGTCTTCAGCAATGTACTCCCGAATATTCTTAAGATCATTTGCAACAATCGGGTTAATCCGCAATTTTAACATCTTATTCCCCCACAAGCGCCTTCAGTTCATCCAGATTAAGCCAGCCTTCGCCGTCTTTCACTGCATCTTCGGCTTCCTGCAGCTTCATCAAAAGCTTCTTTTCCGCACGATCACGCTCATAGTCTTCAAAATCCATAACCACAAAACGCCCCCTTCCATTCTTGGTGAGATATACAGGTTCGCCTTTGCGACAGTTCTTTAGGACTTCGTTATAATTTCTCAAATCAGATACTGGTAAAATACTTGCCATATTCTTTCAGCTCCTTCCTTGATTTTATATTGTTTCTGCTACTTATATTATACACAAAAAGCTGTAAAATTCAACGTAGATTTCTACAGCATTCAATCGTATTCAGCGGGGAAACTCAGAATCTGCGGTTACCCTCCCTGTAAAGAAACATCTCGTCTGCACAGGAATCATATTGCCCCAGCGCCATTTCGTCTAACACTTCCTCCGGAAATGCGGCAAGCTTCATGATTTCCAGGAAAAACTCTCTGGCCCGAAATTCCCCAGCAAAAACAGAGCATAAAAATAAACTTTGCTTTTACCGCGTCTATCCTCGATTCCTTTCATCAGCTGTTTTTTCCTTGGCTTTGCTGTTCCATTATTCTGTTTCATGAAATTTAACAAGATTTTTTAGCTGTCATGTCTATTTTTGTCTTTTATTGTCTATAATATACCAATTTTGTCTATACCAGTTATAATTTAATTAGAACTGCATCGTCATTTTATTATACAAAAGAGGAGATTCTATAGAATGAAACAAAAGCTTCCGTACTTTCTTCACTCTGTCGGTGTCTTCCAGCATTATCTGGGATACGCCTATTTTATCCGTGCCGTTGAGCTGGTTGTGCAGGAACCTGACCTTCTTCAAAATCTTCAAAAAGGACTTTACACAAGAATAGCTGCTGAATTTGACACCAAAGCAGAAAATGTTGAAAGAAATATCAGAACCATACGAAACATTATGATGAAAAACGGCGGGGAGGAACTGCTCGTCCAAATGAGCGGCTGCCGTTCCTGGAGCCACCAAATGCCGTATCCGCGAGAAATCATTGCCATTTTCGGCGGGTACTTCCGCAATCATAAGGATTAATGTCAGGGGGCCGCCGAGAAGCCGGTCCCCTGCTTAAAACTCTCTACATATACTGGCTAATCAGCTCTATTTGTCTGCGTTTGTCCTCAAGGGAAGGATGCACATAATAGTTCAGCGTCATCTGGACGCTGGAATGTCCCAGAATTTCACTCAAAGATTTAATGTCCACTCCTGCTATAACACAGCGCGTGGCAAAAGTATGACGCAGCGCATGAAAATTTATATCGGGAAGTTGGTTGAGCTTGAGATAGCTTTTGAAGCAGTTCTGATAGGTTCTGGGCTCGACAAAGCGACAGGTACCCGTAAGAAAATATAAATTTAAATCAGATTTTGGAGGATAAAGCCTTAAAATATTCAGCAGGAAACCGGGAAGAGGTATCTCGCGGCTGGAAGCCCGGCTTTTGGGCGGGCTGCAGATGATCCGTGTCTTTTTCCCGCTGTCGTCTTCTACGTTTTGAATTCTTTGCAGGGTGGAAGCAATTCGTATAAAACCACCCTCCAGGTGGATATTTTCCCATTTCAAAGCGCAGATTTCTCCAAGCCGCATCCCTGTGTACAAACAAAGCAGAATCCCCAGACAGCAGGGATTCGCGGTATTTGACAAAAGAAACGTCTCCAGCTTTACCCTGGAAGGCACGTCCATTACCGTTACATGAGAACCTCTTTTCCACAAATTTGAAGTACGCGGAAGATAACCGGAGATCTGATAATTTTCCTCCGCAAAGCGGATAATTGCCTTGACTATCACATAAATATCATATACCGTTTTAGGCGCAAGACCTCCCTTTTTGTCGATTCTCCCCTCGCTCAGCAGCATCTGCAGATAAAGATTCAGCCTCCCGGTATCCAGTTCCCCAATACATTCGTGTTCCAGATGAGGCAAAATATGAATCCGCAGAGTATGTATATATCTGGCATATGTGGAAGGCTTTACAAACAGGCGCCTCTCCTCCAGCCACTTCTCTGCCGCATACCTCAGCGTGATCAGGTTTCCATTTTCATCTGTGGTTTTGATTTTTTGATACATTTTTCCTTCTCCTTCCGTAAAAACATTGCAATC
Source organism: Candidatus Merdisoma merdipullorum (assembly GCA_018715645.1). Lineage (GTDB taxonomy): Bacteria > Bacillota > Clostridia > Lachnospirales > Lachnospiraceae > Laedolimicola > Laedolimicola merdipullorum. The sequence goes on from DVLE01000001.1 coordinate 125,467, forward strand.
CCCATTATATCCTGCCCTGCGTGGCGATTGCCTGTTAATCCAGAAAATAAAGAAAAATATATCCTGTCTTTCATTAAAAAGGACAGCGCCTCAAGGCGCCATCCTTTTCTTTACTCCCGTGACTTGCCGTCTTCAGCCAACCGGGCTTCCCTTACGGTCCGATAGATCTCCTGGTAGGATTTTCCTGTTTTACGGGCCAGTTCCTTCACACTCTCATACTCCGGATAGAAAACCTCTGTGCCATCCGGAAGCACGCATATCTTCACGCGTGCCTTTCCCCAGGGCGTCTCTGCCTCCGCAAACCGCCGCTTCAGAATATCCCGCTTTACCCGGCAACGGCGTACGCCAATCGTCGTCGTCTCCCGAAACAGGATCTCGTCCATTTCCCGAATCTGTTCCTCGTCGCAAAGTACGGAAAGCTTATAGGCCGGACGGTTTTTCTTCATATAAATGGGCGTAAAAAATACATCCCTTGCGCCCGCTTCCAGCAGACAGTCCATAGCATAGCCCATGGCTTCCCCCGTGCAGTCGTCAATATTGCTCTCCAGCAACCAGAGATCATCGGCAGGCTCCTCCTCTATCAGCATGGCGCGCAGAATATTTGCCTTTGGAAATTCTCTTTTCCCGGCTCCCAGTCCTACCCGTTTTACGGTAAACCGCTCCGGCTGACGTCCCTCAGAGAGAGCCGCGATGGCCGCTCCGGTAGGCGTTACCATCTCACCCTGCTGCTCTGTCTGCCGCAGAGTCAGGCCATGGGCCGCCGCTATCTCCAGCACTGCCGGGACAGGCACCGGCAAAATACCGTGCTGGCAATGTACATGGCCGCTTCCCTCCCAGAGATCTGAGACAAGGATTTTCTCCACTCCAAGCTCCTCCAGGCAAGCCGCCGTCCCCACAATGTCCACGATAGAATCCACAGCCCCTACTTCATGAAAATGCACCTTTTCCGGAGGACAGCCATGGGCCTTTCCCTCCGCTTCCGCCACAGACTGAAACATTCTCATAGCCAGCTCAAGAACACGCGGCTTTAAGTCCGCCTCCTTTAAAATCTGTTCTATATCTTTCCAGGTGCGGTGCATATGCGCGTGCTCATGTTCTCCATGAGCTTCCTCCACATGGTTATGGCCTTCATGCATATGCCCTTCATGCGTATGGCCTTCATGCACATGATCTTCATGTCTCATCTCTCCAAGAATCACATCAAAATCACAGACCTCCAACCCGTTCTTGCGGACTTTCTCTATCCTGATCTCATAGCCTCCTACCGGAAGCTTTGCAAGCGTCCGCCGAAGATTTTCCTCTGTGGCGCCCAGATCAAGGAGAGCCGCCACCGTCATATCCCCGCTGATCCCGGAACGGCACTCCAGATATAATGTATTTTTATCACCCATATATTCTCCTCTCAAATCATGTGTTTTCAACTTGTATTTGCAGGCGGCTCTATCAATATTTTGCCTGTGCCTGGCACGAATATAGAAAAACCGTATTCTTTTAATAGAATAATACTATTTTACATACGGATCAAGACTGGATATACTGAAACCAGAACAGACACAAGGAAAGAAAAAAGGAGAACGACAGAAAATGAAAGTCAAAAGAGAAGTTCTTGCAAAGCTGTTCCTCTCTACGCTTTACTTAAGCGCCTTTACCTTTGGCGGAGGTTACGTCATTGTAACGCTTCTGAAGAAAAAATTTGTGGATGAGTACCACTGGATTGAAGAAAATGAAATGCTGGATCTGACCGCTATCGCCCAGTCGGCTCCCGGAGCCATCGCCGTCAACGGAGCCATTGTGGTGGGCTACAAGCTGGCCGGCCTTGTCGGAGCCGTCACGGCTATCATTGCCACGATTATACCGCCCTTCGTCATCATATCTCTGATTTCTGTCTTTTATGCCGCTTTTCGCAGCAATTTGCTTATCGGCAAAATGCTGGAGGGAATGCAGGCCGGAGTCGGGGCGGTCATTGCCTCCGTCGTATACGAAATGGCATGCGGCGTCTTTCAGAGCAAAAGCGCCGCCTCCGTAACCATTCTCATCGCTGCTTTTACAGCCGCCTGTATCTTTCAGATCAACGTCGTCTACATCGTGCTCGCCTGCGGCCTGATAGGCGTTTTGAGAACCTGGCTGCATGGCAAATCCGGAAAAGGAGGGCAGGATACATGAGCTGTCTTGAACTTTTCTTGAGCTTTCTGCAAATCGGACTGTTCAGCTTCGGCGGCGGCTACGCCGCTCTTCCCCTTATCCAGGGACAGATTGTAACGGTTCACGGCTGGCTTGGCATGAGTGAATTTACCGATCTGATCACAATCTCTCAAATGACGCCGGGGCCCATTGCCATCAACGCAGCTACTTTCGTGGGAATCAAGATAGCGGGAGTACCGGGAGCTCTGGCCGCCACCTTTGGCTGTATTCTCCCCTCCTGCGTCATTGTCACTCTGATCGCAAGACTGTATCTCCGATACCAGAATCTGGACGCCCTGCAAAGCGTATTGAATTCTCTGCGTCCGGCTGTCGTCGCAATGATCGCCTCCGCAGGGATCTCCATTCTTGTCTCCGCCTTCTGGGGAGAGGGCGCCTCTGTCACGCTTGCGGATACCAACTGGACCCTGGTAGCGATCTTTGGTGTCTGCGTCCTGCTGCTGAGAAAATTCAAAATGAACCCCGTCTGGGTAATGCTCCTTGCAGGCCTTCTGAACGCCGTCCTCTCTTACCTGTCATGACTTATCTGACCGCAGGCCAGACGGTTGATCTGCGTCGCCACATAGGCGGCGCCGTAGCCATTGTCAATATTGACCGTCGTGATCCCGTTGGCGCAGGAATTCAGCATCGTAAGAAGAGCCGACAGACCGCCGAAGCTGGCCCCGTAGCCCACGGAAGTGGGTACGGCGATCACAGGCACGTCCACAAGTCCGGCCACGACTCCGGCCAGGGCTCCTTCCATACCTGCCACCGCGATCACACAGCTCGCTCCATGGAAGGTCTCCAGATTTGACAGCAGCCTGTGGATCCCGGCCACTCCCACGTCAAAAAGTCTCGTAACCCTTGTGCCGAAAAACTCCGCGACCTGCGCGGCCTCCTCCGCTACAGGCACGTCAGCCGTCCCCCCCGTGCAGACCACGATCCGTCCGATATGCTCCTTTTCCCTCTTTTCCACCTTCAGAATCCGGGAAATTTCGTCCCATACAGCCTCCGGAACAGCCTCATGCACAGCCTCGTACTGCTCGCGGCTGGCTCTGGTCCCCAGCACATCGATCCCCTCCGCCGTGAGCGTCTGATAGATTCTCACCAGATGATCGGTTGCCTTTCCCTGACAGTACACCACTTCTTCAAAACCCTGCCGCACCTTCCTGTGATGATCGAGCTTGGCAAAGCCCAGATCTTCGTAGGGAAGATTTTTAAGCTGCTTTTCCGCCTGTTCTATGGTGATTTCGTTATTTTTCACCTGTGTTAAAAGTTTTTCTACGTCCATAATGCTCTCCTGAATCGTCTGTCGTTTATAGAAAAAATAATAAAAAAAGAAACTTTTTGTGTCAAGCCTTTTGTAAGGGCAGAATCTTTCCGGATACAAAAGAGGAACCGCTGCTCCCAGACGTCCTCGCGTCTGTTTCGCAGCGGCTCCTCTTTGATATATCTCTATCTTAACACTCTCTTATCTCATTGTCCGGTACAGCGGTCCGTAGGTCGCGCATGCGCGGAAATCCTGTCCCTCTTTGTCCATTCCGAATGCGTTCCATGCAGCCGGACGGAAGATCTTCTCCTCCGGTACGTTGTGCATGCAAACCGGAATTCTCAGCATGGAACACAGGGTAATCAGGTCTGCGCCGATGTGGCCGTAGCTGATTGCGCCGTGATTTGCGCCCCAGTTGTTCATTACATCATATGCGCTCTTGAAAGCGCCCTCGCCTGTGCAGCGCGGTGTGAACCATGTGCAGGGCCATGTGGGGTTCGTTCTCTCCATAAGAACGTCGGATACCTCATCCGGCAGCTTCACGGTCCAGCCCTCTGCGATCTGCATCACAGGTCCAAGTCCCTTTACAAGATTCAGACGGATCATGGTAACCGGCATCTCTGCTCTCGTGGTGAAGTGAGAGGAGAATCCGCCTCCGCGGAAGTTGTCGAAGCCAGCCTCGCACCATACGGTAGCGTCGGTCATCTTCTTGATGTCTTCATCCGTTACATCCCACCACTGCTTCATTACATGGTTGCCTTCTTCGTCTGTACACTCGCCGCAGGCATCCAGGCAGGCAGCGCCGGAGTTCAGCAGATGGATGATACCGCCGTTCTCTTTTGCATATCCCTCAAGATCATAGCCTGTCACGCGCTTCGTAGCTTCCGGTGACCAGTAGGTACGAACGTCTGCGAAGATCTGGGCGCGGTTAGTCAGAAGCTTCATGAACAGCATTCCAAGGCCGTTCAGTACGTCGTTCTCAGTAGCCAGAATGATCGGCTCCTTCTTGCCTTCAAAGTCGAAGGAGGAGTTCAGAACAGCTTCCGGATAGTCGCAGTTCGGCCAATGGTCTGTCCACTGACGCTGTCCCTGGAATCCGCCTGCGATGGCATTGTGACCGAGCATTTCCTCGTCAAACTGCGGCGGCAGATTCTTGTTGCCCTTCATCAGATCCTTGATGATGCAGTACATCTTGATGGTGAACTCCCACTGCTTGTCCTTCTGCTCGCGATTGAACTTCACGAAATCCGGATTGTCATCGCGGCCTTCCTTGCAGTGCTCCTTCGTCCATGCCAGAGCTCTCTCATATTCCTCATGATCGTAGATACCTTCCTCCATGCGGCGAAGAATCTCTACCTCGTCGATAGACTCTACGCGCATTCCAAGGTACTCCTCCATAAACGCCTGATCGATAATCGATCCGCCGATTCCCATACACATGGAACCGATCTGGAGATAGGATTTTCCCTTCATTGTAGCGGCTGCGATGGCAGCGCGGCCAAAGCGGAGCAGCTTCTCCTTTACATCCTCAGGAATGTTGGACACATCGTCACGATCCTGAACCTCATGTCCGTAGATTCCGAAGGCCGGAAGGCCCTTCTGTGCATGAGTAGCCAGAACGGATGCCAGATACACGGCGCCCGGACGCTCTGTTCCATTGAAGCCCCATACGCCCTTGATAGTCAGGGGATCCATGTCCATAGTCTCAGAGCCGTAGCACCAGCACGGTGTAACAGTCAGCGTGATCGCTACGCCTTCCTTCTGGAACTTCTCTGCGCATGCCGCTGATTCCGGCACGCGGCCAATCGTTGTATCTGCGACCACAACCTTTACCTGTGATCCGTCAGAATAACGAAGGTTTTCTTCAAATAATTTCTTTGCGGCCTGAGCCAGAGCCATCGTCTGATCCTCCAGACCAGATCTCAGCTTCATGGGGCCGGTTCTTCCGTCGATAACCGGACGGATGCCGATTGCGGGATAACTTCCGGTGAGTGTTTTGTTTGCCACTTTAAATACCCTCCTTTTCTTTCCGTTTCCGATGCCCTTATTATATAACACCTCCGAGAAAATTGCACGTAATTTTCGATTCTTATATGGACATTTTTTGTGCTAATTGATATACTTTTCCTATATCCAACATATTTTTTTATCATTTACGCCCAATTTTACCCTTAATTAACAGGGCAGACTATTGAGGAGATACAAATATTATGAAAGCTTTTCATGAAATCCGTAATTATGATTCCGATTTTATGGTCTGGCATTCCCATTACGAAGATATTGGTTTTCTTGCACACTGGCACAAGGAGATCGAGCTTATCTATGTGCGTTCCGGAAGCTGCCGCTTAAGCATCACGGACCAGACCTTTACGGCTCACGCCGGAGATCTGGCTGTCTGCGAGAGCGGCGTCATTCATTACAGCGACTCCCACGGCATGAGCAATTCCCTGGATTTCATTATATTTGATACGTCTATTTTAAGCCCGCTTTATCAGAATCCGGGCTTTACGTTTCCTCTGGTTACCAAGGAGGAACTGGAGCGATACGGTCTGACCGGAAGGCTGCTTTCTCTGATAGACACAGTATCCGGGGAACTGGCCCGGAAAGAACCCTTTTACCAGGAGGTTGTCGCCTCCTCCCTGCAGACCTTTTGGGCTCTGCTGAAGCGCTTCCATCCCAGAACGGATTCTGAAACGCTTCCGGACGACAGGCGTTCGCGGATGCTTTCCGATCTACAGGAGCTCGTCTCTTACATCGACATTCATTATGCCGACAATATTACCCTGGAATACGCGGCCGGCCGCATGAATTTCAGCACCAGCCATTTTTCCAAGACTTTTAAGAAGCTTATGGGCATCAATTTCGTGACCTACCTGAATGTGGTCCGCGTGGAACGGGCCGCCTATGAGCTTCGCCATACAGAAAAGAAAATTACGGACATTGCGCTTAACTGCGGTTTTAATAATATCCGGACCTTTAACCGCGTTTTCAAGGAGATCACTGGCTGCACACCCTCCGAATTTCTCCTGCTGCCCGATCCGGACACTTATAAGCGCACCTATTACAACCGCCGCTCCTCCGAAAAGGAATTTGTAAAGGATGATTCCTTGACGCTGGTAAAAAATTTTGAATCCGAAAACTCGTAAGGGATGCGTCTTTTTCCTCCCTTTCTGGATCAAAACATATCATATAAGGAGGCTCCATTATGTCAGAAAAACCTGTATTGTACCGGAAGCGCCTGATCCCCTCTGAATGTATCCGTCTGGACAGCGACGAAATTCTGCTGCGCAGCGACCGCCTGCTCGTTACCCGTTGGAAAACCATTCGTCCCAAAAAAACCTTAAGTCACGGAGCCTCCTGCTATCTTCTGAACGAAGGCTGGAAAATAAGCCGTTTTCTCGATCACGAAGACCAGCTCATCTGCTGGTACTGCGATATTATCGACTATACTTACGATGCGGCGGAAGATTCCTATGTATTCACGGATCTGCTGGCAGACGTTCTTCTTTATCCTTCCGGCGAAATCCGCGTCGTCGATCTGGACGAGGTGGCCGAGGCTCTGGAATCCGGTCTGCTTTCTGTCTCTCAGACCTGTTCCTGTATGCGGAAGCTGGACTCCCTGCTTCGGGAGATTTATGCGGGACGGCTGCTGCCTTCCCTGGAAAAATTCTGGCCGCAATAAACAATATCATAAAAATAAGCAGCCGCCTGAACATCCTCACTCGCTCAGGCGGCCGCCTATATCTATTCCTTCCCCAACAGGCAAAACATGCCTGTATCCGTCAGGGAAGCAACTGACTGAAACATTTATTTCACCAGCACTTGTCCGGCTTTTACCTCTTTGTCGTAGCAATCCAGCTCTACCTTCTTCACGCTGCCCGACGTAAAGGTAACGATAGTTGTCACATCTTTTCCCTTACTCTCGATCAGAGCCTTGTCAAACTGGATGATGGGATCTCCCGCCTTTACAGCATCGCCCTGGTTCGCAAGAACCTTAAAGCCCTCCCCAAGCAGCAAAACTGTATTCAAACCAATGTGTACCAGCACTTCCTCGCCGTTTTTGGTCTGAATTCCAAAGGCATGATACGTCTCCGGAATCATGATAATCTCGCCCTCCACCGGAGAAACCACTTCTTCTCCTGTCGGCCGGATCGCAAATCCGGGACCCATTTTTCCGGAAGCAAAGGCATCGTCCGGCACATCCTCCAGGCGAATGCAAGTTCCGTCTACGGGCGCTACAATTTCAGTTTCTTCTTTTTTCAGAAATTCAAACATCTCTATTCCTCCTGCTCTTAAGATTACTAAAATGTCTTTGCAACATTCAGTTATTCCGCCTTTTGATTCCGGCTCTCATAAAGACGTTCCAGATTCTTTTTGGCATAGTCCATATGCGCCTGCATTAAAAGCTCGGCCCGGTTCGCATTATGCTCTTTAAGCGCGTCAAGAATCGCCTGATGATCCGCCACAGCCGTATTGGGCGCTCCATGCACAGACTGCACGCCCTTCCAGGTAAAGTGCTGAGTACTGTTAAATAATTCTTCACAGAGAACATAGATACTTTTTAGAGCGCTGTTCCCCGCAGCCTCGGCAAGACCTCTGTGAAACGCGCTTTCTTCCACAGAACCCTTGTCGCCTTCCTTCATAAGCTGATCCATCTTGTCGATACTCTCCTGGAGCTCCTCTATCTGCTGCTCTGTAATGTTTTCCGCAGCTTTTTTAACGATATAGAGTTCTAATACCGTACGAACCTCCATAATTTCCAACAGGGAAATCTGTCCAGGCACAATGCTTCCGCAGATGTTTGTTACAATCTCATCGAAGGTGAGCTGGCGTACATAGCCGCGTCCGTTCCTGAGCTCCAGGATATTCTTGTCCACCATGAGCCGGATCGCTTCACGGATCACAGTACGGCTTACCCCCATACTCTCCGCCAGCGCCCGTTCGGTAGGCAGTTTTTCTCCGGACTTGAGCTCCCCGGAACGTATCTGCGCATTCAGCCGCTCCACAACAATCTCCGACAGTTTTCCTTTTTTTATTGGTTTATCCCTTGTTCCCATAACATCTTCTCCTGCATTGCTGCCGTAGCTTTCATTTTCATTATACGTAATTTCCCAATTTCGTCAAGAAAAATCAGACCACAACAAACCGGGGCGTCTCCCCGCCAAGTTTTTTCGCTACATTTTCCGCACAGGTCACGGAAACAGCGTTTACAGCCTCATAGGAATACATGCCTATGTGCGGCGTAACGACTATATTGCTTAAGGTAAGCAAGGGGCTGTCCGCCGGAAGGGGTTCCGTTTCTACTACGTCCAGGGCCGCTCCTCCCAGCTTTCCTTCCTTACATACCTCAAATAAGGCCTGCTCCTCCACGATGCCGCCTCTGCTGGTATTGATCAGAAAAGCTCCTGTCTTCATCATATCCAGTCTTTTCCGGTCAAACATATTCCTGGTCTCGTCCGTCAGCGGCACATGAACAGACACAAAATCCGACTTCGCGCATACCTCGTCCAGGCTTGCTATGGCGACATAATCCTGAAACTCCTCCGGGACCTCCGTAATATAAGGATCATAAGCAAGAACTTTCATAGAAAAGCCTCTGGCGCGGCGGGCTACATTCTTCGCAATATTTCCAAAGCCGACCAGTCCGAGGGTCTTCGCGTACATATCCCTTCCTATGTACACCTTCCACACTCCGTTTTTCACACCCCAGGAAGCCGCGGAGACACCTCTGCACAGGTTCAGCATATGGGCCACCGCCAGATCCGCCACCGCGTTCGCATTGGTGGCAGGTACGTTCGTCACGGTAATTCCCAGTCGTTTGGCCGCTTCCAAATCAATATTGTCCAGCCCCGCTCCATGCTTCGCTATAATCTGCAGGCGCCCGCAGCGTTCCATGACTTCCGCAGGAAATTTGTGCGCGCCGATGATCAAGGCGTCGTATTCCGGGATGGTCTCGGCAAACTTTTCATCCGTATAATCATCCACCAGGCGTGTCATCTGGATCCCTGCGCCTTCCAATACAGAAAGAGCTTCTGTTCCAACCTGTCCAAAGGATCTTGACGTTACAAGTACTTTCATGCTTCGCATACCTCCCCTTTATCGTCTATCTGCCCGTAAAGCCGCCGTCTACCGGAATGACCGCCCCGTTTACATAATCGGAGGCCGCGCTGGCCAGAAATACCACGATACCGCTTATATCCTCCACATCGCCGAAGCGCTTCTGGGGAATACGGCTTAAAAACTCCTCCCGCCGCGCCTGATTATTACGGATGCCATCATTTAAATGCGTCATATAATAGCCTGGGGCAATCGCGTTGATATTGATTCCCTTCGCCGCCCATTCGTTGGCGAAGGCTTTGGTAAGCTGAGCCACGCCTCCCTTTGAGGCCGCGTACGCCGGCACCGTATAGCCGCCGAAAAAGCTCAGCACGGAAGCTACGTTAATGATCTTGCCTTTTCCCTGCTCCAGCATTCTCTGAGCCGCGAGCTGACAGCAGCGAAACGTCGCCGTCAGATTGATCTCGATCACCTTGTCCCAGTCCTCCAGCGGGAACAGCTCGCTGGGATGGCGGATCTGGATTCCAGCCGAGTTCACCAGGATGTCAACCCGTCCTCCGAGCAGCTCCACAGCCTTCGCAAAATTTCTCTCCAGCTCCTCTCGATCGCCCAGATTCGTCTTTACCGCCCAGACGCCGAAGCCCTGGTCTCTGTATTTCTTCGCCAGCTCCTCCCCGCGGTCGGACAAATCAATAATGACTGTGTCCGCGCCGGAGCGGACCAGACCATCCACCATACTGGCGCCCAGGTCGCCCGCTCCTCCGGTCACAATGGCTTTTTTTCCGGTCAAATCAAATATCTCGTTGTACATGTGTCTTCCCTTCACATTTCCTTTCTGCAAGCCAATATCTTCTTCAGCCCTTCTACCGCATAGCTTTTCTGCGGCGATATAGGCAGCCACAGTACCTGCCGTATGAGCTTGCTGTCCTCAAAAATGATCTGAAACAGGCGGAACATAAACTCCTCCGAGACTACCACCGCCGTATGACAGTCATGCCAAAACTCCCGGCAGTAATACTCCAGAGACTCCCTGACTCCGCCGTTTATCACGCCCTCCGCATAGGAAAATCTATCCTCCGGCGTTCCGTACTGGAAAAGCCGCATGGCGTGACAGATATAAATAGCGCGGTTGAAACCCATTTTTTTAAGATTTTCCACACCGCGCTTCACTTCAGCGGGATTCAGCCCGCTCTCGCCGACATTTACGTCCAGCACCGGCGACAGAATGGTTCCCGTCTTCAGAGCGTGGAACAGCTCGCCGGTAAAATTCGATACGATTCCTTTTATGTCATTTCCGTTTACACAGGTCACATGGGTATGAGAGCCGGGAAAGATCAGAGCCGCATCCTGGTCCCCGCACATCTTTCCGACGCTGTCCAGAGTTCCCAGTATCTCCATCTCCTCCCCGCGCATATTATTTACGCCGGAAATATCCTGATCCGCCGTCTTAAGGCCGGGAATCAGGCAGAGCTCTCTCTGAAAGCACGTCCCCTCATAAAACCGCACGATATGATCCGCAAAGGTTTTCGCCGTCACGGGAAGGATCATATGCGGAACTTCCTTCAGGCCATACGGGGATGTCACCATCCCCGACGCGTAGATTTCCCCAATATCCTCCTCCTGCAGCCCCAGCTCCTCAAGAGCGGCGTCGTACAGGCCCTTCAGTCCCTCGATCAGCACCCGATTGCTGCCCGCAATCGCGGAATCCTTGGATCCTACGGCAGCCTTCTTCCTGTATACTACCTCTTCCCTGGAATCCAGGACGTAAATTCTGGAATTAGAGGTTCCCGAATCATAATAAATAGAATATTTTCTCTGCATAGCCTTTATTTTACAGCCGCCGCATAGGCTGCGGCCGTCTTCACGATTTCATCCGTCTGTCCGCTCTCCAGAAGCTTCGCGCTTACAAGATTGCCGCCTGCGCCGATGCCTGCGGCTCCCGCCTTAAGGAACTCTCCGCAGTTGTCCGCGCTGATTCCTCCCACTGCAAACATAGGAATATGCTTCAGCGGCGCCTTTACGGCCTTCATATAAGCGGCTCCCAGCACGCCGGCCGGAAATACCTTCACCACGTCCGCCCCATAGGCGTACGCCTGCGCTATCTCTGTGGGCGTCAAAGCTCCGGGAATCGATATTTTCCCCTGCTTCTTCGTCTCCTCGATAACCTCTCTGTTTACATCAGGGGAAATCATATATTCCGCTCCGGCCTCTACAGCCTGACGCACCTGCTCCGCGCTCATGACCGTTCCCGCGCCGATGCAGAGACGATCTCCGAACTTCTCCTTCAGACTGCTGATGGATGCAAGCGTATTTTTGATTCCTTCCCGACTGCTCTGATCAAAGGTGATCTCCATACATACGATTCCGCCCTTTTCCAGAGCCTCCGCCAGCTCTGTGATCCGTCCGCTGGAAATTCCCCGGACGATCGCTACTACCTTTTCTTTCAAGATACGATCCAAGATCGCCTGTGACATATATAATCCCCTCCTCGCTCTTTACCGCTTATTTATCGCTACAAAAGATTGCCTTCTTCATCAAACTGAAGCTCCTCCGGAACGCCTTCGATCGTAATATCCGAATGTCTTTTCGCTTCCTCCAGCATAGCCTCAGACACCATGATGTGCTCCAGGGACAGCGTATTGGAAATACGGATGATCCTGGGCGCGTTCCGGTCCATTTCATTGGCCGTATGCAGGCAGAGCTGAATGGCCAGCCTGTCGTTTTCCATAATCGGCGGAATCTTGACCGGCTCCAGCACTGTAGAAGTGATGGCGTTCGGATAGGTAACGTCCAGATCCACCTGCTCCCACAGCTTCTTTGAAATCGCGTCCGCCAGTCCCATGCCTACGGCGCTGTGATGGGATTCCTCCGTCAGCCTCAGCGCGCAGATACGCTTCGCGTCGATTCCGCCTGAAGCGTAAGGCGTGCCGAAGGCCCCTGTTACATTGGGATCCATGCCGTCGCCGCTGATATTCTTTCCGATCCAGTCTACGATCAGAAGATCGCAGGAGTCAAAGAGAAGCCTGGGCATATTGGCAAACGCCTCTTTCAGATATACAGGCTCCATCTCGTCAAATTCATCCGGCGTCAGCGCTATCAGCTTCGCCGTCTCGTCGTACGCGTTCTCTATCGTCGCAAGAGCAAAGGCTATGGGCGCGTTGTCACGGATCACACGGCCAAACATAGGAACCATGCGCGCCATATGCTTGGCTCCGACTCCATGACAGGCCTCCGCGCCCTCCTGCTTTCCAAGACCGATCGCCATCATCTTCATGATGCCGCTTTCATAAGGGCCGCGGAATCCGGTATGCGGCTTAATCCGGCACGATACGATGATCGCGTCCGCTGCGGCCGCATATTTGTCGATGCGTACGCTGTGTCCTTCTTCCGTCTCTCCGACCTTTACCGTCTCCATCGTCGCCCTGATAGGGCATCCCATGGTTTCCTCCGTGATGCCCAGGGCAGCCAGAATCTCCCTCTGGCCCTCGGCCAAAGCCCCTCCGTGACTCCCCATGGCGGGGACGATAAAGGGCTTTGCCCCTCTTTTTATACAGTACTCCACAAGCGTCCTGGTGATCAGCGCTATGTTGGCGATTCCCCGGCTGCCCGCAGTGATGCACACGCTCATACCGGGCTGTATTTTTTCTGAAAATTTATCCTCCTCCAGAAGTTGAAAAATAGTTTCTGGAATTGCTTCGGGCTTAATCTGGGGTCTGGGAAAACGCTGTCTGACGCGCGCCATTTTGGGTATATAGACGCCGCCCAGCAATGCCGAAATCACACTGCTCATATTTATCCTCCAAGGTACGCCTTCTTGATGTCCGGGCTGCTGATAAGATCTTTGCTGTCTCCGCTCTGCACGATTCGTCCATTCTCCATAACAAAGCCCTTCTGCGATATTGTCAGAGCCATGTATGCGTTCTGTTCCACTACGATAATCGGGATCTTCATTTCCTGATTTACCTTTACAATGGTATCGAACATTTCATCCACGATCACAGGCGCCAGTCCAAGGGAGGGCTCGTCGCACATCAGAAGCTGCGGATCGCTCATCAGTCCTCTGGCAATCGCCAGCATCTGCTGCTCGCCGCCGCTTAAGGAGCCTGCCTTCTGTTTCTGTCTTTCCTTCAGACGCGGGAAAAGATCATAGGCCATGTCCAGTTTAGCCTTCAGCTCCTTCGCGCTGTATTTTTTGCTGTAGGCTCCCATTTCCAGGTTTTCCAGTACGGAAAGATCCGGAAACACCTCGCGTCCCTCCGGGATATAGATCACTCCTCTTTTTACCACATCCCATGTATTCAAATTGCTGATTGTCTCGCCCTTAAATTCGATGCTTCCTTTGCGGGGATGGACGAGTCCCATGATGCTCTTCATCAGCGTTGATTTTCCGGCGCCGTTGGAACCGATGATAGCGACGATCTCATTTTCGCCAATCTCCACCGATACGTCCATCAGAGCCTGAACCTCCCCATAGTAGGTATCAATATTCTTAATGGAAAGCACTTTTTCTCCTCCTCTCTTAATCCGCCTTAAACCTGGATCCCAGGTACGCCTTGATTACTTCCGGGTTGTTAACGACCTCTTTCGGCTCGCCCTCCGCAATCTTGGCTCCGAAGTTGATTACCGTGATATAATGGCTGATGCTCATTACCACGTCCATGTTATGCTCGATTAAGAACAGATCGATGCCGGAATCGTAGACATCCTTCAGATGCTGTATAAAATCCTGACGTTCAGAAGGATTCAGACCTGCGGCCGGCTCGTCCAGAAGGATCATTTTCGGATCCGTCATCAGAGTTCTTCCAAGTTCGGTCATCTTGCGCAGACCGTAAGGAAGCTCGTTAACCATGTCGTTCCTGTATTCATACATATTTATCTGCTTCAGAATCTGTTCCGCATGCGCGCGCATCTCTTCTTCTTCTTTTTTCGCTCTCTTTGTATTCCACAGGAAATTCAGGATTCCCTGAGAAGTGTTTTTATGAGCGCCTACCATCAGATTTTCCATAACGGTCATTGCGCCGAACAGCTTGATATTCTGAAAGGTTCTTCCCAGTCCCATCTGGGCGATTTTATAGGTCGGAGTCTTGCTGATGTCCTTTCCGTCAAATTTAATCACTCCGGTATCCCCTTTCAGAACGCCGGTGATCAGATTGATCGTCGTGGACTTTCCCGCTCCGTTAGGACCAATCAAGGTGTGGATCTGCCGTTCCTTTACAGTCAGGGACAGGTCGTCTACAGCCACCAGCCCCGAAAAGCGTTTTGTCAGATGACTAATACTTAAAATATCTCCCATTTTCTCATCCTTCCTTTCTGCTCTTCAAGCCGGTTTTTTTCACAATCCATTTCCAAAGCGAAGCCAGACCTGCAGGCCAGCCCTGCGGCAGCTTAATGGCTCCGATAAAGGCTATCAAATAGAATACGAGCTGATAGTAGTTGCCCAGGAAGCGCAGCAGCTCCGGAAGCATGGTAACTACAATCGCGCCGATGATATTTCCGCTGACCACGCCGATACCGCCGACCATCAGCATAACTACAAAGTCGATAGACATGTCAAAGTTAAAGGTCGCCGGATTGATGTAACCCATCAGATGCGCGTACAGAGCGCCGCCGAAGGACGCGTAGATCGACGCCAGCGTAAAGGCAAGCACCTTAACCTTCGCAATATCGATGCCAAGAGATTCCGCAGCATCCGGATTATCGCTGATCGCCTTGAAGGCCCGGCCCCATTTGGAGCGAACGATACGTGTGGAAATCCACAGCATTATCAGCATAATAACCAGCAGGAAATAGTAGAACGGAAGTCCTCTTGAAATTTCAAATCCAAAAATCGAGTAGCTGCTCAGATTGGAAAGTCCCTGAGCTCCTCCGGTCAGGTTCATCGTGTTGTTCAGAATCAGTCTTACGATCTCTCCGAACGCAATTGTCGTCAGAGAAAGGTACACGCCGGATACACGAAGGCTGGGGTAGCCCAGTCCCTTTCCTATCAGGTATCCCACGACAATCGCAGCCGCAAGTCCCAGCCAGGGAGAGACACCGAATTTTACGTAAAGTATACCGCTCGCGTATGCGCCCAGCGCCATGATTCCCGCGGTTCCCAGGTTCATATTCCTGGTCAGTCCTGTGATAAAGTTCAGGCCGAATACGATAATAATATTGATTAAGGTCTGTCCGTACAGGCTTATGAAATAATTTCCTCCGAATACAAGCGGAAGAATGATCGCCGCTATCAGACAGATCGCATAAATGATGGTTTTTCTGTTCGCTTTCATGTATCTGTCCTCCTATGCTTTCTTGCCCATAATACCTGACGGCTTAATCAGAAGGAATACGATCAGTACCAGAAACGCCACCGCATCCTTATATACGGAAGGAATCACCAGAACGGATGCGCTCTCGATCAGACCTACTACGATTCCGCCGACAATACATCCCGGAAGATAGCCGAAGCCTCCTACTACGCCTGCCGCAAAGCCCTTCAGGCCTATCATGCTGGCCATAGTCAGCGTTACGTTGTAAAGCGGAATAACCATAAAGCCGATAATCAGACAGATGACCGAACTAATGGCAGCCGTGATACAGATGTTCTGCTTTACATTGATTCCCATGAGCTCGGAAGCCTTTTTGTTCTGAGATACGCAGCGCATGGCTTTTCCTGTCTTGGTCGTCTGCATAAAGATCTGAAGCGCCGCTACTACCACGCCCGCAATCACGATCATGTATACATTTGTCTTTGCGACCGCAAGCGAGCCGATATGGAAGGTACCCGACATCAGACCGGAAATGGTAAACGGTCTGGAACCGTATACAAGACGGATTACCTCATAAATAATTCTTCCGAAAAGGATGGTTCCCATAATTGTAAAGATCGTCGTCATCTTTCTTAAGGGATTCAAAATGATCATCGCCATCAGGACTCCGACTACAACCATCACTATCACCGACAGCACGAAGCTGACTGGCACAGGCAGTCCCATGCGTGTAAAGAAAATACCGGCCACAATATAGGCTCCCAGCGTGATAATCTTATCATGGCTGAAGTTCAGCAGGCCGGTTGCGTTCCAGATCAGAGAATATTCAATTCCAACCAGAGCGTAGACGAAGCCAAGGGCGGCTCCGCTTATCGCGAGCTGAAGTATCGTATTTAGCATAGTGTCATTCCTTTCCCAAAAAGAGAGAAGGGGAATTCTCTGCCGATGCGCAAGAGAACTCCCCTCTGTTCTCTATAGTATTACTCTGCCGTTATCGTTCTGATTTCTACCGGATCCTTGCCGTCCATCTGAACAAGTACCGCCTCATGCAGAAGCTGCTGATTCTCGTCGCAGGTGTAGGTTCCCAGAGGAACGGAAAGGCCGCTTACCTGCTTCAGGCCTTCCATGATAGAAGCAGAATCCGTACCGCCGCCCTTCTCAACAGCGTCCATAACTGCCAGGAATGCGCCGTAGTAAGTTGCGCTGAACATCTCAGCGGGCTCGCCCGTAGCCTCCTCGAAGGCCGGTCCGAAGTGCTGTACAACTTCGCTGTCTCTGTTTGCGATCCACTCGCCAATTCCGTAGTATCCGTCTACCCACTCTGCTTCCATCAGATCCAGGTACTGTCCGATAGCGATACCGGAAGCAGCCACTACCGGAACCTCAGAGCCAAGCTGGTTCATGGTTCTGAAGATCAGAGGCATATCAGCGCCGTGCGCCCATACAAGGATGCAGTCCAGATCCTGATTCATCAGGCTAAGAACCTGACCGGATACGTCTGTATCTCCAGAGTTGTATACCTCGGATACATACTCGATGCCGTTCTCCTCAAAATACTGGGATGCAACTGTGAATCCGCCGCTGCCGTAGTCGTCGCTGCCATAGAAGATGCCGACCTTCTGAGCGCCGAGCTCATCAATACATGCCTGAGCGCCGATAACAGCCGTCAGCTCGTCGTTGGTACGGCAGGTGAACAGAGTGTCAAACTGGCCAACCAGGTTCGGGCTGGTTCCGCCGGATACGAACGGTACTCCCGCCGCGTCTACAGTTTCGCCTACAGCCAGTACCTGTGTGGACTTGTGGGGTCCGATGATAACCTGGCAGCCGTCGCTGATCAGTCTCTGTACTGCGTTCAGAGCGCCGTCTGTGGTTCCCTGGCTGTCCTGAATATCCAGTTCAACCTGAATAGTTCCGCCATTGTCTGTGTACTCCTGAACGGCCAGCTCAAGAGCCTGAACCATTCTTTCTCCCTCCAGCGGGTCGCTTCCTGTCGTAGCGGCAGCTACGCCAATCTTCAGCACGTCAGAAGACGCTGCGGCATCGTCTGCAGTCTCTGCAGAATCGCTCTCCGCCGTATCTGTCGTCTCCGTCGTGTCTGTTGTGCTGGTATCAGATGCCGTGTCCGAACCGCCGCTGCACGCTGTCAGCGACACTACCATAGATACCGCGAGCAACAATCCCAATAATTTCTTTTTCATACCTTTTCTCCTTTTCCATAAATTTTGTTGATGCGTTGTTGATGAGATTCATCCGTTACATTTTATAGATAAATTTCACACATCCGTTTCCTGTTTGCCTTCGGCCGTCAGAATCAGCTTCAGGCCCTTTTTCTCCCGGAACATCTGGAAGGCCGCCTCCCAGTCGTCCAGCTTGAAGTGATGCGAAGCCAGCGGCGCCAGCTTTACGAGTCCCTGCTGAATCAGCTTCATTCCCTTTTCCCAGTTCAGATACCGTGACGCCATAGAACCGCTGAAATGAATTTCCTTATAACATATAGTCTCAATGTCGAAGGTAATCGGTTTTCCCGTGAGTCCTATCTGGCAATAATAGCCCCGCTTCTTCAAAAGCTCCATACCGCTTCTTACTGCCGCCTCACTGCCTGAACACTCAAGCACCACATCAGCTCCATAGCCGCCGGTCAGCTTTTCCACCAGTTCCTTCACGTTTTCCTTCTGGAGGTTCACCGCATAATCGCAGCCAAGCTCCCGTGCCATCTGAAGACGATCCTCGTCAGCGTTCGTCCCCGTCACGATCACTCTCGCTCCCTCCGCTTTTGCGACCTGCGCCGCCATTAAGCCTATAGCTCCCGGACCCGATACAAGAACCACATCACCAGCCTCAATATGACAGCAGTCATATACCGCATGGGTACAGCAGGCCAGGGGTTCCAGCATAGCTCCTGTCAGAAAATCAATGTCGTCCGGCAGATGATGAAGGTTTTGCTCTTCAATCAGAGTGTATTCCGCAAATGCCCCGTTCTGCCAATAACCCAGGCTTTTCTTGTCAATACAAAGATTATAAAAACCTGTCCGGCAGTAATGGCATTTATGGCAGTAATAATACACTGCCTCCGATACCACCCGGTCGCCCGGCTTAAAATCTGTCACGCCCTCTCCTACTTCCGTGACCACTCCGGAGAACTCATGTCCCGGCACCACGGGCGGACGCACAGTAATCGCAATATCGTCATTGTAAATATGTAAGTCTGAGCCGCAGATACCGGCTTCCACTACCTTTACCTTAATCTGTCCAGGTCCCGGCTCCGGCTCCGGAATATCCCGGATTTCCATGTTGCCCGGACCCTTTTGATATTTTACAAGTGCTTTCATTCTTCCTCCGCGATCTCTAGGATCTCATGAACTCGCCGCCGTTGACGTCGACGGTCATTCCTGTGCAGAAAGCTGAAAGGTCGCTTGCCAGGAAGTACACACAGTTTGCCACATCCTCGGCCGTTCCAAGCCTTCCGAGAGCAATGTTTTCCGGCGTATCTCCTCTGCCCGCCGTCATCTCCGTGGCAATCTGTCCCGGAGCCACATCGTTTACACGGATGCCAAGCGGTCCGCAATACCTCGCCAGAGCCTTCGTTACCGCCAGAATACCTCCTTTGGATGCGGAGTAGTTGATGCCTGCTTTCCAGCCGCCTACCTGTCCTGCCTGAGACGTAATGTTCACAATCGCGCCCTTCTTCTGCTTTTCCATATAAGGAATCGCTTTCTGGCTGCACAGGAAGGTTCCTCTCAGATTAATATTCAGCATTCTGTCCCAGCGTTCCACCGTCATATCCGGTATCCTTGTAGGATCCAGAATACCCGCGCAGTTTACGAGAATATCAATGTGTCCGCTTTTTTCGTCCACCTGCTTCATCAGAGCTTCTATAGAAGACTCCTCCGCAATATTGACCTCCGCAGCCCAGGCCTTTCCTCCTGCCGCCGTGATGTCTTCCGCCGTCTTAGAGGCTCCTTCAAGATTGATGTCAGCCGCAATCACTTCCGCTCCATGCTCCGCGAGTACCTTGCAGCAGGCCCGGCCGATTCCGCTTCCTCCGCCCGTCACTATGGCCGTCCTTCCGGTCAGATTTCCCATATCCATTGCAAATCACCTCCATAAGCAAAATACCACATTTCTGTAAATTAATTGTAAATTGGTTTTTTCATTTTTGCTTTGTTTAAAATCAACATTCAGAATGTTGTTTTGTTTTTAATCTTTCTGGTCTTTCTTGGACCGTTTACATAATTTGTTTTTTGTGCGTTTTCCGTGTTTTTGTGATATTTTTTACAAATAACTCGCTGTTTATCTTAGTCTAACAGGTAATTTTTATATTTGCAACTGGTTTTTAAAAAACCTATTTGGTATAATTTTCACAAACTATTTCTATCCATTATATTTATTCCCTCGTTCAATTTTGGTTTTTTATACACGCATTCTCTGTCAGCGTCCGCCTGTCTTTCTGCTTTTCCGCGTAATTGCGCCCGTTTTAAGGCTTTCTCTTTTCTTTGGTTTCCGAAAAACCATGTTTTTTTGGTTTTTATGCCCTCCATACAATTTATAAATATTCATATACAATTTATATTTATTCGCATTTTTATTTTAAAAACCCGATTTTTCCTTTATTTAAGCCTTTTATGGATTTTTAAAAACCATCTTAATTTTGCATATTATCTATTGACATCTTGGTTTTTCGATCATAAAATCCAAGTATCAAATGGAGTAAAAACCAAATGTTACGTGTGAGATTCATGCATCTTAATTATACGAAAAGGAGGATACTTTTATGGATCAATTTCTTATCAAAAAGCGCAATCCTGTTCTGTTTCCAAAGTCCGCAGAGGACTTCAGACTGCAGCTTGACGCTCTGAAGGGGGAACTGAAAGCCCTGATCGCCGATAATCCTGCAGGCAAGGATTTTTATCTGGATACTGCCGCACAGGTGGCTGTCGATCTTCGCTCCTGGCTTGCTCAGTGGGTTCTGGTCAATCTGGTAAAAGCGGAAGACATTGAGAAAGCTTCTGATGAACTTCTTACTTTTGCTGAGGAGCTTGGCGGAAAGGACGCCGCCGACAAGGCCCGCGCCGAGATCGCATCCATAGCGGCAAGCTCTATCCGGAAAATGTGCGATATGACAAAAGCCGGAGAAGCAAATACCGTATGGGGACATGATTATGCTTCCGGTCTTACCTATTCCTTAAGAAGAGGGGCCCGCTGGGTGACAAGCAATCCCTGCAAGATTCAGGCGTTCAAAAAGGATTTTCCGGAGCACTATCAGGATCTGGTAGCGGAGATTAAGCGTGAGAATGCCGGCGCAGACGCTTCCGTCATGGCCGCGCAGATGTTTACCAAGGTTTGCGCTATCAGCGCACGCGCGCTTTATCCTATATTTGAAGCTACTGACAAGCAGTATGGCTTCGTGTGTATGCAGGTGGATCCCCGTGAAGTGAAGAATACGGAAGCCATGATTCAGCAGGTTGATTTCTGGTATGACGCCATGAAGAAAGAGCTGGGCGTAGAAGAGCCGAACGTGGTATTCAAGCTGCCCGCAGTAGAGCCCGCTTTCAAGGCGGCCGAAGCCCTGCTTCAGAAAAACTATAAGCTTTGCATGACGCTGAACTTTACCGTTACCCAGCACGCGGCCTTCGCCGAGATCTTAAGCAAGGGCAGCAAGCCGGGATACCTGGTTCTTATGGCCGGACAGCTTGACGATCAGATTGCCAAAGAGCTGGAAGCTAAAGGCGTAGCCGACGCGAAGGTAATCGCCCGCCACGGTTCTGAAGCTGTTATGCGCAAATCCTATAAGATGCTGGCTGATAAAGGCTACAAGAACCTTTCCATTATGACAGCGGCAGTCCGCGGACCCTGGCATATTCAGAATTCCTTCGCTCCTGTAGACGGCGCGACCTTCATGATCACGACGGTTCCCGGAAAGATCAAGGAATTTGATGAAAATCCGGCTCCCATCGCTTCTGTAATGGATCAGCCCGTTGAAGAAAAATATCTGGAAATCCTTCGGACCAGCGAAGTATTCAATAAAGCTCTCTGCTCCCCGGAGGAAGGACTGCTGACCTGGGAAAACATTTATGATTATCCGCCTTTCGTAGCGTTCTTCAATCAGTTTACAGCAGCTTACCAGGAAATTGAGGATGATTTTAAATGAAAATAGAACTCCCTTTTGGTAAAGAAAAAAAAGAACTGAACATCCCGGACGCCAATCTTCTTCAGGTATTAATGCCGAACGAGGTGGCTCCGGGGCCCTCCGGGGCCGAAGAGGTGGTCCGGGCGCTGGAGCATCCTATTGATTCTCCCCGTCTGAAGGAGCTTGTGACTCCCGGCCAGAAGGTCGTCATCGTTACAAGCGACATTACGCGTCCCATGCCCTCCTATCTTGTTCTGCCTCCTGTATTGAAGGAGCTGAACGACGGCGGGATTCCGGACAGCGATATTACGGTTGTCTTTGCTCTTGGAAGTCATCGCTCCCATACGGAAGAGGAAATGAAAAAGCTGGTGGGCGAAGAGGTATACAGCCGCGTTGCCTGCCTGGATTCCAAAGACGATTTCGTACATATGGGAACTACCAGCAGAGGGACTCCCGTGGACATTTTCCGTCCTGTAGCCGAAGCTGACGTGCGGATTTGTCTTGGTAATATTGAATTCCATTACTTCGCAGGCTACAGCGGAGGCTCCAAGGCTATCATGCCCGGTGTCTCCACCAGAGACGCCATTCAGGCCAATCACTCCCGTATGATTCAGGAGGAGGCCAAGGCGGGCGCTCTGGAGGGAAATCCCATCCGCGAAGACATCGACGAGGTCTGCACGAAATTCGTGCCTATTTCTTTTATCGTAAACGTCGTACTGGATGAGAAAAAAGTAGTACGCCGCTGTGTGGCCGGACACTATATCAAGGCTCACAGAGAAGGCTGCCGTTTTTTGGATGCTTTATATAAAGTACAAATTCCGAAAAGAGCAGATATTGTGATTGTGTCTGCCGGCGGTTATCCCAAGGACATTAATCTTTATCAGGCCCAGAAAGCTCTTGACAACGCCAAGCACGCTGTCCGGGAGGGCGGACTTATCCTGTGGATCGCCTCCGCGAAGGAAGGGCTTGGAGAAGGCGTCTTTGAAAAGTGGATGACCGGACACGAGAAGGCCAGCGATATGATCGAGCATATTTCCCGCGAATTTCAGCTTGGCGGACACAAGGCTGCCGCCATCGCAATGGTGCTGGAGAAAGCGGACATCGTTCTGTTCAGCGATCTGGAAGCGGATTTCGTACGCAGCGTACATCTGACGCCCTGCGCAGATCCCCAGACCGCTTTGGACGAAGCCCTGGCGCGTTACGGAGAAAACGCCAGCGTGATCGTGATGCCTTACGGCGGATCCACGCTGCCCTGCCAGGAAGCGTAGCTTCAGGTTTTACAGATTAAGATTGATTTTAGCTTCAGGAAGAAAGGAAGGTATTGAACTATGGAAGCAAAAGAATATGTAGAGAGCCTCGTAGAAAAGGCCCGTGTCGCACAGAAGGTTATCGAGGGATATACCCAGGAGCAGGTAGACGTACTTTGCCGCGAGATCGCGAAGACTGTCTATGACAATGCTGAAATGCTGGCTAAAATGGCCGTAGAAGAAACCCGCATGGGCGTCTATGAGAACAAAGTAACAAAGAACAAAGGAAAGGCCCGCGTTATCTGGAACGATATGAAGGGCGGCAAGAGTGTCGGCATCATCAACCGTTATCCGGAAAAAGGCATCATCGAGGTAGCTAAGCCCATGGGCGTTGTAGCAGCTATTACTCCGACCACGAATCCTATCGTTACTCCCATGTGCAACGCGATGTTCGCAGTAAAGGGACGCAACGCCGTTATCGTGGGACCGCATCCTCGTTCCAAAGCCTGCAGCACCAAGACTGTAGAGCTGATCAACGAGCGTCTCGCCAAGCTGGGCGCACCCGAAAACCTGATCCAGTGCGTTCCGGAACCGACCATGGAGATCTCCGGCCTTCTGATGAAGACCTGCGACGTGGTTCTGGCTACAGGCGGACCGGGTGTTGTAAAGGCTGCATACTCCTCCGGAAAACCGTCCTACGGCGTAGGCGCTGGAAACGTACAGTGTATCCTGGACGATGATGTAGATTACTCCAAGGCTGTTCCGATGATCATCGACGGCCGCTGCTTCGACAACGGAATCATCTGCTCCGGCGAGCAGAACGCTATCACTCCTGCTTCCAAGGCAGACGAGCTGATTGCCGAGTACCGCAAGAACCAGGGCTATGTAGTTGAGGATCCGGCTGAGATCAACGCTCTGCGCGACGCGATGTTCCCGAACGGCGTGATGAACAAGGATCTGGTAGGCCAGTCCGCGCTCAAGGTCGCAGAGGCTGCCGGCCTTAAGGTTCCGGAAGATACCCGTGTCATTCTGGTAAAAGCTCCGGCCTACGGAAAAGCAGATTACTTCTCAAAGGAGAAGATGTGCCCCGTTATGGCTCTTTACACCTACAATACCTGGGATGAGGCCATTGCTATCGCTGACGCAAACCTTTCTGTGGAAGGACGCGGCCACAGCGTAGCGATCCACTCCAACAATCAGGAGCATATCGAAGCAGCCGCAGAGGTTCTGCCTGTTTCCCGTTTCCTGATCAACCAGATCTGCTCCACGAACAACGGCGGCAGCCTGTTCAACAGCCTGTCCGCGACTACCACCCTTGGCTGCGGAAGCTGGGGCGGCAACACCATCAGCGAGAACCTGAGCTGGAGACATCTCTTTAACGTAAGCCGCATTGCTACTGTAAGACCTGGCGCCGTAGCGCCCACCGACGAAGAAATCTGGGGGTAGAACAACTTGAAATTACTGGAATATAAGGCAAAGGAACTCTTTGACAAATACGGCGTTCCCACTATGAACGGCTGTGTCATCGATTCCTCCGAGAACATGGAAGAGGAAATCGCAAAGGCTGGCCTTTCCTATCCTGTGGTTGTGAAAGCACAGGTGCAGATCGGCGGCCGCGGCAAGGCGGGAGGCATCCGCTTTGCCGACACACCTGAGGAAGCAAAAAAGCACTGCGAAGATCTTCTGTTTACTGAACTTCGCGGTTACAAAGTAAATCAGCTTCTGATCGTGGAGAAATCCGAGAACAACAAGACCGAGCTGTATCTTTCCATTATGCTCGATCGTCTGACCAAATGCCCGATGATCATCTTCTCCGCAAACGGCGGTATGGAGATCGAACAGACAGCAAAGGAAGATCCGGATAAGATCATTAAGCTTACCATTGATCCCTTCGTGGGCGTCAAGGATTATATGGCTGCTTATCTGCTCTCTAAATCCGGTATGGATATGAGCTATAAAAAGCAGCTCACCGATATGCTTACCAAGCTGTACGCCGCTTTTATGGACTATAGCTGTATGCTGCTTGAGATCAATCCTCTGGTTATTAACGCCGAAGATAAGCTTGTAGCTCTGGACGGAAAGGTGGACATCGACGACAGCGCTCTGTTCCGTCTGCCTGACATTAAAGAATTTGCAGACAAACTGCAGCCGGACAATCCTCTGATTAAGGAAGCGGCAGCTTACAATTTCCTCTATATTCCCATCGAGGAAGGCGGAACCATTGCCGTAACCTCCAACGGTTCCGGTATGCTGATGAGCTGTATCGATCTGATTTCCAAAGAAGGAATGAAGGTGGGCGCGGCCCTGGATCTGGGCGGAGGCGCTACTGCGGACCGAATCAAAGAGGCGATCCGTATTCTGTTCTCCACTCCTGGCATTAAAGCCGTACTGATCAATATCTTCGGCGGCATTACCCGCTGCGACGAAGTGGCCGGAGGCGTGAAGCTGGCTCTGGAGGGACAGCATCAGGACAAGATCGTCGTAGTCCGCATGGAAGGAACCAACAAAGAAAAGGGACTCGAAATCATCGGCAGCATCAAAGGTGTGGACATCGTATCTGTTCCCGGTTTGCGGGAATGTGTAAAGGCTCTTGCAGATAGGAGGGACAGATTATGAGCATTTTAATCGATGAAAATACAAAATTGATCGTACAGGGCATTACAGGCCGCGAGGGTTCCTATCATACCGAGCAGATGCTGAACTACGGCACAAAGGTCGTAGGAGGCGTTACGCCGGGCAAGGGAGGCCAGGAAGTATGCGGCGTTCCTGTATTCAATACCGTAAAGGAAGCCATGGCCGCCACAGGGGCGGATGCAACCGTTATCTTTGTTCCGGCCAAGTTCATGAAGGATTCCGTTCTGGAAGCCATCGACGCAGGCATGAAAATGGTCTTCACCATCGCCGAGCATGTGCCGGTACACGATATGATGTTCTGCTATCATCTGGCAAAAGCCAGAGGCGTGAAGCTGTTCGGACCCAACTCTTTCGGCGTTATCTCTCCGGGCAAGACGAAGGCAGGCTTTATGGCAGGCTATTTCTTCTCCCCCGGAAACGTGGGCGTCATGAGCCGAAGCGCTACCAACTGCTATGAGACCGTCAAGATGCTGACCGACAACGGCATCGGACAGTCTACCTGCGTAGGCGTAGGCGGCGATATGATTCCCGGAACCACCTTCGTAGAGCTTCTTCCCGATTTTGAAGCCGATCCCGATACAAAGGCCGTCGTGATCATCGGAGAAATCGGAGGCAGCGAAGAAGAGCTGGCCGCCGCTTATATCAAAGAGCATTTTTCCAAGCCGGTCGTAGCCCTGATCGCAGGCAAGAACGCTCCCAAGGGCCGCAGCATGGGGCACGCAGGCGCGATTGTCTCCGCTGACGGAACGGGAAGCGCCGAGAATAAGGAGAAGGTTCTTCGCGAAGCGGGCGTATACATCGCCGACAGTACCCAGCATATCGTAGATATTCTGCTGGATCTGAAAAAGGAAGGACGGATTTAACATCCTTTAATCATATCTCTTTCACTCATAGTTTACGTGCAACGCAAAAGAAAGAGGGTATCCCGGAAGTCTTTTCCATGACATCCGAGATACCCTCTTTCTTGCGTTGTCTCTCTATCCTTTCAGCACTCTTTCCGTATACACTTTGATCTTCGGTTCCGTTCCGGAAGGCCGGATCTGCGCCTGAGAGCCGTCCTCCATCCAAAGCTGGAGCACATTGGAGGCCGGAATGCCATCAATGCCGTCTTTGTAGTCTTTATAACGCACCACCTTGGAACCGGCAAACTTCATTCCTTCCGGGCTCTGAAGCCCTTCGCGAATCCGGCTCATACGGCGGTCCGCCTCGTCCCCGGTAAATTCGTAGGTCTTAAGTCCTGTTTCATAGTGACCGTACGTTTTATACAAGTCGTCCAGAGCATCCCAGAGCGTCTTTCCCTGAGCCTTGCAGGTATCCGCCAGCTCACAGATCAGCATGGCCGCTCCCACTCCGTCTTTGTCACGTACATAGCTTCCGGGCAGATACCCACAGCTTTCCTCGAAGCCAAACACATAGCGGTCCGCCTCTCCGGCCTTTTCCAGCCGTCCGATCTCCGAACCGATCCACTTAAAGCCAGTCAGCGTCTGAATCACCTCAGCGCCATAATGTTCCGCAATCCGATCCGTCATAGACGTGCTGACAATCGTCCGTATTACGAGGGGGCGCTCCGGCATTGTGCCGGCTTCCTGCCTGCTTCTCAGAACATACTCAAGCAGCAGAATCCCCACCTGGTTCCCATTCAGCCTTTCGTACTTTCCATTCTTTTTCGCCACGACGCCCAGGCGATCGCTGTCCGGATCTGTGGCAATCAGCAGATCGGCGTCCGTCTTTTCACACCACCTGATTCCCAGCTCCAGAGCCTTGGGATCCTCAGGATTCGGATAGGGGCAGGTCGGAAAATCGCCGTTCGGCTTCGCCTGCTCCGCCACAATCTGCAGATTTTTCACGCCGATATATTTGAGAATGCTGGTCACACAGGTAAGCCCTGCTCCATATAAAGGCGTATAAACCACCTTCAGGTCAGAGGTCAGCGCTTTCTTTGTGCGCTTGCGGATAATCGCGGCCAGAAAGGCCTTGATAGTCTTCTCATCTATAAATACAATTCTGCCTTCTTCCAGAAAATCTTCAAAACTTCTTGCATCATCCGCTTCGCTTCTGTCCGCATCCCAGATATGCTTCTGTATCCTGTCGGCAGCCTCGCTGGTCACCTGACAGCCGTCAGAGCCGTATACCTTGTAGCCGTTATATTCCCTTGGATTGTGACTGGCCGTCACGCAGATTCCTACGGTACATTTCAAATGGCGTACCGCGAACGAAAGAGCCGGCGTCGGCGTCAGCTTCGGATAGATATAGGCGCGGCAGCCCTTTAAGGCCAGCACTCTTGCCGCTTCTCTCGCGAATTCCTCCGAGTGATTCCGGCTGTCATAGGCAATAGCCGCGCTTGGATTATCACTCTGTTCCTTTGCATAGGCCGCCACACCCAGGGTGGCTTCCTGAATAGTTTCCAGATTCAAATGATCCGGTCCTGGTCCCATCGTGGCACGCAGACCGCCCGTCCCGAATTTCAGATTCATGTCCTATACCTCGCTTACCTTATAGTATGCTCCCTCGGAGCCGCTGAAGAAACCAGCAGCTTAAGCTTTCCTTCTATCCGATAGAAATCCATGCCCTCCGGCAAATACACGCTGTCTCCGGGACGAAGCTCCATCTCCATACCGTCCAGCAGCCTTCCCTCCCCTTCCAAAACCAACAGGGACAGAAAGCCATCCAGCGTATCCGATTCAAGGCTTTTTTCTATCTTGTATAATTGTACCACAAAATAAGGACATTGCACTAATAAAGTTCTGGAATACCCATTTTTTTGTACTGTAAATCCCGTCGGATGATGTCCTGCCAGCGGCGGCATAAAACCAGCCACCTGCTCCGCCTTGTCTATGTGGAGTTCCCGCCTGCGATGCTCATTGTCCTCCCGATCGTAATCATAGACGCGGTACGTCACGTCTGAACTTTGCTGTATCTCCGCCACCGTAATGCCGGCGCCGATGGCATGCACAAGGCCCGCCGGAATATAAAAGACGTCGCCCCTTTTTACAGGAACCTTGCGGCAAACCTCCAGAATCGTCCCGTTGCGGATCCGTTTTCGGAACTCCTCAGCGGAAATCCTGTGCTTCAGTCCATAATAAAGATATGCGCCCGGTCCGCAGTCCAGTACATACCACATCTCCGTCTTTCCGCTTTTCTTTTCCTTCTCCCTGGCAAATGTATCTCCCGGATGCACCTGCACCGAGAGAGCTTCCCTTGCTCTGATGATCTTGATCAGCAGCGGACAGTCCTCCATACCCTCCTGAAGCCAGGAGAGCATCCAGTCCTCGGTTCCCCAGATATACTCCTTTCTCACAGGCTGCAGCTTTCTAGGCGTCGGCTTTTCCGTTTTCATCGTTGTGCAAAATCTCCCGTCTCATACCGCTTACAGAACCATTCATAGGTCTTCTTAAGTCCGGTCTCCAGATCAATCTTCGGTTCCCAGCCTGCCGCCCGGATCCTGCTGATGTCCGTAAGCTTCCGGGGCGTTCCGTCAGGCTTTGAAGGATCGAGGACAATCGCGCCCTGATAGCCCGTCACCTTTCGGATAAGCTCCGCAAGCTCCAGAATCGTAACCTCTTTCCCATAGCCCACGTTAAAGAAATCATTTCCGTCATAGTGATCCAACAGATACAGGCAGGCGTCGGCCAGATCGTCTACGTTCAGAAACTCCCGCAGCGGCGTTCCGGTACCCCAGACCGTGACGCATGGAGCTTCGCTTAGCTTCGCCTCGTGGAACCTGCGCATCAGCGCCGGAAGCACATGGGAATTTTCCAGAGCGAAATTGTCATTGATCCCGTACAGATTGCAGGGCATCACGCTGATATAGTGGGTCCCATACTGACGATTGTAGTAAGCGCACATCTTAAGCCCTGCGATTTTCGCAAGAGCATAGGCTTCATTCGTCTTTTCCAGATAGCCGGACAGCAGATACTCCTCTTTGATCGGCTGCGGGCAGTCCCGCGGATAAATGCAGGAGCTTCCCAGAAAAAGAAGCTTTTTCACCTGATTTTTATACGCGGCGTCTATCACATTGCATTCTATCTGCAGATTTTTCATAATGAAATCCGCCGGATACGTGTCGTTGGCATAGATGCCTCCCACCTTGGCCGCCGCGAGAATCACATAGTCCGGTCTTTCCTGCCGGAAAAACTCCTCCACATCCGCCTGTCTCGTCAGATCCAGCTCCTCGTGCGTCCGTGTGAGGAGCTGCGTAAATCCTTCTTCCTCAAGCTTTCTCACAAGGGCGGAGCCTACCAGACCCCTGTGTCCCGCCACATAGATTTTTCCGTTTCTGTCAAGCGGTTTCGTGATGTTCCTCTGCGCTGTATCTTTCATTTTCCTTCTCCCTTTCCCCGAACTGCCATCTCCTGTTTTACCAGCTCCATATCGTGATCCGTCATAATTTTCACCAGCTCCTCAAAAGAAGTCTTGCGTGGGTTCCAGCCCAGGAGTTCCTTTGCCTTCGTCGGATCGCCAAGAAGCAGATCCACTTCGGCCGGCCGGAAAAATTCCGGCGACACCTCCACAAGCACACGGCCCGTTGCAGTGTCGATCCCCTTTTCCTCCACGCCCTCGCCTTCCCAGCGAAGTTCTATCCCCGCATAAGCGAAGGCCGCCTGCGCAAACTCACGTACAGTCCGCGTCTCTCCTGTGGCAATCACAAAATCCTCCGGCTTGTCATGCTGCAGAATCATCCACATACATTCCACATAATCCTTGGCATATCCCCAGTCGCGCTTGGCGTCCAGATTGCCAAGATACAGCTTTTCCTGACGGCCAGCCGCAATATTCGCGACGGCAAGCGTTATTTTTCTCGTCACAAAGGTTTCTCCCCTGCGCTCAGACTCATGGTTAAAGAGAATGCCATTTACCGCGTACATCCCATATGCCTCCCGGTAATGGCGCGTAATCCAGTAGCCGTAGAGCTTCGCCACCGCGTACGGAGAACGGGGATGGAAGGGCGTCGTCTCTTTCTGAGGAATCTCCTCCACCTTTCCGAAAAGCTCCGAGGTAGACGCCTGATAGATCCTCGTCGTCTCCGCAAGACCGGCGACGCGCACGGCTTCCAGGATCCTTAAGACGCCGAGTCCGTCGGCATTCGCCGTGTATTCCGGCTCCTCAAAGGATACCGCCACATGGGACTGGGCCGCCAGATTATAGACTTCATCCGGGCGGATTTCCAGCATCAGGCGGACCAGATTCATGGAATCCGTCATGTCGCCGTAGACCAGATGCAGGCCTTCTCCCTTCCGTTCTCTCTCCTGCAGAAGATGCCGGATACGTTCCTCCGTATTGGTGGAACCCCGCCGAAACAGTCCATATACCTGGTACCCCTTCTCCAGAAGAAATTCTGCCAGATAGGAGCCGTCCTGCCCCGTGATTCCCGTGATTAACGCTGTCTTCTTCTTATTCATAAGCTTCTCCTGTTCGCTTTGTTTTCGCGGCTTTGGCCGCCTTCTTATAAGATATGGCTCAGTTCAATCTCGTCCCACTCGAAGGTAATTCGGTTGATGTCCTCATTTCCCACGCTGGCGCCCACATGGATCTCAATATACTCAAAATCCCGGAACGCCTTCACCGCATGTCTCTGGTTTTTGCGGATGCAGACCGCCTTGCCCTGGCTCAGCGGAATCTTCGTCCCTTCCAGAATCAGTTCTCCGGATCCGCTTAAAATGGTCCAAATCTCATCCCGGTTTTTATGAAAATGATAGCTGGACGTCATTCCGTCATAAATGTGTATTTTGCGCGTCAGCGTAGAAAGGCCCTGATACCGGCTGGAATCCAGCGTCTCCAAAGTTCCCCAGCGCCGCTCCTCGAACATCGGCCTGGAATCAAAGGAAGCCGCCACCTCCTTTACGCGGGCGCTCTGGCTTTTCTCTGTCACCAGAATACCGTCCTGAGCAGCCACCACAACCAGATCCTTGACGCCCAGGACCGCCACAGGCGCCTTCAGTTCGTTGACAACCTGGGTATTCTCGCAGCTTTCATCGAGAACTACGTTTCCAACCGTATCCGTACTCATCTGATCCGCCAGAGCGTCCCAGGTTCCCAGGTCCTTCCAGTATCCATGAAATTCCACTGCCGCCAGATTTTCCGCTTTTTCCAAAACTTCGTAATCGAAGCTGATTCTCGGAAGCCTGTCATAGGAGGCGCAGAGTCCCTCATAATCCTTCGGTGCCCCGCAGCCTTCCGCCCGCTTCAGCATATCTCCGATGCGCACACAGAATACGCCGCAGTTCCACAGCGCTCCCTGGCCCATCAGCTCTCTGGCCTGATCCTCATCCGGCTTTTCCGCAAAGCCTTTAACCTTTATCCAGCCATCCTCCCTCTCTCCGGGCAGAATGTAACCGTATTTTATGGAGGGATAGCCGGGGACAGCCCCCATAAGCCCCACCTCCGCGCCGGAACGGCGCATCACATCTTCCAGACTTTTTACAGTTTCAAAATACGAACCTTCGGTGTAGGGATCTACAGGCATAATCGCGGCATAGTCATCCTCGGAGGCTCCGCCCTTGCTGTAAAGCCAGGCGCAGGAAAGCAGCACGGCCGCAAAGGTATCTCGCGCTTCGGGTTCCACAGCGATCTCGGCTTCCCGGACCTGGCTTTTAATCAGTTCCACTTGTTCTCTGCCCGCCGTGATAACCGTCGTCTGCGCCATCCCGGCTTCCTCAAGCTGATCCCATACCCGCTGCAGCATGGAGCATCGCTCCATGGAATTTGTTTCCCTGTTGACCAGCTTCAGGTATTGCTTGGGACGCGCCTCATTGGACAGGGGCCAAAGTCTTTTTCCGGAACCCCCGGACAACAGCACATAGTACATAAGCTCATCCTTTCCGATTTACTGACTGTTCGTTGTGAACAGCAATACTGTATTTTATTGTGAATTACTTTTTCTATTTTTCTGTTGCTTTTGCAAGTATATACCTGTATATTTAGATTAACAAGTGAGTATATTGCCGAAAAGAGGTATTTTATTGCTGTCATGAAAAATTACTTTGATAAATTCCCCGACTCCTATGTGGAAAGCTCCCGGCGCATGATCCAGACGCCCAGCTCCTTTGCGCGCTCCGCCTTTTTCTATGTGCAGGAAACCGGCTATCTCAAGCTTCGGGAAAGCCATGTGGCCCGGCGAAAAAATCTGGAATCCTATCTCGTGGTGCTTGTTCTCTCAGGAAAAGGGATTCTCATGTATGATGGAAAACTTTATGAACTGAAAAAAGGTTCCTGTTTCTTTATCGACTGTATGATCCCCTATTATCACCAGAGCAGCGACGACGATCCCTGGGAGCTTGTCTGGGTCCATTTTCATGGAGCGACCTCCGGAGAATATTACCGCTATTTCTCCGCCAACAGCCTTCCTGTCATCTCTCCCGCCAGTTTTTCTGAACTGAAAGATAAGATGACCAGCCTGCTTGATGTGAATACGGTCTCTGATCTTCAGGCGGAGATCGCCTCTTCCCGCCTTATTGTAGATATTCTTTCCATTTTGCTGCAGGACATTACGGGGGGAATAAAAGAAAAGCACCCCGGCCGTCAGAAAATGGCCGAAGTGCGAAAGTATCTCGACGAACATTATACAGAAAAATTTTCCCTTGATGATTTGTCTGAGCGCTTCTTTATCAGCAAATACCATCTGTCGCGGGAATTTCACCAGTATTACGGGATCACCCTGAACCAGTATGTGATTTCCCGGCGTATCACCCAGGCAAAAAAGCTTCTCCGCTTCTCCGACTATACCCTGGATGAAGTCGCCCGAAGCTGTGGCTTCTATGACGCAAGCTATCTGAACCGTCAGTTCAAAAACTCCGAGACAATCACCGCCTCGGAGTTCCGTAAGAAATGGATCAACTGAGCATCCATCAGTATATCAAAAGCTGGGCGGAGGGCTTACTAAGCTCATCCGCGGAAATCCAGGTATACCCCGTGTCAATCACGGGAGCGTTCTCCATGCCCGCCACAGAACGCAGGGCTGCCACGGCTGCGGCATAACCCATACCGTAAGGATTCTGTGCCACTGTCCCCGCAAGACTGCCTTCCTCTATAGCTTCCGCTTCCTTTTGGGAAGCGTCAAAACCAGTTACAATCAGTTCCCGGTCTTCCGGAGCATACATGGAAAGAGCCGACAAAAGCGCCTGCGTCGTGTCCTCATTCATGGCCTGATATGCTTTCAGAGCCGGATATTCGCTGAGTACGGACGCGACAATATCATCCGTGCTTCTTTCATCCTGATCCTGATAAGCCACATTCACGATCTCTATGTCCGGGTGATTCTGCCGGATTTCCTCCGTAAACCCTCTTTCCCGTTCGATGCCTGTCTCAGTCTCCGAGCTATGTATCAGAAGGGCTATCTGTCCGGAGTCTCCGATCAGAGCGGCAAGCTGCCGGGCAGTCTCCGCCCCGGCCTGGTAGTTGTCAGTCTTAATCTCGCTGACAATCAGAGAATTTTCTACGCTGGAATCCACAGACAGCACCGGGACTCCGTTGCTTTCAGCCAGTTCAAGCTGAGTGCTGCCGGAATTCACATCTACAAAGCTGATAATAAGAGCATCCGGACTCTTATCAAGCATCTGATCAATGATGTCAATCTGCTCTGCTATGTCCTCGTCAGACGGAGCGTCATAGGTCAGTTCTATTTCTTCCTCGCCGGTATATCCAAGCGCTTTATTGATGTCCTGGACAGCCTGTTCGGCTCCTTTTTTGACTTCTTTCCAGTAGTCGCTGCCCGAATCTTTTCCTACCATCGCCACATTGACGCCTGGCGGAAGCTCAATTCCTTCCACAGAGAGATAATCGATTCCTTCTGCCCGAATATCGAACAATTCCTGAAAAGCCTCTTCCTCCGTGTCTTCGCTAAGAGTCTGCACAGAATCACCCTGTTCTCCGCTTTCTTCTGAAGACTTTGCCGCGACCGCACAGCCGACCAGCAGGCAGGCCGCGCACAGCGACGCTATGATTTTCTTCATCTCTCCTCCGTCCGTCTCCTTTTCCGTTTTCTTATCAGCAAACCGCCTCCGGCTGCTGCCAGGATAACTGCCGCCAGCACGGCGAATCGCCAGGTGCCGCGTCCCCTCCACAGGGGGAAATCTTCTGCAGCTACTTCCACCCTGTATCCTTTATCTGAGTACGTCCGGGCAGCCTCGTACATCTGCCCGCGAAGCCTGACAGTGACCGTCTCCCACTGTTCATAGGCAGCGTCCACATCCTTCTGTTCTGCCTTCCCTTCATAAGCGCTGCGCACGACCTCCCGATAATCCGAAGACGCCGTATGCCACTGCTGATTCAGACTCTCTATCGTTTCCGCCGTCTCTTTCCCCGGATTACCATCAAGATTTGTCAGGTTGATGCCCTCTCCCAGCTCTTCCCCTGTAAATTCTCCGGCAAGCACGCCATCCAGAAAAAGGCGGTAATTTTTCTCCGGCTCAAGCTCGTCAATCGCAAGATTTTCCCAGCTTATCTGATCGATAACCGGAAAATACTGACCGGCCTGTTCAAGCTCATAGGAAACCGCTATAGGAAGGCTTCCCGGCTGATAGAGAAAGCTGAGATACTCCGTATCCTTTCTTCGGATCCGTGTAATCTCCGCATTCTCCGCCTCTGCTTTTTCTCCTGCTCCGATGCGGACAGAAGCCACCTGATTCCCCGCTCCCTGCTGGTAGAGAAAGAAGAAGCCCGCGAATACATTTCCCATCGCGTTCGGATGAACATTATCCGTGACCGTCAGCGTATCATCCGCAATGCGGCTCTGCACGATCCCGTTAACCCAAAGCATCGGAGTATGCAGGTCCACATACTGAGTTCCCAGCTCCTCCGCCAGTTCTTTCAGCGCAGGAACATACTGACTGATCAAATCATCCGTCTGCTCTATCATCTGGCCATCTTCCGTATAATTGGAGCTGCGTGTCTGATCATACGGCGTCGGCGCTGTCAAAATAATATGTTCGTTTTCAATTCCCCGTTCATTCAGCAGGCTTACAAGCTGTCGAATGCTTTGTATATAGGAATCTGCGGAAATATTGTTCAGCCCTTCATTCATGCCAAACATGATCACTGCCTTATTGATCCCCTCGATTGTCGGATCTGTGATTCCACCCTGCCCGCTGTAAAGCTTCACCGCGTCCGCCGCGGTAAAGGAAGACGTACCCAGATTCCGGAATTCCAGATCCCAGTCCGGATGTCTCGTTATATAATAGTTATAAATAAACTCCTGATAGCTGATTCCCGTGTAATTCACCTGCGTGATGCTGTCTCCGATAAAACCTACCACATCACCATCCTCAAACATAAAGGAATCTCCCTGCGGCATCAGGCTCTCAAGCTGCTCTGCGACGTCCACTTCCGTTTCGGACGCCATTGCCTTCCCTGCCGGAAGCAGACAGAGCGCACAGAGAAGCGATACGATAGAAACCCTCCACTTTTTCATATATGCCTCATTTACAGTCATTTGTGCAGGAATATCTCCCTTGGCTCCCCCTCAATCAGAGATACTGCCTCTGCCGATGCTTCACAGTATAGATCAAAAAGGGATATGCCGCAAGGCATATCCCTCAAAATACCGTAAATATTAAGAAATCATTTCGTTTTTGTTAAGGTGCAGTCAGCCTCGCTTACACTACGACGCCCTTCTGCAGCATAATGTTCGCGTACAGCGCTTTCTCGCTGGTGGCAATGATCGCGTACGCTTTCTTCGCTTCCTCATAGAAAGCAAAACGCTCGATATTTCCTACGCAGGCCTCGCCTCTGTCATCATACTTTTTGACGATGTCTTTATAGGTATCCCAGATAGGCGTCTCTACATCGTCTCCCGGAACAACTTCCATCAGCGTCACCGGCTTCTCCACATAGGTGTCAAGCGGAACAAGCTGCAGGATAGCGTCCAGAAGCTCCGGTACGCCATGCCCGTCGCAGCGGATTACGATCGCGTCCTTACCCATGGACTCTGCCGGAAAATTTCCGTCGGAGATCACAAGACGGTCTCCGTGTCCCATTTCACTCAGCACCATCAAAAGCTCCGGTGACAAAATCTGCGGAATTCCTTTTAACATATTCTTCTCCTCCTGTATTACGTCTTTAGTATAAAGGGGGTACACCCCGCGGTGTACCCCCTAAGCCCGCAGGACGCGGGTGCGTCATCTAATTTGTCTTATCAGACTTCTGTAAACAGAAGCTTCCGATTACTCGTACAGGTTCTGTGCGATCTCCGGATCGTCGATGTTCTCAGCGGTGTACCACTGGCATCCGGTATCAACATCTTCTACAGTCTCGCCCTGAGCTGCCGCTACAAGGAGCTCAACCAGAGTCTCGCCCATTGCTACGGGAGCCTGTGTAATGGAACCAAGCAGAACGCCGTTTCTTACAGCCTCAAGCTGAGTTGCACCGGAGTCAAATCCTGCCGCGATAACCTGATCGTCGCCAGTTCCGATAATCGGATTATTTATAGCAGCAGAGATGATAGCGTTTGCAGAATGCTCGTTGGAGCCGTACAGAGCAAGGATGTCAGACTCGCCAAGCAGAGCAGTTACGTCTGCCACGGAAAGATCGGAGGTAACGCTTGCCGGTACACGAACGTCGATGATAACCTTTGCGTCGTCGCTTACCTCACAGGTAGCTCCGTCAATATATGTATCATTTCCTACAACAGATACGCCGTAGCCGTCAGCGATTGCCAGCTCTGCGAATTTGTCGATGAATCCAAGTCCTCTGTTTACAACGGACTCAGAGGTGTTGTCCTGAGCAACTACACCGATACGAACGGTACCCTCAGCCGCTGCGATTCTGTCGGCAACAGCCTCATATACATGCTCTGCTGCGATTCCGCCTGCAGCATAGTTATCGGTAGAGCAGTTTGCAAGTACGGAGCCTTCCGGAGCATTCGGAACACCGGAGTCAAAGCCGATGATCGGGATACCTGCATCCATAGCCTGCTGAAGCAGATCCATCACAGACTCGGTAGACAGAGCTGCCAGACCGATAGCTGTCGGATTGCTGTTCAGAGCGTTGGTAAGCTGAGTTACCTGCTGGTCAATATTGGACTCACTGTCCGGTCCAACAAAGTTTACAGTTACACCCAGTTCTTCTGCCTTGTTGTTTACACCCTGCAGCACTGCCTGCCAGTACTGATGCTGCAAGCCCTTGGATACGATCTCAAAGGACATTCCGCTTAAATCAGCTGTCTCAGCAGTATCCTCTGTCTCAGCAGTATCCTCGGCTGCTGCATCCTCAGTCTCAGTGGTCTCCTCGGTCTCTGTTGTAGCCGTCGTGTCGGTCGTCGTGTCTCCGGAGCCGCCGCAGCCAGCCAGCAGAGTCGCTACCATTGCCACAGAGAGCAATGCTGCCAAAATTTTCTTTTTCATTTTGAAATCCTCCTTTTTATTTTTATATACTCTGTTGAGAGATATATATGTAACTGCTTATGCAGTTGACATCGTTACGCCAGTTTCTTATTCTTCAGTACGTCGATATATACGGCAACAATCAGTACGATACCAATGATAATCTGCTGGTAGTTCGCCTGAAGACCTATCAATGGAAGGCCAGTCTGGAGCACCGACATAAAGCATACGCCGATGATAGTTCCCGCTACGGTTCCTGAGCCTCCGCTCATAGAGGTTCCTCCGATGATAGCGCCGCCGATGGCGTTCAGCTCGATTCCGCCGCCTCCGCTGGGCGCCATGGACTGGTACGCGGAGCTGTAGGCCAGCGCCGCCAGACCTGTGCAGAGACCGGAGATAATGTAAGCCAGCATCTGATAATTCGCTACGTTGATTCCGGAAAGCCTTGTGGCCTCTTTGTTGCTTCCAATCGCGATTATGTAACGTCCCGGCCGCGTCTTATTCAAAAAGATACTTAAGAGTACGGCTACCAGCAGCACCCACACAATACCCAGCGGATACATGGTCCTCTCAATCGGAAACTTAAACAACAGTCTCGTCCATCCGTTAGGCGAGGTGTGAGACGGCCAGGTAATACTGGCGCCGCCGGTAATAATAGCTCCAAGTCCTCTGACAATCATCATCGTACACAACGTCGCCAGGAAGGGCGCGTGCCCGCCTCTCGATACGATCAGGCCGTTGATGGTTCCCATAATCAGGCCGCAGGCCAGCGTCACCAGGATGCCGACGATAACCGGCATATCCTTGTGGGTAATCAGAAATCCGCCTGCCAGCGCATAGCAGAACATACCAGTTCCAATCGAAAGATCCACGCCTCCGGTAATCAGGCAGAACGTAACGCCCATAGCAAGGAAGGCCAGATAATAGGTGGCGTCAAAAATGCTCAATATGGTCGAGTACTGACGGAATGTGCTGCTGACTGAAGCGAAGAAGATGATCATGAGAAGCAGTACAAGCAGCACCACGATTTTCTGCAGCCCAATCGCCCGTACCAGGGGATTGTTCGTAAATGCATTTCCTTTTTTCTTGTCTGTCATTTCCATGTCCTCCTATTCCCTAAGCGTCGCCGCATGCATGATCCGCTCCTGCGTAGCCTCTTCAATACCCAGCTCGCCGGTCTTGCGTCCCTCGCACATAATGATGATGCGGTCGCTCATTCTCAGGATCTCCGTCATCTCTGACGAAATCATTATAATCGACTTGCCCTCTGCCACCAGCTCGTTCATCAGCTGATAAATCTCGCTCTTGGCTCCTACGTCGATACCGCGGGTAGGCTCGTCAAAAATCAGAATGTCACAGTTTCTTATCAGCCACTTGGCGATAACCACCTTCTGCTGATTTCCTCCGGACAGATTGACCACAAGCTGATCCACGCCCGGCGTCTTTGTTCTCAGAAGGTCTACATACTTCTGCGCCGCTTCATTTTCTTTCTTCTTGTCAATGAACATGCCCTTCATATAGAACTCCAGGCTTGCCATCGTGGAGTTCTCGGCTACGGTCTTGTCTACGACGATTCCATAACGCTTACGGTCCTCAGAAAGATAACCGATACCGCATTTCACAGCATCCTGCGGATTCTTAATGTCTACCTTCTTGCCATTTACGTAGATGTCGCCGCTCTGCTTGGGATCAGCTCCGAAAAGAGCTCTGGCCGTCTCGGTTCTTCCCGCTCCCATAAGTCCTGAAAAGCCCAGGATCTCTCCCTTGCGCAGCTCGAAGCTTACATCCTTTACCATTCGTCCCGCGTTCAGATGCTCTACCTTCAAGACTACCGGAGCATCTTTCGGAACCGCGCTCTCCGTCTTCGGATCCTCGTAAATAACACGGCCCACCATCATGTTGATGATGTCGTCCTTTGTACACTCTTCCGTGATCAGGGTTCCCACATAGCCGCCGTCTCGCATGACCGTTACACGGTCGGTAATAACCTTAATCTCATCCATACGGTGAGAGATATATACGATTCCCATCTGCTTCTTTCGCAGATCCCGGATAATCTTGAAAAGCTCCTCAATCTCCGCTTCCGTCAGCGCCGCGGACGGCTCGTCAAAGATAATAACCTTCGCATCGTGGGAAATCGCTTTCGCGATCTCGCACATCTGCTGCTTTCCTACCGTCAGGCGGCTCATGGTCTCCGTCGGATCAATATCTATTCCAAGCTGATCAAACAGCCTTTTCGCTTCCTCGTTCATCTTTTTATCGTCGATGAGCTTTCCCTTCATAAACTCACGGCCGATAAAGATGTTCTGGGCCACGGTCAGGTGTCCCAACATATTCAGCTCCTGATGCACGATTACGATGCCTGCTTCCTGCGCCTCACGGGGATTGGAAAACTCCACTTCCTTTCCCTCGTAGGTAATCGTACCCGAATCCTTATGATAGATGCCGGTCAGCACCTTCATCAATGTGGATTTGCCGGCTCCGTTCTCGCCCATCAGCGCGTGTACCTCGCCTTTTCTGACCTCCAGGTCCACATGATCCAGCGCGTGCACTCCGGGGAACGATTTGTCGATACCTTTCATGGTTAAAATAACGTCACCCATTTTATCACTTCCCCCTTCCGCTTAATTGCGTCTGCGTCTGCTGCGCAGGTCGGCATATACAACCACCAGAACGATGATTCCGGTAATAATATACTGATAATGGCTCTGATAGCCCATGGCCAGGATACCCTCCTGAAGAAGAGCGATAATCAGCACTCCAATCAGAGTTCCTCCGATAGAAGCCACGCCTCCTGTCATGGAAGTTCCGCCCATAACGCATCCGGCGATCGCATCATTATTGAAGGTATCTCCAAGTCCGGGCTGAACCGTTGTGTTCTTTGCCACATAAAAGATTGCCGCGATTCCTGCCAAGGTTCCGCAAAGCACATACGCCAGCGTCTCCCACTTTTTCGTATTGACTCCGGAGAGGCGAACCGCCTCGCGGTTGCTTCCGATGCAGAGAATATAACGTCCCGCCATAGTCTTATTCAGGATAACCGCGCAGACAGCAGCTCCCGCGAACAGAATCAGCAGACCGACAGGAAGATCGATGCCTCCGGCCTTTATGCTCAGCAGATTCCGGTACCAGCCGCCTTCGGCCGAAGCCTGCGGCCAGCTTACGGACTGGGTCTTTGTAAATACGGAGCCGACTCCCTTGGCAATCATCATACTTGCCATGGAGGTAATGAACGAAGGCAGTCCCCCGTATGTTACCAGAAGTCCGTTAAGAATTCCAAAAATCATTCCCACCAGGATACAGATAACCAGGCAGACTGCCAAAGGCCAGCCCTTGCTGGTAAGCTGATAACCCGATATGAGCGCCGCGCAGAACATCACCGGACCGATAGAAAAATCGATTCCGCCCGTCGCGATAACAAAGGTAACGCCCAAAGACAAAAAGCCCATAAAACAGGCGTACTGCATAATACTTAAAATTCGCGAATAGCTCACAAAGGTGGTGTTCGGCTTCATCATCGGCGTGAGAACTGAGAACAGTATGTACAAAAGAATCCATACGCCTATCAACACAAGCCGGTTAAATCCAATCTTTTTCACGATTGCATTCTGTTTTATTTTTTCCACGTTCTTCCCTCCTAGTTACCAGGCGCATACCCGCCCTTCCCGTCCAATATCCCATGGATACGGCGACAAAAAACGATACTTACCCTTGTCCGTTTTGAATCTGTGTACATTATATGTCCAAATTGTGAATAAATTAATAGAAAATCTTTTTTGAAAAGGTTAAAATTTTCTTCACTTGAGCCGTGCATTCAAAAAACAGACCTGCGGAGGGGAGCTTGCTCACCGGAGCTGGACTGGTTTTTGAATATAGGGCGATAGCCCGAAGCCGCAGGAAGGATTCGCTTTTTAAGACTTCCTGCGGCTGCACGGCTCAAGTAAACAAACGCGCCGTGCATTCAAAAAATCAGACCTGCGGAGGGGAGCTTGCTCACCGGAGCAAGGGCTATTTTTTGCATATAGGGCGAAAGCTCTTATTCCTCTACCGGGAATAAGAGCTTCTGATTTTCCTCCGTATACATATTTTCCTTTGTAATCAACTCTGATCCGGAGTCGATATACTCCTCCACGCTTTCTCCCTGTAAAAGCTTCTCAGCCGTCTCCACGCCCAGATACCCCATATTAAAGGGCTTCTGAATCGCAAGAGCCTCATAAACTCCCTCCTCCAAAAGCTGAATCTGCTCCACGGAACTGTCGATGCCCGCCATATGAATACTGTCTGCCAGGCCCTGTTCCTTGACCGCGCGGGCTGCTCCCACAGCGGAATATTCATTAAGCCCCACTATCATATCCATATCAGGGTATTTCTCAAGAAGACCGCAGGTCAGTTCATAAGCCTTATCCGTATCTGAATCACAGAATACAATCTCAGCCACCCGTTCCTCATCCTCTCCCAGACCGGCCCGGAAACCCTCTTCTCTTCCAAGAGCCGTGGAACTGCCCTGCACATGTCCCACGATCCCTATCACGGTATCCTCCTTCACAAACTGCTTCATGTAGCTCCCCATTTTATAGCCCAGCTCATAATTATCCGTAGCTACCACTGCCTCTCCCGCTGGCTCCTCCATCGTGGAATCCAGAAGAACCAGCGTAATGCCTGCTTCTTCTATCTGATGAGCGTAGGACAACGTATCTTTGCTGCTGCATGGCGCCAAAACGATTGCGTCCGGCTTCTGTTCTATTGCTTCCAGTATCATTTTGTTCTGAAGTTCGATCTCCTGCTCTTTTTCCGGTCCCATAACGGTCAG
This sequence comes from Candidatus Merdisoma merdipullorum, assembly GCA_018715645.1. Classification (GTDB taxonomy): domain Bacteria; phylum Bacillota; class Clostridia; order Lachnospirales; family Lachnospiraceae; genus Laedolimicola; species Laedolimicola merdipullorum. The sequence continues at coordinate 168,352 of DVLE01000001.1, forward strand.
CTCAGCGCCGTATTCAGCGGCCGCCATCTCGCCTCCCTGATACACGGACGTCCAAAAATCCGTATCATCCAAAGCTTTCTGGATCAGCACAATCTGAAAAGGCTTGTCTGGCGAAACGGCGCTTTTCCAGATAAGGACTCCCAGCGCTGCGCAAAGCACCGCTCCCGCGGCGCCAAGTCCAATCTTAATTCTGCGTCTGTTCATCTGCCGTTCTCTCCTTTCTTCCAGGAAGCCGGATGACAGCCAGCGTACCCTTGTCCGGCTCGCTTTCAAAGCTCAGTCCATATCCTGTTCCATAAAACAGGCGAATCCGTTCATGCACATTCTGTACGCCGACGCCGTTGGATTTGGTATCGCGCACATGCTTTTCAAAAATGTGTTCCAGCGTTTCCCTGTCCATACCTTTGCCATCATCCCGAACCTGAAGGACAATATCTCCGTTTTCCCGGAATCCCTGGATTTTTATCAGGCCTTTTCCTTCTTTATACTTGATGCCATGGTAAATCGCGTTTTCCACAAGGGGCTGAAGCACCAGCTTTACAGTATCTTCCTGGAGAATGTCCGGCTCCGTCTCAATCTCATATTCCAGCTTATCTTTATAACGCATCTTCTGTATAGTCAGATATGCCTTCGTGTAATCGATTTCCTCTTCGATCGTCACCACCTCTCGCTCGTTGCTGATGCTCTTTCTCAGCAGCAAAGCCAGAGAAGACGTCATTTTAACGACCTCCTGGTTCTTTCCCCATTCCGCCATCCAGATGATAGAATCCAACGTGTTGTACAGAAAATGTGGATTGATCTGAGCCTGGAGAACCTTCAGCTCATATTTGCGCTTGGCTTTCTGCTCTTCCTCGCTCTGTTTCATCAGCTTCTGAATTTCTTCCGTCATCGTATTAAAATTGCGGCTCAGGCGGCCTATCTCATTATTGTCGCGAACCTCCAGGGCCACATGCGCAAAATTTCCTTTTTCCACCTCTTTCATGGAAAGCTCCAGCGCCTTGATAGGCTTCGTTATCTGATCGGAAATCAGAAACGCCAGAAACATGGCGACTGCGAACAATACCATGGCCACAAGAACATAAGTAAGTCTGGCCTCGTCAGAGCCCTCCATCAGCTCTGGCACATAAGAAACACCCACCACACTCCAGCCTGTATTTTCTGAACGGGAAATCGTATAAAGCTTTCCGTCATCCGTCAGGAAGGAGGGCATTTCCGTGTTCATCACCTCAGAAATCAGTTCTTCCTTCATACCGCTGTAAATAAGCTGCTGCTGGGGATGATAGACGATTCCGCCGTTTTCATCCAGCACAAAGATATAGCCCCGCTCGCCAAGGCTGATACGTTCGCACAGCTCGCTTATGGCGTTGTAGTTCAGATCTGCGAAAAACACTCCGTATATACCGGGACTCGCGCTGTTGGTAATGCTCCTGCTTAAAGTAACCACCCAGTCGTATTTACCGGCGATGGCATTCTGCACATGGGAAGTGGAGATCACAGCCTGATCTTCCGACTCCAGCGCCCTCTGATACCAGTCCAACCCGGTCACTTCCGTATAGGGATTCAGCGAATCTTCCCCGTCATTGATAAGGGAGGGCCGTCTGTCCGATAAAAGAGCGAGGTTTGTAATATCCTCACGAGTGTTGGAAACCGTTTGGAACAGGGCCAGAATGCGTTCCTGAAGCTCCTCAGAACGCTCCTCAGTCAGATTTTCCGTAAACAGATAATCCCTGACATCCGAATTATTCGTCACGATGAAAGAGATATTTTCCATGTAGCTCATATAAGAATCTATATCATTATTTACCTGACCGATGAGCTGAGAGGTATACTCCGTAGAATTTTCCAGCACCGTACCTTCCGTGTACTGCAGGGAAATAATAAAATAGGTGAGCAGGGCGAACACTACCAGCGCTCCAAACGACACAATAATGGAAGTTCGTATGCTGCGAAAGCGCGACAACAGAGTTTTTTTCATCTTCCCCGTTTCTCCTTTGCATACTCGGTAGGCGTTTTCCCGGTGGCCTTTTTAAAAGCAATACTGAAGTAATGGGGATCGGAAAAACCGACCTCCTCGGCTACCTCATAGGCCCGCTTCGATGTATTTTCCAGCAGACTCTTTGCTTTCTCCATTCTCTTCCTCGTCAGCGCCTCGATAAAAGTCTCCCCGGTATGCGCTTTAAACAGGGTGCTGAAATAGCTGGTACTCATGGCCAGATGACTGCAGACCGAATTCAGACTCACATCTGTATTCATATAATTTTGATCAATATATTCCAACGCACGCATGGCCTGTTTCTTGCCATAGCTATCCCTTTGTTCATTCAAAAGCCGCGAAAGACTGCAGCAGATGGAAATAACGTCTGTCGCCATATCGCGAAGACGCTCATAGGTATAAAGCCGGTTCATCAGTTCCCGTTCTTCCGTCAAAATCTGATTTTCCTGTTCTTCTTCCAGATCCGCCGAATTGACTACCGTGAGCAATAGGTTCTGCATATAAATAATCGCGCGGTTGCGGTTAATCCTGCCTTCCCGTATCACCTGAGCAAAGTCCCGAACCGCTTGCTCAATCTCTCCGGCATCGCCGGATTTGACGCACTGAAATACCCTGGCCGCCCAGTGGGCCACATCGATCGGTACGCTTTTTCTCACATCCAGAAGCCCGCAGCGAAGCACCTGGTTGCCTCCAAGCAGCCATTTCAAATCAAGAGCCGCCCGCGCCTTTTCATAAGACTGGTAAAGTTTGGAAGGCTGCGTGACAGCTTCTCCGACGCCCGCCGTTGTCTCGATCAGAAGCAGCTCCTGAATCGTGCCGCGGACAAGGGTAATGGAGTCTTCAGTATTCTTTTTCAGGTTCTCCGCCGTATCGCTGCAGAAAATCACAACCGTCTTTTCATCCATGTTCTGAAAAACGACGCCCTGACCTTTCTGTTCTATCAGCTCCTGGGTGATATTATAGATGGAAAAAAGGGCAAGCTCATCCCTTACGCCCTGATAGCGGTTAAGAAACGGTGAAAGATCGTCTCCCTCCACAATCGCCGTATTAAAAACAGAGCCGGAAAGAGAGATGTCCAGCTCTTTCATCCTCTCTTCCAGGTTCTCAGGATGCTCGTCTCCTCTCAAAAGGCTGTTCAGAAAGCGCCCCCGCAAAATGGGACGGTTGCTTTGATAAGCTCCTTTCAGTTTCTTTAAAGTTGCGCTCTTTGCATGTGTTTCGTCCAGACTTTCCTTGGCTTTCTGCAGCACCTCCGTCAGCTCTGCCGGTGTCACAGGCTTCAGGATGTACTCCATAACCTGATACCGCACAGCTTGCTTTGCATACTCAAATTCGTCATAACCGCTGATGATCACTGTAAGGGTGTCCGGGCAATTCTCGTGGATATAGCGCGCCAGCTCGATTCCATCCACGTAAGGCATGCAGATGTCTGTGAGAACCAGATCCGGAGGCGTTCTGCGGATAACCTCCATAGCCTCCCTTCCGTTCTCACAGTCTGCAATCAATTCAAATCCCATTTCATCCCAGTGAATGTTTTCACGAATCGCTTCCCGAATCAAAATTTCGTCATCCACCAACAATACCTTATATTTCAAATAAAAGCTCCCCCAATACCGTCTCTTACACCGTTTTCCCAGATATTTTTTCCCGCCGCCAAGCAGGTATCTTCTCCCGCACTTTTAACCAAGCATGCTGTTCACCAGCTCTACAATCCTGTCAAAGAAGCGGGTAATAAAATTCCCCACCTGTTCCGTGTCAATATTCTCCAGATCAAGTCCCATACCCTTCAGCTTTTCATAAAGCTGCGACGCCTGCTGCGCCAGGGCATTTACGTCAAGATCAAGTTCGCTGATTCGATGCATCAAATCGATCAAAGTGGCTACGTCCTCATCTGAAAGACTGATGTTGAACTCCGTCATAGCGTTCCGTATGATAGTCTCAATATCCGCGTCGCTGTCTACTCCCTGCTCGATGATCTGCTGCTTAATATAGGCGATCATATCAGAAGCTGTTTCCGAATTTCCCAGGATGTCTCCCAGCTCTCCCGTTACCACAAGCTCGTTTACCGCCGTCTCCAAAGCCTGCTCATCCACAGAATCTCCTGTCATCTGCGCATATGCCTTCACAGCTCCAATCAAAGCGGAGGTACCCGAAATGTTGGACGGGGCAGCCACATATACGGCCGCATCCTCAAGTCCTGCCGTCAGAAGGGCATTCGTATACATATCGACGGTGCAGTAACTGATATTGTAGGTCGTCACATTCAGCCCCGCTCCCTCGTCCGCAGGGCGGATCAGCACTGAGGACAACGCCCGCGTTCCGATTACGCTGGAACTTAAGTAGGCGTCCAGATATTGATGTTCCTCCTGGTTTGTCACATAAATCACATCATAATCCGAAAGCTCGGCCTCGTTCACTCCGAGAAGACTCAAAACGGAAGCTCTCTGTTCCGCACTCAAATCAGAGCCAAGCGCCAGAATCGGCCTGTCTCCGGAAGCCGCTTCCGCCCCCATACCCAGACTCAGCGTCATCGTAAACGCCAGCAGCACTGCAATCCAATTTCTTATTTTCCGCATTTCATTTTCCTCCTGTTCTGCGGCGCGGATCCGAGATCCGCACATAAAGCCAGGCGTACAGATCACGAAAAACCGTATCACGGTCTGTTTCATTTAAAATCTCGTGCCTGTCATTCTCGTAGAGTATCCAGGTGACATCGTTCATGCCTGCGGCCTGAAACTGCTTTCTCACCTGCTCCACGCCCTTTCCAAAGTTCCCTACCGGATCCTCCTCTCCCGACATAAAAAGAATCGGAAGATCCTTTGGCATACGCTCCATATTTTCTTTTTTTCCCGCTTCCGAGATACTTACAAACAGATTGTAGTAGCCATTTAAGGTAAACCGGAACGTACACCGCCCGTCGGCCAGATAAGCGTCTACTACTTTTCCATCTTTCGTAAGCCAGTCCTTATCGGTCCTTCCCGGCCGGAAATGTTTATTATACCCCCCAAAAGCCATATTGTCCACCATTTTACTTCTGTAGCGCCAGCCGCGCACCGCCGCCAACAGGCGGCAGAGCCTTTGTCCCAGATTTAAAAGCGCCTGAGGCTGCGTGCCTGTTCCCATAATGATGGCTCCGTCCAGTTCTTCTCCATACATGCAAAGATACTGCCGCAAAAGAAATGAACCCATGCTGTGTCCGAGAATAAAATAAGGCACATCCGGCCACTGCCCCGCCGTCATTTCATGCAGTCTGCGCAGATCCCCCAGCACTACGGCGTTTCCATTGTTCTCACAGAAAAATCCATAGTCCTCCTTCGATACGACGGAGCCGCCGTGTCCCAGATGATCGTTCCCGATCACCAGCAGGCCTCTTTCCGTCAAATAATCAGCTATATTTTCATAACGCTCTATAAACTCCACCATTCCATGAAAAATCTGCAGCACTCCGCAGATCTTTCCATTTTCCGGCCTCCACTCTACCGCATGAATCTTTGTCCGTCCATCGCCGGAATCAAATGTAAATTCCCGTTTTACCGACATTCGTGCAGTTCCTTTCTCTTTTGTAATGATGACATTATACCATGTCCTGCGGACATGATAAATTAATGCACACGGTCCGGCTAGGAATCGCCTCCCTTTGGTCGGCGCCCGGACCGGCGCGGTATAATGTCCTGCGGACATTATACCATGCAGGGGAAAAATACGAAAGGGGGAAGTCCTGGACCTCCCCCCTTCTTCTTTAGTTGTCGTTCACTGCCCCGGCCAGCCTTACCTGTGCCAGCCAAGCATATTGGCAGCAAAATCCTCAATGGCCTTTGCCGCCTGCTCGAATGTAAGCGCCGTTGTGTTTATGCACAGATCGTAGTTGCGCATATTTTCCCATTCCTGTCCCGTGAAATAACGGTAATAATCACGGCGGTACTTATCCGTCTTGGAAATGAAACGATCCGCCTTTTTCCAGTCAATCTTCTGTCGGTTCATTTCCTTCTCAATACATTTTTCTCTGGATGCATAGATAAACACACGGACCAGATTCGGTTTATCGCGAAGCACATAGTCCGCTGCCCGTCCGATTACCACATAAGAAGACACATCCGCCAACTCCTGAAGCACTTTTGCCTGATAATTGAACAGGTTATTATTGGATGTAAAATCTTCTCTTTCAGGCGGAATCAGTCCCCCTGTATACACCTTCTGAGACACCCGGAACAAAAGGCTCTGCTTCTGATCCTCATCCGCTCTGGCAAAAAGCTCCTGGCTGATACCGCTGTCATCGGAGGCCAGTCTCAGCAGATTCCTGTCATACAGCTCCACACCCAGATTCTTCGCAAGAATTCTTCCAATGGAAGTGGCTCCGCTGCCGCTGGTTCTTGTTATCGCAATCACAAAATTCTCCATATGCGCACCTCCCATTTCGTTATCTTCTTCTGCTTTTATGATAAAATTTTTCCGGCCGTTTGTCAATTCCTCCCGGCTAATCCCGAAATTTTTTGTGCCGGAAATGAGCGCTCCCCATTAATTTAACTAAGATACAGCCAATCAAAACAGGACGCAAAATTCGCCGCCAGAGGCGTATGTATTCCATTTTTTCTTCTACGGATGATTTGCCGGAAAACAACCCGATACCCGCCGGATCAGTACCCGATCTCTTTCAAAACCTGATCTACGGTCTTTGCCAAGCTCACGCTGAATTCCTCTGTCAGATACGGCCCCTCCTCCCCGCAGACGCAGCGGCCAAGCTGCTCTACCTCAAGGCAGTAATTGTTGGGAACCTCCACGGTTCTCACCTCATCCAGCCCCTCAAAGGTCCTGAGACGGTAAGAAAGTGTCCCCGGTGCGTTGAAGCCGAACTGGACTGAGGTGATAGAGCCCTTGGAACCGTGAATCTGAAAACGATCCAGGGAAGAATTTTTCTCGGTTTCCAGCACCATCCCGCAGTCAAAATGCGCCTTGATTCCGCCCGGATATTCAAGGATACCTGTGGTAAAGGTGTCGATTCCTTCCTCTGAAAAGCTGCCGGCCGCACGAATCTTTTCGGGTTCTGTCCCGATCATGCGCTGAAGGAAGCTGAGCGCGTATACGCCCAGATCATAGGTGCAGCCGCCAAGGGTTTCTTTTCTCATGCGGATATTGCTAAGCTCATAGTCTGAGGTGATCAGCGCCGCCTCCGCATAACGAAGCTCTCCGATCGCTCCCTCTTCGATCACTTTCCGGATTTCCCTGATATACGGACTGTGCTGATAGGCGAACGCTTCCATAAGGCAGACATGGTTCTCCCTCGCCGCCTGGAACATCTCTCTCGCCTGCCCGGCGCTGGGGGCAAGCGGCTTTTCACACAGCACATGTTTTCCGCACCGGAGCGCTTTTATGGTCCATTCATAATGCATGGTGTTCGGAAGCGGAATGTATACCGCTTCAATCTCCGGATCTTCCAGCAGCTCCTCATAGCTTCCGTATGCCCTTTCAAAGCCGTAGAGTTCTTTGAATCTCTCCGCCTTTTCCATGCTGCGCCCCGCGATCGCAGTCAGCTCACAGTTCTTCGCCAGCTTCATGCCTCTGGCCGTATCCCGCTCAAAGATGTACGCGGTCCCCAAAACGCCCCATTTGATTTTTTTCATTGTATCCACCTCTTTGCCCCTGACTGTCAGAAGCACCTTTCTTATTTATTTCCTTTTTTAGATTCTCTTTGAGACACCCTTTATTCACCGAAGGTACTCAAGCAGCGGCAAGATATACTTTCTGTCGGTCCAGTCATGGATTTGCCCCGCGGCGGACAGCAGCTCCCGCATCCATGGCTCGCATGCGTCGCTGTCCTTTTTCGCAACGGCTTTCTGCAGCATCTTGCATAAGGTGCGATCCTTCCAGCTCATCCTGCTTTCGTCCCATATACCTCTTCCGTAAAAAACAGGAATACCGCTTAACTCCCCTTTAAGATTGTGTGCCTTGATTTCCTCAAGAGCCTTCTGATCAAAGGGAGACGCTCCCACGCACAGAATCGCCGATTTCACATCCCTGATAACTTTACAGTTCTTTCTCAGAAAGCTTAGTCCGGCTATTCCTCCCGCGTAGATTCCGCCTGCGAAAACAATCCAGCCGTAGGTATCCAGCGCAGCCTTCTTACCGTCTCTGACTTCACAAATATCACAATTCAGCTCTTTTTTCAATATATCCACGTATTTTTTTGTCCCGCCATATTTCGACTTATAGATAATCAGGCCTTTACTCATAGCCAGCGCTCCTCTCCGCCGCATTCCCGGTCTTTTCCTCCGCAATCTTCGTTTTTAAATTCTCGATTCCGGAATATAACTTTGACAGCAGCAAAAACAACATTTCAATTTCTTCCTCTGTGTACACCTCAAAGAGATAATTCAATTCTTCCTGATACTGCGAAAACTGATTCTGAAAATATTCCTCTGCTTTTTCCGTAGGACTGACGCACATGGCCCGCGCGTCGCGGGAACTTGGCTGAACCGTAATAAAGCCCTTTTTCACCAAAGCATCCGCCAGTTTTTTTACATTTTGCCGCGAACAGCCCAGCATATCTCCCAATTTCGTAAAGGTCGGCTGCCCATCGTATTGCCTGACTATCGAAAGCAGCATAAACTGCTTTAAGGATACTTCCGGAATGTGATTGTCAAACAATGTCTGCAGCTTATTTCCTGCAATGAATAACGTACTGAAAACCGCCTTTTTCTGATTTTCCGTGGTGCCGGAAAATCGTGTAATCAAATCATTCAGGTCCATCTGAGAGCTTTCATTCCTCCCTCCCGCAACAGCAACTTGTTGCTTTTTATTATAGCAACAAGTTGCGTATACGTCAATTCATCACGGCAGGAGGACAGAATTGACACTGCTTTCCGGCTCTGCTATTATCAACTTATGAATCGGCGTACCCATACGAACCGGTAACAGCCCGAAGAAAAAGGAAAGGACAGATCCAGCAATGAAAAAACTAATATCCCGCATCCATCAGCTCCCTGCAGCCGTGTCGGCTTTGCTCGCGGTTCTGGCCGCCGCCGTCCTGGCTCTCGTGATAGAAATTGGCGTCTTCCAGTTTTCGTTTTTCAGTCAGAATTTCGGAGACTATCCGGAGACGTCTCTTGATCTGTCCGCTATAGGCGAATGGAATGGAGAGGCCCTTGTACTCCTTCCCGAAAGTCCTACGGTTTCCTTCGACGATCTTGACCTGCCGGTCCGCAGCGTCACTGTGAGTACTCTGGGATCCTCCGAAGTCCTCTCCGGCACCATCAGCGTCTGTGACGAAGCCAGCCAGTACAAAACCGCAGGCGCCGGGAGCTTCCAGGTGAATCCCGGCGGAACACAGAATACCTTCACCGTAAGGCTGAACAGCCACGGCAATCTCTCCCGTCTGCGTATCACCTTCACGACCGAAGATCCGCAAGGGCTGAAGAATCCGATCTTTATCACATCGGTGACGCTGAACGCCAGACAGCCTTTTACGGTAAATAAGCTGCGCCTGCTTCTTATGACCGGTATCTTAGCTCTGCTTTTTCTTGTTCTGCGTTTCCGTCTTTACGCGCTGAATTACGATCCGGATAAGAAGAGCTGCCGTCTTCTGAACCTGGGTACTCTGCTTCTCTGTCTTTTTATCTGCGCGGGCATCTGTTATGGACAGGATCCCTCGCATACCTTTCTGCGTCCTTACCCCACCCTTGAGGAGATCCGCTCTCCGGAGCTTATCGTAGACGCCTATATGCAGCAGCTTGACGCCTTTGAAAAGGGACAGATCGAGCTTGATCTGGACGTCGATCCTGCTCTGGACGAGCTTGAAAATCCTTATGACAGAGACGAACGGGACGCCAAGGAAGTCGCTTCTCACTGGGATCGGGCCTACTATAACGGAAAATATTATTCCTACTTCGGCCTGTCTCCGCTCTTTATGGTATATTATCCGGTCTACCTTCTGACCGGTATGCTGCCGACAGCTTCTCTTTCCGGAATGCTGCTGTCAGCCTTTGCGATTCTGATGATTTTTGCGGCTATACATCAGTGTATCCGCCTGTTTTCTCCCCGTGCCAATCTTCTGCTCTTTCTCACGGGAGAACTGGCAGTGATCTGCGGAGGCTTCGTCTATCTGATGCAGGCTTCCTCGCTGACCTTTTACTATCTGCCATCTTTGGCTGCCGCCGGCTGGCTGGCCGCTTTTATCGCCCTGGCCTGCCGGGCTTATACGGCCTGCCGCACGGTCTCCGAAGCTTCCGGAGGAGCGGCCTCTGAAGCACTGCCCGCTTCCTGCACTGCGTCTTCTGCTTCTTCCGGCGCTTCGCCTGCGGCCTGCCCTGCCTGGAAGAGGATTCTTCTCTTTGTGCTTTGCGGACTTTCCCTCGTGATGCTGGTACTCTCAAGGCCCAACGCGGCCCTTCTGGCTGCCGCCGTAGCTATCCCTCTGTTCCTGAGGATACTGCTGGACAAAGGGCTTACCTGGCGGCAGCGGCTTCTGGAAAGCGCCTGCCCGTTTCTGATTCCCGTGCTGATCGGCGCCGCAGGCATCATGTACTACAACTATATCCGCTTTGACTCTGTATTTGAGTTTGGCACCACCTGGCAAATTACGGTGAGCGACATTCGCTGGAACAAAGTGACTTTAAGCCTTCACCACTTTGGCTCCATGCTCTACCATTACTTTATCGAACCCTTCGATTACAAAGAGTTTTTTCCGTTCCTCCGGTTTACGACTGACCGCTGCGTAGATTTCGGAAATTATCTCTATCAGGAATACAGCGCGGGACTCTTTACCATGCCGCTGAACTTCGGCGTCTTCCTGCTTGTTCCTCTCCTGGCTTCACGTAAAGCCAAAAAAGAGATTTGCGGACGGAACTTTCTGCAAAGCCTGGGGGCATATCACAAAGACACTTTAAAAAAGCAGATTTTTCTGCTGCTTCTCCTGGCGATTCTCGCTCTGGGCTACATGAACTTTATGGTAGGCGGAATCCACATCCGCTATGTGTGCGATCTGAGTCTGGCTTTCAGCCTCATCGCCTTCCTTCTTTTGCTCGATTACGTACACTTTGATCAGACAAGCTCTGCCCGTATTCTGTATGTAATCGTCCTCTGTCTTCTGCTTCTGACCATAGGACGGGGGGTCATGACTATCTTTGCAACTGAGAAGAACGACATCCTGAACAACAATCCAGACTTCTATCTGAAGATCCGTCAGATCTTCCACGGATAACGAGAAGCCGTAAAAAGGGGTTGTCGGAAAATGGACAGCTCCAGACAGGAGCAGACGTGACTCGTGCGAGTCACGCCTGCTCCTAAAATTTATCCCCTAAAAAGAGAAAAAGATGGCTAACGACAACCATCTTTCTCTCCGTTCCATGTTATAATGGAACTATGCTAAACAAAGATTATTATAACGACTTTTTTGAAATTGGGCAACAGAAAATTAACTTCAGTTTCGGAAGTTTGACAGTTCAATAAATCGAAAATCACTTGCAGGCCCCATAAAGCCTGTATTTTTTTGTCAAATTTTATGTAAATTATTGTAGCTATTTATGGCTGTATGTGGTATAATAGGGAAAGGAGGTACTTGCCATGAAACTCACTGTTAGCAAATCCAAAAATTCCGCATCCTTTTATGTACAGAAAACTATCCGGAAACCCGATGGGAAAGTTACTACGGTCACCATTGAAAAGCTGGGCAACCTGACCGAGGTTACTGCCAAAGCCCGTGGAAAAGATCCTTATGTATGGGCCCAGGAATACGTCAACGAATTAAACCGTAAGGAGTACGATGAAAATAGGGAAATCCTTGTCCGTTATTCTCCCTCTAAACTTCTTAAGAAGGGGGAGCAGAAGCTTTTTAACTGCGGCTATCTTTTCCTGCAGAAGATTTATTATCAGTTGGGACTGGATAAGATCTGCCAGGATATTTCCGGCCGCCATCTGTTTGAATATGACCTGAATGATATCCTGTCAAAGCTGATCTATACCAGGATCCTCTTTCCATCTTCCAAACTGTCTTCCAACAAACAGGCGAAGAAACTAATTGAGCAGCCCTCCTTTGAACTTCATGATATTTACCGTTCGCTTTCTGTCCTTGCTAAAGAAAACGACTTTATCCAGGCACAACTCTATAAAAACAGTCAGAAAGTCATTGAACGGCGGAAAGACATCCTCTATTATGACTGCACGAATTACTTCTTTGAACTGGAAGAAGCAGATGAACGCCGATATGGGAAATCCAAACAGCACCAGCCCCTCCCCATCGTAGGCATGGGATTATTCATGGACCATGATGGCATTCCCTTAGCCTTTGACATCTATCCTGGGAACAAAAATGAACAGCCCACTTTGAAACCTCTGGAGAAAAAAGTGATACGGGATTACGGAATGGAACAGATCATTGTCTGTACAGATGCGGGTCTTTCTTCAAAGACAAACAGAAAGTTTAACGACAGGACCATTGATGGTGTGCAGATCCGCAGCTTTATCACCACCCAGTCTGTAAAACAGCTTCCGGAATACCTCAAGGAGTTTGCGCTGAATCCGGAAGGATGGCATCTGCCAGGCTCTTCTGAAACCTTCTGCCTGGATGAGATTGATGAAGAGACAGACTATCACAAGGTCTTTTATAAAGACCGTTGGATCAAAGAGGATCTTTCCCAAAGAAAAATAAAAAATGGGGAAAAACCTTTGGAACAGCATCTGATCGTCTCTTTTTCTCCAAAGTATAAAAACTATCAAAGAAAGATACGGAAAGGCCAAATCGATCGGGCACAGAAGCTGATTGACAGCGGGAACTATAAGCAGCGACCGAAAAACCAGAATGACCCTCACAGATTTATTGTGAGGGAAAAAGCGACAAAGGAGGGCGAAATCTGTTCGGAAGAACTGGTTTACCTGGATACAGATGCTATCCTGGAAGAAGAACGCTATGATGGTTTCTATGCCGTATGTACCAATCTGAACGACATGAGTGTAGATGAGATCGTAAAGATCAATAAGAAGCGCTGGGAGATTGAAGAATGTTTCCGGATCATGAAAACAGACTTTAAGGCACGACCAGTATATTTACAGACTGAGGATCATATCAAATCCCATTTCCTTACATGCTTTATTGCTCTTATGATCTACAGGATCCTTGAAAAAAAACTGAAGGAAACTTTTACCTGCGAAGAGATCATAGATACCCTGAGGAATATGTGGATGGCTCGTCCTGGAGAAAAGCTTGGATATACGCCGGTTTATACAAGGACTGACCTGACAGACTCACTTCATGAAACAGCAGGATTCCGTACAGACTATCAGATCATATCAGACATAAATATGCGAAAAATAATCCGTGAAACTAAGAAGAAAAAGTAATAATATATAGCTACATTTTAGGTTATAAAAAAGTCCGTAGAAAGCTTGATTTAAAGGCTATCTACGGACTTATACTGTCAAAGATGGGAGAAAAAGAAGATCAAAGCCGGCGTATCTCCTGTCCCGGAGCAGCTCCTTCCCGTCGGAGCAAACCAGCAGCTCCTGGGCTTCCTCCGTAAAATACCGGTTCAGGCATTCCAGAAGATATGCCGCATCGGCTTTGGTATCGTCGCAGATTATAATTTTCATCGGGCATGCCTCCCTTTCATAGTGTATCTTATCATATCACGACTCCATTTTACAAGAATACACCTTCCTCTGCGAAGCATATACCCTCAGTTGACAAGGACACACACGCCCAGGCTATCTCCGAAAACAAAAAAAGAACCTCTGTCTCCAGAGATTCTTTCTGCGTCGGCGTGACAGGATTTGAACCTGCGACCTCTACGTCCCGAACGTAGCGCTCTACCAAGCTGAGCCACACGCCGCCGTGCTGTTCTTGCTGTCAGCAGTGAATATAATATCATATTATTCTATGTTTGTCCAGCACAAAATTACAAATTCTACATTTTTTTCTGATACATTGTTACTGTTCGCATTCCATTTGCCGTGTCATAGCTCCGAAACTCTGCTGAGCTTTTCTGCATCAGCCGTGTCCACCTGTCTCCAAAGCTCCTGTACGAGAAGCACCGAAAGCGGTCCCAGAATAATCCCGCCAAAGCCATAGAGCTTTACGCCTGCATACACGCTGGCAAGTATGACAACCGGAAGGATTCCCAGCCGTCCGCCGATCAGTTTAGGCTCCAGAAGTTCTCTTGCCAGCACGCATACGCCATAAGTCACGGCGAGAACCAGCGCCGCAAAAAAGCGCTTTTGCAGCACAAGAATGATAATCCAGGGCAGAAATACCGTTCCTGTCCCGAACACAGGCAGCGCATCCAGAAAGCCCGTAGCGATGCCTGCAGGAATCGGATTGGATACCGTTCCTGACAGCCAGATTCCGGCTGTACACAGCACCATGACGATCCCCATAATGATGCACTGCGCCCGCAGATACCCTCCCACAGAGCGCAGGATCCCACGGATTACAGATACTGTCTGCTCGTAGAGCGGCCATCTCTTCCCCATTTCCCTTATTCTTTCAAAATCAGAGGCCATGAGAAGCACTGCAACGCCCGTGACCAGGATCGCGGCTCCCCAGGAGCCCGCGTTTTTCAGAATTTCCCAGGAGCCTCCAAAGGCACCGGGAAGAATGTTCTGGCGGGCGTGATCGCGAAACACATTGAGCTGCTCCGTCACGAATACGCGCACATCTTCTGAGTCCAGGTGCATCAGTTCACCGATCCCATCACAGCATTCATACAGAAATTTTTCCGCCTGTCCCGGATGACCGAGCCTTTCCACAAGCCACTGCGCCAGATTTCCGGCTGCCTTTCCCAGCCAGAAGATCCCCGTTGCCAGAAGCGCCGTAAACAGAAGCAGAAAAACGGCCATTACAAAAGGAGGACGAATGCGGAGCCGTCTTTTCGTCCATTTGAGCAGAGGCCAGCACCAGCAAACCAGCAATCCGGCAATAAAAAAAGGAACCAAAAGCGGCACCAGGTACTTCATTCCCAGGTAGACTCCAGCTAAGATTCCGATTTTTTTCCAAAGCGTCTGATTTTTTTGTATCCAGTCCACAGGCAGTCCTCTCCCTCCAGCTATTCCTTGTTCCATACCGCAGTCTTTGGCGGTATAGACGAAAACCCGGCCTCAGACGGCCGCGCCTTCCTTGAGGTTAGTATCTGCAAGGGAGAGCTTTTTACCCTGTTACATTCATCCAGTCCTGCGCTTTTGGAGATAGCCGCTTCTCTCAGGATGCGCGCAATCCGGCAAAATTTTCTGTGGATTATCTTGTGGATAAAAAGGGGAAAAACGCGGGATTTTGTGGTTTCACCTCGAATTTCATCCATTTCTTTGTGGATGGATGACGAAACCGCAGGCGGTATGCACAGAGCGCCGGAAAAGAGTTATCCACATTATCCACATGGTTTTCGACATTTCCCGCTCCATATTTATGATCGCCTGCAAGCGGCGTCCCCATACCTGCCATCTGCACGCGGATCTGATGGTGCCGCCCTGTCTCAAGCCTGATTTCTACCAGTTCTCTCTGTCCCCTTCTCTCCAAAACGCGGTACCGGAGAACTGCCTTTTTGGCTCCCGGATAATCCTTTGAAACGACCTCCGAGCGGTTTTCTTTTCCGTTCCTGTACAGAAAATCCACGCATTCTGTCCAGTTATCCACCAATTTTTCCACATTTTCGGGTAGTTTTCCACATATATTCTGTCTTTTGCAGGTATCCACATCCCGCTTATCCACAATCTCGCGAACGGCCAGATAGGTCTTTTCCATTTCCCGCTGTGCCGACTGACCGCTAAGGGCCGCTGCTGCCTGCGGCGTCAGAGCAAACGCCACCAGTCCCTCCACGGGCTGATCGATCCTGTGGACGATGCCCAGATACGGCGCGCCCTTTCCCGGATGTTTCTCAAACAGATAATTTTTCAGCAGACTCTCACAGTCCTTTGCGCCCACGCGGGCGCTCTGAACGGGAACACCCGCTGGCTTGTACAGAACCAGCAGGTGCTTATCCTCATATACGATATTCAGCTTCATCGTTTACAGTCTTTTGAGAAGCTCCTCGCGCTCCTTCTCATAGCCAGGCTTTCCAAGCAAAGCAAACATATTCTTCTTGTAGGCCTCCACTCCGGGCTGGTTGAACGGATTCACGCCAAGGATATATCCGCTGATGCCTACCGCAAACTCAAAGAAATAGAAAAGCTGGCCCAGGCAGTACTCGTCCTGGCAGGGGATGTCCACGCGCAGATTCGGAACATTGCCGTCCGTATGAGCCAAAACCGTTCCGTTCATCGCGTTCTTATTTACAAAGTCCACGGTCTTTCCGGCCAGATAATTCAGACCATCCAGATCCACCGCTTCCTCCTGGATCGTGATCTCTGCCGGACTTTCCACAATATTCAGAACCGTCTCAAACATATTGCGGGCTCCATCCTGAATCATCTGTCCCATGGAATGCAGATCCGTGGAAAGATCTACGGCCGCCGGGAAGATTCCCTTCTGATCCTTGCCCTCGCTCTCTCCGTAGAGCTGCTTCCACCACTCGGAGACATAATGCATACTGGGCTCATAATTTGCCAGGACCTCGATCACCTTGCCCTTGCGCAGCAGAATATTGCGGATCGCCGCGTACTGCATCGCGCTGTTCTCCTCAAAAGGAGCGTTCAGCGCTTCTTCTCTGGCCGCCGCTGTCCCGTCCATCAGCTTCTGGATGTCAGCGCCGCTCACCGCGATCGGAAGAAGCCCCACAGCCGTAGTCACGGAGAAGCGTCCGCCCACATTGTCGGGAATCACGAAGGTCTCATAGCCCTTCTCGTCGGCCAGCTTCTTCAGAGCTCCTCTGGCCTTGTCCGTCGTCGCATAGATTCTCTTTGCAGCCTCGGCTTCGCCGTATTTCTTCTCCAGCATCTCCTTAAAGATACGGAAGGCAATCGCAGGCTCCGTCGTCGTGCCGGATTTGGAAATCACGTTTACAGAAAAATCTCTGTCTCCGATGACGTCCATCAGATCCTTCATATACTTGCTGCTGATGCTGTTCCCCACAAAATAGATTTCCGGCGCTTTGCGCACCTCCTTGGAAACCACATTGAAAAAGCTGTGCTTCAGAAACTCGATGGCCGCTCTGGCTCCCAGGTAAGAGCCTCCGATACCGATCACAAGGAGAACCTCAGAGTCGCTGCGGATCTTCTCCGCCGCCTTCTGGATTCTTGCAAATTCTTCCTTATCATAATTTACAGGGAGATCCACCCAGCCAATAAAGTCGTTTCCGGCTCCCTTGCCTGACACAAGAAGCTCCTTTGCGTTCTCTGCAATGACCGCCATGCTCTGGATCTCATTCTCGCCGATTACATTCAGTGCCTTGGAATAGTCAAATGAAATCTTATTGCTCATTTTCTTTTCTTCCTTTCTTCGCGCCGGCTCATGCCGTCTCTTTTTTTATTCTAGCAAAAGCTCCCATATGAATCAAGTTCCTGCCTGAAAAATATTATATCTTTACAAAAACTTACCCTGACATGTAAATGGAGTTTTATGAAGTAATCAATACGAAAAGAGGCTTTCGTCAGTTTGAGAACAGAGGGATTCCCGGAGATATTTTAGAGAGACAAGTGGTAATTACGAAAAAATACTTGTAACTGTTATCCCAAAAATTCTGTCAGCACCTCGTCCAGCACCTGTTCCTCCGACGCATTCAAAGTCATGCCTCTGGTCTTTCTTCCCTGCTCCTGACTTCTCTCCTCCGTTTCCTCCCGGCTTCTCTGCTGCTCTCTCTCCCGCTCCTTCTGCTCCTCCTCCTGAAAATTCGGAAAGGTCTCCGATGCACGCCCGCTTAGATTTCTGCGCAGAAGCTCCCGCTTATTTTCTCTTACAATCATCGCGATCTCCCTTATCTCCGCCCACAGATAGAGCAGAATCACCAGAAGCACCGCCCATGCAAATATGATAAACACCCGAAACATCCAATTCCTCCCCGCTTGTCCGTTATTATTTTCCAGATTCTTTCTCTATTATACTCGTATCAGCCGGGAATAAAAAGAGCGGGCGTTCGCCAGAATCCTTCAGCTTCTGACAAACTTCCCGCTTATCTCCCGTCTTTTCCATTTTTTACGCAACTGTTCCATCCTTTCACAGAAAACTTAAAATACGTTCTCTGGAACTCTCGATACAAAGCTTTCCACCAGCTTTACGCTGTGCTCTATGGCTTTCTGCTCAAACGTCGGATAGTCCACAGACGCGCTGTCGTCCGCCTTGTCCGAGATCGCCCGCACGATCACAAAGGGAACCTTATTCAGATAGGCGGCCTGCGCAATCGCCGCTCCCTCCATCTCCGTACAGTACCCTTCCGTCCAGGAGGCGATTCCCTCCTTGACCTCGCGGTCGGCGACAAACTGATCTCCCGTCACCACGCGCCCCACGAAAACCTGAATATCTGGGTTCACTTCCTCGCAGGCTGCTTTCGCCAGAGCAACAAGCTCCGGATCCGCCGGAAAGCTCACTGTCTCCATGCGCGGAATCTCTCCCCTTGCGTAGCCGAAGGCCCTGGCATCCATATCATGCTGCAGCGCGTCTGACGAGACCACAATATCTCCGATATTGATCTCCGCTCTCAGAGAGCCCGCAATTCCTGTATTAATCAAATGGCTCACATTGAACACATCCACCAGAATCTGCGCGCAGAGCCCTGCATTGACCTTCCCGATGCCGCTGCGCACCAATACGACCTCCCTGCCGTTCAAAAGTCCCTGATAGAACTCCATGGACGCCTTTTTCACAACGACCTCTATCTCCATTTTTTCTTTCAAAAGAGCAATCTCCTCCTCCATTGCTCCAATTATGCCCGTTCTTCCCATAGCTCAGCCTCACTTTCCGCCTCTGCTTGTCGTTCGTTTTCTACCTATTATCATATCCAAAGGACATGGTCGCTCCGGTCGGCTCCGGATGCCATGCGGCGCGGTATAATACCTGTCGGTATTATACCATAGTTAGGCTGAATTTCAAGGTGCTTTTCCTTGCTTGAGTTTCCGCAGTCTTATCGCAGTCTTATCCACAAGATTCTAAACCTGCTGTATTGAATATACCTCTTTCAAAAAATGCCAAAAATATAAGGAATCCTTTTCCTTTTTAATGTAAAATTTAATCAAATACCCCGCAGCAAACTGACGGGGCATAAAAAAGTTAGCGCAGCTTAAGCTGCGGGGTACTTAACCCTCGCTCAGAGAAAATTGACGGCGCAATTGCCGCCATTATGGGGCTTGACCGGACAATCCGCTGTGGAAATGATACGGGCGCTTCGGTTTATGACAGCCGAGGGCTACTGTTTGACAATGCATTTTTTGTCGAAAATGGAAAGTTTATGCTATTAACAGCATTAACTTGATCATTTCCTTTGTTTGTGCTATGCTGGGGGCAACTGGAGGAATGCATTATGATAGAATCACACGAACTTAAGAACAGGGATCGGTATTTGAAAAAGCTGATCGGTTTCCAAGACACAGAACCAGTGAAGGTCATCACCGGCATCCGCCGCTGCGGCAAATCCAGCCTTTTGAAACTGATGATCCGGCATTTACGGGAGACCGGCATCCAGGCGGAACAGATCGTGGAGATGAACTTTGAATCCCACGATTTTCGGAATATGACCTCAGATGAGGTATACCACTATGTTAAAGAGAGGGACGTTACGGGCAAGCGGATGTACCTTTTCTTTGACGAGCTGCAGCGGATCGACGCTTGGGAAGATGCGGTCAATTCCTTCCGGGTGGATTTGGACTGCGACATTTACATTACCGGCTCCAACGCCTATCTGCTGTCCTCCGAGTACTCCACTTATCTCTCTGGCAGGTGCGTGGAGATCAAAATGCTTCCCCTCTCTTTCCAAGAGTTCCTGGACTTCCACAATTTTGAGGTGCGGGAAACCAGCAGCGCTCTGGGCGGAACCCGTCGGCAGGCGTTTGATAAGAACGGCGAACGCTATGAGCTGCGGGAGGTGTTTGACGCCTATATGCGCTTTGGCGGGATGCCGGGCATTGCGGACATCGGGCTGGACCAGGAAAAAGCGCTGTCCCTTCTGGACGGCATTTACTCCACTGTGGTGGTACGGGACATCCTGGAGAGGGAAAAGCGGCGCGGTCAGCGGCAGATCACCGACTCTGCGCTTCTGCGTAAGATTGTGCTGTTTCTTGCGGACAATATCGGCAGCAGCGTTTCCGTTTCCTCCATTGGCAACACTCTGATGAACGAGGGGCTGCTGGAAGACGGCAAACGCAAAGGAACCCCCAGCACCCACACGGTGCAGGCCTATATCGGCGCGCTGTTGGAAAGCTATTTTTTCTATGAGATCAAACGGTTTGACATCAAGGGCAAGGAGTATCTGCGCACCTTGGGCAAGTACTATATCGTGGACATTGGACTTCGCAACTATCTATTGGGCTTCCGCAACCGGGACGGCGGTCATGCTATAGAAAATGTGGTCTACTTTGAACTGCTCCGCCGGGGCTGTGATGTGGCTATCGGGAAGATCGACAATCAGGAGGTGGACTTCATCGCCACCGCCGCCGATGACAAACTCTATATCCAGGTGACGGAATCCATGCAGAGCGAGGAGGTCCGCAAACGGGAACTTGCCCCGCTGCAGAAGATCCGGGACAACTATGAGAAGATGGTGCTGTCCCTGGAGCCGGGGTTGGACGCCTCCTATGATGGGATCAAATCGCTGAACCTTATTGACTGGCTGCTGGACGGCGAGCGCCGACAATAACAACAATTGGCTTTTTTGAAGATCATTTATCGCAAGGTAGATTTCTGTCTTCCATTTTGTATGTACTCTATTCAACCGGCGACAGCCAGGAGAAAAGGGAAGAGAGCGGCAGGCTTTTCCGTCTGCCGCTCTCTCCCCTTGCCCAGATTTTCATCCAAACGCCAAAAAAGGCGTGTCAGAAATATCTTTTTTCATCAAGTGTGTTGTGTTACCATTAAATAATAAGATTTGAAGTTCCCTATTCTCTTCCGCAGCGTCTTAGACCGTGACCGTGCAGAATCAGGTGGCTCTAAGCCAGGCTGTTTGAGTCGTTGAGGTCTCTGTGGTGGAGCCTTCCGTTACACTATGACCGCAGCGGGTACGGTAATGCCAGCCAACAGTTACAGAAATATTGGATTCGCTCCCATGGCAGGATGAAGTATTGCTTTCCTCAAAGTAATAGCTTCCAATCGTTCCATAGCTCTTTCCTTCATCAGGGCTTTCATCCAGATAGACACCGACCTTTACTTTGTCACACACAGAATGTGCATTTGTCGTTCCAGAAACGCTCATTTTACCTGGTCCAGACCTTTTAATTCCGCTTATTCCTTCTCTTAAGTATGTGCCTCTGGCGATTCCATACCAAGTATCAATGGCTTCATCCTCGGTAGTCGTATAGATGTGATAGCCAGGTACCTCTGTCTCCTCCGCCCTGCTGGTAATGCTCTGGGAACCCCACAGGCAGAATGCAAAAAGGAAACTCATAACCGTCAGAATCGTTCTCCTTCCATTTCTCAAGGCTTCCCCTCCTTTCTTTTGTATTTTCATTTACGGCTACAGTAAGAATACGAATAACTCCTCTTTAATCACACGCTTTCAAAAATAATTCCATAAATAATTTCTTTAAATTCATCAAGATCCATATCTGAAGTTACATAATAGTACGCATTCCCTTGCTCAAATTGTACTGTATAAAATATAGTTCCATCCCCTTTGTCAATCTGTACAATATCCATTTTCTTCTGCACATAAAATGTTTCTGTACTATCAATCACTTCTCCATCTGGTTGTAAATTAAAAATCGCCTCACTATATTGTTTGTTTTCGTAAATCATCATAATATGTTTATCATAAACAAACTCCATCTGCGCTTCGCCCATCTCTGCGTCAATATAAACCTTTTCCAAGTTCATCCCCTGCGGTTTATATCCAAGGCGCAACGCGAGAATCCCTAACTTTTCCTCTATTTCCTCATACGCCTCGTCCTCTGTCATCTCAAAATAGTAAATCTCATCCCCGCTGATAATCTGCACATTGAACTCCCCAGGTACCGCCGATTCCTCAACCCGTGGCGAAAAGAGCCTTGAACCGCTGGCTCCCGCGCCGACAGCGGCGATCAGGATCGCTGCCAGGGCTACTGCGAGAAGCGTACGCTTACGGATATGAAAGGCTTTGGGGGCAGGCGCATTCCCTGCCTCGATGCGCTTCATCAGATCCGTATAAGAATCCCCCGGCATCTCAGGGGAGGACAGGTTTTCGCTTTCCTCCGCCTGTCTCTCCAAACCGGACGCCTCGGTCTCTATTTCTCTTTTTATCCATTTGCGGAACTTATTTTCCCTCATTTTCTTCCTCTTAATTTCTCCCAATATGAATTGACAGACCGGTTAGAACCTATCATAATAAACGTAGACTGTTTTTCACGGAGGTGGAATCAATGAAACGAATACTTCTGACCGGCGGCGGCACAGCCGGACATGTCACTCCAAATATCGCTCTGCTCCCCGGACTGCGCGAGCTGGGATATGAAATCTCTTATATGGGTTCCTATGACGGGATAGAAAAAAAATTAATCGAAGAATTTCAAATCCCTTACTATGGCATTTCCTCCGGAAAGCTGCGCCGTTACTTTGATCCTAAGAATTTCACAGATCCCTTTAAGGTCGTGAAGGGCTACGGGGAAGCCCGGCGTATCATCAAAAAGCTGCAGCCGGATGTGCTGTTTTCCAAGGGCGGCTTCGTCTCTGTGCCTGTGGTACTCGCCGCCAGACATTTTAAAATTCCGGCTATTATACATGAATCCGACATGACGCCCGGTCTGGCGAATAAGCTCTGTATTCCGTCCGCCTGGAAGGTTTGCTGCAATTTTCCGGAGACGCTTCAGTATCTTCCAAAGGAAAAAGCCGTTCTGACCGGCTCTCCGATCCGGCGCGAACTCCTGAAGGGAGACTCTGTCAGAGCGCTCCGTTTTACAGGACTGTCTCCGGATAAGCCTGTGATTCTTGTGATGGGCGGAAGTCTCGGAGCCGCCGCTGTCAACGAAGCTGTCCGAAGCGTCCTGCCCCGGCTGCTGAAGGATTTTCACATCATCCATCTCTGCGGCAAGGATAAAGTCGATCCCACGCTGACAGGGCTTTCCGGCTATGTCCAGTATGAATACATCAAGAGCGAGCTTAAGGATCTGTTCGCCCTGTCGGACATTGTCGTTTCGCGGGCCGGAGCCAACGCCATCTGCGAGCTCCTTGCCCTTCGGAAGCCAAGCCTTTTGATCCCGCTTCCGGCTGCATCCAGCCGGGGAGACCAGCTTCTGAACGCCCGTTCTTTTGAAAAGCAGGGCTTCAGCATGGTCCTTGAGGAAGAACAGATCACTGCCGATTCCCTCGTAGAAGCGGTCCACGCTCTTTATGAAAACAGACAGACCATGTCCTCCGCTATGGCGGCCAGTCCTCAGACAGACGCTATCGGGACGATCCTTGACCTTATCGAAGAAGCCGCAGCCAGCCGCATCTCATAGACTGCGCTTCGATATTTATTCAGGCTGGAAAGGGAATGCGTTTTGCGTTCCCTTTTTACAGCTCCTCATATTCCTCCTGAAAATTCGTTTTTATCCACCTGATACTTTTGCGCAGATAATTGTCGACCGTACTCAGCGATATGCCGCGTTTCTTGGCAATCACTTTTCTTGGAACACCCAAATATTCTGCAAGTATCAGAACTTCATACCAGCTTTCATTCTTTTCGCGCAGAGCGCTCAGCACTTTGCTGCAAATCTGTCTGTTCTCCATATGCTCCCAGTCAAGCTCTGCCACTTCCTTTGTCGCGCTGCTTATCTCCGCCTGTCCCGGATCCGCTAAAAGCTCCTTGCGGGTACTGGATTTCTTCAGATAATCCACAGCCATATTAGAAGCGACGACCAGCAGCCAACTTTTCACTCTTGACATGATGATGTGATCCTGATACCCGTACAACTTCACAAAGGTTTCCTGACATATATCCTGCGCCAGGTGATAATCCTTTGTCCTGTTGTAAACCACCTTCATCACCAGATTTTTGTATTTTTCATAAATTTCCTGAAACTTATCTTCCGTATTCACCATGCCACTCCCTGGCTTTTAATCCTCTGCCAGAAGACTGAGAAGCTCCTCCCTGGTCTCTGGCGTCAGGCTGCCCGGTTTCCATGAGATTCCGGCCCCATCCTCTTTGTACCTCGGAATCAGATGCAGATGAAAATGAAATACGGTCTGTCCTGCTGCTTCTCCATTATTCTGCACCAGATTCAGTCCGTCGCAGCCAAGCTTCTCTTTCATCCGCCTGCCAAGCTTCTTCGCAAGCACCATGACTTTTTTGCAGAGCTCCTCATCCAGCTCAAACAGGTTAGCATAATGCTCCTTCGGCACGATCAGGGCATGTCCCTTTGTAGCAGGATTCAGATCAAGAAAAACCCGGAAATCCTCATCCTCATAGATCGTTGCGGAAGGAATCTCCCCATTCGCAAGCTTACAAAAAATGCAGTTATCCTCTCTCATCACACTTTTTCCTTTCCTGTTCTCTTATTTTTTTACTATTCCTGTCGATTTTTGCAGATTTATTCTATATTGCCAAATGCTTCCTTCCATGATACACTTAAATACAGGAGTGATACAAACATGGAAGACATCAACCTCACAATCGCAAAAATAACACACGAAATACGCAATCCGCTGACGCTGATCAGCAGTTCGCTTCAAATCATAGAAAGCACGCACCCGGAAGTCCGGGATTTTCAATTCTGGTCCCAAACGCTGGAAGATGTGGAATATCTGAACCAGCTCCTGGACGACCTCGCCGCCTACAGCGACAACCGCCGCTTTTTCATGTGCGAGGTAGATCTGAAAGAGGTTTTCTTTTCGCTGGAAGAAAGCCTGCGCCCTTATATACTCGCCAATAAGAAAAATTTTTCCGTCCATCTGCCGACAAAGCTTCCGCCAGTCTTTGGTAACCCCATAAAGCTAAAACAGGCATTTCTGAACCTGCTCAAAAATGCCTTTGAATCCACCGGAGAAAATGGATGCGTATCTCTGTCCGCCAGAAAATATCTGGATCAGATTATTATCCGTATCTCTGACGACGGCTGCGGAATATCGCCGGAAGCCATGGACACGCTCTTTTTACCATTCTCTACCCATAAAGTAAATGGCACAGGACTCGGTCTTGCCATCACCCATAAAATCATAAAAGCGCATTATGGCAATATCGACGTAAGCTCCTCTCCGGGCCGTGGTACCACTTTTACTGTCACGTTACCTCATTTATAATACATATTTTAGTATAATTAAACGGAGAATACAAGAATTTTTTTGAAATGCTCTTACACCTTTTGTATCTGTTTTGAGCTGTTTTGAATACATTCCATGGTTCGTTTTAAGAAATATCCGGACTTGAGGGACATTTTCATCGGCATCTATACGACAATCTTTCTGCCCCCAAGTCCTTTTTTGATGTTTAAAATTTCAGAAATTTATTTACATCAGAGATAAAGACCGTAGCCCCTCCAATCTTCAGCGTACGCTCCATCTCCTCCATCACGTTTCCATTATACTCCCACACCTTACACTCTTCTTCTCGTTCTGTGCAGCTTTGCCGGATATACTCCAGAATCTCCGCCTCGCGCTCTGTCTCCTCGCAGATAAGCAGCGTAATATTCGTCTTGCTGGAATAAAGTCCTTCCGTCTTGAATTTTGTTGCACGGATACGGTTTTTGATCAGTAATGTCGCCAGAGCCTTATAATCCTGCTCCTGTACAATCACGATCATAAGCTTCATATCTTTTTCCTCCTGACTCTGCAGCTTGGTTTCCAATATGCCGCAATCTATCCAAAGTATATCCGACTTCCTTTTAAATTACAATAGTTTTCTGAAAATCACCCCGTAACAGTTCAGCTCCTTCACAGTTACGTACTTCCCGCCTGCTTCAGTTTGAACCGGTCTCTGCCGTTTACCCTGTGCACATGGCCGCCCGCCCCCGTATAACCCATACGCTGGGCATGCGCCCACTCTGAGTCCGTAATCGCGCGGATCACGGCGCCCTCGTCGTAGTTTTCCTGCCCGATGTCACGGGCGAACTGCACAGTATTTCCACGGCTGTTGAAAAAGTCCAGGCCGAAAAGACTGGTAAGTCTGAAAAAACGATTCTGTACCGTATTCGACACCCATTCAAAGGTCTTTCTGCGTACCACTTTCGTCATTTTTGCAGCCCCTTCCTTCGCCTTCTGAGAGCTGCTGCGGAAATATTTTCTCCTGGTAGCAGCCTCCAGCTCCTGATAAGCCTCGTCTGCTCCGGAATCGTCTGCCTGCAGAGCCTTCTCATGAAGCTCTTTCATCTCCGAAGTCCAGGTATGATAATTCTCCTGAATCCCCAGATCGGGATCTGCCATATCCCGCATCATATCCATCCGATAGCCTTCCTGCCCCCAGTATACCTCATACTTCTCCCCGTTTACGTCCCTGGTCTGCCCGCTGTTGATAAAATAAGACATATCATCCATGCGTCTTCTGTCCCCTACGTATACGCGCTTCTTCACATGGTCGATACGCTCTACATTGTCTTCCTCCTCCTTCGTATCCACCTGCCCGGCTTCCGGTTCCCTCATCGCATTTTTATCCAACTTCATATCACGGCGGCACAGCCCGCTGTTCAGCTCAGGCATCATCAGCGCATAAAACCGGCTGGACTCTGCAAGCCAGGCTCCCCACGCCCGCGCTTCCTCGTCCGTGCTCTGCGGAGCCTTCTTATATACGGCCTCTGCCAGCATCTTTCTTATCGGTCCCAGGGAGCCATAGAAAAATGGCTCCGACGTGATCCCTACCCGGCCGTTCAGATCATCGACAGTCTGCTTTTCCAGAGCGCTTCTTCCCGTCTTTTCCTCCATATCCTGAGCAAGCAGAGACATCTGATGCGAGCGGTGCCTGGACGCTCCGTAAAACCGTGTGTTGGCAATCTCCACATCCGACATTTCGATGTCTCCGGCAGCGTTGGCTCTGTCGTCCACTGCCGGCTGCGCCGGCGTCAGTCTCTGAAAATCCCCCCTATACGCGCCGACCGACGCTCCTGTGCGGGCGTCCGAAGACGCCGTTTTGCTTTTGCTCTTTCCGAAATGAAATTTAGGAAACCCCATATTTATTTTCTCCCTCCCTTCCGTCGCCGCGATCTGTCTTTTTGCCGCACGGTCTCAGCTTCTTTTAAACCCCATGCTTTCTTCATAAATCGCTACGATCTCAGGCCCCGGTTCAAGCCCCAGCTCCTCCCGGAATAGCTTTGTAACCTTATCGTATACCTTTTTTATCTGACCCCGTTCATTCATCTTCCTGTATGCCTGCAGAAGCCCTGCCACCGCATCCTCTGCGTATGGATCCGCGTCCAGATAAGCCTGCCAGAGCAAAACCTCCTGCTCGTAATTTTCCTTCGAGCTCCAGTATTTAGCCAAGAGCCGGCACGCTCTGCCATACACGCGCTCAAAATACGCCCGCCTGGACATACACCAGGCCCCATCGATTTCTTCCAGATAAACTCCCTGGCAATCCAGAATCTTATCCTGATATGGCAGGAGTTCCTCCGCGTTTCCTTGTTCAGCCAACTCTCCTATCCGTTTCATCAGACTCAGATCGCTCTGAATCAGGGACATATCCAGAGAATACTGTCTGTCCTGATAGCGGATGATATGTTCAAACTCAGGATAATCAGACAGTTCCTTGCGGATGCTGTATATCATATTGTGCAGCATAGCCACTGCGTTGTTGGGCGAATTGTCCGGCCAAAGCTGTTCCAGCAGTATCCTTCGTTCCACTGACCGGCCCTCCAGATCCACAAGGTACGCAAAAAGCTCCATTCCCTTTCTTGTCCGCCAGGAGAGTTCCCGATCCTCCGGAAGAAGCGTTACACGAAATTTTCCAAAACAGCTAATCCTCAGAACGACCTTTCCGCCTGGTCTCAGCACAGAGGTTCCCACTTTATCCACAATCTCAGCCAAAAGTTCCTGACTGCCGGACCTCTTGGCGTAGACCGCCGCAATCCCAAGCTCCTGTTTTCTCATATAATAGTTGGCAATAATCAGAGAAACCTCTCTGCCTGTATCCTCCCCCGCTCTCTCCATCAAAAACCCGCGGAATACAGAATGATAACGATAGCTGCCCTTCTTACCGCCCACATGAAGGATAAACATATCCTCCTGAAGCAGATATTTGAGGATTGCCCCCGCATTTGTAATTCCACAGATCACATTGCAGAGATCTGGCTGCAGCTCTTCCGCGAAGGATGTTTTGAGCAGAAAATTCTGTATGTCAAACGGCAGCTTTTTAAACAGTTCATACGCGATATAATTTTGAACCAGCGTATCTTCCCGGATGTCCGGCCAGTCCTTTGGCGAAACCTTTCCTCCCGACTGACGCAGATACAGGGCTACAAACATAATGCCGGCCGGCCAGCCCTCCATGTTTTTCCACACCTGCTCCGTATATTGTTCTGTGTCCTCCCCGGACAGCATCTTCCGCAGCACTTCATCGGCCTCTTTTTTGGAAAAGCGCAGCTTCTCGTGATTATAGGTCCTGGCCGTTCCCTTAAGCAGATATTTGGTAAACAGCTCAGGCACGATGCTTTTCGTAGCCACCAGGATAAGAAACTGCTCTGGCATATGATCCAGAAGTTCCTCCAAAAGCTCAAAAATCTCCGGATTGACCAAAACCTGAAAATCATCCAGCACAATTACCAGTCTCTGTTCCGGAATTTTCTTCATATATTCTGCTGTATCCACAAGGAGCTCGCGAAGAAACTGGGCAGGAGCAAGCTTTTCCCTGGAAGCGGCCCCCGCATCAAATCCAAACCCATCCAGAGCTCTTTCCAGAGACAGAACAAAATATGAAAGAAAGGTGCTTGCCTCATTGTCGAGCGAATCCAGATGATACCAGGCGCAGAGCCGCCCCGGCAGCCTGGCGTACTGGGACATAAGCACAGTCTTGCCGTATCCGATGGTGGCATGGAAAATCAAAATCCTGGCCTTTTCCTGCTCCAGCTCGTTAAGAAGATCCTCTCTGATTTGAAAATTCTTCTGTATATCCGGTATATGGACTTTTGACTCCAATAGCTTTTGCCCGTTTTCCCGTATCATTCCAGGTTCCTGCCTTATCTAACCTTTCCCTTGTGTTTCCTCGTTCTCATATTTTTGTACAGGCGAACGCAGAATACTGTCGCAATAACGGCCACAGAAAACGCTGCTACTCCTGTCAAAACATATCCTGACGCTCCTTCATGCAAAAGAACCATCCCATACATTTCCAGCTTTTCCATGTGCGGTTCTCCCGGCATACTCACTGCCGCATACGCAAGAGAAACCGCCAGCAGCATGCAGACAACGCTTAATCTTTGAAGCCGGTTCTTTTTCTTCCGTAATTCTATTTCCCTCGTCCTCTTTTTTACCAGCCTGACACGCATCGCAGTATCGTACATTACACCACGCCTTTATCTTTCAAAATCAACTCTACCCTCAGTTGACAATAAACTTTCCTGTTATTTATATAGGTACATTTTTTCTTAAAACTACGCACCCTTACGCACAATTTTTGCAAATAAAAAAAGCCAAAGACGCTTTTCTACGCCTTTGGCTTTCCTATGTAAGCATTATCGTTCTGTTTTTCTCTGCGGAAAAGCGCGAAACACCTTTCCCACCTGCATACCTGCCAGCATGGTTGCGAGCGGAAGGGCATAAGCGACGTACCGCAATGAGCCTCCGTACGCAATCAAAAGATTGTAGATGGCATGAAACGTAATCGCCGCGCCCAGAAGACCGAAGGTTCCCGCCGCCTTCAGCCAGCTCCGCTGCCATACGTATTTCAGACCATTTCCCACGATCATACCACAGATGACATGCATCGCGCCTGTTCCAAATCCTCTGATCAGCAAAAAGCCCAGTCTTTCCGTACCGTTCTGAATCAAATAACAGATATTTTCAAAAGTAGCGAAGCCGGCAGCCACAGTGATGACCGCTCTCTTAACCTCTGAGATTTTTGGCTCAAACACCAGAAAATAGAACAGTACCGGAAGCAGCTTCAGACTCTCCTCCACCACAGGAGCTATCTCTACAGTAGCGTTGAAAACATCAGCCTTATAAAACACTGTCAGAAAAGTATTGATGTAAGCCGACAGCAGACACGCGCCCATGCCCGCCAGATAATGCAGCAGGAAGCGGGTATCTTTCCCGCCTATGCAAAAGATGGCAAGCAGAAGAGGCGCGGCGATACATACAAACACATTTTCAATGTAAACCACAGGCCACCGCCTTTCTCACAGCAACCAGCAACAGGGGACACCAGGCAGTCAAAAGAAAATCAAACCAAAAATATGGATTTGTCAGAGAATCGCCTACCCAGAAACAGGAGGATAACCAGAGGCAATGCTCCAGAATGACAAAGCAAAGTATCGTCACATGAAAAAAGCGCGCCGTTTGTTTCTCTCTCCCAAATCCACGCAGAAAAATAAGTCCGCGGACAGAATACCAGAAAAGCGGCAGCAGCATAACGCTTATCACGATATTGCTGAAAATGTCTCCAAATGTACAGTAAAACAGCAAAAGAAATACGCTGACTGCCAAAACCGGCCAAAAAGCGCGGCTTTTGAAGGCTTTTTCCTCCTTGTCCATAATTGTATGCTGCAGAAGATTCAGGAAGCTATAGCCGGAAAGCCACGCTATTTCCGCCACATAGAAGGTCCTGGGGGTCTGCGCGAACAGCAGCAGAAAAAGCGTCCAGTACAGTCCTCCCAAAGCAAAACAGCC
Source organism: Candidatus Merdisoma merdipullorum (assembly GCA_018715645.1). Taxonomy (GTDB): domain Bacteria; phylum Bacillota; class Clostridia; order Lachnospirales; family Lachnospiraceae; genus Laedolimicola; species Laedolimicola merdipullorum. Next base: position 199,101 of record DVLE01000001.1, read on the forward strand.
ATAAAAGCACGTCAGAAGAAAGCACGGCTGCCTGCGATTCCGCCAGTACATGACGCCGGAAAGGACGCAGCAGAAAAGACTCATAAAAAACTGAAACAGATTATCGATAAATTCAATCATCCGCATCCTCCTGCCCGTCACCATCTTCCTGGCCGTTCTCGTCCAGTCTGCGAAGGCAGAGGCAAAGAAGAGTGACGCAAACCCCAAGACCAAAGGCGATAAAGCCGATTATCATGTAGCCGTATACAGAATTGCCGCTGAAAATACTTGCCGTCATCCCAAACCCTGCATATCCGCCCGGCTCCGCACTTTTCACTATCTCCGTCATAAAAACAGACAGAATTACAAGAAAGACAAGGCTGGCCGCCGTAGAGACCGCAGCGAGCGCATAGCGCCGCCTTCTGCTTCTCCGCGCTTCGATCTCTCTGATACGCCGTTTGACCGCCGCGACGCGCTCCTCAGTAGTCCGCATCTGTAATTCCCTCCTCCTTCAGCCTCTTTTTCAGAGAATTTTTCCCGCGATACACCAGATCCGCAATCTGCTTCTCTGTCTTGCCCATCACCAGCCCTGCTTCCGCATGGCGCATCCCTTCAAAAAACACAAGATACAGGACCTCTCTGTAATCGGCCTTCAGCTTATCCATACAGGCATGCAGAATTTGATTTCGTTCCTTTTTCTTAACAACTTCCTCTATCAGTTCTTCCGCCTCCGGCTCCTCCTTCAGTTCCTCAAGACTGAAGTAAAAACGCCTCCTGCCTTTATGCCGCAGAGCCATATGCCGCGCAGACTGATAAAGATAAGCCTTCAGTCCGCCATCGCGGATCTGGGGCTTCTTTGCAAAGAGATAGGAAAACACCTCTATCATCAGATCCTCCGCTTCGTGAAGATCATGCAGATACCCGTTAATGTACAAGGTAAGCGGACTGCCGTATTTTCTCATCAGTTCTTCCAGTCCTGTCTCATCGCCGTCTATGTAACAGCGATAATACATTTCATCTGTCATTTTTACTCCCCGACCTGCTCCTGCTTTTTCCATACAACGACGATTTGATCCTGTATACCATTTTAAACGAAGTTCTCATGTCTTTTCAAGTACGGCGAAGGAATTTTTCCCTCAAGCCTTTTCTTTTTAAATCCGCACAAAAAAAGCACCGCCCCCGCGCTCCATGTCGCAAAAACAGTGCCCTGCGTGCGCGATCAGGGGTTCGAACCCTGGACACCCTGATTAAGAGTCAGGTGCTGAATGCTGATTTCATGCAGTTTCATACTTATTTTTAGACATCTCATGGACATCATAAACGGCACAGATATATCAAGGGCTCCCAATGAAACTGGGAGCCCTTCTTTCCTTATTATGAATTATAACCACTACGCCTGTACGATAATCGCATCATACCCGTCCGCCAGCAGTCGATCACGCATGGTTTCTGCGTTTGAGCAGATGCTGTAGGCGCCAACCTGGACGCGATACAGAGCTTTCTGATCGCCCGTGGGTGTTTCCTCGCCTTCCTCTGCCGGATCCGTTTCTGGCGCCTCCTGCACAGTCTGTCCAGTGATTCCCATCACGATTGCCGCCGCCATGTCGCGGTAATCATACAGTTCCACATCGTCCTTGTCGTCTACAAAGCAACATTCCACCAGAACCGCCGGAGCAACGGTATGCTTTAGGATATACAGTCCGGTGCTGTATTTTACGCCGCGATTCCGAAATCCCAGATCCGCGATAGCCCGGCAGATTTTCTCCGCATATGGCTTCGCGGCGCTGGATGCGGAATATACATAAGCTTCTACGCCTGTGGTCTTACCGTTTCCGCTCTTATCACCCGCGCCGCTGTTAAAATGGATGCTGACATCCAGATCCACGGCGTGCTGGTTGCATTTCGCAACAATCTTTTTCAGCACATCCGTCTGGCCGGACCCATTGTTTTCTGTACAGTCATATACGGTATGTCCCAATGCCTGAAGTTGGGCGATTATCTCATCCTTTACACGGCGGTTCTCGTTTGATTCACTAATCAGGCCCACAGCCCCGCAGGCTACCTTTCCGGCTGGATTATGGCCAGCGTGTACATTGATTCTCATATGATTCCCTTCCTTTCTGTCGGCACTTGCGCCGGCGCAAAAGGGGCGGTTTCCCGCCCCTGGTTACTCTATCTTTTCTTCAGCTTCCACATCCGGAATTGTACTCTCTCCTGTCTGGTTCAATAATTTTTCCGTAACAGCCAATCCCTTAATCAGAATATTTGGTACATTACATCCGAGTTCTACCAGATTTTCTAATATACTGCGAATCTCATTTACGATAAGGCACGCCAAGGTAAACCAGCCCAAAAGCGTCATAAATGACAAGTCGATATTCAGAAGTTCTTTTCCGAGTTCATTGAATATGTACGCCATTAAAAACGCCAGAAGAACTATGATCCAATATCCAGCTTTCTTTGCAATACCTACCAGTCCTACATTACTGGATTCCTTGTGGAGTTTTCGTGATTTCCACCACCCTGTCAGCCAATCCAGTGCATTTAGCAGCAGAAAGGCCGCAAAAAGATACCAGTGCGGCCCGAAAACAGCCGAGAGTACAGCAACTACTGCGCCGACTGCCATGTTATACGTGTCAAGTACGTTGGTCACTTCTGTTTTAATCATAAATTTTCTCCTTTCAGTCCGCAAACAGCGGACAAATAATGTTTTACGGGTTACATAATTTTTTCACAAAATATCCGAACATTAGTTCTCTAAATTCCAGTCTCAATAGCAAGGCCACATACATATATCTGGATGCCCCAACCGTTACGAATAATCCGATCGGGGCAGTCAAAAACCGCTGGCCGGATATTGATGATGGAGTGTATATCGCAGATATTATGTGCGGTGGCCGATTCTGTGCGCTGGTGCAAAGGGTGAACGATGGCCAATATGGAGTAGTATACGCTATCGGGTATGGAATTGAACGGCCTGCATATGGCAGATGTATCGGCGGTATATGGAGCTAAATCATGAAAAAGAGAAACTTCTCCAATTGCTAAAGCCGACCCAATTATGGCCTCGCGCATGGAAATTTCCTGCATTCATATCAATGCCTATTTGAAACCCTATGGCTTGAGGCGTGCATAAATACCTACCAACGGATGGTGCGTTATAAGATTCAGGATTGATTTCGATAGCAACAAAACAGTATTCATTAACCATATTCAGATCGACATTACTATACTCCGCAAATGTCGTCCTGGAATTTAGCCCACTAAGCTCCGCCGCTACGGTAGTCTGCGTCCAATGTGCTGGTGTCCATGTCTCAGCGACAGATATGTCCTGGTTTGCTTTGTAAAGCACATTGTCATAGATGCAATAATCTCCCGCCGCGTAAGTCGCCTCTGGATTATATGCGTCAGCTTGATTCGCTTTGATCAGTTTAATAATCTCTACGCTTTCATCGATTGCTCCTTGTACATTATTCGCATTTAATCCACTGGATGTATTGCTATAGGTTACGTCGGTCGCCGTAATCTCCTCGCCTCCGCCGGCCGGAATATAATCGGATCCATTCCAGATATACGCCAATGCAGGATTGACGGTATTGTCGATATACAGCATATTTTCCTGTCCGGTCTCCGGAAATGCAGCGCGCTCCGCAAAGATGATCTCCTGCGTTCCTGCAGGCCCTTCCGGTCCCTGCGGGCCTTCGATATTTCCGATATACGTCCACTGCGCTGTCTCGGCGTCGCCCGCTACGGTACAGGTATACACATTGCCCCTATCATCTCCTGTGCTGATATTTAAATATTTGTCTCCTACATTTGCTGCCGTAATCCCAGATCCGGCAAATATTACGCCGCTTGTACTTGTCCCCGTAATATCATCGCCGTAATACCACATAGAGCCGTCAGCTCCCCGCGGGACCGTGAAATTCAAGACTGCATCACCTGTGGTCCCGGAATTATTTACTGCCGCGTCAGTTCCCGGATCGCCCGTTGTAGTAGTTCCTACGGTTACTGTCGCCGCATCTCCTTTCAGGCCGTTCTTTTTCAGCTCCTCTACTTCTGCTAAAGCCGTGACCAGAGCCGTAAATTCATCACTTGACGTGATTCCGGCATAATCAATATTACTTCTTTGATTTTGGAGCAGAAAAATCGGCGTGGTAATGTTATTTCCTTCTGCGTCGATCATCTGTAGCTCCACCTCCAGCATTCCCGGTACCATGAGCATCTGCTGGGAGAAATCGACCTGAATTTGATTTCCGGATACAGTGCAGTCCGCGTATACCTTAGTCCCGTCCGGTTTTTTCACATAGATATTCACCAATTCATCTTCCGGCACCACGGCGACGCTGTTTGCCGTCAAAGTCACCTGCGCGCCGCGTCCGATATTTGCCTGCTGAGCTGGCATAATCGGCAACGGGTAGATATTATATAGATCCACAGTTATCGGATAATATAATTTCATGCTTTTCTCTCCTTATATTCTTCCAGCCTTACATTTTCAAATCCTTTTTGTTTTGCCTTGATTTCATAGACAAATCGAAGACCAGGAGATCCGGTTACCACAAAACTATTTGCGTTTTTCTCATTGATATAGCATTCGCCCGGACCTTCAGCCTGAAGAAAAACTACATAATCATCAAGCTTTACTGTCTCCGCAAAAATTCGATCAATTTCAATAGTACATTTGCCGTCATCGGAAATTTTCCCATTTCCTATATCGCCAAACCATGCTTCTGTTGTTTCGTAGGCGTTTAACGCCCTTTCCCCGTATTTGTCTGTCTTAACTACCCTATTTTTATTGCCGTATACATGTAAATCCCCTTCAAAAACGGCTGTGGGTCCGCTATACCACAAGTTTGTATGATTAACAATAAAAAATTCCGATCCCGTTTGATAGCCTAACCCAAGCGATCCGCCGCTCCCGCCACTTCCGCAGTAAAGCGATGCGTGTCGTTCCGGGTTCGACGCCTCATACACTTGCATCATTGACGCAGACAAGGATAATACATATGCTCCATATTTAAGCATGATTGCACTGTAGTCGTCGCTTTCTGTTTCGATATTAATATTGCCGCCTGTGATCTCTGCATTTGATGATTTCAAGCTGTTTGCAATCACATTCCCAGCAGTATCTACCGAAAACAAGGAGCCTATCTGCAAAAGGCCTTTCAGGATTTTGACCCCGGCATTATCGAGTTTGACAACCTCACTCCCTCCTGCATCCATTACCTGACATACGCCATTTCCATTACCGACTCCACCGAGAGTCAGTGTCCCGCCGTGGATTCGGTCTGCCAGCATGAATCCAGCGATAATCACATCCGCATAGCCGCCTTTTGCTGTGAACGCTGTCTTCCAATTCCAATCACGACCATCTGCCGTTCTTGTGTCCGCGATCTGGAAGCCCTGCGTTCCGATACACATGGCTCCGTAGGTGGGACTGTCTAGATCTGTATCTTCAAAAAGAATCGCTCTTACATCTTGCTTTTGAGCGACATTCTTCTGATACCGAAGTTGTGTGTTAATGGCATTCAGAACCCCGGATACCCTTTCTGCAATCACTGTATTGCCTGGGCCAATGATCTGATTAACCGCCTGCATATTGGATGTCAGTTCCTCAAAGTAGTTGTACTCATAGTCCCCCAGCGTCATTTCTACTGACTGATTTCTTATGCAGTCCCATTTCAGACTGATTACGCGTGCTTCAGTAGTAATCCCCAGTTTTATGTTACGGCAATGTACTGTATCGCCTAAAGCAATTTTTACGAGAGCTGTAAAATCCTTATACTGCTCCGTATGTTCAAGATCTACCATATTCACTTTAATCGTGACTGCCGGAAGGTCTGCGCCTGCAGCATACATAGCCTCGCATTTTTGTGTAAGCGCTGCATTCAGTTCCGTTTGTGTCTGGCAAATAATATCGCTTTCACTGGCCGTCGAGCTATCCGCATCCTCAGAAAGCTTTACATCTTCAAATTTCACCTCCCGGATATATTTTTTTACATATGTGTTGATATTCTCAGAATCTACCCACGGAGCTTCTCCGCTTATCATCCGACCGTTGTACGCAACGGGGATAATCCTGGTCACTACATCAGACATATCGACGGTATAAGACAAACCGTTCATATTTTTCCCGTACCGGATGTCGGCGCCATAATCTCCACCGATACGCTGATTGATGACGACTGTATAATTATCAAAAAGAATCTCTCCTCCCCAAGCCTGCACGAAGGTCGGAGAATCTTTGCCGTTAATAGCATCCATTAGGTTTCTACGTACAAAATAGGCTGTTCCTGTCGTCATAATATTCGACTGTCCTGAATATTTACTGCCGGATGTCATAATATCAAGCGCCTCTTGGCCATTTTTCTGCGTTGGCCGGATGTCCATTAAGAAGCAGTCGTCCGCAGAATCAAAAAAGACAGGATATGCAGTTATCTCCACAGAACTCTCTGTCTTTACACATTTATCCACGCGGAAAAGCTGCTTGTCTCCCTGAAACGTTGGACAGGCTATTACAGCCTCTTGCTCGATATATTTCCACCTTCCCTCTGCATCCAGCGGATGACTCATTGTCAATTCCCATGTTCCATTGATCTCGCAGGCCAACTCGCAGGATGTTGGCAGCAATGTCATATCTCCGTTTTTCTCAAAGTCCGCATTATCCGGACTGTAAATCTGAATCATATTCGATACCCCCATTGCGGTACGACTAACAATGCAAAGCCGTCACTCACTGATATAATATTGTCTCCGGGCCGCAGCCAAAGCATCTCATAATCTCCGGTGACATCCGTATTGATCGACTGCCCGTCATTCTTATAAGACAACATCAACTCGGTGTTGATGACCGCTTCCTGACCGACATTCGCCATAAACTCATATCCATTGACTGTTAGCGTACAGAAGCCCTCTCCTGCAATGGTATACACCGGCCTTGCCATGTCCTGAAAATTATGCAAAGTTCCAGGGCCCACAGGAAGCTGTCCCGATTGCAAAAACTCAAATGGCACACAAATAAAAGTTACTGTAAAGGTCCCAAATCTACGGATTTCACGGCTGATGTCCCCATGTTCGATCTTCAGAACCTTATAAAATATGTCCGGACTGTCCGATATAACGAGTTTACCGCTCCCCGACAGCCACAGCCGGATATACCGTACCATATCCATAAATTGTTCGGATATAATGGAAAACGTACATCCGATAGTTAGATTTTCCAGATAATCATCTGTCTCTACTAACTGCCCATCCCGTCCAGGAACAGAATAAGTATTGTACACTTTTCTGCCCCCAGCGAACTCCGGGTAATCATTCATAAAGCACCCATAATCCTCGCAGGAGCTTCCGTTATAAATAATAGTCATCTTCTTCATGCGCGGGCTCCCCTCGCTTTCAATACAGCTTTTTGCTGGTTTCCGATCTTCCGAATGGTATAATCTGATATGGATTCCCGTAAAGGTGTTCCATCCACGCTTGTATTATTGATAACCTGAATGATCATACCTTCCAACAGACCGCTAAGATCCAGCATCGCTGCGCCTGAATTGGCTCTTGCCGCCTCTTTTGCATACTGAACAGAAATATCATGCGGGATCACCTGTGCGCCGTTCGGCAGGTATGTCAGTTCTCCTCGGCCACCTTCATTCATGTAGGCGAATCCGCCCTGCCAGTTTTCTGTACCGTGTGCCAAATATGGGATTTTGGGAATATTAACCTCAAATCCTTTTCCGCCGATGAGCGGCACCCAGTCTGGAATATGGACGCTGATTCTGTTTAATCCGTCGATCGCAGCATTGACAACCGAGATCACCCCATTCAAGGGCGCCTTTGCTATCGCTACAATTCCACCGAACAGGCCTCCGAAAATATTCACTATTCCGGACCAAGCGCGCTCCCAGTCCCCCGTAAATACGCCTGCCAAAAAATCTGTAATCCCCGAAAAAACCTGCTTAACAGAGTTCCAAACAGAAGATGCCGTTTTGAAAAATCCGTTTAAAATATTTCCCCAGATACCAAAATTTTCGGTCCAGTCATGCGTGAATACACCCGTCAGGAAATCGTCAAACTGCTGCATCTTATCCTGCACCCAGTCCCAGGTTTCTCCCGCCTTGGCCTTAACCTCATCCCAGTTTTTTATGAGCAGGTATCCGATCGCAATAACCGCGGCAATGGCCATAACAGCGAGGCCTGCCGGACTTGTCACAGCCGTAAACACACTTGATATAATTGTTTTCATCCCTCCAAGTTTTGTGATCATTGTCACCAGGCCCCCAACGGCATTGGTAACTGAGCCGATACCCGTTACCATTTTTCCAAAAATCAAAAGTGCCGGACCTGCCACGGCTGCGATGCCCGCAATTTTTAAAACCAACTGCTGCAGCTCCGGATCTGCTGCCGCAAAAGCATTGACCATTTCTGTCGCTTTCTGAATCAGCGGTGTAATGATCGGAAGGAGATTTTGTCCAAGAGCTATACCCAGGTTCTCTACAGACGCCTGAAACGTACGCATACTGTTGGCTGTTCCGTCCGATGTCCGCGCATAGTCCCCTTGAGCATTTGCTGACATTTCCAATACATAATTGTACCGAAGCTGCACCTTTTCGGCCTGTGTCATTTCGTCGTATACTAACCCCAGACCATTTGCAAATTCCTGCAAATTTACTTCTGTCATCACAATACCAAGCTGCTTCAGGGATTCTGTCTCTCCCGTAAATACACTGTTGAGCGCGGTCATTGCCTGATCTATGCCTATATTTTTAAAGGATGCGAGGTCTCCAGCCAGACCAGCGAGAGATGTAGACATTGCAGCGGCTTCCGTCTGGCTAATCCCCATTGACGTCGCCATATCCCCAAATAACGATGTCGCTTCCAAAGCCTGATTCATAGATAAGCCAAAATTCTTTGTAGCTTCATCCGCCCAGCTTTTGACTGCATCTGCGCTGTCTCCAAAAGCAACACCAATCTTGTTCAGATTTTCATCGAAATCGGAGGCTGCTGAAACAGCGCTTTTTCCTGCCAGGGCAAGAGGGGTAGTGACACCTACGGTAAGCTTGGTTCCAAAGCTGCTGATTTTATCCCCGATACTGCTGATTTTAGATGCAACATTTTTTATTCGTGTTTCAAAGCTCTTTGTTTTTTGCTCGGCAGCAGTCACAGCTTTTTCATAAGCAGATGTATCTCCGACTATCCTTATGGTTAATGTTTCATCCGCCATGTTTCACCTTCTCTCTCCGGATACCATTCGCTTGCAGAATTTTATCTACCCAGTTCTTGCCTTCTTTCTCCTCAATCTCCGATACAATCCGCATATTTTCCTTTGCCGACTCCATATCCACCGGAGCCTGCACTTTTTTCCACAGTTCCCGGAACCGCGCATTTTTCTTCCGCAGTGCGTTGCTGACTGCATTCAGCACCGCGTTCCTCATCAGCGTATTGTCAGATACCAGCTTGTCTTCCCATGCCTTACGGATAAACAGTGCCTCACGCGGAGTAAGGTCCTCATAATCTTTCCTGGAATACCCAAAATTAACAGCAAAAAAAGCGAAGTCAATATCTTTCCGATATGGCTCCGCTATTTTCTCATATTCCGGATCAGGTTCCCCATGCAAATATTGCAGCTCAATCAGGCATCCAGGAAGAAAAAAGGGCAGTCCCTCTCAAGCGCCTCCAGTACAGTGCCGTTCACTTTCATGTAGCCCTCGCTTTCAATCAATGCTTCGGCCATTTCCATTCCCTTCTTGGGCTTCACAAAGGTATCTGAGCCTTCTTCCTTTAATCCATATGCAAAATAAGTTTTAAGCGATGTGAGTCCCAGCATTCCCCTATGTGTACCCAGCTCTGCCATCATCGGCATCCCGACCGTATTTTCAATCAATTCTACTCGCTTCATGTTGTATTTCAGCACATAGGTCTTTTTTCCCATTTCAAACATATGCGGTCCTCCTTAATCCGTTTTCACAATAATTTCAGCCACACCTGCTTTCAGGGTTTTTCCCTCTGCATCTGTCTCGATAATCATAATCTGATTTCCGGCGGTCAGACCAGAAATGGGAGATGTACCATCCCATGACGTTTCAGAAATAATCTCGCCGTAGGACGGATATTCCAGCGGCGCGGTGCCGGTCCGGTAAAAATATTTATCCGATGCCGCCAATACGGGATTTACATAGATGCTTGTCTGGCCTGCAGATGTTCCGGCTACTGAAACCACGGTCAAGGTTTCAAGAGCCGCTGAACCATCCGGCATAGTATCAGGCTCAACAGGCGCCGTAGAAAGATCTACCAGCGGTCCCATGCCTGAAAGTGTGATGGAATAGGTCACTGCATCATCATGCGGAGCCTCAATCGGATAGTCTGTCACCACAGCCAGACCGCCAAACATTCCAACCTTCCTTTTCCTGTCTACTACTTTGATGCACACGGGATCTGAATTTTCAAACGCTTGCGAAAGGATAGAGTGGCTCTGATCACTCGGAACAAACAAGCCGTCGTTATCAATAGACCATTCCTTCATGCCGGCTAGATAAGATTTCCACCCTCCCTGAGTGTCTTTGGATGTAATCTCTATCTGATCTGCAGACCGGTTGATAGTTAATCCTTGCTGCCCGCTGATAGCCAGAAGCTTTGTCCCATCCAGGTTCCAGATGCACAACAGAATATCTTTTCCGGCAATAGCCTTCGCTACAGAACTTGTGAAATCACAATAGTCATTGCTGTCAAACGCAAAAAGCTGCAGCTTGTTAAAATCATTCTTTCTCATTTCTGCCTCCTTAAATTTTACACTTAAAGCCATAGCAGACCATGAATTCAAAGGCTGCCACAGCATGTTTTTCACCAGTTTCATCTGTCTGGATTGTCTGCACTCCGTCATCTGTCTGCATGATAAGTTCAAAAGGCTCCGGCAGAACAATATCCTCACTAAGCGCCTCCTGAAGCTTCTCTATCAACTGATACGCTCCAACAGAGGATTCTTCTTTTTCGGCGATGCAATGCACCCAGACAGTATAATTGTCTCGGAACATGGTTTTTGTGTTGGCCGGAAGTATGCGGGTAACTTCTACAAAATAAAATGGACTTTTCGCATTTTTCGGAACTGCATCGTAACATTTCAAGCCAGTGTGGACTTGAATCTTTTTCTGTACTGCTGCCACCAGTGTGACAGGCGATAATTTCTGATAAGCCATTATGTCATTTCCTTCCTTATTGCGTTAATCAGATCGCCTGTATAGATTGGGCGCTGAATAACCAGATTGTTTGTAGCAAAATGCTGTCCCTGGACATATCCGCCGTTTCTGGTCCGATGTCCATAGTTGACGTGCGGCGCATATTCGGCTGAGTATGCTATCCCGTCTTCCAGTTTTCGGACAGATTTTCGGAGTTCTCCGGTATCTACCGGCGTACCGCCTTCCTGTGGATTTGTCCCCTTTGCGCGGTTAAACATCTCCGTCACGTTCTTTTTGACTATGGCTGTCCATCTAATATTGTTCATACCAGAAAATATCCTTTCCAGTTCTTCCACGCCAGATATACTCATGCTAAATGTTTTGTCTGCCACATAATCACTCCTTATATACATCCACTTGTATCACAGTATATCTCGGCGACAAATCAATCACCTGCGTAATCTTCTGCCGATGTCCGTCGATAACTGCGTGAGTACAGGAAGGAAACTGCGCAAACGGTATCGGCGTCACAACTCGCTGCTCATTTCTGGTCACTTCCCGACCTTCCAGAGCAATTTGCTCATCTGTCCAGGGAGTTAACCGGCAGACTGTTTCTTGTACGGTCTGCCAGCTTTCTCCGGTCATGTTTCCCAGATCATCTTCTGTCTGTCCAGTGATAAGCTGAAGCTGACAGCGTTTCCAGATCATAAGAATCTCACCACCTTGCTGCTGTTTCCGGAATCCGCCTGCGCGGCTTTCCAATCGCCGATTTCGTCCGCATACTCGGACAAGATATTGTCCACGAACGAAGTACTGATGCTGGCTACTCCTTCCGAACTAATGCCTTCATAATATGTTCTGCGAACCATTTTCACCGTTGCATCTACACAGACAGAGCTGAATAAGGCTGGGAGTATCTCTACCCCCAGCCGCAAACAGAGCCGGTCACTCATCGTCTGTATGTATTCCTCCAACTGGCTGTCCGTCAGCTCCGTATCCGGAAGCCTTGTTTTCAACCGTTTAAGCAGTTCTTCCATAGTACCCCCTATCCAGCAGCCGTCACTGCCGTTGTAGCCGCGGAAAGAACCGTTCCGCTGTATTTTTCGGTACCTGTCGCCTCAACTTTGATGTATTTTCCTTCGTCTTCTGCCTGAAGCTCATACGTCGCAGAGGTGGCGTCCGGAATATCCGTATACGCTCCCTCCGTCGCTTCCGCCTTCTTCCATTTATAGGATGCTGTTGCTCCTTCTGGCTGTACTGCCGCACTCAATGTCTGCCCCACCTGAGCCGTGCCGCTTATTGTTACGTTCTCAAGCGGGGTTATGATTCCCCCTGGATAGTACCCTTAAACACACCGTCTGCATATTCCGGATAGAAAATCACATTGGACAGGATCAGCGTATCGATTGTGGCATTATCAGATTTCATCTGATGCGTCATTCCAATCATTCCTGTCGCATCCGTAGTCAGTCCGAAGGTCTGGCCTACATCGCCTGACACCGGGGCATACGCACCATTCAGATTCTCCTGTGCCGTGGCAATCGGAGTCTTAGCTGCCACCTGCGGCGATACGATAGCGGTACCCAGGCCAAGGAAATTTTCGATATAGGTAAATCCAAAAGCAGTCTGCATGGTAATCTGTGCCGTTCCAAGATAATCAGCAACATCCTGCTGATTGATAAAATAGATAGGCGTTACGTCCATGTCCTCGTAGTACCCCTGCAATTTCGCCCAGAGATTGGCAAGAGTAGTCTGCAGATTCGTTCCGGTTACTGTTCCAGTACCGGTCGCCAGCGTAGTATAAAACTGCTTTTTAATATCTTTCTGAATCTCCGAAATCATTTTTTCGTCTGTCCGGTTTACTGCCATATTCCGACCGACTTTCTGGATAGCCTCTGCCGTAGTATTCTTACGGTATTTATTCAAATCCAGAGTAATGGTCTTCACCAGCTTACGCTCAATTTCTGTCAGCGGAATGGTCTCTCCCTCGCCCACCTGTGCAGGTGTGTTCTTTCTCGACATCTTATAAATTTTAATGTCAGTCCCGGCAGGCATCGGAAGCATATCCGAAATTCCCAAAACTCTCTGCAATTCCGTAATGTTCTGATGTATCCTGCTGGTAAAATCCACTGAAATCGCCGGTTCTAAGTCGGCGGCCACTGTAGTGTTTGTCGGAGCAGCAAAAAGCTGCAACCCTTTTCTTTTTCTCATACTTTTCACTCCTTAAACAAATTCATGTTTTCTTTGATCAATCTCTGTCTTTCTGTCCTGTCCTTCACGGCCAAGATTTTTTCTCTGGTCAGGCCGTTGTCCCCGCCCCCCGCTTTCGGCGGGTTTCCGCGAAGCGCTTCTTTTACCGCTGCCTGGACAGCATCCTTGAACACCTGCGCGAAGGCTTCCACCGCAGCTTTGGTCTTTTCTGCATCATCACAGACCAAACTCATGATGATTTCATCTGGAACTGTAATCTGTTCATCAGACAGCAGCTTTCTCGCTGTCTTCGCCATATCGCCAAGAGCAATCTGACGCCTCAGATCAGCCAGTTCCTTTTCTGCTTTGTCTGCCCGGTATTTTTCCTTTTCTTCGCTGGTCATCTGAGCAAGCTTTTCTGCCTCAGACACCTTCGTGTCCGTCAGTGTCTTCCATTTCTTCTGTGCATTCGCCACCGCGGTCTGAATCGCCTTCTGGACGCGCCGGTCAAATTCTGCCTGATTTCCCTCCTGTGCAAGAAAATCGTCGAAAGACAGTGTCTCGTTGCCTTCACCGCCCGCGCCGGAGCCGTTCCCTTCGTTCCCGTCTCCTTCACCTTCGGCAAAAAGCTGTAATGCTAAAATATTGTTGTATTTCATTTCTTCCTTTCCGCCCCAGCCCGTCACACGTCCAGGCCATTGCTGTAGTTTACTGACATCTCGGTCAAAGGATTTTTACATGGTCTGGGAAATCTGCCGCAATCAGACAGATCCCCAAAAAGAAAGAATCTACCAGGAGCTGGCCTTGCCCTGACAGATTTCCAAACTGTATATCAACCCAACCGGGCGATATTTCATATTCAATTTCATCCTCCGTCAAATCCTCCAGGGACTTTACAAGAGTCTCCGTCAACGCCGTTACACCTGCGCAGACAATATCCTTTCCGGGTTCCGCATAGCCAGCATGGCCAAATATTATGATTTCGTTTTCCCGGATCTTTACCTCAATCAAACGCATCTCCTCCCTTCAGCCATTCGGCCACCTTATCAATATCGACAGCCCCCGTGCGCTGTAGAACGGCCCTTTCTCCGTCCAAGAGGACCACTGTAGGCAATTTATCTACCAGATACTTCTCCGCCCTCTGAGGAGTTATCCAGGCGTCCACGCGTTCAATATACTCCGGTCCAACCAGCTCCTCCAGCGGACTTATGAACTGCTTTTCATAGAATCGGCAAGGAGGACACCAGGAAGCATGAAAAAAGAGAAGTTTTCTCATAAGCAGCCCGCCTCCTCGAAGGCCTTCTGGAGCTTCGGGAACTGGAGCGCAATCCAGTCAACCATGGTTTCCTCATGCCCGGCATCCGGATGCTCCCAGCTGTAGGCCAGACCGATTTCAAACAGAAAGGCATGCACTATCTCATGCCGGAGCGTATGCTTTCTACGCTGCTCGTCATCAATCAGCTCCGCGTCCTCCCGCTTATTCGCTATGATAATACGCCTGACTGTGTAATCTGTGTATCCATCATTCTCCTTTAGAAGTGGATCGGATGCAGTATTCCGGTACTCTATTGACCATTCAGATCCCAGCACATTAATTTTCATGGCAATCTCCTAAAAATAAGCATAAGAAAAACCAGCCGTGTAGCTGGTCCTTCTCAATTCATTTTTTTACTTATTTCCTCCAGGGTAACCGTGAGCACCCTGTCCTCCAGTCCTTTTTTATCCAGTTCAAAGATGCAGGCCTCTCCGCTGCCGAGGATTTCCACTATTCTTCCGGTTCTCCCGTCTTTGAGCCGGTACTTTTCATACAATTCAAGCATTCCCGTTCTCCTTTCAATCCACATGGATCGTGGTCAGCCTCATTTCTCCATTACTTCTATCGTCTATCCATGCCGTCAATACTTTAGCCGTTTTCCCATTCGGGCCTATAATATCCATGATGACTTCATACGTCATTCCCCAGCCACGATCTCCTTTTTCTACAGCCTCATACTCTGGCAGTTTATCGTAAATCTGCTGGATCAACTCATCCACATTCTCAGACGTATATCCCAATGCCACTTTAAAGGCAGCCGCTTTATCCGCATCCTTTTCCGGATTTAAAGCATATTCTGTAAACTTGGATCGGGGAATAACTGCTTCTTCACTTCTTGGAAGTGTTGATACTTTCAGTATAGGCCCTGCATCTTCAGATTTCAACCTTCTTTCAATTTTTCTGACTTCTTTTCTGTTCTCAGGATGCTTTGCCACATAATCATCCAGCCAGGCATCCCAGTCATCGACAACAATCTCGAAGGTACAGCGGCACCAAGGATGAAAAGGAGGAAAATTTGTCCCCGGCTGCCGTTCGGATATTTCAAATACCTGCTTTGCCATTGCTCTGCAGATAGGACACACTTTACTGTCTCCCACCGTCGAGATCCGATAATGAGAAAAATCCTCGGTAAACGGCTGCATAGAGCTTTCTGCCATAACATAAGTCCCTTCGGTATAAATCAACCTATATGCATCCCTCCGGTTCACTCGGATGAAGCGTTTCCGTAGATTTTGTACCAGGCGCGTATAGCTATCGCCGCGGGCAAATCCCTGTGCAATATCCTGGCTCAAATACTGAGCCAGCCTATGCGTATCATTCCAGATTCGAGTAGAAAAATTCTCTCCGTCACACCACGGGACACCTACAAACTGGCGAACAACATCAGAGCTGATGCCGTAGAAGTTCTTTCCGAATCCCAATGTTTCCATTGCATAATTAAGCCCCTGCTGCGACAGCTTTGTAAGATACTCCGTCAACTGCTCGTCCGTATATCCTGCAATCTCCGCTTCCGTCATCAGTACAGAGTACTGCAGCCCCTGCAGGCGATCCAAACGGTAAATGCTCTCCCGGATCGGCATCAGGTCAGCGTACTGAGGATATTTTTTCTCAAACTCATCCATTCGCTCTAGCAGAAGCGTTCTGTCCGCATCCGAAAGCGTCTGCAGCAACGCCCTATACTGGATCACATCATTTTCACCGTAATTTTTATAGTATAACGCAATCTCACGATCCAATCGCCGGAATTCCTCAGCATAGAAGGATTCCAACCGCTTCCGAATCTTTTCCTCGTCTTTTTCAGCCGCCCGCTTCAATCGTTCCTGTCTGTCCGTCCAGTACGACATCCTCCGTCACCTCCACTGTTCGGTTTGTAGGAAATCCGCCTGTCAGGCTGTCATCTTCCTCTTTTTTTATCTGTTCAATCTCCTGCTGCACATTATCCACGATAGACAGCACTTTGAGCTGAGTTTCCTGGCTTACAATTCCGGACAGATTTCCGGCAATCTCGGATTCTTCCAAAATGTTTGCGGGATAATTCAGCGTAAATTGATACTTAATTCCAGTCCACGCATCTTTTTGCATACCAGACACCGGATTGCTGAATATCAGCTTATACCGCCGATTCATTCCGGAGGTAAATTTTCGCTGCTTCGTAAGAGCCAGATTGCTCATGGCCTGCAGCTTATATTTCAGCGCAATTCCAGAAGATGTTCCGAAGTTCTCATCCGAAATGTTCGCCACCATGCTGATCTGAAAAATTAGCTTTTCCAGCCGGTTGATGAGGTTTTCCTGCGTAGTGTCACCGTTCGGCTTCTGGAGAAATTCTACGATTAACTCACCAGCATCCTCTCCCTCAAAGTTAATGATCCGGTTTTTCCTGAGTTCTTCAAGATCCTCGGACTTAAGCTTTGCTCCCAGAATCTTCAGATAGGCATCTGCAAAATAGTCCACGTCATTGGCTTTCTCGCTGATAGCTTTGTTGTAAGCATCGATCATCGGCAACGCACTTTCATAAATCCCCATGCGCTCATCATTTTCGACATATTCTACTGCGGGGACTCCGTCAAAACCATGTACCTTCGGTTCATCTTCCCACATATAGGTCCCCCGATTTACAAAATGCTGAACCACCCTGCCGTCTGACCAGCTTCCCCTCTCTACATTGTCCGCATCTATGTAATGCCGGACAAAAAACAGGGGCCTTTCCAGAATGCTGTCATCATAAATCATGAAAGCGTCCATCGGCGTAAGATAGGTAATGCCGATATTGCCCTCCTCATCCACAAAGTACATTTCATACCCGTTTCCATAGATACTGCAAATTTTAGACAGCTCCGCATTGTTATCGTCCTGATCATTGTACTGGTCAAGGAATTCCAGATAACTGTCAACATTGTTGTCGTCGCTGGTAGTCTTTATCGGAATTCCGATAAAAAAACCGTTCATAGTGTCCGTGATATATTTGGCAAAATTAACCGGAATTCTATTATCCGGTTTCCAGTCCGGTTTCTTCGGTAGAAGGCCGATTGCATATTTATTTTCGTAGGCGTCATGTAGACGCTGATAACGATTATTAATCTCTGTCTTATGTTTTGTCATATATTCCGCCAAAAGCTCTGGCGTCATCTCTGTTCCTGCCGCTACACGAAACATTATATCCCTCCCTTCGTAGAGTTGTATCTTATCGGCGGCTTTCTCCATTTTTCTGTACCATACCGGAGCGCAGCCATTGCATCATCCTGAAAGGATACAGGTTCATCAAGATACAACCCCGTCTTTTCATCTTTTTTCCAGCGCCACTGCTGCAGTTCTTTGATTGTATTAACGCAGGAAGGATGAACGAATATTGTACGCGGCACAACCAGATCCTTACGGATAATGCCTTTCAGCCAGTCAATCTGTGCCGCCTGATACTTTTTCTCTGTAGTATGTTCCTTCCGGACCGGGCGCGCCATAAATCCCGCCGTCCTCCAGGATTTTATTCGATCCGGCTCCGCACTGTCGCACCACATAAGGCGGTTTTTCGGGATTCCCGCCTCTATTGCCAGCGGAATAATCTCTGCGGTCTCTTTTTCAAACACATAAACCTCTCGAAGCACATACAGGTTATTGTCTTTCATTGCGAGTAAAAGAATCGCATTCGCATGATTGAATCCGAAGTCCTGCCCGATAGCGCTATCGTCATAATCATCCAGATCTTGGCTAATGTCCTCAACCTTCCAATTTCGTAAAATGAGACCTCCAACTTCGCCCCACTCTCCCAGACCATATATCTGATAACCTTCTGGATCAATTTCTTTCCGCCGCTCCATGCGTGCATGATAAGCCGCGTCGATAAACCGATTGTCCAGATATGTGCTGTGATGCGTCAATACGTTCGGATCAGGCCTGTCGAAGAACATCCGCTTGATCCAGTGATTTTGGTTTACCGGGTTAAAGGTCATCCGGATCTGGTAAAACTGTCCGGAAGGAAGTTCCCCACGGAGGCGGTCATCGATAATCTCAAAATCAGCCTGCGTAATTTCCGTAGCTTCTTCAACCCAGACATCCGTCAGCTTGCCGCGGGGAAACGTAATGGATTTCAACTTTTCCCGCTGTCGGTCATCATTAACACCGCGGAAAATAATCTGGTTCCCGTTGCTTCGGCAGGTAAGCTGAAGCGGGCTCTGTTTGATATTCCAGAATCGTTCATACTGCTCCCCAAACATACGGTATGCCGCGCCAGTCAGCTCTGCATAAGTGCTGTCCCGGTTCGTAATATCCGATTTCCGGATGCAAACCAGATTCCGGCCTTTGTCCTGCATCAGCCGAAGCAAGTAGTGCTGGGCTGTGTCCATGCTTTTTCCGGATCCGGCAGAGCCTTTCATGACAATATAGCGTAGCTTACTTTGATCTGGTTCGCGAAAAATCGAGTTCGCCTTCACCGTGATATTCATCCGGCATCATCCCCACCGTAATCCACCGTGATTTTCAGCTCCATATCTGCATCTATGTCCACTTTTTCAGTGTAAAGGCCAAACCGTTTACCAAGAAGCTCTGCTGCCTTAAGCTTGTCTTTTTCGGACGGAGCTTTTTTCATTGTCCGCGCTTCACTCACTCCCTCCCCCAGTCCCTCCACAACAATTTCTTCCGCCAGACTTTTTCCGCGCATGACGGACGTTAAATATTCCATTACTTCTCTGGCATCCGCTGTCTTTTGGTTGTGAATTTCTTCCAGCCGTTCATCGATATACCTTTTGACATTAGCATTTGTTAGCAATCGACTCGCATTTGCTCTTGCCGTCTCATCTTTCTTCACTGACGGATAGGCCGCCCGGTAAGCCCGTGTGGCATTCAAGTCAATCAGATATTCATCTGCGAAGATTCTCTGTTTTTCTGTCACTTGAGCTCACCTCCTTGGTTTTGGGCAGAAGAAAAGCACCTGCAAGAGGTGCTTTCTCAAAAAATGTTATTGGGGGATAGCAGTCTTTGCGTTTCCGCCGGCACACTGCCTGGACCGATTCAGCAGCCAGGCTTTGACACCAGGCCGCCGTATCATGTTTAAGAGGAGATTTATAATAACTCACAGACACCTGCCGTCTGGGCCCCTCGCCGGGTTCCCTAAGTATTATTATAATTATGTATTTTATGCATGCTATGCAACTTTAAAAAATTTTCGATTTTTCTACTCACGCTGCTCTGATCTAAATGGAGCTTCTTACCAATCTTCTGCTGTGTTTTGCTCTCCAGGTAATACATCCGGAAAATCCGGCGCGTCTGACTGTCAGGAATCGCCTCTACCCACTGCTCCGTCTCCTCACACTCTTTTTGTAACTTGAGCAGGCGATCCTCATATCTGGCGCGCAGGCGCTGCTCCTTGTCATAATCATATCCCACTACTGCCTGCGGCCGAGGAAACCCAGTAGAATAGTCAAATATAATATCATTCCCTATCAGACTGCCTCCCTCCCCCAAATGCTCCAGTTTATATTGCAGTTCCCGGATCTCCTCTTTCTGACTGCGGTACCTCTCCAACTGCTGCCTGTCCATTATAATCATCCTCCCTTATGCTCTATATTACGCTGCATATACATACTTGGCCCACTCAGCCTTAGCCCGCGCACCTGTCTTGGCAACATAATGCTTAAGCGTTGTTGCCGGATCTGCATGGCCCATAAGCTCCTGCAATACCTCAATCGGGCATCCGCGCTCTGCCAGACGTGTGGCAAAGGTCCGGCGAAAGACATGCACTGTGCCAATGGTCTCCACCCCAGCCTTTTTGACTACCGCCTTTGTAATCTTTTCGATTGCTACGTTTCCAAGCCGACGTGGCTGTCCGTCATAGACACGTTCGGAAACAAACAGCGCCGGATTGTTGTCTGTTCTGGACATCAGGTATTTCCCCAGGTATCTCCGCGCCCACTGGTCCAAGTAAACGGTCCGAAATTTCCCGGTTCTGCCTTTCTCGCCCCGGAAAGTAACAGATGCGTTGAGTAAGTCCACATTGCTTCGGTCCATTGCCGCCAGCTCCCCGACACGTACGCCAGTGCTAAAGCAAAAGGCAATTATCGCCTTATCCCGGAGACTGCACTGGACTTCGCGGATTGCTATCTCCTCATCAACCGAAAAGAAGATTACTTCCACATCCTGTCCTCTGACCTTAATAGTCTTGACTGGATTTCTCGGTATATGGCCTTCGTCGTGTAACCACCCGAAGAAAGATGACAGGTTGCGCCGCTCATTCACCAGGGTATTCGGGCCTACCTGCGGCGCCCTAACGGCCAAGTAATATCGCACGTCGTCTTTTGTAATCTCCCGGTATCCTTTGCCTACCAGGGCAAATAGACGCTTGGCCGTCCGTAGATATTGGTCAAGAGTGCTGTCTTTGCATCCCTCCAGCTTTTTGCAGGCCGCAAAGCAATCAATCATGTGCAGCGTGGTGTCCAGGTCCGTCGATAGCTCTGTACATTCAAGTTCTAACCTTACCCCTCGCAGGGCTCCCCTGACAGCCCCTTCAAGCATCTGCAAACGCATTGTATCTATCAGCGGCGACATAGCCGTAACTACATCGTTTATCACATTTTCTCTTACATCCCCCATAACTCTCCTCCTGATATTGTTTTACCTTCGGAGCTTATCCCTCAGCTTTATCAATAGCTTTTCACCTATATTTCCAATAACAATGCCTATCGCACTTCCCGCCATAATACAAATTATAATTCCAACTGCATCCATTTTTTCATTCTCCGTCATGGTTATCGCTCCTTTCCGGTCTATACGGCTCTGGCAGGGGACGCCAGGCGAGAACATTAAACATTTCATAGCCATCGCCTTCGCAGTCATACCCTCCGTTGGCATTTCCGTCTATATATCCAATCATTATTTCACCGTATTTATCACAGGCCAATGCTTTCCCTTCTGGCAGAGCATCTTCCACCGGAATCCAGCCGTCATTATCTTCTTTGAGCTTCAACTCCTGAATCTGATCCGGGGTAAGTCCCAGACTTTTGTAAATATTACATGCCGCGACTTTTGCAGAAATTTCTTCTGGCTCAAGTCCAATATTTTCGTATGCTGCCAGACGCTGTACCAGCTCTTCCTTCTTTTCCGGCGACCAGTATCCTGCCCTAATTCCATTTACACGCTCATGCGTCATCCTATCCATTTTTCTCCTCCTCACATGCCTTTTTGCATTCGGTACATTTTTTATATTCTTCATCCAGCCATACATCAAACAATACACACTTTGGAACAGCATGTTCCTTTGGCGCTTTTCTTCCATGTGTTCTGTCTCTGTGAGTATGGTATCCGCACACATTTTTCCCCCAAAAGTCACCACCATAAACACACCGTTCAGAATCTGGTGAAACATCATGAATAACTGTGATTTTCATCGTCTTTTCTCCTCCTATCGCATCGATACAGATACCCCAATACTGCCGCCAGCAAATCCACGGCCAGCCTATAAACATCTTTCGACGCCTTATATTTTTCTACTATTGCCTCCTGCTCTTTCCGGATTTTCTCGCAAGTCTTTTCCTGCAGCGGTATTCCCTGATACCGTTTCAAAAATTTCCAGGTATCATTCAGCAGTTGGAAGAT
Organism: Candidatus Merdisoma merdipullorum; assembly: GCA_018715645.1. Classification (GTDB taxonomy): domain Bacteria; phylum Bacillota; class Clostridia; order Lachnospirales; family Lachnospiraceae; genus Laedolimicola; species Laedolimicola merdipullorum. The sequence continues at coordinate 221,334 of DVLE01000001.1, forward strand.
CATTTTCAGCTCATCCATGCTACAGCTCCCGGATCCGGATAAAGATTCCAGGCACATCCGCCCAGAACTTTTCTGTTATCTCTCTGGCTACCAGCGCATCGTCCGTCCAGAATCTTAAAGCAGTCATGCAATCTTTCAGGAGCTTCTGCAAATTGTCTGTATCAGGCTTGGTGATCCGGTACTCGCCGTCAGAATGCCGCCCCCGCGGGAAGCACCACTTTGTCACCAGCTCCACGCCTGAAGCGTACGGGGTATCCGGAACATATTTTGCCAGGTAAGCCATTAGCTTTACCCTCGCTCTTTTCAGTTCCTCCGGCTCGTAGAATACTGGCTTACCCTTGGCCACATGTACCTGCTTCTCCTGGTGTGTGACTGTCGGCGGTATCATCGCCATGAAGAACTCAAGTTCCCTTTTATCCTCCAGCGAACAGGCATAGCATTTATCTACTGCTGGCATTGTACATCCCATATCCTCATCCCAGCATCCACACCCATAGCAAGGATTCACTTTTTTTCTGTATTCTTTTTCTGTCATTTACCGTACTCCACTCCTTTCCACGTTCCCGTTTCCGAATCGTACTGAATCACTTTCCGATACCTGGCCATATCAAAAATTTTTTGAAGGACATTCGGCTGATTTGCTATCCAACGCGCTGCCTCACTGTCATTGATGTCAAATTCTTTTTCTGTTCCAGCATGTGCAAGCGGAGGCATATTTTTCACACAATCCAAAAAATCATAGTTTATTTTATTCCCCATTTTTTTCCTCCTTGATTTTTTCCTTCCCTCTATGTCACCGGGGAGGGGGAAGGGACAGGGCGGGCTGAGCGGTAGCCCGTCCTTTCCTACCCCCGTGACCACGCGACTGCGGGGAAAAATAATGTACGTAGTACTACAGTCTTCCCCGCAACACGGGGATGACTTAAATTCAGTGTTCCCCGCACTCTGCGGCCTACTGCGGGGAAGTCTGTTTTTCAGTGTTCCCCGCAAAAAATCCACGCTGCGGGGAAGTCTTAAATTATGTCTTCCCCTTCAGATTACTCACTGCGGGGTTTCCTTATTTTATGTCTTCCCCGCACTCTCCCGGTTTTGCGGGGATGTCTTATTTTTAGTCCTCCCCGCAATTCTTTTTTCGGACGATTCCGTCCTCAATTGTATATCCGCCATGCTCCTTGATCCGGTCTCTGGCAGTCCTATCAGAGATTCCCAGATACTCCGCTACATCGCTAACAGACGGAGCATCTCCAAAATTTCCACTTTCGATCGCTACTTCCAGAGCTTTTTTACGTTCAGATTTCCGGTCCTTTGCACTCTTTTTATTCTTTTCCGCTCCACGCTGCCAAGGCGCCCTCTCATCCTCCGGATGAATATCCTTCAGGGAGCCGACCTTATCTACCCGGTGTACCGGATAATCAAACCACAGATTGACCGGCTCGAACTTCGGAAATTCCCTCAGAGTGCCCTCAATCCGCCAGGCAGTCAACTGCTTCACCCGCTGTTTTGCAGCCTCGATTTGAGCCCTCAGAGCCTCCATTTGCGGCCTTGTGAGACGCTTCTCACAGTAGGCCAGCATCTGGCCGGAATTACACAGGGCGTCCTGTCCCAGGTCATCCGCCCACTCAAAATGAGAATCCAGATATTGAATGCAGGCATTGCAGACAGCCTTATTTTCTTCCTGATCTATCAGCGTATCGGTTGTCTCTAACTCAATGAGATCAAGCAGCGCATCCGGATCACGGGCAAACACGCCGGAGCCGCTGGCGCGGTCCATGCTGCGCTTCCCGCCCTGGCTGCCCTTGCTGTGATGATGACAGTAGATAACGGCTGTTCCCAGTTCTGTGCATACCTTATCAAACTGGTTGCAAAAATGAGCCATTTGGTCCGCGCTGTTCTCGTCGCCGGTGATCACCTTATAAATCGGATCGATGATAACGGCGATATAGCCCTTTTTTGCAGCCCGGCGTATCAGCTTCGGGGCCAGCTTGTCCATAGGGATAGAACGGCCTCGTAAGTTCCATATATCAATATTTTTCAGGTTATGCGGTTCCCAGCCTAAGTACTGATATACGTCTCTGAAGCGATGCAGACAGCTGGCACGGTCCAGCTCCAGATTGACATACATCACCCTGCCCCGCGTGCAGTTCCAGCCCAGCCATGGACGGCCCTCCGCGATGCAGATGCACAACTCAATCAGGGCGAAGGACTTTCCCGCCTTGCTGGGGCCGGCCAGCAGCATCTTATGTCCCTGGCGCAGCACTCCGTCAATAAGCGGCGGGGAGAGCTCCGGCAGGTCATCCCAGACTCCCTCCAGGCCTTCCGGCTCCGGCAGGTCATCGTTGACGCCTTCGATCCACTCGTACCATTCGTTCCAAGAGGATTTCCCAATGTTGGTATCGATAAGATACTGCTTTCGGCCGTTCCGCATGACTCCCGGCATCCGGGAGAGGCGTGAAGGGTTCCGATTCTGCTGGTCCACCTGCAAACCATTCTTTTTGCAGACGTTATACAGGTAATCCACCCGTTTCCGGTATTCGTCATAGTTTCCGGCATCCACCTTCACAATAGCGTGAAGGCTCTTCTTTCCGGAGTGTACCAGGCAGGCCACCGGAAGTTCCAACTCCCGGATAATGGCATTCTGCTTTTCCAGATCCATGTCGTCAGATTCCACCAGGGCATAGCGGTATTCCGTCACATTCTCATTTTTACAGCCGTTTCCATCCAGCGGGTTAAAGCGTATCCAAGCGCCGGCTTCCGGCCGGTAATCACCCAGCACAGCCCCTATATCGTCACCGCAATTAGAAAGCTGCTCAATCAACTGTCCGGCCGTCCGGTCCCAGCTCCCTTTCTGCGGCGCCCAGCGAGTCCCCTTCTCGTCGGTCTTTTCCCAACTGGCAGTCACATACCCAACATTTTCTCCCGCCTCAAACAGCGTCTCCAAGTATCGAATCAACTGTTCCGCCGGATGCCAAGCGGACGGCTCTGCAACCTCTTTCCCTTCGATCCAGTTCTGATCTACTACTACCAGATCATCACGCTCTATCTCATCGTCCCAGCCCAATTCATGTCCGGACATCTCTGGCCGCCAGCCATGGTCTTTCGCCATTTGCACAATAGTTCCGGCCGTCACCGGCGCTGAATTGCCCCGGAAACCAGCCCATTTCCGCTCACACTCTCCCGCATGATACCGGCGATCTGCCCGGCTCCAACTGTCCCATACAGATACCGGATACCCCTCCTGTTTCAAGGCCATTCCCACAGACAGCCATTCTGTATAATCCAGCTCTGCAGGATTCAGATTTTCCAATACGTCTTTGATGTCGTAGCCTCTTTCCATACTCTTATGCTCCTATATATTCCGCGGGATTGATGTCGTATGGCACCCGCCAGCCATTGGCAGCGATCCGGTCAATGAGATTTTTTGCAGTCTCAAACTGCCAGGTTCCAACGTGCTGAAAACCACGCCCCTCCAGAAAACGGATCTGCTTCGGCGTTGTAAGCCCTTCCTGTCGGCGTTTATCCAGGCGTTCCAGCAGCTTCGACGCCTTCCCGGCATTCTCAATCTGGTCAGGAAAAATTCCCAGCTTTTCCAGTGTTCTTTTCTGCCCTTCCGAAGGTGGCGCCATTTCCCAGCCAAAAGCCGGGACGTATCCTGAAAGATCTTCTGCTTGGATGCTCATTTCAAACTGCAGCGGATCCACCAGCTTCTTTTTGCGCTGGCGCATCTCCCGGAGCTGATTGGCCAGAGATTCCTCACGCTGGGCCACCACATCTTCAGCAGCTTGTTTCTCAGCCTCCTCAATGTCTACCGGACAGCCGGCTTCTTCGATATTCGCCGTCATCTGTCTGGCTACATCCTCGTCAGTGCAGATCAGGCTGGCCGGATGACACAGCTCATGTCGCTCTGTATGCCACAGGAAATCCAGCAAAAGCAAATGATCCTTTCCCGGATAAAGCCGGGTACCACGGCCTACCATTTGGCTGTACAAGCTTCGGATCTTTGTCGGCCGCAGCACCACAATACAATCCACCGACGGGCAGTCCCACCCTTCTGTCAGCAGCATGGAGTTACACAATACGTCATATTCTCCCCGGTCAAACGCTTCCAGCACTTCCGCCCGGTCCTTACTATCGCCATTGACTTCTGCCGCGCGCAATCCCTTCTGATTCAGGATGTCCCGAAACTTCTGGCTGGTTTTTACAAGCGGCAGGAAAACTACCGTCTTCCGGTCTGCGCAGTATTTCAGCATCTCATCCGCTATCTGATACAGATACGGATCAAGGGCTGTCGCAATCTCTCCGGACTTGAAATCTCCCGCCTGCACACTCACCCCGGAAAGGTCCAGCTTAAGCGGCAGTGTCAGGGCCTTAATCGGGGACAGATACCCCTCTTTGATCGCCTTTGGCAGCGTATATTCATATGCCAGGGATTCAAAATACTGCCCCAGATTCCGCATATCGCCCCTGTCAGGCGTCGCAGTGACGCCCAGCACCTTCGCGTCTGGGAAATGCTTCAGAACCCGCTGATAGCTGTCAGACAGGCAATGATGAGCCTCGTCAATGATAATATCGTCGAAATAATCCGCAGGGAACTGGTTCAGGCGCTTCTCACGCATCAGTGTCTGAACAGATCCTACCGTTACCCGGAACCAGCTCCCCAGACAGCTTTCCTCTGCCTTCTCGGTCGCGCATCCGAGGCCCGTGGCCTTCGCCAGCTTGTCGGCTGCCTGTTCCAGCAGCTCCCCGCGGTGTGCCAGAATCAGGACCCGGTCACCGCGCCGCACGCAGTCCTCTGTAATTTTGGCAAATACAATCGTTTTCCCGCACCCGGTCGGAAGGACCAGGAGTGTCTTGTCAACCTTTTCCCACTCCTGGAAGATCCGTTCCCTGGCTTCCTGCTGATATAGTCTCAGTTCCATGCTTAGAAATCACCAGCCTTATAAGCTCTCTGTTCTTTGGGATAGAAACGCTTAATGTCGTTTGATTGCCGCTTCTCTCCCGCATCATTCGTCCATTCGTGGATTCCTATCTTACAACGCCCCGTAGATCCAGGTACCGCAGTCCAGTTCATCTTTACCTTCTGTCCTTTTTCTTTCAGTCCGATGCTGGAAAAGAAGGCAGAGATCAGTCCTTCAGTCTTCGTGTGAAGATACAGTCTGTGCGGGATCACCACGTTGCCCTCCGGGGTCTCAATCCGGATGTTCAAGACGGCCATATTGCAGGCTGGAAGCTTCGCCCCACCCTGATAACGTGCTCTGTCAAAACTCTCTACCACAAAGTCATAGTCTCCTTCGGGGAGTAAGATAAACTCCCCGCCGTCCTTTTCAATCTCATCTTCCCAGCCTAATTCTCTGTCGATGTTTGTGTTTTCCATAACTCATGTCCTCCTTAAAACGGTATTTCTTTCTGCTGTTCCAATTTCATATCCTTAATCATGCCATAGACCTTCGGCCACGCCCCTACCAACACTCCGTCAATAAAATCCTGCGGGTAATCTTCCACTGGCATATCCTCCGGGAAATATCCCCGCTTGGCCACGACAGCCTGAATATCCCAGGTAGTTACCTGATTGATATTCATCAGATCCCGGAGAGCTTTTGGCAGCCTGTCATTGACTGGATTCGACTTCGGGGATTTCTGCTCTTTCGGCTGGTTCATCATATCATCCAGGGAAAACTGCGTCCCGTCCGGAATATCACCGACTGGCTGTTGCGGCGTCGCAACAGCAGGCGGCGTTGCCTGAGATTCCGGACGCCTTTCCGGCCTTTCCGGTTCCGATGAAGGTTTCTGCACGACGGGAGCTTTTGTCGCAACACTGACGCTGCCTTCGATAATGGAGCGGATCACTTCATAGTCGAAGGCCGTCTCCTCCGGAAGCCCGTACCGGTTCTTTGCATCCCAACAAGGATGATGACTGGTGTACATAACTCGGCTGCCGCCCTGAGCTTTGTGCTTCTTCCCTTCCTTGTCTACTGCGACGGAAAAGGTCTTGTAGTTAGCAAATAAAAGCATATCGCTCCATTCCTTTACAAGCGGAGATGTCTGGGATTGTGTTTTCTTTCCCAGTTTCAGCTCCCAGCGATCGTATGCTCCCAGCTCATCCGGCTGCTCAAACTTCCGAAGCTGCGCGTGGGCTGTCAGAACCACGTTGATCCCTGCGTCTGTCACATCGGAAAGGCGGTTCAGGAAGCGTCCAAACTCCTCTTTGACATAAATATACCCGTTGCCATACCCGAAGCTTTCCAAGCCGTCTTTGTGATGCTTGTCGCATATTGCCTGTATGCACATCTGCTCCGCCCAGTCAATCGTGTCAATGACTAAAGTCCTGCAAAGTCCTGGCGTAGTCTTAACATAGTCAATCTGCTGCAGAAGCATCTCCCAGCTGGATGCTTTTTCAAATCGGGCCACGTCCATATCCTTCGTACTACCCTCCGTGTCAATAAACACTGGATCCGGAAATCGGGATGCAAAGGTTGACTTCCCGATACCCTCCGGCCCGTATATGACCACTTTCTTCGCCCCCGGCTGTTTTCCTCTGATAATATTCATTAAAATTCACCTGCTTTCCATTTCGGCTGCGCCGGCTCCTCCGGTTCCTCCGGATGCTCCTGGCCGACTACATAACCGTCTTCAATGATAATGCTGCACTCTCCGCCAGTGCTGACACGTGTGGCAATCGCCTGCAGGCCCTCTGCTTCCAGCCACTGGCCAAACTCCCGCATAGTTTCAAGATCCATTTGCTCAAGCTTGTCCAACAGCACAAATCCACACTGAGGATTCAGCTTCCGGACAATAGCTGTGGAAACCTTCAACTGTTCAGCGCTGGACATATTGTCCCATTTCTGCCCGTTATAGAGCAGTTCGCCGTCCGCGACAGAAAGGCTTGGAAGCGGCAGGTCTGCATGATCCAGCAGCTTCTCCTTGCTCTGCCTGACATCTTCGATTTTTGTAGTCAGCTCTCTGTACTGGTTTTCATAGCTCAGGGCGTCCTCCTCGGCTTTATCCTTGTCCAGATTGGCCCGAACCTTCCGGTTGATCTCATCAATTTCGCTGATACTGCGCTCAAGCTCCTCTGTTGATTGGTCCTGCAAATCCAACGCTGACATTCGGGCGATTTCAAGATCAGCCTGGACCTGCTTCTGCTTGGCCAGCAGTTCCGAGAGCTGCTCATTAACCCGCTGCGCCTGCTCCTCCAGATGATGCAGATTCTCACGTTTTCTCTGGTTTTCTCCGTTCTGCGCCAGAATCTCCTGCTGTTTCTGGATCAGCTCATAAGCAGAAACCGGCTCCTTCGGCGCATCCGGATAATAAGGCTGCTCCTTTGCAAACTTTTTCTTCTGATCCGCGATCCGGCCGATAGCCAGCCTTTCCTGGTACAGTTCCTTTTCTTCCCGCTCCATTTCCGTGAGCTTGTCTCCCACCCCGATAATCTGCAGCAACGTCTGAGCCTTCTCCTTCCCGGAGCTGTTCATAAACCGGGGGAGGTCCAGAGCCAACTGCTCTACAAAACTGTTCAGGAGCTGCTGTCCCGCCTTATTCCCCTCCGGATCTGTAACCTTCAGGTCGCTGTTCTTACCCTTGCGCTCTACCACAAGACCATTACTCAGAACAATATGTAAGTTCGGAGGGATAACGGATCCTTCCCGCTGCGGCTGTGAAGGACGGAACCTGTCCCCGCCCAGAGCCCAGGCTATGGAATCCAACACAGAGGTTTTCCCCTGAGCATTTCGGCCGCCGATGACGGTCAGGCCATTAGCCGTCGGCTCAATCTTGACAGCTTTCACACGCTTCACATTTTCGATTTCCAGCTTGTTGATTTTAATGTTTTCCATGATATTTTCCTCCTGATTACTTTGACGTTACCATGCGGACAATATAAATACAGTTATCCACCCTATACACGTCATAAAGGTTTTTGTGCTCTTGTTTCCTTCGGTATGCCTGGATGCAAGAAAGTTTTTTCTTTGCTTCCTCAGCTTTTTCATATTCAAAGCACATATTTTTCATTTTTCCTACGATAAAGGATTCTATCGCCAGCACTTCATCGCTTTTTCCCCCTCCTCGGAATACTTTTCTTTCGGGGAGGGCAACATTATATTTGATATTCATATCTTCGTCCCTTTCGTAATTGACATAGAGCAGATTTTCATAAGTGATTGTATCTGCATAAGTTAAGGTATCAGTTCCTGGAATCAGCTCATTCAAACTGATCGTCTGAATGCGTTTATCTTCTCTGCGTTTTTCATTCCCCAGGTGACTTCTGATAGTCTGCCGAAGAATCGTCCTGAATGTCCATTTCCGCAGTTCCGGACAGCTGTACCATTTCTTCACAGCATGGAGATAGCCCAAATATGCAATGTCATAATCATCCTCTCCTAAGCCGCTTGCCTGAAGGTAGGATTCCAGGACAAAATAATTTTCTTCCGAAAATAACCTTTCTTCTGCCGTAAGAGGGGTAAGCTTGATATATCTCCGCAAAATACCCCCCCCCGATCAATTTTTAATTGCACAACTTTCCTTTTTCATGCTATAATCTCCTTGAGTATTTATCTCTGCCCCTTCAGCTTGCCGGCCAGAATCCGAAACACCCGCAACAGCCTCTCTCCTGCCTCTTTTGCCGCTGTCACGGATACCGCCAGGCACATATCGCGGCAGGCATCCCGGCTTGATAATCCAGCGCATAGGTAGTGCTCCGCGAAGCCCTGTAAGACCTGCTCGTCTGACAGATAGTCGTAGGCCAGACCATGTAAAAATTTCTGTTTTGTCATACCAGCACCCCCAGCATCACCAGAAGCAGGAAGGGCAGAGCCGCCGCACATGCCACGCTGATGAACTGCCCTGGCAGCGTTTTCTCAAAGAAATACTCTATCTTCCTCATCCCGGTATTCCTCCCCTCTGCGACAGCTTAATCCGCTGTGTCCGCCATTTTTCATACGCCTCCGTGTCAATCAGCACGGGGCTGTTCCGCTTCTCCGGATACAGCTTGAATGCGAATTTCTGTCCTGGGAAATGCACCAGTCGTGCCAGCGTTCCCCTTGACATACCCAGGTACTCCTCCAGGGCACTCGCCCTCATTATTTTTTCTGGATACAGCATTGCTGCAGTCACCTCCTTTTTCTTGAGTTATACAGCTGCGCATCTGTAATGGAGCCGCCGGGATTCGAACCCGGGTCCTTCCGTCTATAGCCGGACGCTCCTTCCGCTGGGCTACGGCTCCGAAGAGATAACCTGTTCTGTTATGACCACAATACAGGCTCCCTTCCTTCCATTATTGCTCGAAGCTCCTCATCTTCTATGTAAAACCTTTCATCTCTCGGCTCACACCCTCGGTATCTGCTACGGGTATAGTTTTTACACAGCACCTGATCCAAACCTAAATAAACAAGCTCTTCTTTATATCCTCTGCCAATACCACGATCTACAAGCTTTTCAATTCCTTTTTTTGTTACCCCACAGGAACCATATTTTTGAAAGAGCGTATTGATAATCTCATGTCTCTGCAACTTTTCTCATCTCCCACACAACGATATTCAAGATTTCGTACTATGCTTTTTCTATAACCGGAACAATACCCTTGTCTTTCAAAAAATCGTACAAAAATAATCTGCCTTTCTGAGTCCAATACATGTGCTGTTTAGAATGCTGCGTTCCAGAGCTATCAGAATAATTGTGAGTCTTTAACTTTGTGTATCCGAATCCTGCATATTTTTGATAGAGAAACCAAATGCCGCTCTGTTTGAACTGAACACCCATACCATAAAGCAATTCATTAAATTTCCGTGCGCCCATGCCATAATCTTTTGCAATTTCGGTCGCGGAAACCAAATCTGGACATTGAAGAATCAGATCATAGTATGAAGCCTTGGGTTGTAATTCCTCGATAGTCTTTTGCTGCTCTTCGACTTGTCCACCCAAGAACTTGCATCGTTCTTTTAAGCTTTCAATGGCTTGATCCGCCATTTTTAAAGCTCTTGCATATACCTGCTCTGGTGTATTCCATGCCTTCTCCAGATCAATGAAATATTGGCGAAGTTCTATGCCTTTTTCGGTTCTCTGTAGCATACAGATTTGTTTTGCCATATCCACTGAAAGGTCATAGTCCTCAACTTCCCGCGACACCTCCCTTTTCCCTTCGAATTGAACCCGTACTTTTTTGTACGGGGTTGAATAGTCGACATTTTCTCTAAACCCGTACCCAACATACCGTTCAAACCATTTACTGAATCTCTCTGTACCCGCAATGCCACCCTCACTGGACAACAAATCGTATAAATCCCTGGCCGATACTGTCGGCTGTGCCATTTCATAATTCACTCTAATTAACTCATTCATAGTTACACCTCTCTTTATTTGTTGCATTGCGCAACATCTATACAAAAAAATATTCACGGAATTCTTCAGGACTGATTTTTAAAAGTTCCGATAACCGCTCAGCCTCGTTAAGATCCATAGGACGAACGTTATTAATCTTTTGATTTGCCGTCGGCTGTGCTATATTCAACGCGGTGGAAACATCTTTTTGAGTCAATCCCAATTCTACAAGCCTTCCTTTTATTTTATTGCTATTCACCATTTTTTGCTTCCTCCTTTCTTTGTCATTGTAGCATTGCGCAACTTATGTGTCAATAGCGTTGCGCAACTTTTTTTAGCTATTATGATTTTTTCTATTGCATAGTGCAATTAAATGTAGTATATTGTTATTAAAGGAGGTTCTATTATATGGATGTAATCAAAATAGGAAATAGAATAAAACACGCTCGAGATATCAGAAACTATACTTTAGATTATATAGCCTCCGAAATAGGTGTTGCTAAATCTACTATACAAAGATATGAAAATGGCCTTATCAGCAAACCCAAACTTCCAGTCTTACAGGCCATTGCTGATGTCCTGAGAGTAAATCCAGCTTGGCTATCAGGTCAAGACGTTCCAATGGAACAAGATGACTCATTGGCAATCATAATAGAACAGCTACAAAGGGACACGGGGCTTACTTTAGAAGAAGTAGCCGAAAAAGCAAATGTTCCTTTATATTGGTTACAAAATATAGACTCATTTGTTCCCGGAGCTTTCGGCCCAGATGGCATCGAATACGAATGGATAACAAGAGTCGCTAACGTTTTTGGAATATCCGGAAGCATTCTGCGCACAGCATTATCCAAGCAAGAAGTTCCGATTCCCGATGAGCTCCCGCATGTAACCGCGAAAGAAGCTTTTGCTTTAGAGCCATATAATAATAAAACATCTACCATCGCCGCCCACTTCGACGGCGACGAGTACACGGAAGAAGAGCTGGACAAAATCAAAGAGTTTGCCGCCTTCGTAAAATCCACCCGGAAATAAAGAAAGAATGACAAAATACGAAGAATTATTAGAAACCGCTTTACACGAAAACATAACGGTTTATGAAAACTATGACCTTTCAGATACCAGGCTCAAGGGTCTGTACTGCGACGGAGTTGTCGCTCTTGATGAAAATATAGCGACTCAAACGGAAAAGGGTTGCATCCTGGCAGAAGAGCTTGGCCATCACTACACTTCTTCCGGAAACATTCTGGATCAGACCGATATCGGTAACCAGAAACAGGAACTCCGAGCACGGCTCTGGGCATATAACAAGAAAATAGGGATCCAAGGAATTCTGAATGCCTACAAAGCCAGAAGAACATCCCCGGAAGAAATGGCTGAATTCCTGGAGGTAACTCCGGAATTTCTCCAGGATGCTCTCGACTGCTATCGACAGAAATATAGTCCTTATGTGAAAATCGACAGTTATATCGTATTCTTTGAGCCATGTTTGGCCGTGATGGAAATAAAGCGATAGCAGGTGTACAAATCTGTGCAAATCAATACAAAATTGAACATTTTGTGAACTTTTCTTCAAATCATTGACACTTGAGTATTATCATGTTAGTATTGATACATCAAAAGTATACTTTTTCTTTTGGTGCATATAATATACGGAACGTACTCCGGTGTCCTTCGGGCCCGGGGTCTTTTTATTTTAAGGAGTTAGCATGGAAGAAAAAACATTTAAAACTCTTGATGAGTTGGTCGAAATTTTAATTGCTCGAGGAATTGAAATTTCTGATGCTTCTGAATACTCATATGCAAAAAGAGTTCTCGAAAAAAATGGATATTATAACCTCATCAATGGATACAGTAAGCTATTTCTAGATGTACCCGATATCTCTGGGCAACCCAAATATCGTTCTAAAACAACTCTGAGAGAAATACAAGCTTTATATCAATTTGATAGAGTTCTACGAAATATATTTTTTAGATACATACTAGAAGTAGAAACAAATATAAAAAGTTTGATATCATATTACTTTTCAGAAGCTCATGGCCACAAAAATTTTTTAATTTATAGTAATTTTAATACTGCTTTAAAAGATTCAAATAGCAAAATTACTAGCTTAATAGCTGAAATCCAAAGACAGATATCTTCCAAAAGCGCTGACCCCAGCATTGCTCACTATCTGAGTAAACATGGTTATATTCCTCTTTGGGTTCTTAATAACATTTTAACTTTAGGAACGATTAGTAAGTTTTACAGTCTAATGCTTCCAAATGAACGCCAGAAAGTATCTAAGCATTTTAATATGATGGATAATGAATTAGAAAATTGCTTACTATACATATCAAACGTCAGAAATTTTTGCGCACACGGAAATAGATTATATTGTTTCCGGACAAAACATCCTTTATCAAATACTGATTATCATAAGCAGTTATCCATACCAACAAATGCTTCAGGTGAATACACTTATGGTAAACGTGATTTATTTGCATGCGTTATCGCTCTGAAGCGGTTATTATCTCATAATGATTATAAACGTATGGCAAAAGAAATTTTTCGTGCTATCGGAACCTTTGAGAAAAAACTATCAGTACTAACACGAGAAGATGTATTGAAAGAAATGGGTTTTCCAAGTAATTGGAGGCTTTTGGGCTAATAAAAAACCGGCCCCCTGCGCCAACAGGGAGCCGGCCGATACCTCCGGAGAGATACCTCATTCAACCAATTCATAGTGTATCATCTCCGGGCAGCCACCGCAAGCAGAACTTCTGTTCCTGCTGGCTGTCTTTTTTGTACCCATTTTTCCGGTTTATGCCCGTTGCGACGTCGCAACAGGCCACCAGAGGAGGATGATACAATGGCAAAAGCAAAATACAAGCGGGGCAAGGATGGTTTTTTCCGCACAAAAATATGGGATGGCACCTACAATGCCGACGGCACCAAGCACCGTAAAAACCTGTCTTCGGATAAGAGCAGCGCTGATCTGGAACGTCAGGTTAATGCCCTGAAGAACCAGGTAGCCCAGGCCGCCTACGTTCCCCCTGCGGATATTCTGTTTCCGGATTATGCCCGCCAGTGGCTGAAGGTGTATAAGGCTTCCTGCGGGGACAAAACCATCGAAATGTATGACCGCATCATCGAGAAGCACTTGGCTTTCCTGGACAGCGTGCGTTTACAGGATATACAGCGCATCCACTTCCAGCAGGCAATCAACAATGCCATGGAACATCCCCGGACCTGTGAACAGATCTCCCTGACCTTCCGGCAGATTGTAAAAAGCGCCATCAGAGACCGCCTGCTGCCCCAGGGAGCCTTTGAGCTTGTCTGTGAGGGAATTACGTCACCCCGCTACCGCGCGCCCGAGAAACGGCCTCTGACGCCTCTGGAGCGCGCTGTAATCCCTAAGACGGACTTTTCCCCGCGAGAGCGCTGCTTCGTGTATCTGATCTATGGCTGCGGCCTCAGGCGGGAAGAAGCTCTTGCCCTGAAACCGTCGGATATTGACTGGGGACGCCGGACCATCCGGATCAGCCGGGCTTTGATATTTTTGGATAACAACGGGAAAATAAAAGAAACTAAATCAGCAAACGGAGTCCGTGAAATCCCTATGCCGTCCTTCCTGTCTGCTTTTCTGCAGAGTTATGCGCCCGGATGCGGCGACGGACATCTCATCCGGAAGCTGGACGGCGGCGCCATTACAAAATCGTCCTACCGGAAAATGTGGGAATCTATCATTCGAAAAATGAATGCTGCCGCCGGAGGCACAAAAGCCTCTCCCATTATCTGCGACCTGACAGCGCATGTCTTCCGGCACAACTACTGCACGCAGCTCTGTTATCATATCCCGGAAATTTCTATCAAGAAGGTGGCTCAGTTGATGGGAGATACCGAGCGGATGGTCCTCGACGTCTATAACCACATCCTTGAAGAGAGGGAAAACACCGTGGAAACCGTGGAAAATGCGATACATTTCTAGGGTTTTCTCATGGACATCTCATGGACATTATGGTTTTAGACCTGATTCAGACATTTAGAACCACGTACTTTTTGTTACTTAATTGTACATTTTGGGGAAAAAATATCGTGAATTGTATAGGAAAAAGCAAAGAAAAAAGCACCGCCCCCGCGCTCCATGTCGCAAAAACAGTGCCCTGCGTGCGCGATCAGGGGTTCGAACCCTGGACACCCTGATTAAGAGTCAGGTGCTCTGCCAGCTGAGCTAATCGCGCTTATCATTATTTGTTTTTCAACGCAAGGATTATTATACTGTAAGACATTTAAAAATGCAAGTACTTTTTTTATATTTTCTTGATTTTTTTATTCCGGTTATATACAATGAAGAAAATATGCTTTCCAGGAGTATTGGGAACATATAAATCTGATTTAAGGAGTAAGCCTGTGAGACTAAAACATATTAAAGGAGCTGAAGAAGCTGTTGCCAAAAGCAGATACGTTATTCACGACGCGAAAGAACGCCGCGGAAGCTGGCATACGCTCTTTGGAAACCAGAAACCTATTCACATGGAAATCGGTATGGGAAAGGGACGCTTTCTGATGGAGCTGGCCCGGCAAAACCCGGAAGTCAACTATATCGGGATCGAACGCTACAGCAGCGTCCTGCTGCGCGCCATTCAGAAAATGGAAGAAGAGCCTCTTTCTAATCTGTATTTTTTATGCGAGGATGCTTCCGAGCTTGAAGAATTCTTTGCTCCCGGAGAAATCGCTCTTATATACCTGAATTTTTCCGATCCCTGGCCCAAGGCCCGGCACGCAAGACGAAGACTGACCTCCGCAAACTATCTGAACCGCTACGCCGCGGTCCTTTCTTCGGAGGGACGGATAGAGTTTAAGACAGACAATGAAGTTCTCTTTGACTTCTCACTTGAAAGCGCAGAGGAAGCCGGCTGGAGGCTCCTGGCCTCTACCAGAGATCTGCATCAGGATTCCCGGATGAACGAAGGAAATGTCATGACAGAATATGAGGAAAAGTTTTCATCGAAAGGAAATCCCATTTATAAGCTGATCGCCATTCCCCCTCGCGATAGCCTGTAGGAAAGGGGCGCCGCTTTAGCGGCGCTCTTTGAGATCCTCCGCTGTTTTGCCTCCTTTTTTCAGATAATTTCTTTTAAATTTCGACATCAAGCTTGTCAAGTACGTTTTTTTAATTTATCCCTGTTTTCTTCAATTTATTCAATCTTCACAAAACATTCGTTTTGCTAAATACTATGTAAACCTTTCCTATCCACACCCAAAAATGTGGATAATGTGGATAACTGCGTTGATAACTTTCTTTCCCGGATCTTTTCTCCAAAAGGAATGTGGATAACTTTTTACTTATCCACTGGTTTTCGTAAATTTTTTGTAAACTATATTAAAACTTTGTGCAAAATGCAGTGTTGGTAGTTTATGCCAAAAAAAGCCCTCTTTCGCATGTCTGACAATACGATATTATTTTCAAAATATATTTTCAATTTTTTCTGTCGGAATACTGCGGTTGAAAGATTTCTACATATTATTGTTCAGAAAAGACATCACAGAAATAGACTTTACCCCATGATCGGGCCTTACGCAGATCTGACTCTTATTTCGATGCAAAAAAATGCTGCCGCACTGATTATTTCGTGCGGCAGCTCCTTTATTTTGCTTTACTCTAGAAAATTCTTCTTACACAAATGATGCTTCTGTAATTTGCCGGAGATGTGTACTTAATGCCTGTAGCGGCAGTACTGGCATGAACAATCGTATTATTGCCGCAGTAGATCGCCACATGGCCGCTGTAGCAGATGATGTCTCCCGGCTGCGCCTCTGAAAGACTTACCTCATATCCGACGCTTCTCATCGCGCTGGAGGAATGAGGAAGACTTACTCCAAAGTTTGCATAAACGCTCATTACAAATCCTGAACAGTCCGCTCCGTTCGTCAGGCTTGTACCTCCGTATACATAAGGATTACCCACAAACTGGCTGGCGAAACTTACTACCGCGTTTCCACTGCTGCTGCCAGAACCGCTTCCAATCGTCTGAGAGGAACTTTCTGTCTTGGCTTCCACCTGGGCAGCTTTACGCTTTCCTTCCTCTTTCGCCGCTTCCTCCGCAGCCAGACGGGCTTCCTCCTCCTCTTTGGACTCAGCCTGCACGAAATCAGTTCTCAAATCTACGTAATCCGTGGATACCCAGCCGTCTCCTTCTTCAATGGAAACCTGTACCCAGCCATCCTGCTCGCTGGTAACGGTAAGCTCTTCGCCCTCTCCTATCAGTCCAAGGACGCTCGCCTCTGTGCTGGCGTCAGTTCTGACACGAAGCGTCTGTGTCGTAACAGTCGCTACCCGCTCTCCGACCTCCGCGGCCAGGGCTTCCGCTTCATCTCCTGTAACGACGTACTCCGCCTTCACATAACCTGTGACGCTTCCGGAAGTGATCTTGTACCAGCCGTCCGCTTCCTCCTCTATGGTGCCTGCCGACTCATCGTAAAGCTTCCCAAGAATCTCGCTTTCTTCATTTGGCTCGCTTCTGACATTTACATAATCATTCACCTGCGCAATGCAGATGCCATCATATTCAGAAGGCGTCATTTCTTCCAGGACCTTTTCATCCGCTGCGGGATCTGCCTGATACGCTTCCGTCATAACAGAAGCAATTCCTTCCTCAGCCGCAGGCAGAAGATTGCTCGCCTCCGCCCGAATGCCGCTTAAGCAAAAGCAAAACGCTCCAGCCAGACACACCGCCGTAAATCTATGCATCATAACGTCATTATCCTCCGTACAGTCCTTTACTTAAATATTACAAATTTGTTAAGACTTATGAAAGAATTATAACAGGCGTCCTCCTGCTTGTCAACCTTTTCTCAATATTTTCTATTGACAACCGCAGGGTTACTGAATAAAATATAGGAAACAGTAATTGTTATCATTATCATGAAAGGGTGTTTCTATGCCAGCATTAAAATACAGCCGTCAGCGGGAATCTATTAAGCGTTTTCTGATGTCTCGATTCGATCATCCCACAGCTGATACCATTTACCTGCATGTGCGTCAGGAATTTCCAAACATCAGCCTTGGAACTGTATACCGCAATCTGGCTCTTTTAACAGAGTTAGGAGAAATCATTAAAATTACGACAGATGGGCCTGATCGTTTCGACGGACATACGGAGCCTCACTCCCATTTCTTCTGCCGCAAATGCCATTCTCTCCTTGATATTCATCTGGAGGATGAAGCGGCCATCGATCGGCAGGCACAGGAAGCCTTTCCGGGAATCATAGAAGGACATTCTGTACAATATTTTGGAATCTGCTCTAAATGTGCAAAATAATACTTGACGAAACGGGAAATGTGTGATAGATTCATATTAGTAACAGGAATCATTACTGTTTTAGTGCTAACTAACTAATCTAAAATAATAAAAGAAAAGGAGACTATGATTATGAAGACATGGGTATGTTCTGTATGTGGTTATGTATGGGAAGGCGAGAATCCGCCTGAGAAATGTCCCCAGTGCGGAGTAGGTCCGGACAAGTTCACGGAGCAGAAAGGCGGACTTACCTGGGCTGCAGAGCATGTTGTAGGCGTAGCGCAGGGTGTAAGCGAGGATATTCTTGAGGATCTGAGAGCAAACTTCAACGGAGAGTGCTCTGAGGTAGGTATGTACCTTGCTATGGCAAGAGTGGCTCACAGAGAAGGCTATCCGGAGATCGGTCTTTACTGGGAGAAGGCTGCTTGGGAAGAGGCAGAGCATGCTGCAAAGTTTGCTGAGCTTCTGGGCGAGGTTGTTACTGACAGCACCAAGAAGAACCTGGAGATGAGAGTGGCTGCTGAGAACGGCGCTACCGCAGGCAAGTTTGATCTTGCAAAGCGTGCAAAGGCTGCGAACCTGGATGCTATCCATGACACCGTACATGAGATGGCCCGCGACGAGGCTCGTCATGGCCGCGCATTTGAAGGTCTTCTGAAGAGATACTTCGGCTAAAAACCACACCTGAATATTCAGGGATTCCTATGATTTTTAAGAGAGTGGACGATTGGGTTCACTCTCTTTTTTCTTATAAATTCCTTAATCTCCTTGACTTCTTACATTTTCGGGTATAATATAATTACAGCAAGACATAGTATTGAAAACTATATGTTGAAATATGTTGAATCTAGTCTAAAAGGAGATGGCTTTATGAAATTTGAAATCAAAGATCCAGGCAGTGCAATTACCCATTTCATCGGTATGCTGATGGCAGCCTTCGCGGCTACTCCTCTGCTGATCCGGGCAGCGCGCAATCCTGATAAGATACACCTGATCTCTCTGAGCATATTTATTGTAAGCATGATTTTACTTTACGCAGCCAGCACAACTTACCATACGCTGAACCTTTCGGAGCGGACCAACCGTATTCTCCGGAAAATCGACCACTGCATGATTTTTGTTTTAATCGCAGGCTCTTACACTCCCGTATGCCTGATCGTTCTGGGCGGGCGGACCGGGTACGCGCTTTGCGCTCTCGTATGGACCGTAGCCCTGGCCGGAATCTTTCTGAAGGCCTTCTGGATCAATTGCCCTAAATGGTTTTCTTCTATATTATATATCGCCATGGGCTGGATCTGCGTACTGGCCTTTACCCAGCTTTTGAACGCACTTTCCCCGGCAGCCTTCGGCTGGCTTCTGGCCGGCGGTATTATCTATACGGTCGGCGGTGTCATCTATGCTTTGAAGCTGCCGATATTCAATTCCAGGCATAAAAATTTCGGCTCCCATGAGATCTTTCATCTCTTTGTCATGGGCGGAAGCATCTGCCATTTCATTGTCATGTATGTATTCGTGGCTCCTATGCCTCTGCCCGTTTAAAACATGACTTTACAGACAAAAACCCCTTCGCTTATAATAAATGGCGGAGGGATTTTTTATGAACTATACCTATATACTCCGGTGCGGAGACGGCTCTCTCTACACCGGCTGGACCAACAATCTGAAAAAACGGCTGGAGGATCATAATCTGGGACATGGCGCCAAGTACACACGCGCTCATCTTCCTGTCATGCTTGTTTACTATGAGTGCTTCGACACGAAAGAGGAGGCAATGAAGCGCGAAGCCGCCATAAAAAAATTAAGCCGTTCCCAGAAGGAACGGCTTATCGTTTCACGGCCTGCGCCTGATTTCTCTGTGCTTGTTTCCGGCTCTACTGAAGAAGCTCCATAGGATCGATGCTTTCTCCATCCTTTCTGACTTCAAAATATACGTTGCAGCCTTCCTTTGTATAGAAGCGGGTTGGCTCGCTGACGTACCCTATCGTATCTCCTGCCATTACATGATCGCCTTCCTTCACAGGCAGCTCTTTGAGCTGTCCGTAAACGATCTCATAACCGTCTCCGATGTCCATCGTGACTGTCATTCCTGTCTCCTCAAGGGTCTCGATCTTTGTGATCTGTCCTTCAGCCGCAGCCATGACGCTTTCATCAAGAGTACCCTGAATAATCACCGCAGGATTGTATTTGTACTGATCCAGCGTCGTAAAATAAACAGTCTTGTCCATACTGTAATCCATAAGCACATTTCCCGCTACCGGCCAGAGAAGACGATCGCTGTCCGGAGAAAAGGAAAGGACAATATCCTCTGCGGCCGCATCCGTGGAAGACGCTTCCTGCGTACTATCCAGAATCACTGTTTCCCCTGTTCCATAGGGATCCGGATCCGTCTCCGCAAATTCGCTCTCCAGCTCTGCTCCGTCTATCTGAGCTGTGTCCTCCGCCATATCCTCTCCAGCATCAGCCAAAGCTTCTCCTTCTTTGTCGCGTGCCGCTGAATCGGAAGCCGCCTCCTGAGTCTCATCAGCCTGCTCGGCCGCTTCTCTTGCCTTTTCTTCTGCTTCCGCCTGTGCTTGTTCTTTGAGTTTTGCCTCCTCCTCAGCTTCGGCTATCTGCTGTTCCAGTTCTTTTTGCTGCTGGTCCGTCCTTCCCACGGTGTACATGCCGATCATTGTTACAACCGCGAGAAGACACAGGCTGAAAGCAACCGTGACGGTCCTCCCACCGGAAAAGCCGCCTTTTTTCTTTCTTTTTCCTGTCATAAGATTCACCTCTATACTGTTTCCACACATTTTTCTGTGCTGCCGTCACTGCTCAGCCTCTCCGAACAGTCACTTGCCGCTATCCCTAGGATAGCCAGTTTGGGAACAGCTTATACATTAGAGGGTATCGTAAACTGAGGGTAAAAATATTGAAGAATTTCCTGATATTCCATGCCGGAAAGAGCCTGAAGGTTCGCCTGATACATACTCATTCCCAGGCCGTGCCCAAGTCCTTTCGTGGTAATCCGGATTCCCCCTTCTGTCTGATCTGCTGTAATGCAGCTTGAGTTCAGACCGTAAATGCTCCGGAACTCCTCGCCTCCGTATATTTCCCCGCCCATACGTATCTCCAGCACATAGCCCGCCTCGTCTCTTGCAAGAATCTCCGGAACTTCCTCCAGCTCTATGATCTGAATCTTCAAATAGTCGGAGGACTGCAGATCTCCGGAACATTCTACAGATTCCAGATAGGAATATTCCTCGCCGAGTACGGATCCGTTCCGTGTCCAGCCCGCGCTCACCGCATGGTAGGGCAGATCGACCAGTTTTCCCTCCAGTGTCAGTATCTGCCCGGCAGTGTCTTTTGCCGCCTGTCTGCATTTTTCCGCATACCGTTCCTGATTTTCAAAGCCCCACAGCTCCAACTGTTCTTCCCTGCTGTAAAAGGAAAAGCCCATGGTCTCCAGATCTCTTTCCTGTACAGCTTCAGCCGTTTCATTTAGATCCCCGATTTCATAAAAGCTCATGGCCTGCCGCAGCAGATTTGTCCTTACGATCACGGCCTGCGCCTTCAGCGCCTCCTCCTCGTAAGTCACAGGCATCTGAGTGGGCAGAATTTCCGCGACAAAAACCTCCAAATCCGGTTCCGGCACTTCGGCCTCGACGCCGGATAGGCTTCCGGTACGGAATACGGAGGCTACATAAGGGAGCAGAATTAAAATAATCAGTACTGAGATTCCTGTCTTTATTTTTTCCTTCATTCTACAATCTATGAGCGAAAAAAAAGAGATAGACGTGAAATTCACATCTATCTCTTTCGTTCCTTATTCCTGAGGCAAAGTTACGGTCATCTTGTCAAGATGCCAAATATCGTCCACATATTCCTGAATTGTTCGGTCTGAGGAGAATTTGCCGCTGCATGCCGTATTCCAGATGGCCTTTTTCGCCCAGCCCTTCTCATCACGGTAAGCCTCCTCCACGCGCCTGTGCGCTTCCGCATAGGAACGGAAATCCTTCAGGATAAAATACGTATCGGCACGGTCGCTGCTCTTTGTGTTCAGCAGGGAATCGTAGATGTCCCGGAACATCTCCGGATCCTGCGGAGAATAGTAGCCGTTGATAAGCTGCATCAGTACGTGACGAATATCCTGATCGTTGTTGAAAATATCCATCGGATTGTATCCGCCGTTCTGCTCATAGTTGATAACCTCGTCAGAACTCAGACCGAAGATGAAGGCGTTCTCCTCGCCCATCTCCTCTACCATTTCCACAGTAGCTCCGTCCATGGTTCCGATGGTCAGCGCGCCGTTCAGCATAAACTTCATGTTTCCGGTACCGGAAGCTTCCTTGCTGGCCGTGGAGATCTGCTCGGACACATCAGCGGCCGCAAAGATCAGCTCCGCGTTGGATACCCGGTAATCCTCGATAAAGACCACCTTCAGCTTTCCATTGATAGAAGCGTCGTTGTTGATCACTTCAGCCACGGAATTGATAAGCTTAATCGTCAGCTTCGCCCTGCGGTAGCCTGCGGCTGCCTTCGCTCCAAAGATAAAGGTTCTCGGATAGAAGGGCATCTCCGGATGCTCCTTGATCTGATTGTACAGATACATCACATGGAGAATATTCAAAAGCTGACGCTTGTATTCATGGAGACGCTTCACCTGCACGTCAAAGATAGAGCGCGGATCCACAGTAATTCCATTGTGCTCCAGAATGTATTTCGCCAGACGCACCTTGTTCTGGTACTTGATATTCATAAATTCCCTCTGTGCCTTCTCGTCGTCCGCATAGATCTTCAGTTTCGAGATCTGAGACAGATCGGTGATCCATTCGTCTCCGATATGGTTCGTCACCCAGTCGGCCAGAAGCGGATTTCCATGAAGCAGGAAGCGGCGCTGTGTGATGCCGTTCGTCTTGTTATTAAACTTCTCCGGCATCATCTGATAGAAGTCCTTCAGCTCCTGATGCTTCAAGATCTCTGTATGAAGCCTTGCCACGCCGTTTACAGAGTAACCGGCGGCGATAGCCAGGTGCGCCATCTTCACCTGTCCATCATAGATGATGGCCATCTTGCGGATCTTTTCCTGATCGCCAGGATATTTCTTCTGGATCTCAATCACGAAACGGCGGTTGATCTCCTCGATGATCTGATAGATACGCGGAAGCAGCCGGGAGAACAGCTCAATCGGCCACTTTTCCAGAGCCTCTGCCATAATCGTATGGTTGGTATACGCGCAGGTCTTGGTCGTTACTTCCCATGCCTCGTCCCACTCAAGGCCTTCCTCGTCTACCAGCACACGCATCAGCTCGGCCACTGCCACAGTGGGATGCGTATCGTTGAGCTGGAAGGTCGCCTTCTCGTAGAATTTGCGAACGTCGCTGTGAGCTCTCTTATAACGATCCACAGCCGCCTGCACACTGGCAGAAATGAAGAAATACTGCTGCTTTAAGCGCAGCTCCTTTCCTGCCATATGATTGTCATTGGGATACAGCACTTCTACAAGAAGCTTTGCGAGATTCTCCTCCTCAACAGCCTTCTGGTAGTCGCCCTTATCAAACGCGTCAAGGCGGAAGGAATTCATGGCCTCCGCATCCCAGATACGTAAGGTATCCACCACATTATTCCCATATCCTACAATCGGCAGATCACAGGGTACCGCGCGCACGCTCTGGTAACCCTTCTGTACGAAGTGATTCTTTCCCTTCTCATCTACTTCAATGTCCACATATCCGCCGAACTTTACGATTTTCGCGTATTCCGGCCGGCGAAGCTCAAAGGGATTGCCGTTCTTCAGCCACTCGTCGGGAACCTCCACCTGATAGCCATCCTCGATCTTCTGCTTGAACATACCGTAGCGATAACGGATTCCGCAGCCATAAGCCGCATAGCCCAGAGTCGCCAGTGAATCCAGAAAACAGGCCGCCAGTCTTCCAAGTCCGCCGTTTCCAAGAGCAGCGTCCGGCTCCTGATCCTCAATCACATTCAGATCACAGCCCAGCTCCTGCAGCGCCTCCTTCACCTCGTCGTAGTAGGTGAGATTGATCAGATTATTGCCCAGGGCGCGCCCCATAAGAAACTCCATAGACATATAATAGACAATCTTCGGATCCTGCTTTTTCATCTGTTCCTGGGTGGCCAGCCATGCGTCGATGATCGCATCCTTTGTGGCCAGCGCCACCGCGCTGAAAATCTGCTGCTGGCTAGCCTCCTCAATCGTCTTTCTGTACAACGTCTTTACATTATAGATTACGCTTCGTTTAAAGAGCTCCTTGTCAAAGGGTCTCTTGCTCATACCGTTTTCCTCCTCATTTTCCGTATTCGGTTCCTGCCTGAACGCAGAATCTAAATGCGCTCCACTCCCAGAGTTACATCTTCCCCGTTAATATTCCAGTCCTTCACATAGCCTGTCGTCTCGCCGGTCTTTACACTGTCAGCCAGGACTTCCGACTGAATTTCTTCTCCATGATTCTGCAAAATACTCTCAATCTTTCCGTTTCCTTTGCAGGAAAGAACGATCTTGTCGGTCACCTGGAAATCTGCCTCTTTTCGCATGGTCTGCACCTTGCTGATGATCTCGCGCACAAAGCCCTCCTCGATAAGCTCCGGCGTCAGCTTCGTGTCCAGGACAACGGTGATCTCATTGTCTCCATCTGACACGTGTCCTTCCGTCTGCGCCATGTCGATCAGCAGATCCTCCTCTGATAATACCACAGATGCGCCGTTAACGTCAAATGTAAGATTTCCATTTTCTTTCAATTCATCCATGGCGCTGTTGCCATCCACAGAAGAAAGATACTCCCGGATACCGTTCAGGAACTTGCCGTACTTCGGGCCGACAGTCTTGAGCTGCGGCTTGAAGCTGTAGGTCGTAAACGCACGCACATCATCGGTGAAATCCACAGCCTTCACATTCAGCTCGTCGCGGATAATATCACGATAATACTCCGCAAGCTCGTAGGGAGCCTTTACGTACATCTGCGCAATCGGCTGACGGTTCTTGATATTGGCAGCGTTCCGGCAGGCACGTCCCATCACGACGATACGAAGCACCTCATCCATATTCTTTTCCAGTTCCGGATCAATCCATTCTTTCTTTACCTCCGGGAAATCGCAGAGATGGATGCTCTCCGGCGCGTCTTTGTCAATGCTGCGTACCAGGTTCTGATAGATGTCCTCTGTCATGAACGGAATCATCGGAGCAGCCGCCTTGCTGATGGTCACAAGCGCCGTATACAGCGTCATGTAAGCATTGATCTTATCCTGCTCCATTCCCTTCGCCCAGAAACGCTCACGGCTGCGGCGCACATACCAGTTGCTCATGTCGTCCACGAACTCCTGCAGGGCTCTCGCCGCTTCGGGAATCTTGTAATTTTCCAGATCGCTGTCTACCTCGCCCACTACTGTGTTCAGCTTGGAGAGCAGCCATTTATCCATAACGCTTAAAGTATCGTATTTCAGCTCGTACTTTGTGGCGTCGAAATTGTCAATGTTCGCATACAGCACGAAGAACGCATAGGTATTCCACAGGGTACCCATAAATTTGCGCTGTCCCTCTGTAACAGCCTTTCCGTGAAAACGGTTCGGCAGCCAGGGCGCGCTGTTGATATAGAAGTACCAGCGGATCGCATCCGCGCCGTAGGTGGAAAGCGCGTCAAAGGGATCGACCGCGTTTCCTTTGGACTTGCTCATCTTCTGTCCGTTCTCATCCTGCACATGTCCGAGAACGATGACATTTTCATAGGGAGCCCGGTTAAACAGAAGCGTAGACTCGGCGAGCAGGGAATAGAACCAGCCTCTTGTCTGGTCAACCGCCTCGGAGATAAACTGCGCCGGGAACTGCTTCTCAAACAGGTCATGATTCTCAAAGGGATAATGATGCTGAGCGAAGGGCATGGCTCCCGAATCAAACCAGCAGTCGATGACCTCCGGCACCCTGTGCATCGTTCCTCCGCATTCCGGGCATTTAATCTCTATCTCATCAATGTACGGACGATGAAGTTCCACCGTCTTCGCTTTCTCGTCTCCGCTCATCTCATAGAGCTCGTCTCTGCTTCCGATAGAATGCTGATGACCGCAGTCCTTACATTCCCAGATATTTAAAGGTGTTCCCCAGTAACGGTTCCGGCTGATGCCCCAGTCCTGGATATTTTCCAGCCAGTCTCCGAAACGTCCCTTGCCGATGCTCTCCGGAATCCAGTTGATGGTATTATTGTTCCGGATCAGATCGTCTCTTACCGCTGTCATCTTAATGAACCAGGACTCTCTTGCATAATAGATAAGCGGCGTATCGCAGCGCCAGCAGAACGGATAATCATGCTCAAACTTCGGCGCTGAGAACAGTTTTCCTTCCTTATCCAGATCCTTCAGAATTTCCGGATCCGCCTTCTTCACGAAGATGCCCGCATAAGGCGTCTCCTCCGTCATATTTCCTTTTCCATCTACGAACTGTACAAAGGGCAGCTCATATCTTCTGCCGACACGGGCGTCGTCCTCACCGAAGGCTGGAGCGATATGAACGATTCCGGTACCGTCAGACATGGAAACATAGCCGTCGCAGACTACATAGAAGCCTTTTTTACGCTGCTTTTCGGCAGACTCACCGGCGCAGGCAAAAAGCGGCTCATACTCCTTGTATTCCAGATCCTTTCCCACAAAGGTCTCCAATACCTCGTATGCCAGCTTTCCTTCCTCAGCCAGATCTCCCAGCACCTTGTCGAGCAGGGCTTCCGCCATATAATATACATAGCCGTCCGCCGCCTTCACCTTCACATAGGTATCCTCCGGATTCACGCAGAGGCCCACGTTCGAGGGCAGTGTCCAGGGCGTCGTGGTCCACGCCAGAAAATACGCGTCTTCATTCTTCACTTTAAACCGTACCACAGCAGAACGCTCTTTGACCGCCTTGTAGCCCTGAGCCACCTCATGGCTGGACAGAGGAGTTCCGCAGCGCGGGCAGTAAGGCACAATTTTGAAGCCCTTATAAAGCAGACCCTTTTTCCAGATCTCTTTCAGCGCCCACCACTCGGACTCGATATAATCATCATGGTATGTGACATAAGGATTGTCCATATCCGCCCAGAAGCCGACCGTATTGGAGAAGTCCTCCCACATTCCCTTGTACTTCCAGACGCTTTCCTTACATTTTCTGATAAACGGATCCAGGCCGTACTCCTCGATCTGTTCCTTGCCGTCCAGGCCCAGCTCCTTCTCCACCTCCAGCTCTACCGGAAGTCCGTGAGTGTCCCAACCGGCCTTTCTCGGCACAAAGTAGCCCTTCATAGTCCGGTACCGGGGAATCATATCTTTGATGACGCGGGTCAGCACATGTCCGATATGGGGCTTGCCGTTGGCCGTAGGCGGTCCATCATAGAAGGTATAGG
>DVLE01000041.1 GCA_018715645.1 Candidatus Merdisoma merdipullorum
AAAATCAATGGAATGAGGTTGCAAGATAACAAAAAAGGATGTAGAGTAAAAAAGAACTATAGCCTGATGCTTTATCAGCGCGTCACGGGTGATTTCTACACCACCAATTCCGAAGGTAAATTTACGCTGCCTTGGCGAAGAATTGGGTTGCAGCTGGCGGAAAAAATAGCTATAATAAATCCGCAGGCCGCCGGAGAGGAGTATGCTCTTGTTCACTTGCGGCGTTTTTACGGGAGGAGTAAAATATGGAATTTCAGTTTTCAAAGAGAGCGGAGAGGATCCAGGAGGGAATCTTTTCCGTTCTTGATCATAAAAAAGCGGAACTTCTTGCCAGAGGGCGGAAGGTCTATAATTTTTCAGTAGGTACGCCGGATTTTAAACCCCAGCCCCATATCATGGAAGCGGTGGCGAAGGCTGCGCTTGATCCGGAAAATTATAAATATGCCCTGACGGACCGGGACGAGCTTCTGGAGGCGATGCAGTCCTTTTATCAAAGGCGTTTTGGCGTGGAGCTTCAAAAGGATGAGATGATGTCACTGTATGGCTCTCAGGAGGGAATGGCGCACATCGCTATTGCCCTCTGTGATCCGGAGGATGTGGTGCTGGTTCCGAACCCAGGGTATCCGGTATTTTCATTGGGACCGGAGCTGGTGGGAGCCCGGATCGAGACTTATCCCTTGTATGCTGAACATAATTTCCTGCCGGACTTTTCAGATATTCCGGAGGAGACGGCACGGAAAGCACGGTTTATGATTGTATCTTATCCGGCCAATCCCGTGTGTTCCGTGGCGGACGATGCATTTTACGAGAAACTGATCGCTTTTGCAAAGAAATATCAGATCATCGTGCTGCATGACAACGCATATTCGGATATTATCTATGGCGGAAGGGAAGGAAAGTCATTCCTCTCCTATCCGGGCGCGAAAGAGGTGGGGATCGAGTTCTACTCTCTTTCCAAGAGCTATAATATGACGGGGCTTCGCATCTCTTTCGCAGTAGGAAACCGTGAGATTATCCGTGAGTTCCGGAAGGTGCGGTCTCAGATAGATTACGGTACCTGCCTGCTGGTCCAGAAAGCGGCTGTGGCGGCTCTGACGGGGCCGCAGGAGGCTGTAAAGGAACAGTGCAGGGAATATGAGAGGAGAAACCATGCGCTCTGCGGCGGACTTCGCGCCATTGGCTGGGATGTGCCGGACAGCCAGGGAACCATGTTCGTGTGGGCGCCTTTGCCGGATAAGTATCAGAACAGCAGTCAGTTTGTGCTGGATCTGATGGAACAGACGGGCATGATTGTGACGCCGGGAAGCGCCTTTGGAGATCTGGGCGAGGGCTATGTGCGTATGGCGCTGGTCCATCCGGTTCCGGTTATCGAAGAAGCGATTGAGGAGATCAAAAAGAGCGGAATACTCAAATGATTTTAGGTGTGCCGTCAGCGCGGAGAATGATATGAATTTTGCAGAAGATATTACAGAGTTTATTTTTGTGGAAAACAGGCCCAAGAAGGCGGACATCATCTTTGTTCCGGGCGGGGACAGAGGAGAGCTTGCCGTGACGGCTGCGAAAATCTTCCGTGAGGGTTATGCGCCCCTGGTGCTGCCGTCCGGCCGGTACAGCAAACCGGCAGGGCGCTGTCTGATTCCGGGCTATGAGACGGAATGGGACTTCCTTCGGGACATTCTTGTGCGGGAAGGCGTGCCGGAGGACTGCATCCTGGAAGAAAAGCAGGCTACGTACACTTACGAGAATGCAATCTATTCCCGTCGGGTGACGGACAGGCTTGGCCTTAGGGTACAAAGGGCGATTCTATGTCCCCAGGCTTCCCATGCCAGACGCGCGCTTCTCTACTACAAGGTACTTTATCCGGAGACGGAGTTTTTTGTCTGTCCGACCGTAACCCGGAATATCAGCCGGGACAACTGGTTTTTGGATGGAGAAAAGATAGATGTGGTTCTTGGGGAACTGGAACGTTGCGGCAGCCAGTTCCATGAGATACTGCGGGAATATGCCGCAAAACGGCGGGAGGAGGAGTTATGAAGATTGAAGATGTAATGGAACTGGTGAAACAGACGAAGACCTTTGTGCAGAACCGGGACATGGCAGGGCACATCAAAGTCAAGGGACTTGCAGACTTTGTGACGCAGGTGGATACCAATATCCAGAATTTTCTCTCGGAAAAGCTTCATGAGCTGAACCCGGATATTCAGTTCCTTGGAGAGGAGGAAGGACTTCACGCGATGCAGGGGGATACCTTCTGGATTCTGGATCCCATTGACGGAACGACCAATCTGATACACGACTATCAGCACAGCACAGTCTCCCTGGGCTTGTATGAAAAGGGAGAGATTGTAATGGGAATCATTTACGATCCCTTCCGGGAAGAAATCTTTCATGCGGAAAAGGGCAAAGGAAGCTTTCGGAACGGAGAGCCGATTCATGTGGCTCCGGACAAGGGGCTGAGTGATACGATTGTGGCGATTGGAACGGCGCCCTATCAGAAAGAACTGGCGCCGGAGAATTTCCGTCGGTTTGAACGCATCTTTACAAAATGTCAGGATATTCGGAGGACCGGATCGGCGGCCATGGATCTGGCCTATGTGGCCTGCGGACGAATCGGAGGCTTTTTTGAGGCCCGGCTGCAGCCCTGGGATTTTGCGGCGGGACTGCTTCTGGTAGCAGAAGCAGGGGGAAAGGTCACACGCTTTGACGGTTCGCCTGTCAATCCTGTGGAGCCGGGAGAGATTCTGGCGACAAATGGAAAGCTGCACGAAGAATTGAAGGCATTTCTGTAGAAAAACTTGAACTTTTGAAAAAAGTGTTTTCAGAAAAAGCGTCCCAAAGTCTTTCGGTACAGCCACTTCTGCAAGTACGGCTGTACCGAAAGACTTTGGGACGCTTGCAGATTATTCCGGATATACGAGTCTTTCCTCTGTGATATGGTAAAGGACTTCGTCCAGATATTTTTTTGCCAGATATTTTGCCATTGGGAGATTCATATCCAGGTAATTGCCGCAGTCCCTGGGGCTTGCGCCTGGGATCTCGCCCTCAAAATCGCGGATAAATTCCCACATCTCGATGAGCAGCGGCACGATGTCTCTGGATTCGTAATCGCCGGAAAGCAGAAGATAGAAGCCGGTCCGGCAGCCCATAGGTCCGAAATACAGGATCTTGGGGGCAAATTTTTTATGGTTGCGCAGAAAGGTCGCGCCCAGATGTTCAATGGCGTGGACCTCGGCGGTATTCATGACAGGCTCCTCATTGGGACTCGTCATGCGCAGATCGAAGGTGGTGACGATGGCACCGCCTACCGGATCCTTACGGGAAACATAGACGCCTGGCTGAAGCGAAAGATGATTGATAGTAAAGCTTGTTATTTTTTCCATAGCAGCATTCCTCCTGCTGTCCAGTGTACCACATTTTTGAGGAAAGTCAAAGCAACAGAAAAACGGTTGACATAATCTTGAAAACCTGGTATTCTGAAGACTAACCAAAGGAATTTTCGATAGTTCTTTGTGCGTGTCTGCACAGTATATCCATATTCTGAATTGACAAGGGGAATACAGAAAGCAAAAAGGAGAGAGGTTTGTGATCCTGGAAATGTCAGGTGTTGTGACGTCTCTGCCCCCAGAGCTGAAAGTGATAGGCGTTCTGGGAGAGGGGATACTGTCCTTGCTTTTTGTGCTGGCGGCCTGGCCGGATCTGCGCTTTCGCAGAATACCGAACCGCCTTTTGCTTGCGGCCTTTGTCCTGCGGCTTTTGCTGTGGGCCGAAAAAATGAGAGTCGTGCCAGGAGGAGCGTACGGAAGCATTCTGCAGGAGGTTGGAGGCGGCCTGTTGTTGGCTGCGCTCCTTTTACTGATTGGAAAAATATGCAAAAATGGTCTTGGGATGGGAGATGTGAAATTTCTCTTTACGGCTGCGCTTTTTGCGGGATTCTGGCGAACGGTCAGTATCCTGTTTTTAGGGCTTTTGCCGGCGGCTGCCTGGTCGCTCGTCTGCCTTGGGACGGGGAGATTTTCACGGACAAACAGATACCCTCTTGGTCCCTTTTTTCTTGCAGGTTATATCTTGGAACGGCTGATCTGAGCTGAATGACATATAGATGGCATATTCATCCAAAAAGGTATCTTGGGAGCAGTGAATGAGGTCTGACAAAGAAATCAAGCAACTGATATAAGCCCCATGCGCAAAAAATGCTGGCGATAATTGTTCCTGTCATTCCGAATTTAGCGAACAGTTTACGGATATATATTTGAAGAAAAAGAATTAGCCATAATCTTAGAAGCCAAAGCGCTAGCATAATAAATTGTGCCAAAAAATCAGAGAAATGTTTCCATTTATTAGAATTGATAGAGGCAATTATACAAATAGCCCAAGCGAAAGGATAGGACAGAATTACATATATTATAAATTGAAAAGTGTCTGAAAGGAAAAGCCATTGCCAAGGTTCTCTGGGACCAAAAAGATAACTGTAATATATATAAGTGTTTGAATTCTCCATAGTTTTAATCATAAATGTGGATGTATGCCCTTGTCAATTATGGGTAGTTATTAGAAATCACATTTAGTCTAGCAAAGAAAAATAGGAATGTAAACTATAATATCAGAAGCAAAGAGAAAAACAGGGAAGGCTTGCGGGCTTGAGGCAGGGAAAAGAGTATGCTAAAATGAGAAAAATATCTTTTTTTGCAGGAGTTCATAGTGATGTGATAAGGAGGTCAGTATGAAAAAAAGAAAGCGGTTGTCTGTGTTTTTTGCGCTGCTTTTGAGCGCCTGTATTCTGGCAGGCTGCGGCGGAGGCGAACAGTCGGCGCAGCCGGATTCCGAACAGGAAACCTCGGAGCTTAAGGTGACTTTTTTTGATGTGGGAAAGGGCGATGCGATTCTTTTAGAGACGGAAAACCAGACCATGTTGATAGACACAGGGTATGACGACACGGCCGGTACGATCCTTACGTATCTGTCAGATCAGGGGATTGAAAGCCTGGACTATCTCGTAATCACACATTTTGACAAGGACCATGTGGGGGGAGCGGATAAGGTTCTGGAGGCTGTGGAGGTCCGTGAGGTGCTGCAGCCGGATTATGAATCCGACAGCAAGCAGACAAAGCAGTATCAGGAAACTCTTGAAGAGCAGGGGATCCAGCCAGTCCATGTGACAGAGACGACGAGCCTGAAATTTGAAGGAACGGACTGTGTGATCTATCCGCCCAGACAGCAGGAATATGAGGAGAAGGACAACGATTTTTCCCTCGTTATCAGTCTGACCTTTGGCGAAGAACGCTTCCTGTTTGCCGGAGACGCCGAGAGGGAACGGCTTTCAGAGCTTCTGGCGGAGAATGGACTGGACCTGGAGCATCAGGTTCTGAAAGTTCCGCATCATGGGAAAGAGGAGAAAAATTCAGATAAATTTTTGCTGGCGGTTTCCCCGGAAGCGGCCGTGATTACCTGTTCCGAGGAGGAGGAGCCGGAACCGGAGATTCTGGAGCTGCTGGACCGTCTTGGAACGGAAGTCTATCTCACCTCAGAAGGGACGGTGACTTGTGTGACGGACGGCAGTTCGCTGGATTTCAGTCAAAGAACTTGAAATCATACATGAATATGATTACAATGGTAGATAATGCAAAGAAAGCCAATGAGGAGGAAAAAGACATGAGTATGATTGACACAGTCCGCTCAGAGATGGTGGCGGCAATGAAAAATAAGGATAAGGAGAGAAAAGAATCCCTGTCGATGCTTCTGGCGGCGCTGAAAAATAAAGCCATTGACAAGCGCGAGGATCTGACGGAAGCTGAAGAATATGAAGTTGTCAAAAAAGAAATGAAGCAGACGAAGGAAACCCTCGATCTGGCGCCTGCGGATCGGACGGATATTATCGAGCAGTGTAAAGCGCGCCTGGCGGTGCTGTCTGAGTTCGCTCCGGAGGAGATGAGCGAGGAAGCGATCCGTGCGGCCATTCAGGAGGTGGTGGATGCGCTCGGAATAGACAAGCCTACAGGCAAGGACAAGGGCAGAATTATGAAAGAGCTGATGCCGAAGGTGAAGGGGAAGGCTGACGGCGCCTTGGTCAATAAGCTGGTAGGAGAGACACTTGCGTAGGCGGCTTGCCGCGGCTCTTTGCATACTCGGATGCCTGTGCGTTCTTGGAGGCTGCGGGAAAGAGGATGCAGAGGTGGCGGTGCCTCAGGTGGAGGTGGTCGAGGAACCACAGATCAGCCAGACCGAGGAACAAAAGGAGGCGGAGCTTGGCCTCGACACCCAGGCGGGAACAGAGCTTGGGGAGGAAGAAATCACGGTTATGACAGATGAGGGAGAACCGGAGACTGCTGTATATACGCGTGTACGCGGAATCGGCGACTTTTCCATCGCTTATGATGCCGAAGAATTTACGCTGACTGCATCGGAGAATGAACTGCGCTTTGAGCCTGTCGTTTCCGGCGCGGAAGGTACAGAGGCGGGTGCCGGAACGGCTGGAGATGCCAAAATTTTTCTGAGTATCCGCACGGAAGAAGCTCCTTCTGCAGAGGAGCTCGCAGACCAGTATGTGGCAGAGAGCAATGAGGAGTGTACGGTAGAAGAAATGACAGTCGGAGAAGGAGAGTATCCGGCTATCTGGGTGAGCTACGCGGAAGGGACGGATGCGGGAAGCCGAACCTGCGATCTTTATATTTTCCGGTATAACGATGTGCTGTACGTGGCTCAGCTTGACTGTACCGTGGAGGCTTACGACAGCCTTGGAGCGTCAGAGCATACAATCCTTTCTACCCTGCGCTTTGATGAGGGGTGACAGAGGATGAAGACGACACAGATAAGAAATTCTCTGATTCTGCTGCTGACCGCGGTGATCTGGGGCGTGGCTTTTGTGGCCCAGAGCGTAGGTATGGATTATGTGGGGCCTTTTACCTTTACCTGCGTGCGTTCCCTGATCGGTGGTCTGGTGCTGATTCCCTGCATCGCTTTGCTGAACCGGGCAGATGGTAAAAATAAAAAAAGAATGGAAGCGGATGCCGGTGCAAAAACGCCGGAGGAAAAAAGAAAAGAACGCAGGCTCCTCCTCCTGGGCGGAATCTGCTGCGGCCTGGCTCTCTGCGCGGCAAGCTGTTTTCAGCAGTTTGGCATTCAGTACACGACAGTGGGAAAGGCAGGCTTTATCACTGCCTTTTATATCATTATTGTTCCGGTACTCAGTCTGTTTTTCGGAAAGAAATGCGGTCCCCAGATCTGGGCTGGCGTGGCCCTTGCCCTGGGCGGCCTGTACTTCCTCTGCATCACAGAAAGCTTCCGGATAGGTATGGGAGACATTCTTGTATTTATCTGCGCCCTTCTTTTTGCGGCGCATATTCTGGTGATCGATTATTTTACGCAGTATGTGGACGGAGTGAAAATGTCCTGCATTCAGTTCTTTGTCTGCGGCATTGTATCCGGAATCGCGATGCTGCTCTTTGAAAAGCCGGATCTTTCCGCAATCCTGGCGGCCTGGCAGCCCGTACTGTATGCCGGCGTGCTTTCCAGCGGAGCAGGCTACACCCTGCAGATCATCGGACAAAAAGGAATGAATCCGACAGTAGCCTCCCTGATCCTCAGTCTGGAATCCGTAGTTTCGGTTCTGGCCGGACTGCTCATCCTGGGACAGACCTTGAGTAGCCGGGAGATTCTTGGCTGTGTGCTGATGTCCGCAGCGATCGTGCTTGCCCAGCTTCCCCAGAAGAAGCCTGCGTAAGAAAATGATTCAGGTGAGAGCAAATCCCATTCGCGAAGCGAATTTGGAATGGATTTGCGAATATTACTGTGAGCGAAGCGAACAGTAATGTAAAGTTCATGTAAAGTCTGCCGATTCAGTTGAAGCGGCAGAGGAAATCAACTATAATATTTCAAGTAAGAAAGAGATTATTCCATGAAAATTTTGTTTATATCCCTTGGCTGTGACAAAAATCTGGTGGACTCTGAAGTTATGCTGAAGCTGCTGGAACAAAAAGGGTATCAGTTTACGGATGACGAGGCAGAAGCGGACATCATCGTGATCAATACCTGCTGCTTCATCAACGATGCCAAAGAGGAGAGCGTAAATACGATCCTTGAAATGGCAGAGTACCGGAAAAACGGAAACTGCAAGGCTCTGATCGTTACAGGTTGTCTGGCTCAGCGCTATCAGAAGGAAATCACGGACGAGATAGAAGAAGTAGACGCCGTCCTTGGCACTGCGACCTATGATGCGATTGTGGAAACTGTGGAAAAGGTTCTGGGCAGGGATCCGGGCCATGGAGATGCCGGAGCAAAAGAGCTGCGTTTTGAGGATGTGGATCGTTTGGTTCCCGATCAGGGAGGACGTATTCTGACCACGGGCGGTCACTACGCTTATCTGAAGATCGCGGAGGGCTGCGACAAGCACTGCACCTACTGCATCATCCCCAAGCTGCGGGGACGGTTCCGGAGCGTTCCTATGGAACGGCTGGTTGCGGAGGCGAAGACGCTGGCGGACCAGGGAGTAAAGGAGCTGATTCTGGTAGCTCAGGAGACCACCCTTTACGGCGTCGATCTGTATGAAGAGAAGAAGCTGCCGGAGCTGCTTAAGCGGCTGGCAGGGATTCACGGAATCCGTTGGATTCGGGTGGAGTACTGTTATCCGGAGGAGATCACGGAGGAGCTGATCCGGGTGATCAAAGAAGAACCGAAAGTCTGTCATTATCTGGATTTGCCGATTCAGCACGCTTCTGACAGAATCCTGAAACGGATGGGAAGGAGAACGACGCAGGCTGATTTGAGGCGTATCATTGAGAGGCTGCGTGAGGAAATTCCGGACATCTGCCTTCGGACGACATTGATTTCCGGATTTCCGGGTGAAACGCAGGAGGATCATGAGGAGCTGATGCGCTTTGTGGACGATTGTGAATTTGATCGCCTAGGCGTTTTTGCTTATTCGCCGGAGGAGGATACGCCTGCGGCGCTTATGCCGGACCAGATTCCGGATGAGGTGAAGGAAGAACGGCGGGGCGAGCTTATGGAACTCCAGCAGGAAATCGCGTTCGAGAAAGCGGAGGCCATGGAAGGCCGTGAGCTTGAGGTTATGATAGAGGGAAAGGTGGCCGACGAAAATGCCTATGTGGGGCGGACTTATATGGATGCTCCAGGAGTAGACGGCTACATTTTTCTGAATACGGATGAGACGCTGATGAGCGGTGATTTCGCAAAGGTCCGCGTAACAGGAGCGGCAGAATATGATCTGATAGGAGAATTGATGGAATGAATCTTCCAAATAAACTTACAATACTTAGAGTGATTATGATTCCCTTTTTCGTGGTGTTTATGCTGACGGATCTGGGAGGCGATTATGGGAAATATATTGCGTTGGCTATTTTTGTAGTCGCCAGCCTGACAGATCTTCTGGATGGAAAGATCGCAAGAAAGCGTGGGCTTGTGACGAATTTTGGTAAATTTATGGATCCGCTTGCAGACAAGCTGCTGGTGTGTTCGGCCCTGATTTGTCTGGTGGAGATGGAGCGTCTGGCAGCGTGGATGGTGATTGTGATCATTTCCAGGGAATTTATCATCAGCGGATTTCGTCTGATCGCCTCGGATAATGGAGTGGTAATTGCGGCAAGCTATTGGGGAAAGTTCAAGACAACCTTCCAGATGATTATGATCATTCTTTTGATTCTGGATCTGGGAGGAAGCTTTGCGGTAATTGAGACGGTGGTAACCTGGATTGCATTGATTCTGACAGTGATTTCCCTGCTCGATTATCTGATAAAAAATAAAGGTATACTGCTGGAAGGAGATATATAAGATATGGTAGCGGAATTGATTTCCGTGGGTACGGAACTTCTGCTTGGAAATATTGTCAATACAAATGCGGCCTTTCTGGCCAGAGAATGCGCGAAGCTTGGATTGTCTCTCTACTATCAGACGACAGTCGGAGATAATCCGGAGCGTTTAAGAGAGACGGTGCGGCAGGCGCTTGAGCGTTCGGATGTGGTGATACTGGGCGGCGGCCTGGGACCGACGCAGGATGATCTGACGAAGGAAATTACGGCCGAGGTTTTTGGGCAGAAACTGAAGGAGGACGCTCATACAAGAGAGCGGATTCAGACTTATTTTGATGCCCGCGGCACAAAGAATATCACGGAAAACAACTGGAAGCAGGCTATGGTTCCTGAAGAGGCGATTGTGGTGGATAATGATAACGGTACGGCGCCCGGCCTGATTCTGGAGAAGGACGGAAAGATTGCGATTTTGCTTCCGGGACCGCCCAATGAGCTGATCCCGATGTTCAGGAAGGATATTTATCCCTATCTTCATGAAAAGCAGCCGGAGACCATCGTGTCTGAGATGGTTAAGCTGTGCGGTATCGGAGAAAGCCGTGCGGAGACTATGATCTCGGATATGATCGAGGCTCAGACGAATCCTACCATCGCTACCTACGCGAAGACCGGAGAGGTGCATCTGCGGGTAACGGCCAGAGCGGAGAGCGAGGAAGCGGCCAGGCTCCTGATTAAGCCTGTGCTGAAAGAGCTTCGGGTAAGATTTGGTTCCCAGATCTACACGACGGATGAACATGTGTCGTTGGAACAGGCCGTCGTGGATCTCTTGAAGGAGCAGGAACTGACGCTGACTACGGTGGAGTCCTGCACGGGAGGTTTGCTGGCCGGACGTCTCGTTAATGTGCCTGGCGTGTCCGAGGTACTGAAGCAGGGCTTTGTGACCTATTCCAATAAGGCAAAGCGCAAGCTTGTAGGCGTCAAAAAGGCGACGCTTCGGGAATATGGAGCAGTCAGCGATCGCACGGCCAGAGAGATGGCAAGAGGCGCGATCCTGACGACGGGCGCGGACGCCGCAGTGGCGGTCACAGGAATCGCGGGACCGGACGGGGGAAGCGTGGAAAAACCGGTAGGCCTTGTCTATATCGCGGTGGCTGTCCGGGGACAGATGTATGTGCAGGAATGCCATTTTACTGGAGACAGGCTTAAGATACGGGAAAGTTCTGTCGCCAGCGCTCTGACGCTTCTGCGCACAGGAATTTTAGAAACTGCTGAAGATTAACGGTAAGCTGACGGAGGATGAGATGGAGGAAACAAAGAAAATACGTATCAAGTATTTTACGGACAAGATTGACAGACTGACCTATATCGGAGGAAAGTCGGACTGGATTGATCTGCGCTGCGCAGAGAATATTCAGATGAAGGCCGGAGAGTTCCGGCTGCTTCCCCTTGGCGTCGCCATGGAACTGCCTGAAGGTTATGAAGCCCATGTCGTTCCCCGCAGCAGCACCTTTAAAAGCTTCGGAATTATTCAGACGAATCATATGGGTATCATAGACGAGACCTATTGCGGAGACAACGATCAGTGGTTTATGCCTGCCTACGCTCTGCGGGATACGGAAATCCATGTGAACGACAGGATTTGTCAGTTCCGGATCTTGGAACATCAGCCCAGGCTGGTATTTGAGGAGACTGAAAAACTTGGAAATACAGACAGGGGCGGCCACGGCAGCACCGGAAAGGCGTAAAGATATGCAGATCATAACATTTGCTTCGATTGAAATAAGTTCCTACGAAGTAGGAATGAAGATTCTTGAGCTGTCTTCCAAAAATGGGATGAGAGAAATCGACTATATCCGCCATGGTCTGGCGTTGGGAAAGGACGCTTATGTCTATGGTGAGATAGGAAATGAGCTTTTGGAGGAACTCTGTGAGATCTTAGAGGATTTCACACGGATTATGAAGGAATATCAGGTCGACGATTATCGGGCCTGCGCCACAAGCGCTATTCGGGACGCAAGAAATTGCCTGCTGATTTTGGATAAGATTCGGGTGCGGACCGGCCTGGAGATCGAGGTCTTAAGCAATTCTGAGCAGAGGTTTCTGGGATATAAATCTATTGCGTCTAACGAAGAATCTTTTCAGAAAATCATTCAAAAGGGAACGGCTATCGTAGATGTAGGAGGGGGAAGTATTCAGATTTCCCTGTTTGATAAGGACGCCCTGGTATCTACTCAGAATCTTCGACTGGGAATCGTCCGTATCCGTGAACGCCTGGCAGAAGTGGAGCAGCGGACCACCCATTTTGACGAGATCATAGAGGAGATGATCAACAACGAGCTGAACAGCTATAAGCGTCTTTACCTGAAGGATCGGGAGATCAAGCACATGATTCTGGTTGGCGACTATATCAATCAGCTTACCACCCGCAGGCGGGGCGAGAAAAGCGTATCCTTTACCCGCGAGGAGTATCAGAAGCTTTACCAGGAGATAGTTTCCCGCTCTCCCCAGGAGATGGTAGGGAGGCTGGGAGAAATCTCAGATAATATGTCTCTGGTAATGCCGGCGTTGATTATCTATCGCAGACTGATAGAGGAGACGGGAGCGGAAAAGCTTTGGATCCCAGGTCTGAATCTCTGTGATGGTCTTGCCTATGACTATGCGGAGCGCAAGAAAATATTTAAGTCCAGCCACAATTTTGAAAATGACATCATCGAGGCTGCCAAGAATATCGCCAAGCGCTACCAGAGCAATAAGACGCATCTGGCAGGGACTGAATACCTGGCGCTTACGATTTTCGACAAGATGAAACGGATTCATGGCATGAGCAAGCGGGAGCGGCTTCTGCTGCAGATCGCAGTGCTGCTGCATGACTGCGGAAAGTACATCAGCATGAACCGGACGGCCCAGTGTTCCTATGAGATCGTGATGTCCACGGAGATCATCGGCCTGTCCCACAGGGAGAGAGAGATTATTGCGAATGCAATCCGTTTCAATACAGAGGAGTTTGTTTCTTTTGAGGAATTTTCCATGGGCTGCAGCCTTGACAGAGACGACTATCTTCTGACAGCCAAGATCAGCGCGATTCTCCGGGTGGCCAATTCTATGGACCGCAGTCATAAGCAGAAATTCAAAAACGTAAAGGTTACCTTGAAGGACAGGGAACTGATCGTTGTGGTGGATACGGTGGAGGATATTACGCTGGAGCAGGGGCTTTTCTCTCATAAGGCGGATTTCTTTGAAACTGTTTTCAGTATCAGGCCCATAATTCGGCAGAAAAGGCAGGTATAGCAGATGGAAAAAACAGATTTTACAAAAACGGAATACTACAGAAACAGAGAGCTTTCCTGGCTGGCTTTCAATGAAAGAGTGCTGAGCGAGGCGCGTGATAAAAGTATCCCTTTGTTTGAGCGTCTGAAATTCTTGAGTATTACTGCCTCCAACCTGGATGAATTTTTCATGATCCGGGTGGCTTCTCTGAAGGATATGGTGAATGCCAACTATACGAAAAAGGATATTGCAGGGCTTACGGCTCAGGAGCAGCTCGATCGAATCGGAGAGGAAACGCAAAAGCTGGTTGGCCTTCAGTATTCCACCTATTCCCGTTCTCTGCTTCCGATGCTGCGCCAGCATGGTTTGAATGTGATTCAGCAGCACGAGGAACTGACTGAGGAACAGGGCGTTTATGTGGATCGGTATTTCAGGGATAATGTTTATCCGGTGCTTACGCCTATGGCGGTGGATTCTTCGAGACCTTTTCCGCTGATCCGCAATAAAACCCTGAATATCGGCGCTCTTCTGTCCAAAAAGAACCAGAGCGGGAAGGATAAGGAGATGGAATTTGCCACGGTTCAGGTTCCTTCGGTTCTTCCGCGTATCGTACCCCTTCCCCATGGAAAGGATGGCAGCAGGACTGTGATTTTGTTGGAAGAAGTGATCGAGCGCAATATGCAGCAGCTCTTCCTGAGTTACGACATTATCTGCGCGTCTCCTTATCGGGTAATGCGAAACGCGGATCTGACCATTGAGGAGGATGAAGCGGCAGATCTTCTGAAAGAGATTCAGAAGCAGCTGAAAAAGCGTCAGTGGGGCGAAGTCATCCGTCTGGAGGTAGAAGAAAAGATTGACAAGCGTTTGCTGAAGCTGCTGCGCAAGGAATTCGACATCAGGGACGAGGCCATCTATAAGATCAACGGTCCGCTCGATTTGACATTCCTGATGAAGATGTATGGTCTGGAAGGCTTTGACGATTTGAAGAATCCGAAGCATGTGCCGGCTCCGGTCAGAGAGCTTCCGGCGGACTGTGACATTTTTGAGGAAATCCGCAAAGGAGATATATTGCTCCACCATCCCTACCAGACCTTTGATCCGGTCGTGAAGTTTGTGCGCGACGCCGCCGTCGATCCGAAGGTTTTGGCTATCAAGCAGACACTTTACCGCGTCAGCGGCAATTCGCCGATTATCGCGGCGCTGGCCCAGGCTGCTGAGAATGGAAAGCAAGTCTCTGTTCTGGTAGAGCTGAAAGCGCGTTTTGACGAGGAAAATAATATTATCTGGGCGAAGATGCTGGAAAAAGCAGGATGCCATGTAATCTACGGACTGGTGGGCCTGAAAACCCACAGCAAAATTACGCTGGTTGTGCGCAGAGAGGAAGATGGAATCCGCCGTTACGTTCACCTGGGAACCGGAAATTATAATGATTCCACAGCCAAGCTTTACACAGATCTGGGCCTTCTGACCTGCTCGGCGCCGATTGGTGAGGACGCCACTGCCGTATTTAATATGCTTTCCGGGTATTCGGAGCCTGCGTTCTGGAATAAGCTTACTCTTGCGCCCATCTGGCTGAAGGACAGATTCCTGCAGTTAATAGAACGGGAAAAAGAACACGCGAAGAATGGCGGCGAGGGGCGTATCATTGCAAAGATGAATTCCCTCTGCGACAGGGATGTAATTGCGGCTCTTTACGAAGCCTCTGCCGCAGGCGTCAAGATCGATCTGGTAGTACGCGGCATCTGCTGTCTGAAGGTAGGAATCCCTGGCGTCAGCGAGAATATTTCCGTGCGTTCCATCGTAGGAAATTTCCTGGAGCATAGCCGGATTTACTATTTTTACAATAACGGGCAGGAGGAGGTCTACTGCTCCAGCGCAGACTGGATGCCGAGAAATCTGGAAAAGCGGGTAGAGATTCTGTTTCCTGTTGAACGGCCGGAACTGAAAGAGGAAGTGATTCATATTCTGGATATTGAGCTTCAGGACAATGTGAAGGCTCATGTCCTTCAGCCGGACGATACCTATGTCAAGGTAGACCGCAGAGGAAAGGTGGCCTTGAATTCTCAGGATTATTTCGTGGAGGAGGCCAGGGAAAAGGCACGCGCCGAGGAGACGCCGGTAAACAGCCGTGTATTTATTCCGGAAGAACCCGCGCAGTAGCAGTCTGGAGTCCTGGGACCGTATCTGCGCAGAGAAAAATATAAAATGATAAGAGGAGGGGATTATCATGTTTCAAATCAAAAATTTTACGGACAACGATGATGTGAGAATCCTGGAAAAGCGGGGAGCATTTACAGTAGTGGAATATTTAAGGGATCTCAGCGTGACTCCGTCCAGCGCGCAAAACGCTTATTTCTGCAACGAGATGAATGTGCGCAGGCGTCAGGTGATATGCGACCTGAGCAGAAGCAGCGTAACGCTTCAGGCCGGAGCCATGCAATGGATGGCGGGGAATGTGAATGCGACGACCGGCATCAAGGGAGTCGGAGATCTGTTTGGAAAGGCCGTACGGGGAAAGGTGTCCGGAGAATCGGCAATCAAGCCTGAATATACGGGAGATGGAATTCTGGTTCTGGAGCCTACCTATCGCTACATCCTTCTGGAAGATTTAAATGACTGGAATGGATCCATTGTTTTGGATGATGGTTTGTTTCTTGCCAGCGAATCTGCACTGAAGCATAAGGCTGTGATGCGATCTAATATTTCCTCTGCGATTGCAGGCGGCGAGGGGCTGTTCAATCTGGGACTAAGCGGTTCGGGCGTCGTATGTCTGGAATCCAACAGTCCAAGGGAAGAATTGATTGAAATTAATCTTCAGAACGATGTTTTGAAAATCGATGGAAATATGGCTATTGCCTGGAGCGGAAGTCTGGAATTTACAGTGGAACGCTCCGGGAAAAGTCTCATTGGTTCGGCAGCGTCAGGGGAAGGGCTTGTAAACGTATACCGGGGAACGGGAAAAGTTCTTCTGGCGCCGGTAGCAAGATAACCATTAGCTGGGCTTCATAAAAAATTAAGATTTTGTTCGTGGCTATTGTTCCTGGGAAATGTTATAATAGCTACGCGACAGAATTTATTAACATATGTGGGAGGGAAAATTTAATGAAGAAAATTGTCAGCATTATGATGGTTCTTGTGTTGTCTCTGGCGCTTACTGCCTGCGGCGGAAAGGAACAGAGCGTTACATACACCATGGAGACAGAGTCGGACGGCCTGAAGATGACTGATACGATGACACTCAACGCAAAGGGCGACAAAGTACAGAACATGACAGAGGTCATTGCTCTCGATCTGACAGGTTTTGATGAGGCGACACAGGCTGCGCTGGTAGAAGTATACGGCGCTATCATTGATCAGTATAATTCCGTAGAAGGTGTGGAATGCTCTGCTGAATCAGGAGAGGGCAGCTACACAATTACGATTTCTATCGATGCCACAGGCGATGCAGTGTCTCAGCTTGCGGATATGGGATTGCTTCAGGTAGAGGGCAACGCAGACACCCTTTCCTTAAGCGCAACAGGTGATGCACTGGAAGCAAGCGGATATTCTCTTGCGGAATAATAGCTGCTCCTAATCAAGCTGTGATCAGATATGGAGACATCTCCGTACAGGAAACCATAAGATGACAGAAATTGAATTGTAAATAAAGTATATAAGCAGAAAAAACGGCTTGCCGAAAATCCGGCAGGCCGTTTTTATAAGCTGCAAAGAATATATTCAGGCAGCTTGGGATATGTTTACAGCATAAATTTCTCAATAATCTCCGCAATGCCGGAATGATTGTTGTCATGCTCGGTGATATATGCGCCGTAGGGATACATTTCCGGCCGGGCGTTCTTCATGACGCAGGGCAGCTTCACAGTCTGAAGCATTGTAATATCGTTTTCTGCGTCTCCAGCGGCCAGCGTGTTGTCCAGAGGAATGTTCAGGTAATTGCAGAGAAAGCGGATGCCGCTTCCTTTGTTGATTCCCTCCGGCAGAAATTCCAGGTACTGGTCACAGGAGAAAAACATGTCCAGGCGGTATCGCCTGGAAAAATCTTTCATGTGTTCCCGGAAATGTTCCAGCCGGCTTCTGTCATGCAGATCCACGAACAGGATCTTAATCGGATTGAAATCCAGGGCCTTTGTCACGTCTTCTACGATTTTATAAGTAATTACGTTGGATTTCACATAATACTGAAGCTCCGGGCAGTCTTTTTCGCAGAGCACCCCTGTGTCTGAATAAGTCTGAGGATGAATACCGAAGCGGAAAGCTTCGTCAAAAGCCTCTCGCAGACAGGCCAGCGGAACTCCTGTCTGGAAAATCGTTTTTTTATGGTAAGAGTCGTAGATCAGAGCGCCGTTTGAAGTAATGGCGTAGCAGCCGGGCTCAGTAAGTCCAAGCTTTTCCACCTGGCGGACCGTACTGTACAGCGGGCGTCCGGTGGTGACAACCACAGCATGACCGAGGCTGGTGGCTTTTTGGATGGCGTTCAGGTTTTCCGGAGTGATTTCTTTGTTATCCGTAAGCAGTGTGCCGTCCAGATCGATGAATAAAATCTTTTTCTCCATAACAATCTCCTCTTGCGTAGTTCAGTTTTCCTCTTTGGGGTTCTGTTAAAGACAAATCCCGTCCTATTATAGCATGCTGTGTACGTTTCTGGAAAGTATAGTTTTCACCATTTTTTCCAATACTACCAGAAAAAGAATATAACCTGCGTTCCTGTCGGAAGCTGCAGGCGTAAGGACAATAATAACCAGGAGGTGCCGGGAACTATGGGAGAAAAACTGTCCGCGCAGTTCAACGAGAATGTGTCGAGGCTGAATGAAATTCTGAATCTG
Organism: Candidatus Merdisoma merdipullorum; assembly: GCA_018715645.1. Classification (GTDB taxonomy): domain Bacteria; phylum Bacillota; class Clostridia; order Lachnospirales; family Lachnospiraceae; genus Laedolimicola; species Laedolimicola merdipullorum. The sequence continues at coordinate 17,846 of DVLE01000041.1, forward strand.
GACAGAAATTTTGATATTATCCGCAAAGGAATCAAGATTGCAGGAAGAGATGCCTGCATTTATTTTATTGATGGCTTCTTGGAGGAAGCCATTATGGAAAAGCTTCTGGAATTTTTTTATAAGCTGAAGCCGGAGGAGATACCGAAGACAGCTCGGCAAATGGCAGATCACGTGGTTCCTTATGTGGAGGTTTCAGTGATGAACGACGAGGATGATATGATAAAAAATCTGCTGTCAGGTGTCACCTGTCTTTTAATTGATGGTTATGATGCCTGCATTGGTCTGGACTGCCGCTCCTATCCGATGCGCGGCGTGGACGAGCCTTCCAAGGATAAGGCGCTGCGAGGCTCCAAAGATGGGTTCGTGGAAACGCTTGTCTTCAATACAGCGCTGATCCGCCGGAGAATTCGCAGTCCGAAACTTTCTATGGAAATCATGACTGCGGGAAGAACTTCGCAGACAGATATTGTACTCTGTTATATGGAGGAGCGGGTAGACAGACGGCTTCTCAGGGAACTTCGCGGGCGCATCAACGCGATTAAGATGGATTCTCTGACCATGAATCAGGAAAGTCTTGCGGAATGTATTTATGAGAGAAAATGGTTCAATCCCTTTCCAAAGTTCAAATTTACCGAGCGGCCGGACGCAGCCTCGGCCGCGATTCTGGAGGGAAATATCGTAGTTTTGGTGGACAATTCTCCTCAGGCTATGATAATTCCCACTTCCGTCTTTGATATAGTGGAGGAGGCGGACGATTATTATTTTCCTCCGATAACGGGTTCCTATCTGCGCCTGTCAAGATTTCTGATTGCAATTATCACGCTGCTTCTGACGCCTACCTTCCTGCTGCTTTTTCAGAATCCCCAGTGGGTGCCGGACTGGCTGGCGTTCATCCAAATCAAAGAGCCTGTAAATGTCCCTGTACTTTGGCAGTTCCTAATGCTGGAACTGGCTATTGATGGCATGAGACTGGCGGCTATCAATACACCCAGTATGCTGAGTACGCCCTTAAGCGTCACTGCGGGTATTGTTTTGGGACAGTTTACTGTGGATTCCGGCTGGTTTAATGCGGAAATTATGATGTATATGGCTTTTGTGGCCATTGCGAACTATACGCAGTCCAGCTATGAGCTGAGCTACGCTCTGAAATTTATGCGGCTGATTATGCTGGTGCTGACTGCCGCTTTTGGTCTTTGGGGGTACATCGGCGGCTTTGTACTGACGCTCGCAGCCATAGCCGGGAACAAGACCATAGCCGGGAAGAGTTATATTTATCCTCTGTTTCCCTTAAATCTGAATCAGCTGAAAAAGCGATTTTTAAGGCTGAGGCTGAAGGAAGATACGGAAAAGTAATTTCGCTTGCAGTTCACAATCTGGAAACTTTGTGCTATACTTATACGGAATGTAAATAAGTCAAAATAACGGAGAAAGGGACAGATTATGGACGAAAGCATCAGCTTTTCAGTGCTGCAGATTGAAAAGACAAAGGACAAGGAGACTATCCGGGACGCGTATCGCCGCCTTCTGGTAAAAACCAATCCTGAGGATGATCCGGAGGGGTTCAAGCGGCTCAGACAAGCTTATGAGACAGCCTGTCTTTATGCGGATCGACCGGAGCAGGAGGAACAGGAACCAAAGACTCCAGTGGAAAAATGGATGTCCCATGTAAAAAAAGTCTACGCATCGTTGTCTGAACGGCTGGATCCTGCGCAATGGAAAGAGCTGCTGGAGGATGAGGTCTGTCTGGCTCTGGATACGGGAATGGAGGCCAGAGATGCTCTGCTTGGCTTTCTGGCAGATCATTACCGGATTAAGACAGAGATCTGGAAGCTCCTGGATCAGACTTTTCATTTGCAGGAGGATCAGGGAGAGCTGCGGGAAAAGTTTCATCCTAATTTTATAGATTTTGTCCTTCGTCAGTGCCAGAGCGATGAGGATTTTCCTTATGAATGGTTTGAGGGGGCGGATGACGCGGATTATGATACCTTCCTCTACCATTATTATGAGCTTTGCCGTCAGAATGACAGCGCAGATACGGAAGGAGCAGGGCGTTCTCTGGAGACGCTGGAAGCCATGCCTGTTTCCCATCCTTATCTGACGCTGGAGCTTGCACGGTACAGAAAAAACGCAGGACAGGCGAAGGAAGGCGCCGTGCTTGTCCATGAGCTTTTGGAAAACTATAACGAGGATCTGCGGATTCAGGTTTTTGGAGGAGAGATTCTCTGGATGGCAGGGGAGAATGAGGCTTCTGCCGAGTGTTTCCGCAAAGTTTTGGAGGAAATACCTGATCATTATATGGCAAATAAGTACCTGGCTATGTTTTATCAGGCGGGAGGAGAGTATGAAACCGCGAAAAAATACTGTGTGGAAGCTCTGCGGCTCAGTTCCCAGGAAGAAGCGCTTCTGGAGTGTATGCGCGGCATCAACAGGGAACTGATCCAGATCTATAAGGGGCGTATGCAGGGGGGGACGGCTTCCGGCAGGGATGTCCTTGAGCTTGGCTGGTGTTATCTTCAGAATGAGGAAGCCGGGAAAGGCGTCGAGCTTTTGAAAGGCTGGACTGCCGGCAGGGAAGAAATCGCGGAATATCACAATCTGCTTTCCAAATGTTATTTTGTGGAGCGAAAGTATCAGGCTGCTGCCAAAGAAGCGAGAAAGTGTATCCCCTGTATTGAGAAAGAGGCCAAAGCCAGAGCGGAGGAGAAAAAAAAGGCGGCTGAAAGCGAAGAAGCCGGCGCTAAGAGCGATCAGGCAGAGGACAAGGAGCTTGCCCGGATTCCGGGCCGTATTGCGGGAGCCTGCGAGATCATTGCCAAATCTCTTCATGTGCTGATAAGAGAGAGCGGGGATGAAAAGGAGAAGGAGGAGCTTTTCCGGCAAGCGCTGGAGGCGATTAACGAGGCGCTGAAAAATGAACCGGGCAGCCGGAATCACAGGATTGAAAAGGCCCAGCTTCTGATGGATCAGAAGCTTTTTGAGGAAGCGGCGGAAGTCTGCAATGAGATGATCGGAGATGACAGCGAAGACTTCTACGCCTATGTACTGCGGCAGAAGTGTTACTATGAATCCTATAACGGCCAGGGCGTCGTGGATGATTTCTATCAGGCTAAGGCGATTTGGCAGGGGTATGCTCCTGTCTATGAGCTGGCGGCAGACGTCTTTATTCGCTACAGTCAGTATGAGGACGCGAAGGGGATACTGGAGCAGGCGAAGGAGGCGGAGGTCGCAAGCCCGAAGCTTGATCTGCTGGAGATTGCGATTTTAAGAGAGATGTCTCAGGATGAGAAAGGGGTTCGCGCGGCCTACGATGCAGGAAAGAGTCTGGAACAAAAGTTTGAGGAGAACGCGGAGCAGGTTACGGATGAGAATATGGCGGAGCTTTACTATGAGCTGGCGCGCTGCTGCCGGGGCATGAATGAGCAGAAGGAGGCCCTGGAATATATCGAAATGGCTCTTGAGCGTCATCCGGACAAGCTTTATCATTGGATTCGGGCTAATACCCTTTCTGAGCTTCGGCGGTTTGAGGAGGCGTTGGAGGAATACCTGATCTGCGTACAGGAATACGGCGACAACGAGATGGTCTATGAAAACCTGGCTCATTGTTATGAGGATATGGGCAACTGGAGAAAAGCTGTGTATTATTATAAAAAAGCGTTGCAGCTGAATCCTGAGAATCCTCGGATCAACGGGAACATTCTGACCATTTACGTGGAGCGCCTGAAGGAGACGGGTGAACTGGACTTTTATCAGGACGCCTTGCCCTATGCGGACAGGCAGGTGGAGCTTACGCCAGAGGCCTATTACTATATTGAACGGGGACTTCTTCACATGGAAGCGGGAGTATGGGACAAAGCGGAGGCTGATTTCAAAAAGGCGGCTGAGCTGGAGCCGGATAATACTTATGCTTACAACAACTGGGGCTGCGTCTACAAATATCAGGAAAAGTATGAAAGAGCGAAGGAATTGTTCCGGAAATCTATCGAGGTTATGGGCGATAAGCCGGAGACGCTGATTGCGTACGGCAATCTCGGAAACTGTTACGAGCGTACGGGAGAGCTTCAGCGGGCGGTGGAATGGTACCGGAGGGGATTGGACCTGTTTCCGGATAACAGGAATCTGCAGGTTGATTTGCTCCGTGTATATAAAAAGCTGGAGTGGTTTGATTTGGCTCTTGAAAGGGCTTCCAAGCTGTATGGCGAGGGAACGCCGCGCTGGAAGCTTGAGGCCGGAGGAATCTACGCCCAGATGAAAAAGTATGATAAGGCTCTTTCTCTGTTTACGAGTGTGGCAGACATGAAAAACGGGGTGCTTCAGGCGGAAGCCTGGGAACGCTGCGGCGACATGACTCTGTATTATAAGAAAAAGCCGAAAAAGGCTTTGGAAATGTACCGGAAGGCTCTGGAGCTTACAAAGAAAAATGATGAGGACTATGTGCGCTGCTGCCGGTGCATTATGGAATGCCTGGCTGCGCTGGACAGACGGCAGGAAGCGGTACAGTATCAGCAAATGGCCTTTGAGTCTTTGAGAATGATGTTCGGAAGCGTGGAAAAGTATCTGGAGAACTACTATTACCGGAAAAGCAGGCTTTATGAAGTCGGCGCTCTGTTTTACTATACAGGTGAGCTTGATAAGGCAAGAATGTTTTTTGATCAGATAGGAGAAGCTCCCCGCTGCAGACACTGCAATTATCAGATCTGCGAGGATTATTGGGAGGCGAAAGGATTTCTTTTTGAAGCGGAGGGAAATCTAAAGGAGGCGCTGAACTGCTTCCGGGAGGCGTGTCGGGAGTCTAAAGCAAATCATCTGAGCCTTGCAAAAGTGGAAGAGCTTACAAAGCGCCTGAGAAAATGGAGATGACAGCGTCGAAAAGACAGTACATAGACAGCAAAGGAAATAAGAATATGATCATTGGAATCGATTTGGGAACAACTAACAGTCTTGCGGCCTATTACTCTGAGGAGGGGCCGAAGATTATTCCGAACCGCCTGGGAAAGCACCTGACGCCCTCTGTAGTCAGTATGGATGAAGACGCGCAGCTCTACGTGGGTGAGACGGCCAGGGAACGGGGGCTTCTGTATCCGGGCAGCACGGCTTCCGTGTTCAAGCGGAGCATGGGGAGCACAAAAAAATTTGATCTGGGAAAGAAAGAGTTTACTGCGGAGGAGCTTTCCTCCTTCGTGCTTCGCTCTTTAAAAGAAGATGCGGAAAGCTACCTGGGAGAACCGGTGACGGAGGCGGTCATCAGTGTTCCCGCCTACTTTGACGATAAGAGGCGCAAGGCGACAAAGAGAGCCGGAGAGCTTGCGGGGCTGAAGGTAGAGCGTATCATCAGCGAGCCTACGGCTGCAGCCATTGCCTATGGGCTTTACGAGAAAACGAGGAATACAAAATTTCTGGTTTTCGACCTGGGCGGAGGAACCTTTGATGTATCGATCCTGGAGCTTTTTCAGAATATTCTGGAGGTCCGGGCGGTAGCCGGGGACAATTACCTGGGCGGCGAGGATTTTACAGACGTATTGGAAAAAATGTTTCTTCAGAAGAAGAAGCTTGATCCGGACAAGCTGGATGCAAAGACCAGGGGAATGGTACATAAGGCGGCTGAAAGCTGCAAACTGGGATTTACGGAGAGTACACGGAGTACGTTTTCCTGTCTGCTGGACGGCAGAGAGGAATCGCTGGAAATTTCGCTGAAAGATTATGAAGAGCAGTGCGAGCCTCTGCTGGAGAAGATACGGAAGCCTGTACAGAGAAGCCTTTCAGACGCGCATATCAAGCTGTCTGACATTGATGTGATAGTTTTGGTAGGCGGAGCCACCAGGCTTCCCGTCGTAAAAAATTTTATTGTGAAACTGTTCCGAAAGTTTCCGGACACCTCAGTGCATCCGGACGAGGCGGTGGCTCTTGGCGCTGCGATCCAGGCGGCGATGAAGGAGAGAAACGCGGCGGTCAAGGAAGTAATCCTCACCGATGTCTGCTCCTTTACGCTGGGAACGGAGGTCACGATAGACAGGGGAGGCGGCCGCTTTGAGTCGGGACACTACTGTCCGATCATCGAGCGCAACACGGTGATTCCGGCCAGCCGGACGGAGCGGTTTTATACGCTCCGGGATGATCAGACAAAGCTTACCATCAATATCCTTCAGGGAGAGAGCCGTTTTGCAGCCAATAATCTTCTGCTTGGAGAGCTTACGGTAAATGTGCCGAAAAACCGGGCCGGAGAAGAAGCTGTAGACGTGACGTATACCTACGACATCAATTCGATTCTTGAGGTGGAGGTGAAGGTGCTTTCTACCGGAGAGGTGAAGAAGCAGATCATCAAAAGCCAGGAAAACGAGATGACTGACGAGGAGATCGAGGAGCGCATGAAGGAACTGTCCTACCTGAAGATTCATCCAAGAGATCAGGAGGAGAATAAGCTTCTGCTTCTGCGGGCCGAGCGGATGTATGAGGAAAGCATGGGAGATGTGCGAAGAATTCTCGATCTGGAAATCCGTAAGTTTGAAGAGATTCTGAATACCCGCGACCGCGGCAGGATTGAAGAGGGGCGCGAAGCTTTGAGACAGGTTCTGAAGGATATAGAGGATGAGGAACTGTAGAGTAAGAACAGGCGCTTTGGCAGGGCCGGACGTCCGGAAATAAATACACAGGTAAAGCTGCCTGTGAAAAAAACGAGGAGGTTATGAGAAAATGTCAATCGAGAGAGTGAGAAGCTATTTCAGTGAGTATGGAATGGAGGATCGGATCCTGGAGTTTGATACCTCCAGCGCGACTGTGGAGCTTGCGGCGCAGGCGGTAGGCTGTGAGCCTGCCCGGATTGCCAAGACGCTCTCCTTTAAGGTGGGCGAGGAGGCGATCCTGATTGTGGCGGCAGGCGACGCGAAGATTGACAACGGAAAGTATAAGGCGCAGTTTCATAAGAAGGCCCAGATGCTGAAGGCAGAGGAGGTTACAGAACTGGTCGGCCATGCAGTCGGGGGCGTGTGTCCTTTTGGTGTGCCGGAGAGCGTCAGCGTCTATCTGGATGAATCCCTGAAACGGTTTGAAACGGTATTTCCGGCGGCAGGCAGCGCGAACAGCGCGATTGAGCTGTCCCTGGAGGAACTGGAGAAGTATTCCCACGCGAAGGCGTGGATCGACGTCTGCAAAGGATGGCAGGAGGCATGAGCCGGTATTTCCCGCTGTTCGTTGATCTGGAAGGAAAAAAGATTACTGTGGTGGGAGGCGGAGCCATAGCCACCCGCAGAATCCGGGCGCTTCTGGAATTTGGGGCGCGGATCACGGTGATCGCGCCGAAGGTTACGGAGGAGCTTGGCCGGTTTGCCAAAGAAGACCGGCTTGTATGGCGGCAGGCGGCTTTTCATCCGGATGATCCGGGAGCTTTTGCGGACGCCTTCCTTGTACTGGCCGCCACCGACCAGAAGGAAGTAAACCTGGCAGTCTGGCAGAAGTGCAGGGAGCTTCATATTCCGGTTAATCTGGCGGATGACAGGGAAAAATGTGATTTTTATTTTCCGGGGATTGCCACGGGCGGCGGAATCGTAGCCGGGATTACGGCGGAAGGAAAGGATCACAGGCTTGCGAGGGAAGCGACGGAGCAGGTGAGAGAACTGCTGGCGCATAGAGAGAAAGAGAGGTAGAAGAAGTCGTTATGGATATGAGTATCAGGCCCAGGCGTTTAAGGAAGGGCGCTTGCTTGCGGAAGATGGTGAGGGAGACACGAATGGACAAGAGCTCTCTGATTTATCCCTTATTTGTAAAGGAAGGAGAGGGAATTCGGGAGGAGATACCGACGATGCCCGGACAGTACCGCTACAGTATCGACCAGCTTCCTTATGCTCTGGAAGAAGTATTGAAAGCGGGCGTAGGCAGCGTGATGTTTTTTGGAATCCCGGATCATAAGGATGCCTGCGGCAGCGGCGCCTATGCGGAGGATGGAATCGTTCAGAAAGCTTTCCGGGAGGCAAAACGGCAGTTCCCGGAGCTCTATTGCATCGGGGATGTCTGCATGTGCGAATACACCTCCCATGGTCACTGCGGAATTTTAAACGGCGAGTATGTGGACAATGACAAGACGCTGGAATATCTTGCAAAGATTGCCCTGTCCCAGGTACAGGCCGGCGCCGATATGGTAGCTCCTTCCGATATGATGGATGGCCGCGTGGCTGCCATTCGGTCCATGCTGGATGAAAATGGCTACCTGGAGACTCCGATCATGTCCTATGCGGTCAAATATGCTTCCGCCTTCTACGGTCCCTTCCGGGATGCGGCCGGCAGCGCTCCGGCTTTCGGGGATCGCAAAGCATATCAGATGGATTACCATAATCGGCGGGAAGCTGTCAAGGAGGCCTTGCTGGACGTGGAGGAAGGAGCCGACATTATCATGGTAAAGCCGGCTATGAGCTACTTGGATGTGGTGTCTGAGGTCAAGGAAACTACGGTCCTTCCGGTGGCGGCCTACAGTGTCAGCGGCGAGTATGCCATGATTAAGGCTGCTGGTTCTCTGGGTTATGTGGACGAGGCTTCGATTATCTGCGAGACGGCGGTCAGCGCGTACCGCGCGGGCGTGGATCTGTACCTGACTTATTTTGCAAAAGAACTTGCCGGCTTTATGGACGAAGGGAGAATCGGATAATGACGAGATCGGAAATGCTTTTTTCGGAGGCGGTACGCTATATACCGGGAGGCGTAAACTCACCGGTGCGGGCCTTTGGCTCCGTGGGAGAGACGCCGCGTTTTATCGCTTCGGCAAAGGGAGCTTATCTGACGGATGTGGACGGAAATAAATATCTGGATTTTGTAGGTTCCTGGGGACCTATGATCCTGGGACATAATCATCCCGTGGTGCTGGAAGCGGTGCTGGAAGCCTGCAGGGAGGGCTTAAGCTTCGGGGCGGCTACGGAGCGGGAAGTAGAGATGGCAGAGCTGATCTGCAGTCTCGTTCCCTCCATTGAGATGGTACGCATGGTGAACTCAGGAACTGAAGCAGTAATGAGTGCAGTCCGTGCGGCCAGAGGATTCACGGGACGCAGCAAGATCGTAAAGTTTGCGGGCTGTTATCACGGACACAGCGACGCCATGCTTGTGAAGGCCGGTTCCGGTGTCATGACGGCGGGTATCCCTGACAGCGCCGGCGTGCCGGAGGGATGCACTCAGGATACTCTCACGGCTGTTTACAATGATCTGGACAGTGTGAAAGAATTGTTCACTGCTTTTGGGACGGAGATCGCCGCCGTGATTGTAGAGCCTGTAGCCGCCAACATGGGCGTGGTTCTTCCCCAAAAAAGCTTTCTGTCCGGACTTCGAAGACTCTGCGACGAGTATGGCAGCCTTCTGATTTTTGACGAAGTTATCACAGGTTTTCGGCTGAGCCTGTCCGGCGCTCAGGGATATTTTGGAATAGATCCGGATCTTACTACCTTTGGAAAGATCATCGGAGGCGGTATGCCGGTAGGAGCGTACGGCGGAAAAAAAGATGTCATGGAGCTCATCGCGCCAAGTGGTCCGGTCTACCAGGCAGGTACCTTAAGCGGCAATCCGGTGGCTATGGCGGCGGGGCTTGCTCAGCTTAAACTTTTACGGGATACACCGGATTTCTATGACGAACTGAACCGGAAAAGCGACCGATTCTTTGAAAAAATCAAGGAAGTGGTTCAGCAGGCAGGGAAGCCCTGGCAGGTGAATCACATAGGTTCTCTTGGCTGTGTTTTCTTTACGGACAGCAGGGTGTCCAATTACGCCGAGGCAAAGACCTCGGATACGGAAGCGTTTTCCAGGTATTTTTCTTTTATGCTGCAGCACGGAGTTTATCTTGCGCCTTCCCAGTTTGAAGCTATGTTTCTGTCATCCGCGATGACGGAGGAGGAACTGGAAGGTGTACTGGATATATGGAAAGCATATCTGAATCAGAGTCTGAGTTAAAAGGAGAACAGTATGGACAAGAAAAAGTATGTAGCTTATGTAGGAACCTATACTCATGGAAGCAGCGTAGGTATCCACCTTTTTGACCTGGATGTGGAAAATGGAACCATGACGGAGCGAAAGGTGATTCCAATCAACAATCCTTCCTACATCAAAATGTCCCATAACGGAAGGTTCCTGTATTCGATAGCGGACGAGGGGGTACGTTCCTTTACCGTACTTCCGGATGGAGACTTGGAGCCGTTAAACTGTGCAAGCATAGAGGGGATGCGGGGCTGTTATCTGTCCACGGACAAGGAGGATCATTATCTTTTCGTGGCGGGCTGGCATGATGGAAAAGTAACAGTGATGCGTCTTAACGAAGACGGCACTGTGGGAAGAATGACGGATGAGGTGTTTCACAAGGGACTGGGCAGCGTGGCTGAGCGAAATTTTCGCCCTCATGTGAACTGCGTCAATCTGACGCCGGATGGAAAGTATCTCTGCGCCGTGGATCTTGGTACGGATCAGATTAAAATCTACAAATTCGATCCGAGATCCGGCAAGATTGCCCTCTTTGATCTGCTGTTCTGTGAACTGGAGTCGGCGCCGCGGATTATCAAATTCAGCCGTGATGGACGTTATGCCTATGTGATAAGTGAGCTGAAGAATTATATTACGGTGTATCGCTATGATGGAAGCGGGAAGAATCCTTCTTTTGAATTGATTCAGAAGGTTCCTACGCTGAACGACTACCATTCCTCCACCAGCGCGGCCTGCGCCCTGCGTTTTTCAAGAGATGGCTCCAAGGTGCTGTGTACCAATGCGGGTGACAATACGGCAGGACTGTTCCATGTAGATCTGGACACGGGACTCCTGGAGAAGATCTGCATCCTTCCGGTCAGCGGGGATTATCCGAAAGCAATAGACTTTTTTCCGGATAACAGACATATCATGTCGCTGAATCATGAGAGCAATACGATCACCATCTTTGAAGTTCATTATGATAAGAAATATTTTACGATGAAGGGCCGGCCGATTCCCATTGAAACGCCTAACTGTATCCTTGTTTCCGAGGTGCATGGACAGCACTGAAATTTTGTACCAATAAAAGTACAAACTTTTTAGGGACAGGACTTGAAAAACCGGAAGAAAGCACATAAAATGTAAGTAGCACCGTCCCCAAAGCTGACGGGTATGTGGGCGTTCCCGCAGGGAAGGGGAATCGGATTTGTGAAAATGCACTACAAACAGAAAAGGAGAATGTATCATGAAATTCATCGTTGAAACATCTGCACGCCACGTACATGTAACGCAGGAGGATCTGGAAACCCTGTTCGGAAAAGGGTATGAGCTGACCAAGAAAAAGGATCTGTCTCAGCCGGGACAGTTCGCCTGCAATGAGAAGGTAAAGATCGTAGGTTCCAAGAAGGAAATGATGGCTTCTATCCTTGGACCGGTACGTCCGGAGACACAGATTGAGCTTTCTCTGACAGATGCCCGTTCTATCGGCGTAGTGGCTCCGATCCGCGAGTCCGGCGATGTGGCAGGCAGCGGCGCATGTAAGCTGGTAGGACCTGCAGGAGAGGTAGAGCTGAAAGAGGGTGTGATTGCCGCAAAGCGTCATATCCATGCAACTCCCGAAGATGCAGAGAAGATGGGCGTAAAGGATAAGGATATTGTATCCGTAAAGATCGACACGGACGGAAGAAGTCTGATCTTTGGCGACGTAGTAGTACGCGTAAGCCCGAAATATGCTCTGGCGATGCACATTGATACGGATGAGTCCAATGCTGCAGGCTGCGCAGGAGAGGTATACGGCGAGATCGTAAAATAGTCGTGAAAGAGAATATAGAGAAAGGGAATACATAACTATGAAAATTTTAGTATTGAACTGCGGAAGTTCTTCTCTGAAATATCAGCTTATTGATATGGATAATGAGTCTGTTATGGCAAAGGGACTCTGTGAGAGAATTGGAATCGAAGGCTCCAAGCTGACCCACAAGGCGAACGGCAAGGAACTGGTAGTAGAGGAAGCAATGCCGAAGCATACAGAGGCGATTTCTCTGGTTATGAAGGCTCTGGTAGATCCGGAGTATGGCGTAATCAAGGATACCAGCGAGATTTCTGCAGTCGGACATCGTGTGCTGCACGGCGGGATCAAGTTTACAGAGTCCATCAAGGTAAATGAGGATGTAAAGGCTACCATTCGTGAGTGCTTTGATCTGGGACCGCTTCACAATCCGGCGAACCTGATGGGTATCGAGGCATGTGAGGAGGCTATGCCGGGCGTTCCCAACGTAGCTGTGTTTGACACTACCTTTGGTATGGCTATGCCGGAGAAGGCATATCTCTATGCGATTCCGCATGAGTATTACGAGAAATACAGCATCCGTCGTTACGGCTTCCATGGCACGAGCCATATGTTCGTATCCGGCGAAGCGATCAAGTTCGCAGGACTTGATCCGGAGAAGGGCAGAGTGATCGTATGCCATCTTGGAAACGGTGCGAGCATTTCCGCATCTATCGGCGGCAAGTGCGTGGATACTTCCATGGGACTTACCCCATTGGAAGGACTGATCATGGGAACGAGAAGCGGAGATCTGGATCCGGCTATCCTGCAGTACATCTGCAATAAAGAAGGCAAAGACATCAATGAAATGCTGAATATCCTGAATAAGAAGTCCGGTATTCTCGGTATGAGCGGCGGAGTTTCCAGCGACTTCCGCGACGTGGAAAAGGCAGCAGAGGATGGAAATCATCTGGCAGAAGTGGCTCTGGAAGCTTTTGTATATCGTGTGGCAAAGTATATCGGAGCTTATACGGCAGCTATGAACGGTGTGGACGCCATCGCGTTTACTGCAGGAGTAGGTGAGAATGATAAGATCAGACGGAAAGCTATCTGTGATTATCTGGGCTACCTGGGCGTGGAGATCGATGATGAGGCTAACGACTGTCGTGGACAGCTTCGCATGATTTCTACTCCGAACTCCAAGGTGAAGGTTATGATTCTTCCCACCAACGAGGAGCTGGCTATCGCTCGCGAAACCCTGCGTCTTGTGCAGTAAAAGTTACTATTCACATGGTAAATATTTTTTGCTTGACAAACTTCTTTTCAGTGGGTATAATAGCCTAGTGTGCATTGGGAGAGAACTATGCTGATCAATCTGACAGATGTTTTGTCCTGTGATGAAAAGGTGGTAAAGAGGACAGTGGAGACAGAGCTTAAGTCTTTTGATTCAGACTTAGGGCATTTCCCCCTGTCGGAGGATGAACCGCTGGAGCTTGTGCTTACGAATCTCGGCAACGATAAGCTGTTGATTGAAGGAAGCGTGAAGCTGACGGCGCGGATTCCCTGTGACCGCTGCCTGACTGAAGTGGAGACGCCCATGTCCCTCTCGTTTTCCAGAGAGGTGGACATGAAGCAGTCTGCGGAAGCCAGAATCGATGATCTGGACGAAACCAATTTTATCATTGGGTACAACCTGGACACAGAAAAGCTTGTGTACGGCGAGCTGTTGGTCAACTGGCCCATGAAGACGCTGTGCAGAGAAGATTGCAGAGGAATCTGCAAGAAGTGCGGCAGGAATCTGAACGAAGGAACCTGCGACTGTGATACAGTGGAGTTGGATCCGAGAATGGCGGTCATAGCCGAGATATTTAAGAACAGTAATTAGAGGAGGTGTAACCTGTGTCTATTTGTCCTAAGAATAAATCTTCCAAAGGAAGACGAGATAAGAGACGTGCAAACTGGAAGATGAGCACGATGAATCTGGTAAAGTGCAGCAAGTGCGGCGCTCTGATGATGCCTCATAGAGTTTGCAAGTCCTGCGGAAGCTACAATAAGAAAGAGATTATTTCCATGGACTAAGTTTGGAAAGTAAGATTCAGACAGGGATCTGCAAAGAGCAGATCCCTGTCTTTGCTATGTAAAAAATCTGTTTTTCTGTTCACAAAAGGAACATATTTTCCTGTTATAATTATCCTTAATTGACAAGGGCATATTCGGTCAGAGCAGGGCTGTTCCGGTGTCCTGCTGTGTTGCATGCCCCTGCAGACTGAGGGGAAAGAATAAAAAAATGTGACAGGAGGAGATTGTTTATGGATAAATTGAAAATTCTTGTGGTAGACGATGAGAGCAGAATGAGAAAACTGGTCAAAGATTTCCTCACAAAGCAAAATTTTGAGGTACTGGAGGCTGGAGATGGAGCAGAAGCCCTGGATGTGTTTTTTGGCACAGAAGGAATCGCCCTCGTCATTCTGGATGTAATGATGCCTAAAATGGACGGCTGGCAGACCTGCCGCGAGATCCGGGCTTATTCCAAGGTTCCTATCATTATGCTGACAGCCAAGTCTGATGAGAGGGACGAGCTTCAGGGCTTTGAACTGGGCGTGGACGAATATATATCAAAGCCTTTCAGTCCTAAGATTCTGGTGGCAAGAGTAGAAGCTATCCTGCGCCGGACCAGCGGCCGGGCCGAGGCCGAGGTGCTGAAGGCTGGAGGAATCGAGCTTGACAAAGCAGCTCATATTGTGACTTTGGATGGAAAAAATCTGGATTTGAGTTTTAAGGAATTTGAACTTTTGGCCTATTTCATGGAGAACCAGGGTATCGCTCTGTCCAGGGAAAAGATCCTGAATAATGTTTGGAACTATGACTATTTTGGAGATGCCAGGACCATTGACACTCACGTAAAGAAACTCCGGAGCAAATTGGGCGACAAGGGCGATATGATTAAGACAATCTGGGGAATGGGTTATAAATTTGAGGTGTAAATATGCTGCGTTTTATGAGGCGTTCTCCCAAAAGATTCATGAAGCATTCGATTAAGCGGCAGCTGGCGGGTATTTTTATCGGGGTGATGGCCGGAACATTTCTGTGCTGCGGGCTTGCGAACGTACTTTTTTTGGAACGCTATTATGTAGACAATAAAAAGAAAGCAGTGATAAGCGCATACGAGGTGCTGAATCAGGGAGTCGGGGCAGGCAGGACTTTCGACAGCAGCTTTACTTCAGAGCTGGAGCTGATCTGCAACACGGATAATATATCACTGTTTGTTATGGACAACAGCGGCGAGCCGATGCTGTCCACAAACCGTGACTATCAAATGCTGCAAAGAAAACTATACAGCTATATTTTTGAAATCGACACAAGGGAAATTGTGGTCCTGGAAAGAACGGATACTTATGTTTTGCGGGAAAGCAAAGACTATCTTACCCAGGCAGACTATCTGGAAATCGTTGGTACGCTGGATTCCGGACAGCCCTTTATCATGCAGACGGCGCTGGAAAGTATCCGGGAAAGCGCAGCCATTTCCACCCGCTTTTTTATGTATATTGCCTGTCTGGCCGTGATTCTGAGTTCTGTCTTGATCTGGTGGCTTTCCCGAAGAATATCCGAGCCGATTCTGGAACTGACCGACATATCCAGAAGAATGACGGAGCTTGATTTCAATGCGAAATTTACTTCCAACGTGCAAAATGAGATCGGCGTTCTCGGACATCATATCAACCAGCTTTCCGGAAATCTGGAAAAGACGATTTCAGAACTCAAGACAGCCAACAATGAGCTGCAGAGAGATATTGAGCAAAAAACAAAGATTGACGAGATGCGCAAGGAGTTTCTTTCCAATGTCTCCCATGAGCTGAAGACACCTATCGCTTTGATACAGGGGTACGCGGAAGGACTGAAGGAGTGCATCAATGACGATGCGGAGAGCCGGGACTTTTACTGTGAGGTTATTATGGATGAGGCAGGTAAGATGAATACCATGGTAAAGAACCTGCTTTCTCTGAATCAGCTGGAGTTTGGAAACGATGTGGTTTCGATGGAACGCTTTGATATTGTGTCGCTGATTCGGAACGTGCTCAACTCCGCTAAAATCTTAATGGAACAGAAAGACATTCATCTGATTTTCAAGGAGACAGAGGAGATCTATGTCTGGTCGGATGAATTTAAGATCGAAGAAGTGGTGACAAACTATATCAGCAATGCGATCAATCACTGTGAATTTGACAAGGTGATAGAAGTAAAGGTCATAAAAGAACCGGATATGGTGCGCGTATCCGTATTCAATACAGGACGGCCGATACCGGAGGAGGATTTGGATAAGATTTGGCAGAAATTCTATAAAGTAGATAAGGCGAGAACGAGAGAATACGGCGGAAGCGGCATTGGCCTGTCCATTGTGAAGGCGATCATGGAATCCCTTCACAGAGAATGCGGTGTGAAAAACTACGATAACGGCGTGGAATTCTGGTTTGAACTGGATGCCAAGGTGAATTGACGCGGAGCGTCAAGAGAAGGTCCCCTGGGGGGCAAGGTGAGCACGTAGTGCGAGAAGGTCCCCTGGGGGACAAGGTGAGCACGTAGTGCGAGAGATAATGGGGGAGGAGAAACAATGATTCGGAAACATCTCTTTTTTTCGGGACGCGTACAGGGAGTAGGCTTTCGGTATCAGTCGGCCTGGATGGCCCGTGAGCTGGGGCTGACAGGCTGGGTGCGGAATTTAAGCGACGGACGTGTGGAAATGGAAGTTCAGGGAAAGGAGTCCCTGATTACCCAGTTGATCCTTCAGCTTAAAAATGCGCCCTATATCCGAATTGAAAGGGTGGAGAGCAGCAATCTGCCGCTGAAAATGCAGGAGAAAAGCTTTTCCACACGATTTACTCATAATTGACAAGGGCATGCTCGCCTCCAGAGGCCGAATCACTTGCCGATGAGGCCATAAGAAAGTGATTCAGTGTGAGCGATCCCTATCAGCAAAGCTGATTTTCATGGGACTGCGAATCGTAACAGTGAAGGTATGAAACTTCCGGTGAAAAGTAAGTGGGTATTCAAAAACTACGGAACAAAATACTAAAAATGGAATATTACATCCGTAGAATCCAGCCAGGGTCTACGGATGTAAAGTCAAGAAGTCGGATAAGCATCCGCAGAATCCAGCCAGGGTCTACAGATGAAAAGTTAGAAAGTTTGTAAAGCATCCGCAGAGCCTAGCCAAAATCTACGGATGAAAAGTTAGAAAGTTCGTAAAGCATTCGTAGAACCCGGCCAAAGTCTACGGATGAAAAGTCGAAAAATCAGCTAAGCATCTGCAAAATTCAAAGCCTACGGATGCAAATCCAGGAATCTGCACTTGTCACCCGAAGTCCGTATTAACTGACATCCCCCTAAAACCCGCGGCTTCAGCCGTTAGGCTGAACTGTTACAAAAGAACGCAAAAGGACGAAAAAAATTGAAAAAAGTAGTTGACAATCGATTGACGGTGTGGTAAATTGATTAAGCTGTCTCAAGGGACAGCGAATTGCTCCTGAAGGAACAACAAGAAACTTGAAAAAAAGTTAAAAAAGTTGTTGACAAAGGGAAGCAAACATGATATTATATCAAAGTTGCGTGTGAACGCAAGAAAGCGAACCTTGATAACTAAACAGTGTAAACCTTGAAAATTCTGAAAGAGAATAATTCAAAGAACAAACCTTAACAGTAAACGGGAAAGAGATTGCCAGAAGCGATTTCTGACCTGGAGAGAACTTAAACATGAGAGTTTGATCCTGGCTCAGGATGAACGCTGGCGGCGTGCCTAACACATGCAAGTCGAACGAAGCACTTAAGTGAATTTCTTCGGATTGAAGCTTATTT
>DVLE01000042.1 GCA_018715645.1 Candidatus Merdisoma merdipullorum
CCCATACTCGCATTCCGGCGTAGGTTTTGGACTTACGCCAGCTTTGCTATGCCATGAAATACCCTTTTTCTGGATTTCATGGGCTGACTGCCAAATTTCTAATTTCTATTAAGGCGTTTTGCTCATCTCTAATTCCATTTTCTTCTAACAGTAATGCCCAATCTAGTATTTTATTTCTTACTGTGCTCAATATCCTATATAATTCACTTTTAGAAGAAAAAAAATTAAATTTTGTCGGTAAATTATCAGAATTTTCATTTAACCAATCTGCTATTTTCCCACCAACGGATGAACTTATAGTTGCGCCTTTACATGAAGTATATAAATCTTGTATAGCAGAAATAGATGTTGGTATTGGCATTTTAGAAATAAGATCTGCTATTTCTGCTGACACTACCACAGGTATCCAACCATGATAAGGATTCCATGCTCGTACTTCTCCAACTATATAACGATATTTAGGAACTTTTTCGTCATATCCATTTTGCTCTTGTTTTAACCACTCTTCAAATTCTTTCAAGTTTAGCTTTTTTGCTACTAAATATGCTTTTCTCATTAAAGATTCAATTGAAACACTTTCATCCAATGCTTCTCTTTGAAGTTCAATTATTATTCCCATATCTAATCCCACCTAACCCATTGGCAATAAGCCGGCAATACCAGAAGCAATAACGCTGCCTGCTACACCTAAAGACAAATTCTTAATATCTCCTAACAATACTTTGATTTTTGATGGGTTCTCTCTTTCTTTCAGTAATCTTTCGATTTCGGAAAGTTTATCCCTCATTTCACTCGCCAATTGTCCGTATTCTTCATCAAACATCGGATCATACTTTTTTATTTTTCTTATAATTTGAAAGACTTTCTCATAATCAAATTCTTCTAAAAAATTTTGTTTTTGATCCGAATTTACAGTTCCTTGTTGAATTTGAACCCCAGTTACATTTCCATAAAAATTGTTTGTATTATTCATATTTTTCTAAGTCTCCTTTTCTATCATACTACCTTTCCATTACGAATTTCCCCTGCAAAAAGTCACAAAATCATTTTATCCACCTGATATTATCCGCCCCATTTCGTCTTGTTCCCTCCACAAAATATGGACAAATCAGCGCCAAATAGCACCAAATATCCCCCATTCCCCGGTCCCGGCACACTAGGAGACAAAATATTCTGTTGAATATTCTAATCTCTATCCTAAAATAATTATAAAGTATCTTTTTTCATCAATCAATATACCACTTCCATAATTATGAAATATATTCTCATCAAACCTTCCTAAAAACAGATTATCTCTATGCTATAAAGAATTGTGGCTATGTATGATTCCCGCCTACTAAACGGGAATTTCCTCCTCTTCTGTTTCTAACCTCTTATCCTCAATCACGTCATAAAAATCAAAAATAAATTCTGACGCGAAAGATTCCTGCAGTTCTTCCGATTTTTCCAACTGTGCAATCTCCTGCGGATATTCCATACCGGCAATTCCAAACAAGCCTCTTATCATATGAAACGCCTCGCTGATTCTGCCGGTATCAACCAACGCAGCTATGGCAAAATAAATATCGTCCATATCCGAGATTTTCTGGCTATTGGGAAACAGTTTTTCGATCAAGGGAAGTGTATAAGCTCCGGAAATTAGATTTACAGTGTTTCTTACCTCTTTGATCTTGTTGTCATCATTCTTCATTGACCTTTCCTCTCTTTCTTAAAATCTGACAAAAGCCATATATTTATAGAACGCAAAAAAGCCGTCTGCTCTCTACTATAAAGAACAAACGGCCTTTTGCAAAATCTATCCATATTCACTTATTCATAAACAGAGTTTGCCTGTTTCTTCTGCTGATAACTTATGATAATTTGGGGGAAGATACACTCACTCATGTTCAAATTTGGGGGATAGCGTTATCCCCCAAAAAGAAATGGCACGCAAACTTCTCCTGTTCATTTCAGAAGAAAGAGGCGAAGTTTCACATGGCATTTGGGGGATAGCCTTCCCCCAACTCTTCCCCCAAAAATCCCCCAAATTCGCCCGTAAAATACGATAGTTTATGATACTTTACGGATTCGCTCCAGAACGTAAAAAAGCCCTTGAAAACGCCCGTTTTACGGGATTTTCAAGGGCTTTACGCACCTTTGGTTTTAGGAAATTACATTCCCATCTGTTTTGCAACTTCCTCAGCGAAGTTCTCTTCCTTCTTCTCAAGTCCCTCTCCTGTCTCAAAGCGAACAAAGCTCTTGATTGTAATCTTGGCGTTATTCTCCTTTGCAACCTGCTCTACGTACTTGCCTACGGACTGCTTTCCATCCTCAGCCTTTACGTATACCTGATCAAGCAGACAGATCTCCTTGAGCTCTTTGTTGATACGGCCCTGAATCATGCCCTGAATTACCTTCTCAGGCTTCTGGGACTCCTTCGGGTCGTTCTGGATCTGAGCCAGAAGGATAGCCTTCTCCTTCTCGATATACTCCGGCTCTACCTCGGCGTCGCTGGTATACAGCGGCTTCAAAGCTGCGGCCTGCATAGCCACGTTCTTTGCCATCTCTTTTACTGCGTCGTTTACCACGTCTGTCTCAACGTCTACAAGAACACCAATCTTGCCGCCTGCATGGATATAGGAAGCGACAAAGCCGTTCTTCTCCTCCACCTGACGGAAACGACGGATGTTCATGTTCTCGCCGATAATAGCGATCTGGGAAGCAAGGGCCTCCTTTACGGTCAGAGACGTATCCTTCTCCCACTTCTCTGCCAGGAAAGCATCAATGTCAGCCGCCTCTGTCTTTACAGCCTGAGCAGCCACGTCTGCTACGTAAGAACGGAACTTCTCATTCTTCGCAACGAAGTCTGTCTCGGCATTTACCTCTACGACTACAGCCTTATGGCCGTCGTCTACAACGCAGATGTCCACGATACCCTCAGCCGCGATACGGCCAGCCTTCTTCTGTGCGCTGGCAAGTCCTTTTTCTCTCAGCCAGTCTACAGCCGCATCCATATTTCCCTCTGTAGCAGTCAGGGCCTTCTTGCAGTCCATCATGCCGGCGCCGGTCATCTCTCTTAACTCTTTTACCATTCCTGCTGTGATTGCCATTTTTTGTTCCTCCAAACTATTTCTTCACGCTGAATCGCTGCTTACTCCTCGACTGCAGCTTCCTCTGTCTCCTCGTAAGCTTCCTCTACTTCCTCAGCCGCGCCCTGATTTGCCTCAACTACGGCGTCCGCCATTGTGGAAACGATCAGCTTTACGGCACGGATTGCGTCGTCATTGCCCGGAATCACATAATCCAGCTCCTCCGGATCGCAGTTGGTGTCGGCAATTCCGATCAGCGGAATGCCCAGTGTATGCGCTTCCTGAACGCAGATTCTCTCCTTCTTCGGATCTACCACGAAGATAGCGTCCGGGATTCTTTTCATATCCTTGATTCCGCCCAGGTTCTTCTCAAGCTTCTCCCACTCCTTCTTCAGTGCGATAACTTCCTTCTTGGGCAGTACATCAAAGGTTCCGTCCTCAGACATCTTCTCGATGGCTTTCAGACGCGCGATTCTGCTCTGGATCGTCTTGAAGTTGGTCAGCATACCGCCGAGCCATCTCTCGTTTACATAGAACATACCGCAGCGCTCTGCTTCTACCTTGATGGCATCCTGAGCCTGCTTCTTGGTTCCCACGAACAGAATGGTTCCGCCCTGAGCCGCAATGTCAAATACGGCCTTATAAGCCTCGTCTACCTTTCCTACAGACTTCTGCAGGTCAATAATGTAGATACCGTTACGCTCGGTATAGATATACGGAGCCATCTTGGGGTTCCAGCGTCTCGTCTGATGTCCGAAATGAACGCCTGCTTCCAGTAACTGCTTCATTGAAATTACACTCATGTTTTTTTCCTCCATTTTGGTTGTTCTTCCGCAGGTTTCAGCACCGTGAAATACCGGATTTTCATGACTGTTCTGATGTCTGAAGCCATTTTCGTCTTTTCCGGCACCGTCCCCGGTTCCGCCTGCGTGTTTTTTCGCTAACTCTGAAAGTATAGCATAAGAAAAAAGGCTTTGCAAGCCCTTTTTCCTCTGAAATTCCGCGTATTTCCTTATGATAATGCTGCCGGATCCGCATTCGCTCTGCGCCGCATTCTCCTCAGCCCCATACAAAATGCTCGGTCCCGGCTCCGGCCTCGAAATGGTATTTGACAATCCCCAGATCTATTTTCACGTAAAAGCCCAGTCCTGCTTTGACCGAAACACGGTTGCCGGACAGCGTAAACGTAAATTTCTGCTGATTCATCGCCGTAGGAGCAAGCAGAGCCGCCCCGATGCCGGCCTGATACCATTCTGGCAGGGATTCAGAACCCTTTGTCACCTCTGCAATGGATTTTACTTTGTGGGAATTCCCCTGTGTTTTTCCATAGCCAAGGGCTATCACAATGCACAGCTTTTCTCCGCTATCTATTGTAAAGGCCGTTTTTATCTTATTATAGGTCATAGCTACCCAGCAGGTATTTAATCCCAGCTGCTGTGCCTTGAGTACCAGTCTTTCTCCGTAATATCCACAGGTTTCCTCAAGTTCCGGTCCTTTTTTTCCTATCATCGCGATATAATTTCTGACGCCGCTGAACTTACCGTAATGGGCCATAAAGCCGTCAAACGCCTTCGGCTCATTTGTAACCAACTGAATATGCAGCCCGCTTTCCCGATTGCAGGCATCAATCTCACTCTGCAGTTCTTCTATAACTTCTTTCTCCAGCGCTCTGTCTGTATACTGGCGCACACTGTGCCGCGCCTTGATAGCTTCCATTAAATCCATTTCCTTTTTCCTCCTTTTCTACTCTCCGTTTCTGTCTGGCAGCCGCTCCATAACCTCTTTCGCATGGATCAGCATCTGAATCAGACGATCCATCGCTTCCATATCCGCGTCGAAATAATAATAATTCTTCGTCCCTTCCCTGCGCATCTTTAAAAGTCCTGCCGCCTTCAAAATCTGGATATGGTGAGATACGGCAGGCCGGGACAGATTTGTTTTTTCTGTGATCGCCCCAATGCGGACACCGTCGCACTGTCCCATCCGCATCATTTCCAGAATCAAGTGCTGACGGTTCTCATCTCCAAGCGCAAGCAGAAGCTGCCTGCAGCTTTCAAATTCCTCTGCCAGACTGTTCAGCTCCTGGTGATGCTCTTTCATGAATTCGCCTCCTTTGGTTCATTCGTTTAAACGATTATACCATACTTTTCTCATCCCGCAACATTGGGAAAGAAAATCGAGACGATTCCCCGCTCCGGCGGTTGCATTCCCATTTCCGGCATGGTAGACTGAAAGAAACAGATGTCTGAAAGGAGAATTTCCATATGACATGGCAGTATACTCTGACCAAGCAGGAATATCAAAGAGTAGTGAAGAGGGAAATGAAAGGATTTTCCGAAAAGCAATCCTTCCGAGGCAGCTCCTCTTTTTTCTATGGCTTTCTTATCTATTTGATTCTGCTCCTTTCTCTGTTTTTGCACGCCATACTTTCCATCCAGAGAGGAGAGTTTTCCTTTCTGCCATTTTTGGAGCGCCTGCTTTTTCTAATCGGCTCCTTTGCCGTCCTTTACTATCTGATTATGCGCCAGAATCCGCTCTCTCTTCTGAAAAAGGCTTCCGATCGCAGTCTGTTTTTCTGCTCTCTGCGGGCAGAAAACGGCTGGTTTTATTTTCTCCGTTCCTTTTCAAACGGAGAATATTACTTTTTTCAAAAGCCGCTTCGGGAAATCACCCGTATACACATCCAGAACCAGGGAATTCTGATAGAATTTTCAGGAGACTTGCGTTTCTTTCTTCCCCAAGCTGCCTTTTTCACACACTCTGTGCTGGAGAGCAGCCGCTTTTTCCAGAAAGAATGTCTGGACGCCCACAGCTTTTCCGAAATCCCGCGCCCCCTGGATGCGCCCTTTTCCGATATGCTCCGGATTACGGAGGCGCCCCTCCATTCCTGCGCGTTTCAGATTCCCCAGGCAGACAGGGCGGGACTTTATCTGGAATGCCAGAAAGATGTCAGACGGCATAGGTTTTATTATCTGGAGGAGAATAATCTCTTCCTTATCCTGTTGTGCCTTCTTTTCTGCCTTGCCGCTCACCTGACGGGCTGGAGCGTCCTTTTCTTTGCGGGAATCCTTCTGTTTCTGGCAGTCTTTGTCCTGTATCCTTTTGTACTGCTGCCCCGCTCTCTGAAAAAACAGGGCGAACATTTTTCTCTCCTGTCCAGTCCCTGCAAAATAACGCTTTACTCTCAGTTTCTCACCATATCCACGCCGGATTCTATCCTGCTGCGCCCTTACGTGCAGTTTGCCGATCTGTATCAGACAAGAAACTGTTACTATCTGGCTGTAAAAAAACCTGTCCTTGTGCATATAATTCCCAAAAAAGCCTTCTCCGACGTTCAGGAAGAAGCACGGTTTACGGATTGTTTGCAGACAGGTATCATAAGTGAAAAATTTTTCAGTGAATAAAAAAGGAGGACGAATCTGCCATGAACAAATCCACCCGCCGTCTGACTCCAATCCATGGAATCATAGCTTTTATTGTTATTATACTTTTATCTTTTTTCGTCTTTGCCCCTCTGCAGTATGCTTTTGGAATGCTGGGACTCGCGCTGACTGAGCTTGGTCTGCTCCTTGCCGCGCTTCTTGCTGTCCGTCTGACCGGCCAGCGTCTTAAGGCTGTCTTTCCCATACGCCTGCCCGGATTCGGACAGATTATGGGGACCCTGCTGATCTGGGGCGGCAGCTTTCTTCTGGTCATGCTGTCCACCCTGGTTCTCATGTATTTTTTCCCGGAGGGTTATCTTGCAGTCAGCTCCAATATGGATTCTATCTTTTCCACGGTTTCTGCTCCTGTACGCCTTTTCATCATCGCCGTAATGCCTGCTATCTGCGAGGAAGCCCTGCACCGCGGCTTTATTCAGTACAGCTTTCAGTCTTTAAGAAGGGATTGGGTGATTATTCTTGGCATGGGCCTGATCTTCGGCCTCTTTCATCTGGATCCCTACCGCTTCCTTCCGACCGCCCTGCTTGGCATCGGCCTTTCCTACGTGATGCAGAAAACTCACAATATTCTGCTCCCGGCTCTGTACCATTTTGTGAACAATTTTCTTTCCTTTCTTTCCACGCTCGTCTCCTCCCCGGAGACCGCAGAAGAATCCGCCGCGATGTTTGCGGATCGTTCCTATATTCTTTCCGCTATCGGTTCTTATCTGGTCATCGGGGCTCTGGCTCCGATCCTGCTGTATGCCGGAAGTTATCTGATACGCAAGTCCTCCGGATCTCTTCCCCGGCAGTCGGACGGAAAGATCGTGGCAACAGTGATCGCAATCCTTCTGCTCAGCGGCATAATGCTGGCCGCAGGCTATGCTATTGTGTTGCTGAACCATCCAGCCTTATAAGCACGGATATATTCCATACAGTACTCATCCAGTCCGAGCAGAGCTGCCGTTCCGTAGATTATTCCTGTCCTGGCGCCATCATTCCTGTCCGGCGCCATGGTTTTTGCATCCGTGTTCAGAACCTTCATCGAAAGAATCGTCGCTGCCAGCTTTGCGTATTTTTCCGCTTCCCCTGGCGTAAGCTTTCCTTCCGGCAGGGGAAGCTCCATTTCTGCCAGCCTCTTATCTCTTGCTGCCTCAGCGATCTCTTTCCGTTTCGTCTCCGGGAGGGCCAGCAGTTTTTCCGAAGCGCTTATCACAGCCAGCATCCCGGCATCCAACGGATCCAGGATTGCGCTGTCAAGTCCATGAAAGAGAGCCAATGCCGCAAAACTATAATTCATGTACCTTCGCGCCGGAAGCCCGTAGGAAATATTGCTGATCGCAGACGTGATATGAATCCTGGGACACCGGGCGCGGATTGTCTTTATCACTTTTGTCACGGCCGCAACGCCCGGTCCGTCCTCACACTCCGGATCCAGCAAAGCCGCAGCCTGAGTGACTGTGTCTATGTGTATTCTGGACTGTTCGATCCCGTAATCGTCCGCCTTTTTTACGATATTCTTAAAAACTTGCAGGCGCTCCGCCGCGCACCTGGGGATTCCTCTGTCGTCGCAGAGCATTGCGATAACCTCCCAGCCAGGATGTTTCTGCATGAGCTGCAGGATCCTGTCTATCTGTCTTTTGCTCTCCATAGAAACTGAATTGAACAATCCCGGACTTTTACAGTACTGGCAAGCTTTTGCCAAAATCTCCGTACTTGGGCTGTCTATGGAAATCGGTACATCCGTCACACTCTGAACCAACTCTATCATCCAATGCAGCGTCTCAAGCTCTCCGCTCTCAACCGGAGCGCACAGATCGATAAAATCGGCTCCGGCCTCCGCCTCTTTTCTGGCCATATCTTTGATCCATTCTCCGTCACGCCTGGCAATCGCCTCCGCGACAGCCGGAATCGCGCCATTGAGCTTTTCCCCGATGATAATCATACTTTCACCTCTGTCCAAACTGCATCGCGTTCACGTATGCTTCCTGAAATTCTTTTCGCCCGCCCAGTCTTACCTCTTTAGCCACACTGCGCAGCCGTTCAACCCGTTCCCAGGCTCCATCTTCCGTAAGCGCCAGTCTGGCGCCTGTCAGCGATGAATTTCCAGCGATCTGTACGCGATCAAGAAAGCTCTTTGGAAGCAGCCCAATCGCTGCCGCCTTGTTCCAGTCCATAAAATACCCAAAACCACCGGCCAGCCAGACGAGACGCACATCCTTATATTCCATCCCCGCCGTACTCAGCAGGATTTCCAGCCCTGCCCGCATGGCTGCCTTTGCAAGCTGAAGCTCCCGAATGTCCTTCTGCGTCAGAACGATCGGTTCTCCCGAAACTGTTCTGGCTATCGGAAAGCCAGCCTTTGCATACTCAGGGACCAGACGCCCTGTCTCATCCATAAAACCGCAGCGCAAAAGCTCTGCAGCCGTCTCGATCAGTCCGGTTCCGCATATCCCCACAGGGGGACGTTCCCCTATCGTCTTGGCCTCTGTCCGCCCATTTTCTCCTATCCTGACGTGACAGACAGCGCCGGGAATACTTCCGCATCCCCAGGAAATACTGCCGCCTTCAAAGGCTGGCCCGGCTGCCGCGGAGGTGACGAAAATCCTGTCTTTCCCTCCCAACGCGATCTCTCCGTTGGTGCCAAGATCCAGCAGAAGACAAGCTTCTTCCTCCCGGTCAAAATCACAGCTCAACAGTCCCGCCGTAATGTCGCCTCCCACAAAAGCTGCGATTCCCGGTAGAAGTCTCGTCCTTGTCTCCGAAGAGATGCCCCTCTCCGCCCTTCCGGTTTTCCAGGCACTCCCAAAAACATCTGCCGCCTTCATGACCGGCGGTTCCAGTGTAACCGGACGAAAGGGCAGGCGTCCAAGCTCCTCGCAGGAATAGCCCAAAAGTAAATGCACCATGGCCGTATTGCCTGCCATACAGATCTCTGATACTTTCTCTCCGGAAACACCGCTCTTTTCAATGAGCCGTTCAAAGAGTCCCCACAAATCCTTTTGTATGCTTTCCTGAAGCTCCTTCTTCCTTCCTTCGTTGGAAGCCTGGATTCTGGAAAGCACATCAGCTCCGTAGCTTCTCTGATGATTGACCGATACCTCTGTATCCAGTATCTCCCCGGTATCGAGTCTTACAAGCTGAACTGCCAAGGTCGTCGTTCCAATGTCGGCGGCAATCCCATATTCCGCAGATTCCATTTTCTCCCGCTCTTTTCTGTCTTCCGCTCTCGCCGCGTGCCGTTCTCCTTTCCTCCCGGCTCTTTTCTTTTCCGTCTTCGTGTCTGCTCTTTCTTTTTCCGGCTTCTTATCAGTCCCTTCTCCACTGGAAAGAATCTGAAATTCTTCCTCCGTAGCAGGAAGTTCAATCTCGCAGTCCGTCAGCGGATAGGCCTGACAGGCCAGCCGCCAGCCAGCCTCAAGCTCCTCCTCTGAAAAAAAGGCTTTCTCCTGGCGGGTGACCGCTGTCTCGCCGGACAGCAACCGGATTCTGCATTTACCGCAGCTTCCATGTCCGCCGCAGACTGCGCTGACAGCGATTGCCTCCTTTGCCAGAACTTCCAGAATCCTTTCCTCTCCCCGGCATATCGCTTCCATTCTGTCCGCATTTATACTGATTGTAATCCGAACAGGCTCCTGCTCCCTCATATCGCAGGACACATTGCTGCAGCGGCGGCAGCTATGCTCTGTATGAAACTCCTCTTCTTCCTCCGAAAGCAAAAACAGACAGCAAATCGTTTTGACCGGCTCAAACATGAAACCGTCCGTCAGCCTCAGCTTCGGAAGCGCATTCCTCCCGATGGTTTCATAAGCGAACTTCTGAGCTTCCATCGGCAGTTCCTCCGGGATTTCCAGACGTCTTTTAATTCCCACGCCCTTTTCTTTACAGACTGCGGTAAGCTGGCCAAGCCAGCATTTTTCCACCTCAAAAAGAAAGGCATCCGCGTAGGAATCTGCCAGCATCCCCTTAACGCAGTCTCCTTTTTGAAAAAATTCAGAACAATAATCCGAAATTCCTTTTCCCACCGTAACAATCACGCAGGCGACGCGGGAGCCTTCCGGAATCTCCTCCGTGGCAAGTTCTTCCGGCAGCGTCCCGAACGCAAATGCTCCCTGAGGCGCAAGCCGCCGCTCCAGCTCCTCCCGAATCTCCAAAAGTTCCCCCCGGAACTCTCCATACGACCTGGAATCCGGCGTACATTCTAACCTCTTTAAGACAATATCCTCCGGTACTTCAGCTTTTAAATTTCCAAACTTCATTGCTGCCTCTTTTCTTTCCGATGCCTGTTCCCCACATTTCCGCATCTTCTTTTGTCCTTCCAGTCTGGATCATATCACATTTTTCCCGGTAAATAAAGGCGCCTAAAAGTATCCTCTCCTACACATTTTGAACAGGAAATTTTTCATACAAAAAACCTCCGGCAGAATCTAAGATTCTTCCGAAGGTTTTACTTCCTTATGCCTTCAAAACTATATACTGTATATCCTATTAAGACTTTTTCTATCCTATGACGCTTCGCGAAAAAAACTCTTGCTTTCTTCGCTCTTTGGTCAAGCCCTCGACCGATTAGTAACAGTCAGCTCCATGCATTACTGCACTTCCACCTCTGCCCTATCTACCTTGTCGTCTTCAAGGGGTCTTACTTCTTGCGAATGGGATATCTCATCTTGA